>DHQX01000019.1:80873-85629 GCA_002411105.1 Christensenella sp. UBA5327 | reverse complement strand
TTGGTTATTCAGGAGACACTAATGTATAATAAAATCAGCACAACAAAGGGGATACATGATGCTGGATTGGCTTGATCGACTGCGCAACCGGGCCTTGGCCCGATCAGGGGGCACGCTGCCTGCGTCCCAATATCAGGATGCTGGGAACGGACTGAAATATCTGCTGATAGCAGGGCTGGTGCTGCTTATCTTGCTCTCCGGCTTTCTTTTTGACAGCCCCGGGAAAATTGGGGCGGGCCTTTTGCGGATTGTCACCTCGCCTTCAACCCTCTTGAGCGACTACATGGCCATCGGCGGCCCGGGTGCCGCTATTGTCAACTGCGGGCTGATGATGGCGCTGTGCCTGATCGTCTCCCGGATATGCCGGGCAGACATGAACGGGCCCACCCTGACCACCGTTATGGTGTCAGGCGGTTATGCGCTGTTTGGCAAAAACCCGTTCAACGCGCTGCCCATTATATTGGGCGTTTATCTCTATGCCAGGTTCCGCAGGGAGCGTTTTTCAAGCCATGTCCTGTCAGCCTTTTTCGGTCTGTCCGCGGGGCCCATGGTCAGCTATATGGCCTTTGGCCTGGGCTGGCCGCCTGCCACAGCGCTTCCCCTGGCATTTTTGACCGGCCTTGTGATCGGCTTCGTCCTGCCGGCCCTGGCCGCCCACTTTCTCTCCTTTCATCAGGGCTATACGCTGTATAACATGGGCTTTGTCTCCGGGGTAGTGGGCCTGGCGCTGATGGCCCTGCTGCGCGCCTTTGGCCTGGGGAATGATGCCGCCGTCTCCTTTCCCCTGACAGGGTTTGAGGCGCCGCTTCTGATCTGGGTTCTTTCGGTCATCGCCCTGACGGGGTTTTGCGGCTGGCTGCTCTCGCCTGATCTGAAGGGTGCGCTGATGGCGCTCATGCGGGAGCCGGGCCGTCTCTCCAGCGATTATGTGTCCCGCTACGGCATCGGCCCTGTGCTGTTCAACATGGCGCTTTCGGGGCTTATATCAACCGGCTATGTGTTCCTCTCAGGCGGCCGGCTCACCGGGCCCACCATCGGCGCCATCCTCTCGGTGATGGGCTTTTGCGGCTTTGGCAAGCACCCCCGCAACATCTGGCCCATCCTGTTGGGCGCCCAGATCATGGCCCGTCTGGGCATCTGGCAGGCTTCAAGCGACACCATCATCATGGCCGCCCTCTACGGCACCAACCTGGCCCCCATTCCCGGCTCCTTCGGCTGGCCAGCCGGCATCCTGGCCGGTTTTCTCCACGTGGCGGCCTCGGTCAACCTGGCCTACCTCCATGGCTATACCAACCTGTACAACAATGGCTTCTCCGGCGGTTTCGTGGCCGCCGTCTTCGCCACCCTGATCCTGGCCTTCAGGCAGCGGGGCGCCAGCAGAAAAAAAGGATAAGCAAATATAGCAAAAACCGTTGACACCACGCCCCCATGGTGTATAATGGACCTATGGTCAGGGAAAGTCAGTCTTTGGCCAATTTGAATGAAACGAGGGCACAAGATGAGCCAAAACCAATATACACAAAAGAGCATGGAGGCCATCCAGCGGGCACAGACCCTGGCGGGCGAGCATGCCAACCAAACCCTGGAGCAGTCCCACCTGCTCACCGCCCTCCTGGAAGCGCCGGATGGGCTGATTTCACAGCTTCTGACCCGCATGGGCATTGAGGCGGCCAGCGTCCGGCAAAACGCCCTGAGCGAGGTGGAGCGCCTGCCCAAGGTGCGCGGCAGCGTCCGGGAGGAGGGCAAAACCTATGTCTCTCAGGAGATGGACCGGGCGCTAAGAGAGGCTGCAAGCAGTGCCGAGCGGATGAAGGACGAATACATCAGCGTGGAGCACCTGTTCATGGGCCTTTTAAGGGCGCCGGACCGGGGCATCAAGGGGCTGTTTGAGCGCTTTGGTATCCAGGAAGCCGCCTTTTTGCAGGCGCTCTCCCAGGTGCGGGGGGCTGCCCGGGTCACCAGCGACAACCCGGAGGACAGCTACGACGCCCTCACCAAGTACGGCAGCGACCTGACCGATTTGGCCAGAAAGCAAAAGCTGGACCCGGTCATCGGCCGGGATGACGAGATCCGCGACGTGATCCGCATCTTAAGCCGGAAAACAAAAAACAACCCGGTCCTCATAGGCGAGCCTGGCGTGGGCAAAACCGCCATCGCAGAAGGCCTGGCCCAGCGCATTGTGCGGGGCGATGTGCCGGACAATTTAAAAGACCGCACCATCTTCTCCCTGGACATGGGGGCGCTGATCGCGGGGGCTAAGTTCCGGGGCGAGTTTGAGGAGCGGCTAAAGGCGGTTTTGGCCGAGGTGAAGCAGGCCGAAGGGCAGATCCTGTTGTTTATTGACGAGCTGCACACCATTGTGGGTGCCGGCAAAACCGAGGGCTCCATGGACGCGGGCAACCTCTTAAAGCCCATGCTGGCCAGGGGTGAACTGCACTGCATCGGCGCCACCACCCTCAACGAATACCGCAAGTACATTGAGAAGGACGCCGCCCTTGAGAGGCGCTTTCAGCCGGTATTGGTGGAGGAGCCCACGGTGGAGGACACCATCTCCATCCTAAGGGGCCTGAAGGAACGCTACGAGGTGTTCCACGGTGTGAACATCCAGGACGGCGCGCTGATCGCCGCTGCCACCCTCTCCCACCGCTACATCACCGACCGCTTCCTGCCGGACAAGGCCATTGACCTGGTGGACGAGGCCTGCGCCATGATCCGCACGGAGATGGACTCCATGCCCCAGGAGCTGGACCAGGTGAGCCGCAAGATCATGCAGCTGGAGATTGAGGAGGCCGCCCTTAAAAAGGAGACCGACCGCTTAAGCCAGGGCCGCCTTCATGATTTGCAGGAGGAGCTGGCCCAGCTGCGCGAGGAATACGCCCAGATGAAGGCCAAGTGGGAAAATGAAAAGCAGGACATCGGCAAGGTGCAAAAGCTCCGGGAGGAGATTGAGCGCATCAACACCCAGATCGCCCTGGCCGAGCGCCATTATGACCTGAACAAGGCCGCCCAGCTTAAATACGGCGAGCTGCCCAAGCTCACCCAGCAGCTGCAGGAAAGCGAAGCCCAGGAAAGCGAGCTGGAAAAGGCCACTTACCTGCGCAACAAGGTGACCGATGAGGAAATTGCCCGCATCGTGGGCCGCTGGACCGGCATCCCGGTCACCAAACTGATGGAATCCGACCGGGAGAAGCTGCTGCGCCTGCCCGAGGCCCTGCACCAGCGCGTGGTGGGCCAGGAGGAGGCGGTGCAGCTGGTGAGCGACGCCATCCTCAGGTCCCGGGCTGGCATCTCGGACGAAGCGCGGCCCATCGGCTCCTTCCTGTTCCTGGGCCCCACCGGCGTGGGCAAGACCGAGCTTGCCAAAGCGCTGGCTGAGGACCTGTTTGATGATGAAAAGATGCTCATCCGCATCGACATGAGCGAATACATGGAGAAGTTCTCAGTCTCCCGCCTCATTGGCGCCCCCCCAGGCTATGTGGGCTATGAGGAGGGCGGGCAACTCACCGAGGCCGTCAGGCGCAAGCCCTACGCGGTCATCCTCTTTGACGAGATGGAAAAGGCGCACCCGGATGTGTTCAACGTCCTGCTCCAAATCCTGGACGATGGCCGGGTGACCGACTCCCAGGGCCGCACGGTGGACTTTAAAAACACCATCCTGATCATGACATCTAACCTGGGCTCCGCCCAGATTCTGGAGGGCATCACCCCGGAGGGTGACCTCACAGAAGGTGCAAGAAACGCTGTCTCCCAGATGCTCAAGGCCCATTTCAGGCCGGAGTTCCTGAACCGCATCGATGAAACCGTGTTCTTCACCCCGCTCACCCGGGAGCAGATCCGCAAGATCATCGGCCTTCAGTTCAGGCGCCTGCAGGACAGGCTGATGGACCGCCAACTGGCCCTCACCCTGAGCCCCGAAGCGGAAGACCGCCTGCTGGAGCAGGGCTATGACCCGGTCTATGGCGCCCGGCCCATGAAGCGCCTCATTCAAAGCCAGATTGAAACCCAGGTGGCAAGGGCCCTCATCGAAGGCCGCGCCGCCCCCGGTGACAGCCTGGAGGTGGTTCCTGCCCAGGGCACCGGCTTTGAGGTGAAGGTGACAGACGGCACCGCGATGCCATCGGTCACAGTCGAGTAAACAACATTACAGATTTCAAAGGCCCGCCGGGATCACCCTGGCGGGCCTTCTTTGAACCCTGCCCTGGCCTGCTCAGCGTGCTTCCGGGCTTGAGGCTTTCGTCCCCCAAGCCGTGTAAAAATCGACCGCATCAGGCGGAAGCAAATCAGTTGACCATTCGCCAGGCATCACAGGGTCCACGGTCTTCACATTGGGCGGTACCGTTGGCCTGGGCGTGGGGGTTGAGGCGGGCGCAGGTTTGTTCTTTTTCTCCTCCATCCGGTAGATAAAATCCCTATACATTTCAACTGCCGCTGCCCCGCCATCATAGATGGTTTCGGGCACATATTTGATGATGCCCCACAGCGTGCCAAAAAAGCCCTGCTCCTCATCGGTTTCCTCTGCCCTGGCCACGCCTTGCATGGTCATAAGAAGAGCCAGCGCCAGCGCCATGGCCATCAGGCGGCGAATGCTTGAATCCTGTTTCATCATCAGATCCTCGTCTCCTTTAGTGGGATGGTTTGGGGATGCCACTGATAGCAATCTACCCCCGCTATCCCCCCTTATGCGAAAGCTAAGCGTGTCATGGTTTCCAAATCCTGTCCGGAAAGACCCGGAACTTGTCAAAACCGGAAACGCCGC
>DHQX01000019.1:66097-80757 GCA_002411105.1 Christensenella sp. UBA5327 | reverse complement strand
GGGGACACTTAACCCGATGTGAAGCCAATAGGGCGGGGTAGATTTCTGGCAATGGATTTCCACAAGGCAGCATCAACAAGGAGGTTCCCAATGATTAACCGTCGCAAACGCATCACAGCAATGGTCCTGTCGCTGGCGCTGGTGCTCACCGGCCTCACCGCCCTGGCACAGAGCGTCCCCAGCTATGAACAGACCGATTTCACCATCTCCATCGATCGGGATGTGCTGGCCAATTTCCTGAGCCCCTCAGGCACGCAGGACCAACCCAGTCTCCCCCTTGGCGCTGACAGCGAAGCCGCCATCAAGCTGATTGTGGGCGCGCTGTCCAAAATCCGCGGCACCGTCTTCAGCGGCCCGGGGCTTAATAGCATCCTGATTGACACCCAGGAGGACCTGATAGCGGATATCTACCTGGTGGATGACCAGGATGGCAGCCAGTCCACCATCACCACAAGCCTGCTGCCGGGAGTCGCCATCCGCGTCCCCCAGGAGACGATGGATAACTTCATCAATGTCCTGCCCACGGTGGACAACATCTTTGGCAAAGAGGGCGAGTTCAATGCCGATCTCACGGCCATCGACCAGTATTTCAGGAACAATGTGCCCGGCTCCCAGCAGCCCGTCCAGGTGGAAGAAGAGATTCCCGACGCGGGACTATTCACCAGGCGTACCAGCTTTGAGGTGGACAATAAGCTGGTTTTGGGCCTTGGCTCAGCGCTCCTTGATGTCTTCAGGCAGGACCGGCAGGGCCAGGAGATGGTGAACCTCTTGCTGGGGCGGCAGCCCGCGCAGGAAGGGGA
The DNA here is from genome assembly GCA_002411105.1 of Christensenella sp. UBA5327. Taxonomy (GTDB): domain Bacteria; phylum Bacillota; class Clostridia; order Christensenellales; family Aristaeellaceae; genus UBA6115. The sequence continues at coordinate 79,957 of DHQX01000019.1, read as the reverse complement.
CACTTCCCCCCGGAACGCCAGTGAAGTGATCGCGCTGCTCGAAAAAGCCATCGCGGATGCCGGCGCCCAGGAGAACCGCCTGCTGGGAGAGCAGACCATCTATGAGACCGAGGACGGTCTTGCCAGCTATGTGGTCACGGACATCAACGCCAAGGAGGCCGTCCTGCCGCGCATGAGACTCAGCCTCCTAAACCGCGGGGATGAAAACGGTTTTGACCGCCTGAGCCGCTTTGTCCTCATTGTGGACAGCCCCGATGGTGAAACGCACAGCCAGGAAAAACCCGACTGGGACGCCGTGCGCCATGACATCCTGTCTGGCACCAACAAAGAAGACAGCATGATCACCATCTACGACGAGCAATCCTTGGCGGAATCCGAGCAGGTGAGCCTGCATTCCTCCGTCTTCACCCTGCACACGGACATCGGGCCGATCTCCGTTTCGTCCGACAAGACCGTATCCATCGCCGGCCGGGGCGAGCGCGGCGGGCTGAGCCTGTATCTGCTTTCAAACGAAGCGCTTGTCACCCTTAACTACGCCCAGGCCCCCATTGATGAGAGCAGGCTTCCCGCCCTGCCTTCCCAGGAAGATCTGGTGGAAGTGATTTTCTCTGACGGCGTCAGCAGCCAGGAGGACAGCCATCTCACCCAGGTTCTCCTCACCCGGGGTCTGCCGGCGCTTCTTGTCAACCTGGTCCAATCCCTTCCCGATGAAGCGGAATACATCATCAGCCTGATGATGCCAACCACCCTGACGCCTTGAGCGCAGCATAGACATACAGACATAAGGAGAGAAACTATGAAAAACAAGCAGTTTACAAGCCGCGCCCTGTCCTTGGCGATAGCGCTGATGATGGTGCTAAGCCTGGGCGCCGCCCTGGCGGAGATCGAAGAGCCCAAGGAGAAGAACGAGATCTTCAGGGGAACACTCTGGGATCGCATCCTTCGGGGCGAAAACTGGACGCCGCCACCCAGGTATGGGTACGACCGCGAAGGAAACATGATCCCCCTACCCGACCTGGACGATCCGTTTATTAGGAAAGTCTGGGAAGCGAGAATGGCAGAGCAAGGCGTGAACATTACGGAGGAAGAGCCGGATGAGGAGATGCTCATCACCCGCTATCCCCCGCAGTCCGGCACCAGCAGCGGCACCAGCGGCAACGCCTACTTCCCATCCGGCAGCCCCGGCGGTTATTTCTCAGAGGAAGAGCCGGATGAAGAGATGCTCATCACCCGCCAACGGCCGCTTTTTGGAGCAGGCGGCGGTGACGCTTTTCCGCAAAATCCATACCGGCAAACCGCTGAGGAAATGGGGGAGCCTGGCCTCCCGGGCGGCATTCTGAACCTTCCGGGCCTCCTCGCAGGCGCCGTTGAAGACGCCCTGCGCGATGAGATGGAGGACCTGCGCTCCGGGCTTGATGGTGCCCTGGGTACCTCCAACGACTGAGCCCCATACTAAACGACACACAAAACACCCGGGTGAAGCACTGGTGCCTCACCCGGGATCAGATCAGAGAAATCATCGGCCTTCACTTTGCAGGAGGGGCTGGTGGACCGTCAGTTGGCTTCTGTCTATGAGGGAAGCCAGGTTTCATCTCTCTGCGGTAGCGCTCTGGCAACCCGTTCACCCAAGAAAGAGCGGGCGGGCTACTCGAACCGCCCCAACTGCTTCATGCCCTCCACCAATGAGTCGTGCAGGTAGGTCATGTTGTCATCCCCTTCTGCCATCCACACGTTGTCATCCGGGTTCGTTTCCTCCTCCCCTTCAGGGTCGGACCAGTCCGTCTGCTGCCCCTCAAATAACTCATACAGCCACCACATGTTGCCTTGCGGGTCAATGAAGCGGGCAAGTTTGCCACCGTAGAAGTCTGTGGGGGTGGTGACGATTTCGGCCCCCAGATGGACGGCCTTGCGCAGTTTGTCGTCAATGTCTTTCACATACACCTGCAGCAAAGAGGGCATGTGCTTCCATCCTTGCTTTCGGTCGAAGATGTTGAGGTGCGTGTCTCCTAACTGCACATCACTGTTGAATACCTTGCCATCCTCTTCGCTGATGGCCAGGGCGTTCTTGTCTTCCACAGCGTCAAATACCTGCGCCAGAAACTCGATGAGGGTGCGGGCATCCCCTGTGGCAATCAGGGCATTTACCCGGTGGGCTCCTGGGGGAACGATCACGTGTTCTGTGCTCATGTGTCCTCCTATCATAGTCGCGAGATACTGTGTGCGCCAACTATATACCCGAAGGGCAGGGGTCCAAACAAGATCGTGCCCATGCAGACGACCGATGACCGTGCGCACTCAGATCTCCCGCTAAATGAGTTCCAGCCCCATGATTGGCCACCGCGGGTGCTTGCACGCCGCGAACCAGTGTGATATTGACAAGACGAGAATGGATTATTATAATGTTTTTGTTCAACTTAATACAAACGGAGGGATTATGATGAAAAAACTGCTTGTATTGCTGCTCGTCTTGATGCTTTCTCTGTCCGCTACCGCTGCCTTGGCCGCTGAGATCGGTTTTTTGCCGCCAGCCATGACCAGCCCCTTCTACGCTGCCTGCATCCAAGGAGCGACCCCCGTTGCCACCGCCTCGGGCTATGAGCTGCTGATCATGGCGCCGCCGTCTGAGGATGACTACGCCACCCAAATGTCCATGATGGAGGATATGATCACTCGCGGCGTCAAGGGCATCGCGGTGTGTGGCATCAACCTGGACGCCCTGATCCCCGGCATCAAGAAAGCCAATGAGGCGGGCATCCCGGTTGTGATGTTCAACACCATCACCGAGCTTGAGGGCGTGGATGTGTATGCTTATTCCGGCTACAACCAGTACAATGGCGGTGCCAAGATCGCCGACTGGGTAAACGAGAAAACCGGCGGAAAAGCCAAGGTAGCCATCATTGAGGGCCTGCCCTCTGACTACACCACCCAGCGCATGGGCGGCTTTGTGGATCGTGCCAAGGAAATGTATCCAGACATCCAAGTGGTGGCTACCCAGCCTGGCGACTGGGTGCGGGAAAAGGGCATGAACGCTGCCATGGATATGCTCCAAGCGCATCCCGACATCAACGTGATCTACGGCCTGTCTGATGAGATGGCCTTGGGCGCGGTGCAAGCCACCAAGCAGCTGGGCCGCGATGACATCATCGTGGTGGGCCTTGACGGCAACCCCAACGCCTTCGAGTCGGTGAAGGCGGGCGAACTAACCGCCACCCTGGACTGTGGCCCGGTGGCCATCGGCGCCAACGCAATCCTCGCGATCGTGGAAGCCCTTGACAATGTTCCGCGGGAAGAAAAGGTGATCGAGGCGGAAACCACTGTGGTTGATATTTCGCTGGTGGATGACTACATCAAATAATGATTCCATGGGTAACCCTGCGGCGGCGTCCTGGGCGCCGCCGCCTGTGATTTATCAGGAAGGAGGGGCTGCATGAGCGGTTTTTTACGGATGCAGAACATCACCAAGCGTTTCCCGGGTGTGCTGGCGCTTGACAATGTGAGCCTTTCTGTGAGAAAGGGTGAGGTGCACGCCCTGCTGGGTGAAAACGGGGCCGGCAAGTCCACCCTGATGAAAATCCTCTCCGGCGCCTACCACAAGGACGAGGGGGAGATCTTTATTGATGGTCAGACCGTTGATATCCGCTCCTCATCTGACGCCCAGGCCCTTGGCATCAGCATCATCTATCAGGAATTAAACCTCATTGAGCAGTTGACCGTGGCTGAAAACATCTTCATGGGCAGCCCCATCATGCGCAACCCCGCCATGGTTAACTGGCGGGCCATGATGAAAAAAGCCCAAGAGCTGCTGGACGAGCTGGGAATATCCATCAGTGCTCGCTCGCTCATCCGGAACCTGGGAGTGGCTCACAAGCAGATGGTGGAGGTTGCCAAGGCGCTGTCCATCCAGTCGCGCATCCTGATCATGGACGAGCCCACAGCTCCCCTGACCAGCCGGGAGATCGATACCCTCTTTTCCACCATCCGCATGCTAAGGGAGCGGGGCGTTGCCATCGTGTATATCTCCCATCGTCTGGAAGAAGTGAAGGAAATTTGCGATCGGGCGACCATCATGCGGGATGGGCGCAACGTGGCGGTGGTGGATGTGGCTGACACCAGCATTGACGAGATCATCCGCTATATGGTAGGCCGCAAGCTGGAGGAGAAATTCCCCAAAATCTATATCCCTCTGGGCGAGGAGTTGTTCCGGGTGGAAAGCCTGAGCGCCGGAAAACTGGTGCGGGATGTGTCCTTCTCAGTCCAGGCGGGCGAGATTCTGGGCATTGCGGGCTTGGTTGGCGCCGGGCGCACGGAGACCGCCAGGGCAATTTTCGGCATGGACAGACTGATCTCCGGCAGCATTTATGTGGCAGGCCAGCCCGTTGTCATCAACCGGCCGCTGGACGCCATCCGCGCAGGCATCGGCTTTGTAACCGAGGACCGCAAGGAAGAGGGCTTGGTGCTGACCATGAACGTGGGCAGCAACATCACCCTGGCCACCCTGAAGGAGTTCATGCGGTTGGGGAAGCTGAACCTTGCGCAGGAGCGAGACACTATCCGTGCGTATATCAGCAAGCTCAACATCAAAACCCCCTCCCACCTACAGATTTCCCGAAACCTCTCAGGCGGCAACCAGCAGAAGGTGGTGCTGGCCAAGTGGCTGCTGAGCCACTCCCGCGTGTTTATCTTTGATGAGCCTACGCGTGGGATTGACGTGGGCGCCAAGATCGAGGTCTACAACATCATCAACGAATTGATTTCCTCCGGCGCCGCCGTCATTATGATCTCCTCAGAGCTTCCTGAGATCATCGGCATGAGCGACCGGGTGGCCGTGATGCACCAGGGCAGAATCACCGGTATCCTCAACAACGACCAATCGCTGACGCAGGAGGAAATCCTCCAATACGCCACCGGCGGCGCACGTCAGACAGCGTAGAGAGAAGACAATATGAAAACAGGCATGAAAACCATCATGATAATTTGCCTCGTTCTGGGGGTGGCGCTGCTGGGGCTGAATGCCTATGTACAGGCAAACAGCGGACATGTCGCGCAGATCCGCGAGCAGTTGACCCAGCGGGACAAACTGATGGCCCAGGCGGAGATGGCACGTGTTTTGGGCCGCGAGCCCGTGGATGTGGGCGAGCTGGCGGACATAGAGGTCTCCTCCGCTGACAGGATGATCATGACCCTGCAGGGCTATGACAAATCCTTTCTGGTGCTGGGCATTGACCTGATCATCGCTGGGCTTGCCATCGCGGCCATTTATCTGTACAAGACCCGGTACCGCGCGGGCAAGGAACGCAAGATCGCCTCCTCCAACAACATCCTCGGCATCCTTTTGGCACTGATCATCCTGTGCCTGAACCTAGCCATCGCCTCCAATGTGTTTCTCACCACCAGCAACCTCCTGAATGTGCTCCAGCAGGTGTCCATCAACTTTGTGATTGCCATCGGCATGACCTTTGTGATCATCTCAGGCGGGATTGATCTGTCCGTTGGCTCCAACATCGCATTGACGGGGCTGCTGCTTGCCATCATGATGAAAAACTGGGCCTTAAGTGTGCCTGCGGCCATCGCACTGGGGCTGGTATTATCCTCCCTTATCGGGCTTATCAACGGCGGGCTCATCGCTTTTTTAAACCTGCCGCCCTTCATCGCCACCCTGGGCATGATGTCCATCGCCCGGGGTGCCGCCTACACGGTGACCGGGGGCGCTCCCATCTATACCCTGCCAAGCGCTTTTACCGCCATCTCAGGCCGTGTGGCCAACATCCCGTTGTATGCCATCCTCATCATGGCGGCGGTGTTCGCCCTGGGCTGGTACATCCTGCGCTACACGCGGGTGGGCCGCTTTACCTATGCCATCGGCGGCAATGAAAACTGCGCCAGGCTCTCCGGCATCAACCTGAACTCAGTAAAATGCTTTGTGTATGTGGTCAGCGGCATTTGCTGCGGCGTGGCGGCGATCCTGCTCACCTCGCGGCTTGACTCGGCTCTCCCCACCAACGCCGACGGCCAGGAGATGGACGCCATCGCCGCGGTGGTGATTGGCGGCACCTCCATGAAGGGCGGTGAAGGCAGCATGATCGGCACTTTGATCGGCATCATGATCATCGGCGTCATCGCCAATGGCTTGAACCTTCTGGGTGTGGCCCAAGGCCCGCAGAAAATGGTAAAAGGGCTGATCATTGTGATCGCGGTCATTATCGACGTGCTGCGCCGGCGCGCGGCGGAATCCTCAAAATAACATATCCCCATACAAAAGGGGTGAAGTGCTTGACCTCACCCCTTTTTCATTAAGGATAATTCTGAGCAGGTGTAGGATCACTACCCCAAATACCCTCTGACCCTCGACGCCCCTTTCCTGAGCCGAGATGTCGTCAATCATATCCAACCTGAGAGTTTTCTCGCCAGGCAAGCATCCCATATGACCTTAACGATCCTTAATTTCCATTGGCTAAGACCCGGTGCTGTGCTATAATTTCCTTGCAAACGATGTTTGCCATGCAAGAGGAGCGTGTCATGCCAAACAGCAAACCCAGCAACCTGAACGTGCCCAATGCCTTGACCGTACTAAGGCTTTTTATGATACCAGCCGTGTGCTGGCTGATCGCCAGGGGCCAGATGATGCCGGCCCTGGCGTTGTTTGTGCTGGCCAGCCTCACTGACCTGGTGGACGGCTACATCGCCCGCAAGCACAACCTCATCACCGACTTTGGCAAGCTCATGGACCCGCTGGCCGATAAGCTCATGGTGATTGCGGTGATGGTGTCCCTGGGGCTGAAGGGCATCGCCCCCCTGATGGCGATTGCCATCCTGATCCTCAAGGAGCTGCTGATGCTCCTGGGCGGCTTTCTCCTGTTTGCCAAGAAGGACTTTGTGGTCTATTCAAAGCCCGTGGGCAAGGTGGCCCAGTTTGTGACGGTGCTGGCGCTGATCCTGTCCTTTTTCCATGATCGCTTTGCCGCCCTGGGCTGCCAGGTGCACCTGTGGCTTTTGTGGGCGGGCGTGGCGCTGTCCATTGTGGCGCTGTTCTACTATGCCAAGCTCAATTTCTTCCCCCAGTTCAGGCCCCAATCCAAAGAGGATAATCAATCGCTTTAAACCCGTCACCCCAAATAAAGTTCTGTGATGGCTTGGAAATATTCTTTCTCAAGAAAGTTTCCAAGCGTCACCCCATCCTTGACATCTGACCCCTAAGCCCTTACAATCGCTTAAAAATCAGGAGGTGTGGAGATGCTCATTCAACCGCTGCGGGAGGGACTGACCTTTGACGACGTGCTGCTGGTGCCGCGGGAAAGCGACATGCTGCCCAAGGAGGCAGACCTGAGCGTGCAGCTGTGCCGGGGCATCAGGCTGAATATCCCGCTGCTGTCCGCAGCCATGGACACGGTGACCGACTCGCGCATGGGCATCGCCTTAGCGCGGGAGGGCGGCCTGGGCGTGATCCACAAGAGCATGACCCGGGAGGAGCAGGCCAGCCACGTGGATAAGGTGAAGCGCTCCGAACACGGCGTCATCACTGATCCCTTCTACCTCTCCCCCACGCACCTGGTCTCTGACGCCAAGGCGCTGATGGCACGCTACCGCATCTCAGGGGTTCCCATCACCGACAGCACCATGCGCCTGGTGGGCATCCTCACCAACCGCGACTTGCGCTTTGAGGAGGACGACACCCGCCCCATCGGCGAGGTGATGACCAGCAAAAACCTGGTGACCTCAAAGGTCGGCACAACGCTGGAGGACGCCAAGAAGCTGCTGGCCGCCCACCGCATTGAAAAACTGCCGCTGGTTGACGAGGCATTTAAGCTGCGCGGGCTTATCACCATCAAGGATATTGAGAAAAACATCAAGTACCCCTTCTCCGCCAAGGATTCAAACGGCCGCCTGCTGTGCGCGGCTGCCATTGGGATCAGCGCCGATATGCTGGAGCGCGCCCGGATGCTGGTGGAGCAGAAGGTGGATGTTTTGAGCGTTGACACCGCCCACGGCCACAGCAAGGGCGTACTCAAGGCGGTGGAGCAGTTGCGGGCTGCCTTCCCGGATGTCACCATCTTTGCCGGCAACGTGGCCACGGCTGAGGCCACCCGGGCCCTGATCTCCGCCGGTGCAGACTGCGTCAAGGTGGGCATCGGCCCTGGTTCCATCTGCACCACCCGGGTGGTGGCCGGCATCGGCGTGCCCCAGATCACCGCCATTGCCGACTGCGCCAATGAGGCGGACAAGCACGGGGTGAAGGTCATCGCCGACGGGGGCATCAAGTACTCTGGCGACATCGCAAAGGCCATTGCCGCTGGCGCCGCGGCGGTCATGCTGGGCTCCCTCCTGGCGGGCACCGCAGAGAGCCCCGGCGAAAACGAGATATACCAGGGGCGCTCCTTCAAGGTCTACCGGGGCATGGGCTCTGTGGGCGCCATGGCCCAGGCCCACGGCTCCGCCGACCGTTACTTCCAGGAAGACCAGAAAAAGCTGGTGCCCGAGGGGGTTGAAGGCCGCGTGCCCTTCAAAGGCCCCTTGGCCGACACTGTCTTTCAGCTGATGGGCGGCCTCAGGAGCGCCATGGGCTACTGCGGCACCAGGAGCATTGAGGACCTGCGCCAGAATGGCGAATTTGTGCGCATCACGGGTGCTGGGCTCACCGAAAGCCATCCCCATGATATTTTCATCACCAAGGAAGCGCCCAATTATTACAGAATGCAGGATTAGGGAAACGATCGATTGGATCCTCGGGGAAGCCTCTATCAATGGCGCTTCCCCTTTTTGATGGAAGGGAGCTGGAGAAAATGAATCAAATGGACTGCTGCTTTACTCAGGGCAGCCACTGGTTTCGCTACCGGGCATGCGCCATTATTCCTGATGGGAACAGAATTCTCATGGCCACCAACCCCGGAGTGGATTATCTGTATTCCGTTGGCGGCGGCGTGCACCATGGGGAGACGGCGGAGGAAGCAGTCAAGCGCGAAGTGCTTGAGGAAACCGGCGTCGCCATGGAGGTGGAGCGCCTGGCGGCGGTGCATGAAAACTTCTTCATCGGCTTGATGGATGACCCAGACCGTCTCTGTCATGAAGTTTCCCTTTATTTTCTAATGAAGCCTGCCTCTTTAGATGCCATCAAGGACACTGGCGTCTCCGGGGACGGCTTGCCCGAGCATCTGGTGTGGGTGCCTTTTGAGGATTTTGGGCGCATTCAGGTGTACCCCCATTTTCTGCCGGAAATCATCCTGCATCAAAGCCAGCAGGTGCGTCATATTGTAACCAGAGAATAGCGCGAAAAGAGGCCTATCATGACGAATTATCCATGGATGGACGTGTATTGCCTTGCCAAACAGGGAGCGATCAAGGAATACAAGCCCGAATGGGACGCAACCCGCTATATGATTGGCGGGAAAATGTTCGCCCTGCAGGGCTGTGATGCCGCTGGCAGGGCGCTTATCACCCTGAAACTGCTGCCGGAGGACGGGGATTTTCTCAGGCGTTTGTATCAAGACATCATCCCCGGCTACTACATGAACAAAACCCATTGGAACTCTGTCTACCTTGATGGCGCTGTACCTGATCACATCCTGCGGGATATGATCGACAAATCATATGCCCTTATTTTTTCCTCCCTTACAAAAAAACTGCAAAAAGAAATCGCCGGATATTAATACAGCACAGCATCTCTTTTTTGGCTTCTATATCGTCCAAACTTTCAGATTTTCATTTTTTGGCCATCATATTATCTAAAACAGGCTGTTCTCAGCAGTATAACTTAAGCTGCTCAAGATTTTTTATCATTGTCAGGATTTGCTCCTGACTCATATCTGCAGAAAACAAAAAGGAATAGAAAAACGCTGTTTCATCACTCGTCTGAATTCTTTCCGCCAGACATTCAGGGGTTTCTCCCAACCCCTTAAAAATTTTCTCAAAATCCATAACCCCATACACTGTGTAGGGAATATCATTAAACATCGCATGATCAAGGCTCATAAGCGCCTGCTTCGATAGCTTTGCGGTGATGCCGGTAAATTCTAAGTCAATCTCAATATCACAAAGGCCTTCCACAGTCACCACCGGGATGGGAAATTGATCCATCTGGTAGCCCCCCTTGCCGACTGGCCAGTAATGCCCAGCAAAATAGCCACAGCTCAAGGGACGCGAAGAACATGACACTTTCAAAAGCCGCAGAATGTCTTTTCCCCTTTTATCAAGCGCTACATAGGCTGCATTCATAGCTTCCCGCAGATTGTTGTTCATATCCCCTCCGCTGAGTCCCTTTCTTCAGATTGTAGGGAGTAAGCAGAGCGCCTGTCAAGCGCTTACTCCTTCACTGCGCCACCGTATACAGCGAATAGAAGTAACCCTTCTGTGCCATCAGCGTTTCAAAGTCGCCCTGCTCAATCAGCCGCCCGCCTTTGAGCGTCAGGATGCGGTCATATTGCCTCAGTAGCCCCTCCTCCAGCGCGTGGGTCACCACGATGCGGGTGAAGCCTTGGAGAGCCAGGATGGACCCCATAACATGGTAGGCGGTCTCCTGGTCCAGGGCGGCGGTGGCCTCGTCCACCAGCAGCACGGGCGTCTCCCTTAGCAGGCTTCGGGCGATGGAGAGCCGCTGGCGCTCGCCGCCGGAAAGGCCCGCGCCGTTTTCGCCGCAGAGGTAGCCCTCCCCCCGCACCTTGATCATCTCAGAAAGGCCCGACTGGGCGATGGCCCTGTCCACCGCCTCCACCGGAAAATCGCTGAACATGGTGATGTTGTCGCGGATAGAGGCGTTAAAGACAAACACATCCTGCTGGATGATGGACACCAGGTCATACAGCGACTGGCTGCTGATAGCCCATAGCTCCTGGTCATCATAGCGGATGCTGCCCTCATAGTTGTTGTGGGCGGCCATGAGGAGGTTCAAGAGGGTGGACTTGCCGGAGCCGGAAGCCCCCACAATGGCATAGGACTTGCCCGCTTCAAAAAAGGCGGAAAGGCCATCCAGCACCGGCTGCCCCTTCTCATAGGCGAAGGAGAGGTCATTGACCGCAATCCCCTCATGCAGGCGCTTGGGGATGTGGACGCCCTCATCCCGCACGTTCAGATCAAGGGCTTGGGCCAGCTTATCAATCAGGCCGCGGGCGGCCTTGCGCCCAGCCAGGATGCCAGGCATCTCGGCGATGGGTTGGATGACGAAGTTCATGAGGTTCACAAACACCAAAACCACGCCGGGAGTGATATTGCCCTGGCTGAGTGCCAGCCAGGCACCCGCCAAGAAAACGCCCAGCTGCGCCATGGCCCCCGCCACAGAGCCAATGGTGCCAAGAACGGTGGCGATCTTCCTGCGGCGGCACTTGGCCCCTTCCACCGCGTGGCTACTGGATGCAAAGAGTTTGATGATGGCCTGCTCTGCCTTAAAGCTCTTCACCACGGAAAAGCCGCTGAGGCTGTCCTTCAGCGTCGCTACAAAGCCCTCGTTGCGCTCTGACACCTGCTTTTCGGCCAGCTCCAGGCGGTTGCCTGCCAGGAGGCTTGCGATCACCGGCAGAATGGACAGCAAAACCGCCACCAGGGTTAATAGAGGGTTGTACACAATCATCATGCCAAAGGCGCCAAAGAACATCGCCACGTGCATCACCATGGCAAACTGCTTTTCCAGATAGTTGGTCTCAATGCTGGTAGCGTCGTTTGAAAGTGCTGAGATATAGGTGGCGGTGGCCTCATCCTTGAAGGAGGCAATGCTCTTTTGGGTCAGCTTCTCAAAGGCAAAGTCTTTGTATTGCCGCATGGCCTTTTCCATAAAACGGGGTTTGGCATAATAGCCTGCCGCCTGCACCAGCACAATCAGCCCCAGAAAAGCGGCGATCAGCACCGCCAGCGTATCCAGACGCAGGGCGCCCGCAACGCCTGACATGGTGTCAATCACCTGCTGAAGCAGCCAGGACAGCACCAGGTTGACCGCCCCCATCGCCAGTGAAACCAGAGCTGCCACCGCAAAGGCCCCCTTGTTTCCCCGGTAGAACCGGGCGGTATAGGGCTTACGCAGGGCCTTGATGGCCTTATTTGTTTTCATGGCACACCTCCTGCCACAGGGCCATCAGCGTCTTGCCATCATCCTCCGCCACCATACGCTCCACCCCCTCCATGGCCGTTGCCCCGATATCATCATAGGCGCTGGCATCACTTCCGCTGTAATAGCGCATGCTGGTCACCCGGTAGTCAGGGGCCGCGTCAAAGGCCAAAGCCATCCGCCTGGCCTGAACCAGGCAGTCCCGTGCCTTTTCCCTCTGTCCCATGAGCGTGTATATCTGCGCTTTGCCCGCCTGGATGGAGGCTAACAACTTATCCAAAAAGCAAACCTGTCCTGGTTTTCCAAGCCCTGATAAGATGCCTTCCAGCCACCCGAAAATATCAATGGCATCCTGGTGCTTGTTTTGGTTGGCAAACGCATTGACGAATCCGGTTACCGTCCGGATCAGGGAGATCAGGTTGCTGACCAGGGCTTTGGACAGGAATTTGTCGGCCTCCTTGCCGTCAAGCCGGTTGGTGGACATCACAAAGCCAATCAGGGCATCATTCAGCCCGCAGGGGTTGTTCTTTTTCAGCTCATCCACAGCCTTTTGGTGCTCGCCCATCATCAGGTAGGTTTCCGCCACATCAATCTGCAGCGACAGCCCGCTGACTTCCGGGTCCGTGTTTTGATCAATCAGCCGGATGGCATGCTGCTGCAATGCCAGGGTGCGTTCAAGCAGCGCCTTGTTTCTTGCCTCCAAGCCGCACACAAAATACAGGCGCGCGCAATGATATATCACCTCAAAGCTGTTGGGATAGCGGCTGATGGCTTTCTCAGCGTATTTGATGCCGTCTTCCGCCTGTTTGTTTTGGCGATAAGCCTTCAGGCGCTGGATGGTGCTTTGCAAATCATTGCTGCGCATCTGATAGCCCAGCAGGGCATCCACCGACACATCAAAGAAATCCGCCAATTCCATCAGCAGCGGAATCTCAGGCATGGACTGGGCCAATTCCCACTTGGACACCGCCCCCACCGTCACCCCCATGGCCTCGGCCAATTGCTCCTGGGTGAGGCTTCTTTTCTTTCGCAAGGCGCGGATATTCTCATGCAGCATGTGTTCCATGGTCACCTCCGGTTTGATATGCTGCCAGTGTATAACGAGAAAAGCCGGCGGGGAAGCCACCGGCGATAGAATTGGTTGAAATATTTTTCTACTGTTGGTTGATCCCCTAGGCCAGGGAGGTCAGAATGCGGGCCTTGCTGATGATGCCCACCAGCTTCCCCCCCTCATCCAGCACCGCGATGGGGTATTTGGTCTGGGAGGCGGTGGGGATGAGATCAGATATCTGGGTGTCCGCGGTGGTGGTGGGCACATCGGTGACCAGCGCCTCTTTGAAGGACAATTCCCCCGCCCGCACCCGGAACGCTGCATCAAGGGGCAGGACGCCCACAAAGCCCATGCGCTTGTCCACCACATAGGCGCTGGAGACGTCATTGGCGCGCATCAGCGCCAGCGCGGTGTTGGCACCCTCCTGCAGCTTAACCAGGCTGGAGGGGACCTGCATGAAATTCCTCACCTGATAGACCTGCGCCTTGTCCGCGCTGTTGATGAAATCCCGGACATAGTCATCCGCCGGGCGAATGGTCATCTCCTCCGGGGTGTCGGTCTGCACGATCCTGCCATCCCGCATGATGGACACCATATTGCCCAGCATAAACGCCTCATCGATGTCATGGGTGATGAAGACCACGGTCTTGTCCAGCTTCTCCTGGATGGAGAGCATCTCAAACTGCATATCCCGTCTCACCAGGGGATCAAGGGCTGAAAAGGGCTCATCCATCAGCAGCACATCCGGGTCATTGGCCAGAGCCCGGGCGATGCCCACGCGCTG
>DHQX01000019.1:29590-65990 GCA_002411105.1 Christensenella sp. UBA5327 | reverse complement strand
AGGGCTGAAAAGGGCTCATCCATCAGCAGCACATCCGGGTCATTGGCCAGAGCCCGGGCGATGCCCACGCGCTGGCGCATCCCGCCGCTGAGGTCCCCGATGGCCTTGCTCTCCCAGCCTTTCAGGTTGACCATTTCGATCATCTCCATGGCCTTGTCCTGCCTGTCTGCTTTTTTAACCCCCCGCACCTCCAGCCCATAGGCCACATTATCCAGCACATTGCGGTGGGAAAGCAGGCCAAAGCTCTGAAACACCATGGACACCTTGCTGCGCCGGTAGTCCCTCAACTGCTGGGGGCTGAAGGCCTGAATATCCTCCCCCTCAAAGCAAATGGTGCCGGCGGTGGGGGTCAACAGCAGGTTCAGGCAGCGCACCACGGTGGATTTTCCGGAGCCCGAAAGCCCGATCAGGGTGTGAATCTTGCCGCGCTCCACCTCAAAGGAGATGTTGTCAACGGCAATCGTCACCCCGGTCTCCCGCAGGATCTGGTCTTTGCTCCTGTTCCTGGCCCGCAGCTGTGCCGCCTGCTGCTTCCTGCGGCCAAACATCATCGTGAGGTCATTGACGCTCAGGATGATGTCCCGCTGGTCTGGCTGCGCGACTGTCTCTATTTCTCGCATCTCTTACACCTTTTCCTTTGCCATGGCCTGGGTGAGCCTGTCAATGAGCACCGCCATGATCACAATGGCGATTCCCGCCGCGAAGCCCCTGCCGCTCTCCAGGCGGTTGATGCCGGTGAGCACCTCGGAGCCCAGGCCCCTTGCCCCGATCATGGAGCTGGTGACCACCATGGCGATGGCCATCATGATGGTCTGGTTGATGCCGGCCATGATGGTGGGCATCGCCTGGGGGATGAGCACCTTGCCCAGCAGCTGCCACCGGGTGGAGCCAAAGGCTTTTGAGGCCTCCACCACCTCCTGATCCACGCTGCGGATGCCCAGGTTGGTCATGCGGACGATGGGGGGCATGGAATAGATCACCGTTGCGATGACAGCGGGTACATTGCCCAAGCCCAGCAGCATGACCGCCGGGATCAGGTAGACAAAGCTGGGCATGGTCTGCATGGTATCAAGCAGCGGGCGCACCAGTTTTCCCGCCCGGCTGCTGAAGGAAATCAGGATGCCCAGCGGAAAGCCCAGCAACAGGGAAATCAACACCGATGTGATGATGATGGCCAGGGTGGTATACATCAGGCCCCACAGCCCGATCATGCCGATAAAGAACAGCATGCCCGCATAGATCACAGCGCGCAGCGGGTCTCTGGAAAGCCTCCAGGTTGCCACAAAAACCAGCAAAACCAGCACCCACCAGGGGATCAGGTTGATAAACCCCTGAACGCCCAGCAAAATCTGCCGCAAAAACGCGGAGATGCCGTCAAACAGGGGCCCCCAGTGCTCCATCATGTAACCGATGGCCTGATCGATGGGCTTTTTGATGTCGATATACAGCTCCTTGGGAAATTCTCTCAGCCATTCACTCACTTTTTCTCACCTCGTTTTCCTGCAGGAAAGTGCTGCGGCAGCCAACCGTCTTGGCTGCCGCATGCACATCGCCCTGGTCGATTCAGTTTGTTCAGCCTCACAGCCCCTGGCGCACCAGGCCCGCTTTGTCCTGGGGCAGCCACGCGTCCAGCAGCTCATCATGCTCCTTGAGGAACCAGCGCGCGGCATCCTCATAGGAGGCGTCATTGTCGCTGATGAAGGCGAGCGCCTCTGAGGTCAGCTGGCTTGAGGTCTGATATTTGCTCAAAAACTCCGAAAACTCCGGGTTTTCCTGGTAGAAATCGGGGTTTGCCGCCACGGTGAGGCGGATGGAAGGGCACTCGCACTGGCCCAGCAGATACAGCTCCGGCTCATAAGGTGCGTCTTCCAGCAGCACCAGGTCATATTTCCCGGTGATCCAGGCCGGCTCCCAGTAATACGCCACGATGGGTTCGCCCTTTTCATAGGCGCCCACGATCGCCGCGGCCAGCGCCGGGTCAGAGCCCGGGTCCATATAGTTGTACATCTCGTCCAGGCCGTAGTGGGCCACCTTCCTGCGCATCACCTCATCAATCTGCCAGCCGGAGATGGCGCCATAGATCAGCCCCTTGCCCGGCTCCTCCGGGTCCGAAAATACCTGGCTGTAGTGCTTCAAATCTTCCACGGTCCTAAGCTCGGGCGCCGTGGGCTCAATTCCCCGCGCGGGGTCGCCTTCGATCACATAACGGGGCACGTACAGGCCCTGGATGTTGTCATCGTAGTTGATCCCCAGCTCAATCACCCGGCCTGCTGCCACATCCTCCTGGTAAGGGGCGATGCTGTCAGTCCAGGTTTCCATATACACATGGATATCCCCCTTGACGAGGGCGTTGTAGGTGATGGCGGTTGATCCGGAGATCTCCTCGGTATCATAGCCATATGCCTTCTGCGCGATCAGCATGGCGACTGCGTTGTGGAACTTCATGCTGTCCCAGCCCGCGTCCCCGAAGATGATGGTTGAGGCTGAGGCCTGGGCCGTTATTCCACACAGCATGAAAGCTGCAAGTCCTATCGTCATCATGCGGTAAAGTCGTTGTTTCATGGGCGTTCCTCCTTCTGGTCTCTTGTGTTTTGACCATGCAAAATGCAAAGCCAGCTGTTCCCTGCACCGGATAAAATTCAACCACACAAATCCGTGTGTGACCGGCCGCTCTGGTGTGCGCCGCGGGTTTTCCAGAGCATGACAGGGAAGAGGATAACATGATATGGATCGCTTGTCAAAAATGGTTGCCATTTTGTAGGTATTGTGCGGTTTGACAGGGGGTATCTTTTATAGCCTGCAGATATACCAGCCGGAGCGCTTGCCCGCCTGCGCCATCTGAACCTCCGGAAACAGCGCGCTCAGCTCCTGCGGCGCGTCCTTGATGAACCGGAAATAGTCCCCGCCCTCCATGCGCTCAATCAGGGCGGTCAAGGGCGCGTTGTTATCAAAATAATCATACAAAAGCACATAGTGCCTGGCCAGACGCGCCATCTCCCGGTAGAGGGCCTGCCTGTCAGGCGCCTCCAGGCCGTGGGCCACATGGGAGGCGATGGCGATATCAAAGGCCTTTTCAGGGAAATCAAGCCCTGTCAGCGCGTTGCCCAGGGAAAAGCGGATGCCCGCGTTGCCCGGACGCTTCCGGGCCACCGCCAGCATCCCGGGGGCCCGGTCCACGCAGCTGACTGTAAGCCCGCGCTCCTTCAGCGCAGCGCACAGCGCTCCCGTGCCGCAGCCGATGTCAATGACGCTGGTGAAGCCATCAAGGGCCAGGGGCATGGCGTCTGGCGCCAGCAGCTTTCTGAACCGATTCAGCTGATATCTGTAAAACAGACCATACACAGGGGCGATGGCGCTGAAGAGTGACGCGTTCTCAGTGCCCATGCAACGGCCCCGGCAGGCAGTCAATCACTTCCCCGGTGAGCGCGCTGCGCTCACCAAAGCGCCTCTGCGCCTGCTGCCCCGCCAGGCCCAGCCACAAGCAGGCGGCGCGGGCCGCCTCAAAGGGGGCAGCACCGGGTGAAGCGGCCAGCAGCGCCGCCAGGATGCCCGTGAGGGCATCCCCGCTGCCGCCCTTGGCAAGCGCCGGGCTGCCCACCAGGTTAAGCGCGGTGTGAACGCCGTCATGGATGACGCTGACCGCTCCCTTTAAAACCACCGTGCCGCCGTATCGGGCGTGGATGGCGCTGGCCGCGGCGATGGGGTCATGCAACACCTCAGGCACGCTCATTCCCAATAGCCTGGCCGCCTCCCCGGGATGGGGGGTGAGGATGGTGCTGTTGCCGATGGCCAGGGGCTGAACCGCCAGCAGGTTTAGCGCATCCGCATCCAGCACGCTGGGCACATCCGCCTGGTAGAGCAGGCTCAGGCTGCGCCAGGCTTCGCTCCCCTGCCCCAGGCCGCAGCCCGCCGCAAAAGCGTCGTGGGCAGGCGGGGAGGAAAGGGCCTGATCGATCTCCAGGCAGATGGCGTTTGGCACCAGGGTTTGAAGAATGGGGATGATCTCAGGCACGCAGGCGATGTAGACCAGCCCGGCGCCAGCCCGCAGCGCCGCTTTGGCTGCCATAGCTGCCGCCCCGGCCATGCCGCGGCTGCCCGCATACAGCAGCACCCGCCCCGCCTGCCCTTTGTGGAGGTTGGCCGGACGCCTGGGCAGAAGGGCTGCCAGATCCTCCTCCTCAAGGGCGGTGAGGGGCTTCTCCCCCGCCTCCTCAAACACCTCATAGGCGGCCTCGGGAATGCCCAGGGGCACGGTGACCACTTCACCGATCAGCTCAGGCCTCGGGCTTAGGCAAAGCCCGGTTTTCACATGCCCCAGGGCCGCGGTCCAGGTGGCCTTGATGGCGCTGTTCTCCACCCGGCCGGCGGTGCCCTCAAGCCCGCTGGGGCTGTCCACCGCCAGCACGGGGAGCTGGCATGCGTTCACCCATTGGGCCAGGGCCAGAAGACGCGCTGACAAACCACCGTGAAACCCGGTGCCAAACACCGCGTCCACGATGGCCTGAGGCCTGTCAATACGCGGATTTTCAGGCTGCCAGACGGCGACCGGCAGCCCCAGCGCCCGGGCATGGCCCAGGTTAATGACAGCCTCCCGGCTTCTGGGCTCCTCCGCCAGCAGCACCTGCGCCTTTGCCCCCGCCAGGCGGGCCAGGCGGGCCATGGCCAGGCCGTCGCCGCCGTTGTTGCCGGGGCCGATCAGAAACAGGATGGACTTGCCCTTGGCACCGCCCAGCTTGTCCTCCAGCACGCAAAACGCGCCCCGGGCGGCCTCCTCCATGAGCAAAAGCGGTGACACGCCCAGGGAAAAGGCGCGCTCCTCAAGCGCGCGCATTTGGGCCGGGCTTAAAATCAGCTGCATGGTCTCATCCCTCCAGCACGCACAGCGCCGCCGCCATCTCTCCCTCGTGGGTGATGGACAGGTGGGCCTGCGTGATGCCCCGGGCTTCCAGGGCCTCCAGGGCCTTGCCGGTGGCGGCATAAAAGGGCGCGCCCTTCTGGGTGTGATCCACCGCCACATCCGACAGCGGGATGCCCCTGAAGCCCTCGCCCAGGGCTTTTACAAAGGCCTCCTTGGCAGCATAGCAGCCCGCCAGGGAGGCGGCGGCCATGGCGCCCTGGTTCCGGATGTAGGCGGCCTCGCCAGGGGCAAAGTACCGGTTTAGAAAGGCATCGTTTTTGATCAGCGCCTCCATGCGGCTGATCCTGCACAGGTCGATGCCGATGCCGGCAATCATCCTTGTACGCTCAGGATGGCGTTGGCCACAGCCCGGGCGGTCACCTCCTGGGCGGCGGCGCAGAGCTTCACAAAATTCACTTCCTGAAGCACCCGCTCTGTGGCCAGGGCAAACAGCGTGTCCCCGTCCATCTGGGTGTGGGAGGGGCGGATGGCCCGGGCCAGCCCGCCATGGGCCACATCAGAAAGCCTGGTCACCTGATCCTTGGTGAGCTTGCAGTCCACCGCGATCACCCCGATGGTGGTGTTGGTGCCCGGCGGCGGGATGCGCATCTGGTAGGGGGCGGGGGCAGCCCCCCGCAGCAGCCCCTCCGCCAGGACGGCGGTGCCGTCAGACATCCGGGCGCTGGCAATGCACTTGCCGCTGGCAGCGTCATACACATCCCCCACGGCATTGACCGCGATGACCGCCCCCACCGTGATGCCCTCTGGCAGCGTGATAGAGGCAGAGCCAATGCCGCCCTGATGGGGCAGGGCGTTTTGTACCAGTTTTCCCACCGTGCACCCGCAGCCCGCGCCAAAGACGCCCTGCTGCAAGCCCTTGCCAGCAGCGGTCACCGCGGCCCGGCCCATGGCGGCATCCGGCGTGGTGCCAGGCTCCCCCACCGCCAGGTCAAACAGCACCGCCGCTGGCACGATGGGGATGCGGGCGATGCCCATGTCAATGCCGATCCCCGCCTGGGACAGGAAGCGCATCACGCCGTCAGCCGCCGAAAGCCCAAAGGCGCTGCCACCGGTCAATACCACCGCGTGGGCCACCTCCACCAGGTTGCCGGGCCTGAGCACATCGGTCTCCCGGGTGCCGGGCGCGCCGCCCCTGACGGAAACCCCGGCCATGGCCCCCTCCCGGGGCCCCAGCACGACGGTGACGCCGGTTCTGGCCTTCTCATTTTGCGCCTGCCCTACCCGGATGCCGTGCACCTGGGTGACGTCGCCTGGATATAGCTTGCTCATGCGTTGTTCTCCTTTCCTTGGGGGAGGGCCTGATCCAGCCACCTGGCCAGATCCGCGAACACATCCTCCCGGTTGATCTCGTGAAACAGCTCATGCCGGGCGCCCGGATAGAGCCTGACCTGCACATGGGAAAGGCCTGCCTCCCGGTGCTGGCCGGCGACCGCTTCCACGCCCTTGCCCTGCCCGCCCACCGGGTCCTCAGCGCCGGAAATCAACAGCACCGGCAAGGCTTGGGGCAGGGCCTTGAGGCGCTGAAATCGGGTGAGCTTCATCAGCCCGCCAAACAGATCCTGATAACCCCGGGCGGTGAACACAAAGCCGCACAGGGGATCCTTCTCATATAGCTGAACTTCAGCCGCGTCCCGGCTGAGCCAGTCATTGGGGGTGGCCGCCGGGGTGAAGGGCTTGTTGTTGCCCGCAAAGGCAAGCTGGTGGATGAGCCCGGCCTCTTTCTCCCCCTGGCCAAAGGCGCAGTGGAGGCCCGCCAGGGCCTGCCCCAGCCGGCAGAGCGGAGGTGGATAATAGCCCGTGCCCGAGAGCACCAGGGCGCTTAGACGCTCAGGGTATCTCAGCGCATACTCCCGGGCCAGGAAACTGCCCATGCTATGCCCCAATAGCACCAGGGGCACGCCGGGATGCCGGCCCGCCAGAAACCGGATGACGCTGTCCAGGTCAAGCAGCAGCTTGTCCCAGCCCTTGTCATCAGCGAAGAAGCCCTTCCTGGGCGCTTCCGCCCCGTGGCCCAGATGGTTATAGCCGCACACCAGATAGCCTCTGGCGGCAAGATACTTCCCCAGGGCCTCATAGCGGGCGATGTGCTCAGCCATCCCGTGGCTTAAAACCACGCAGCTCCGGGGCGCAGCCCCGGGCTCCCAGAGCGTGAGGCTGCGGGGGTAGGGGCTTGCGCCGGGGAAGGGCAGCGTGGTCACGGGCGTCCCTCCATCAGGGTCAGGGCTGGTAAAGCCCCAGCTTTTTGTAGACTTTAGAAAGCGTCCGCTGCGCCAGCTTCTGGGCGCGCTGGGCGTTGTTTGACAGGGTGGCCGCCAGGTAGGCCTTGTCGCTCATCAGCTCCTGATAACGGCGCTGCACCGGCTCCAGGGCGCTCACCACCGCCTCCGCGGTCTCTTCCTTGAGCGCGCCATAGCCCTTGCCCTCCAGGCGCTCACAGATCTTGGGCACCTTCTCGCCGCCCAGAACCGAGAGAATGGTCAGCAGGTTGGAGACCCCCGGCTTGTTCTTCGCGTCAAAGCGGATCACCGCCTCGGAATCGGTCACCGCGCGCCTGATCTTGCGGCGGATGACATCCGGGCTATCGGTGATGGCGATGAGGCTGTCCTCAGGGTCGGACTTGGACATCTTCTTCTCCGGCTCCGTCAGGCTCATGATCTTGGCGGTCTGCTTGGGGATATAGCCCTCCGGCACCGTGAAAACGCCGGGGTGAATGGCGTTGAAGCGCTGGGCGATGTCCCGGGTGATCTCGATATGCTGCTTTTGGTCGGCGCCCACGGGCACCACATTGGTCTGATAGAGCAGGATGTCAGCTGCCATCAAGACCGGGTAGGTGAAAAGCCCCGCGTTGATATTGTCCTGGTGCTTTTTGGCCTTGTCCTTGAACTGGGTCATACGGGAAAGCTCGCCCATGTAGGTGAAGCAGTTGAGGATCCAGCTGAGTTCCGCGTGCTGGGGCACATGGCTCTGGGCATAGATGATGGACTGCTCCGGGTTGAGCCCCGCCGCGATGTAAAGCGCCGCCAATTCCAGCGTCTGCCTGCGCAGGCTCGCCGGATCCTGCCTGACGGTCAAGGCATGCAGGTCAACGATGCAAAACAGGCAGTCGTGCTGATCCTCCAGCAATTTGAAGTTGCGCATGGCGCCGATGTAGTTGCCAAGCGTGATATGGCCTGAGGGCTGAATGCCCGAGAACAGGACCGGCTTGCGGGTTTCCTGGCTCATGTTGCGTCCTTCCTTCATTGCGTTATAATTTCATATCCTTTTTGACCCGGGCGAAGGCTTTCACCGCCTGGTCCAGGTCCTTGTGGCTGTGGGCGGCGGAAATCTGGGTGCGGATGCGGGCTTTGCCCTCGGGCACCACCGGGTAGGAGAAGGCGATCACATAGACCCCATAATCCAGCATCCGCGCGGCAGCCTCGGCCGCCTTGTGGGCGTCATAAAACATCACCGGCACGATGGGATGCTCACCCGGCAGCAGCTCAAAGCCCACCTTTTCCATGCCCGCCCGGAAATACCTGGCGTTTTCGTGCACCCGGTCGCGCAGGTCGGTGGAGGCCTCCAGCAGGTCAATCACCTTGAGGGTGGCCGCACAGATGGCGGGGGCCAGGGTGTTGCTGAACAGATAGGGCCGGGAGCGCTGGCGCAAAAGATCCACAATGGGCTGCCGGGCGGCGGTGAACCCGCCGGATGCGCCGCCTAAGGCCTTGCCAAAGGTGCTGGTGATGATGTCCACCCGGCCCATCACCCCACAGTGCTCGTGGGTGCCCCGGCCGGTCTCCCCCATGAAGCCGGTGGCGTGGCTGTCGTCCACCATCACCAGGGCGTCATACCTGTCGGCCAGGTCGCAGACCTCCTGCAGTTTGGCCACATAGCCATCCATAGAGAACACGCCGTCGGTGACAATCAGCCTGATCCGGGCGTCCTGGCTGTCCTTCAGGTGCTGCTCCAATTCTGCCATGTCAGAGTTGGCATAGCGCAGGCGGCGAGCCTTGCATAGCCTGACCCCATCGATGATGGAGGCGTGGTTGAGGGCGTCAGAAATGACGGCATCCTCCTCCCCCAGCAGGGTTTCAAACAGGCCGCCGTTGGCGTCAAAGCAGGAGGAGTAGAGGATCACGTCATCCATTTGCAGGAAGTTCGCCAGCCGGCTCTCCAGCTTTTTGTGGATCAACTGGGTGCCGCAGATGAAACGCACGCTGGACAGCCCCAGGCCCCAGCTGTCATAGCTGGCCTTGGCCGCCTGGATGAGCCGCCAGTCATTGGACAGGCCCAGGTAGTTGTTGGCGCAGAGGTTGATGACCCCGTCGGTCTGGGTGGTATCGATCTTTGAGCGCTGGGGGCCCAGGATGACCCGCTCGCTCTTAAAGGTGCCGGCGGCCTTGATGTCCTCCAGCTGGCGCTCAAATACTTGCAGTGCTTTTTTCATTGTTTGTCGCTCCATTCCAGAATGATCTTGCCGCTATTCCCGGTTTTCATGATGGTAAAGGCCTCTTCAAAGCGTGTGTAGGGGAAGCGGTGGGTGATCAGCGGCTGCAGATCAAGCCCGCTTTGCACCATGGCAGCCATCTTATACCAGGTCTCATACATGCGCCTGCCGTAAATGCCCCGGAGGCCCAGGCCCTTGAGAATAATCTGGCTCATGTCAAGCTGGGGCTTCTGGGCGAACAGGCCAAGCAGCGCTATCTCGCCCCCGTTTCGCATGGCGGCGATCATGGACTCAAGCGCCGATACCGCGCCTGACATCTCAAGCCCCACGTCAAAGCCCTCGGTCATGCCCAGCTCACGGACCACATCCTCCAGCTTCTCCCGGGTGACATTCACCGTGCGGGTGGCGCCCAGCTTCTTGGCCAGGCCCAGCCGGTAATCGCTCAAATCGGTGGCCACCACGTGGCGCGCGCCGATGTGGCGCGCGATGGCGCAGGCCATCATGCCAATGGGGCCGGCGCCGGTGATGAGGATGTCCTCCCCCACCGCGTCAAAGCTCAGCGCCGTATGGGTGGCGTTGCCCAGGGCGTCAAAGAAGGCCACCACCTCCAGGTCGATGCCATCGGCGATGGGGATGCAGTTGGACGCGGGGATCACCAGATATTGGGCAAAGGCCCCCGGGCGGCTGACGCCCACGCTCTGATGCGCCATGCACCACTGGCCGCGCCCGGCCCGGCAGTTCCTGCACTGGCCGCACACGATGTGCCCCTCGCCCGACACGACCTGCCCCGGGCGGAAGTGCTCCACTTCGCTGCCCATGCCCTCGATCTGGCCCACAAACTCGTGGCCGATGACAAGCGGCGGCGCGATATGCGCCTGGCTCCAGGCGTCCCAGTTGTAGATGTGCAGGTCCGTGCCACAAATAGCGGTCTTGAGCACCTTGATCAGCACATCCCGGGGCCCGGGCACGGGTTTTTCCACGCGCTGAAGCTCAAGGCCGGGCGCCGCCTTGGCCTTCACCAGGGCATCCATCAACATGCGAAAGTCCCTCCTTTATGGTCATTCATGGTTAAAAACGGCGGATATTTCCTCCGCCGCAGCGTTTGCATCAAAGCCCGCTCAGCCCGCGGCGTGGGCGTAGACCACGAAGGAGTTCTCCAAAAACTCCCAGTACAGGCCGTGCTCATGGGGCCCCGCCTCAGGGTGGGTATAGGTGAGCACCACGCACTGCCCCGCCTGCTCATCCGGCAGCGCCAGGCGCTTTTCGCCGGGCCCCTGGAGGGTGAGCTGGCCATGCTGTGTGACCCAGACCTTGGTGTGCTCCAGGTGCCCGGTTTCAGCCTGCCAGGCGGCCTGCAGCTCCTCCAGCGTCCCCGGCACAAAGCTGACCGTGAGCCTGGAAGCGCCGTCAGCGCTCACCAGCGTCAGCGCCTCGCCGGGCGCCAGCGGCTCCTCATGCACGGGGAAGATATCGGGGTAGCTCAGCTCAAAGCCGTTGTCCTCATCGATGATCTGGTGGAAACCGGTCGCCTGGTAGCGCTCGGGGATATCAAAGCTGACCAGGGTGTGGCCCGCGGGGGTGTCCTGGGCCTTTTTCAGCACCAGGCTGATATTCCCCAGCCACCTGATGCTGTCCTCCGGCGCGTCCTCAGCCATCCCCTCGATGCCGCTGAGGCGGTAAAGATCCCCGCTGAGGGTAAGCTCCCCCGTCTGGTCCTCGCCCGCAGCATAGACATGCACGCCAATGAAGTCGGTTTGCGCAGTCAGGTCAAGGGAGAGCCCGCCCTCAGCCGGCGTGATCAGGGGGATATCCTCAGAAGCAAAAAGCCTGGCCGTCATGTCCTTCACCTGGGCGTCTGTGAGGGCCAGGGTGCTGCCCGCGATCTCCACCGGGAACATCCGCTCCTGAAGGGCGCGGGTCAACACCGCGCCCACCAGCGCCTGGGCGGGCGCTGTGCCCCGGGCGTAGCGCATGGTATCGGTCTGGATGGCGGCATAGGCCACGGCATTGACCAGCGGCTGCACCGCCATCAGCTCAGCATCGCTTAGCCCAAAGGGCTCGCTGCGCTGCCGGGCGGGGGCGGCTGAGGCCGCGGAAACAATCAGGCACAGTATCAACACCAGAATCGTCAGGGTTTTCTTCATGGATGGTCCTTTCATTGGGGGGCGGATTTGAGCAGGTAGCTGGCAGCGGACAGCGCCGCCACGGTGCCCTCCCCCACGGCCTTGCCGGCCTGCAGGGGCGCGCCCAGGATATCCCCCGCCGCGAACACGCCGGGGACAGAGGTTGCCAGGTGTTTATCAACCGTGATGGCGCCGTTTTCAGCCGCCACCTCGGGGATAAGCTGGGTCATGGCCACGGCCGGGCGCAGGATGAACACGCCGTCGGCCACCACCTCGCCCTGGTCGGTCTCCAGGGCGATTTTCTCGCCCTTTTCATACAGTTTCAAGGGTTTCCCCGGCAGGAGGGCGATGCCCTCCGCCAGCGCCCCCGTGTTATGGGGCCTTTCCTTGATATAATTGACCCGGGCCAGGGTGGCCAGGTAGTCTGCCTCCTCCACCGCCTCCTCATGGGCGCCGATGACGATCACCTCGCCATCCTGATAGAACATGCCGTCGCAGGTGGCGCAGTAGCTGACCCCCTGCCCCACCAGGGCCTCCTCCCCGGGCAGCATCCTCACCCGGGCGGTGCCCATGGCCAGGATGACGGTTTTCGCCTCATACAGGTCGTTGTCCGCCAGCACCGAGAGGGTCTCCCCCATGGGCATCACCCGGCGCACTAGTTGGGTCTTGAACGCAGCGCCCATCTGCCTGGCGTGTGCCCGCAGCTTTTCAAGCAGCTCCGGGCCTGAGATTTCAGGGAACCCCGGGTAGTTGTCGATCCGCTTGGTTTTTGAGAGGGCGCCGCCGCCCGAGGCGATGATCAGGGTGTCCAGGTTGCGCTGGCGGGCCGTGATGGCAGCGGCGCAGCCCGCCACGCCCCCGCCCACAATGATCAGGTCATGTTTCATCGTTGGTTTTTGTTACCTCCACCCAGGCGATGCGCCTGTCCTGCACGCTTTCCACCTTGAAGGTGAGCCCGTCAAAGCTCAGCTCCGGCTGGCTGCCCTCCTCGGGGATAGCCGACATATGGCTTAAAATCAGCCCGCCGATGGTGTCATACTCATCATCCAGCGGCAGCTCAAGCCCGGTCTTGTCGTTAAAGGTTTCCACATCCAGGGTCCCGGCCACCCGCCAGTGGTTTTCGCCCAGCGGCGTAAAGTCGGTCTCTTCCTGCGGGTCATACTCGTCATAGATGTTACCCACGATTTCCTCCAGCAGGTCCTCCATGGTGATCAGCCCGCTGGTGCCGCCATACTCGTCCACTACGATCGCCAGGTGGTAGTTGCCCTGCTGCATATCCCGGAAGAGCACATCGGTGCGGACTGATTCCGGCACGTAGCGGGCCTCCCGCAGCAAGTCCTTGAGCGGCTTGGGCTCAGGCTCCAGGAGGTTCAGGAGATAGTCCCTGGTGGTGAGGGTGCCGATGATGTGGTCCAGGTCCTCCTCATACACCGGGAAGCGGGACAGCCCGCTGTCGGTGATCATGTGGATGATCTCCTCCACCGTGTCATCAATCCACACGGCGTAGACATCGGTGCGGTGGGTCATGCACTCGGCGGCGGTCATGTTGTTGAACTCAAAGACGTTCTCAATCATCTCCCGCTCCGCCTCCTGGATGGCGCCCTTCTCCTCGCCCACATCAACCAGCATCCGGATCTCGTCCTCGGTGATCTCCTCGGTGGGCTGCATCACCTCCACCTTAAAGAGCCTGAGGATGGCGTTCACCGTGCGGTCAACCGTTTGTGCCATGGGATGAAACAGCCGGTGGATAAGCCGGGCGATGGGAAACACGCGCCGTGCGGTGCCCTTGGGCTTTTGCATGGCCAGGCGCCGGGGCAGCTGGCTGCCCAGAAGCTGGAACACAAACAGGTACAGGAGGCTGAGCACCAACAGCGTAAGCCAGGTGACCAGGGCCGGATTATCCTTGACCCAGCCCCAGCTTTTGCCCCAGCTGGCCACCACCGCATGGGCCAGGGGCAAAGCCGCCTGCCAGGTGAACAGGCCAAAGGACACCAGCAGCAGGAACATCATGCCAAAACGGATGGCGCTGGGGGCGGTAAGCAGGGTCTCCGCCTGCTCCCGGATGGGGGTCAGCTGGGTTTCCTCCCCCTCAGCGGCCTTGCGGTGGCGGCTGAGGCTGATAGACTGTGCAGCCGCATCCGCCATGGAAAGCAGAATATATATCAGGAGAATAAGCAGTTGAATCACCACGTGTATGCCGGTAGGCCCAGGGTCCATAAGACGCAATCTCCCCTTTCTTTGCGGGCATTATACCATAGCCGGGGCCAAGTTACCACGCGAAAGGACCTCTCCCATGGTATTATTTTGATGGATCGCCGAAATCATCCCGCAATTGCAATGCCACGGGCTATTTCCCGTCTATAGGGATGAAAGGCCTTTTACACCCAGGGAAGGAGAGCGCACATGGATGATGCACAGATCATAGACCTGTACTGGGCGCGCTCAGAGCAGGCGATCGCGCAAACCGCAGACAAGTACGGCAGGTATTGCCACAGCATCGCCTTTAACATCCTGCACAACGACCAGGACGCGGAGGAATGCCTAAGCGATGCCTACCTCAGGGCCTGGGATGCCATGCCACCCCAGCGGCCCAACTGCCTGAGCGCCTTTCTCGGCAGGATCACCCGCAACCTTTCCCTTGACCGGTATCACAAAAACACCGCCCGGAAGCGCGGCATGGGGCAGACCGCCCTGGCCTTAAGCGAGCTGGCGGACTGCCTCCCCGCGGCCGGCGGCGTGGAACAGGCCTTTGATGAAAGGGCGCTGGTCAGAAGCATCGAGAATTTTCTCCATGCCACGCCCCGGCTCAAGCGTGAGGTCTTTATCCGCCGGTACTGGTATCTCTCCCCCATCAAGCAAATCGCGGATGACTATGGAATGAGCCCCAGCAAGGTCGCCTCCATGCTGCACCGGACCAGACAACAGCTGAAAACCCATCTGAGGGAGGAAGGTGTCACCCTATGACAAAGAGAAGCGAAAGGCTGCTTCAGGCCATCGGAAACATCAGCGACGGGCTGATTTCCAGCGCCGCCCCACAGGAACACACAACAAGGAGATATTTCACCGTGAAAAAAGCACTGGTATTTGCCGCCGCCATCCTGGTGGTCTTTGCCCTGTCGGTATCCGCCCTGGCAGCGTCTGACTATGAACCGGCCTACAAGCTGCTCTATGCCCTCTCCCCTGCCGTCGCCCAGCGGCTAAAGCCGCTCAGGCTTGTCAGCGAGGATCAGGGCATCAAGCTTGAGGTGATCTCGGCCCAGGTGCAAGGGAATGAAGCCAAGGTTTACCTTTCGGTTCAGGACCTGACCCACGACCGGATTGACCGGACCACCGACCTGTTTGACAGCTACGGCATCAATGCCCCCTTTGAGAGCAGTGGATACTGCGAGAATGTGGGCTATGACCCCCAGACCAAAACCGCCTCCTTCCTGGTCATCATCGCCCAGCATGATAGCCAGGAGATTGTGGGTGACAAGATCACCTTTGACCTCAGGCAGCTTCTGGGCAAAAAGCAAACCTTTGACGCGGCGCTGCCGGGGCTGGACCTGGCGGGGATCAGCACAGAAGCGGATACCATGAAGCCCACCCAGGTATTTGGCGGGGGCGGGGAAGGGTTTGACCCTGATCGAGAGGACTTTCGCGTCCTCTCCTCAACCGGCGCGCTGTATTCACCCGTCAAAGGGGTATCGATCACCGCCATGGGCTATGTGGCAGGCCAGCTGCACATCCAGCTCCAGTTTGAGAACGTGCTGGAAACCGACAACCACGGCTACATCTATTTCAAAAGCGGGGATGGCGCCGTTATCCGCAGCGCAGCAAACATATCCTTCGCGGCGGACGGGGAGGGCAAGCAGCGCTTTGAGGAGCACATCTTCGAGGTGCCCCGGGCGGATCTTCAATCCCTGACACCCTACGGCTACTTCGTCACCAGCGAGGGCCTCATCACCGGCAACTGGAGTGTCACCTTCCCCTTGAAAAGCGTGCGCTGACACCAAAAGACAAGCTCATCATCAACCCAGCCCCGGATCCTCATCGCCCAGGCTCATGAGCCTGGGCTTGGTGGTGGCCGCCCTCTCCTATGCCGCCAGCCTCTTTTACCTCAAGGTCGACCAGCGTGTTTGACGGGGCGGCGGGACATCCCGTATACTCTGGGACATCACAACAACACTGGAGGGGTGGTGGATGGGCGGGAGGAAAGGGGCAGGGATCAGGAGCTTTCTTCTGCTGCTGTCCCTGACCCTGCTGCTCACGCTCCCCGCCCCGGTAACCCTTGCCCAAACCGCCACCGCCCGCTTCACCTCCCAGCAGCAAATCGCCTGGCCCATCCCCTTTTCTGATGCGTTTCTGTCTGGAGACGGCAAAATCTACCATCAGCAGCTGGCCCGGGCTTCCCTGGGCATGGCGCTGAGCGCCTTCCGGGTGCCGGAGGCGGAGCCTGCCCGCCGGGGGGATAACATCACGGCGTATCTGACCGAGCTGGGGTTTTCCGGCATCAGCCTTTCCCAGTATGACCTGACGCCCACCATCAACACCATCGCCACCGCCATCGCCCACAGGCAGGTGACGGGCACTGCGCCTTTCACCGCGGTGGCCGTGGCGGTTTCCGGCGGCGGCTATCAGGATGAATGGCAGAGCAACTTCACCCTGGGCACCGGCCTTCACCACAAGGGTTTTGACCAGGCGGCCAGGCAGGTGGTAAGCCGCCTGGCAGACTACATAAAAAAGCAGAAAATTGACGGCCTGGTCAAGATCTGGATCACCGGCTACAGCCGGGCCGCGGCGGTATCAAACCGGGCCGCGGCCCTGTTGCTTGACGCAAAGCGCGTACAGCCAGAGAACCTCTTCGCCTATACCTTTGCCACCCCCAACGTGACCAAGCAGGATGACGCCCAGGCTTACCCCGCCATTTTCAACATCGTGGGCGCCTTTGACCCGGTGATGATGGTGCCCTTTGATGACTGGGGCTTCACCCGCTTTGGGCAGACCTATTACCTGCCCTCCCTTGAAACCAACTCCGACTATGAAAAGCGCGTGATGCCGGTGAAGGCCAAATACCTTCAGATGACCGGCACCGAATACCTCACCACCGCCAGCGGCAACCGCCTGCTGCACAAGGTGCTGTCCCTGTTTTCCACTAATATCACTGATACGGAGAACTATGCCCGCCACTTTCAGCGCTATTTCACCAGCCTCTGGACCCAGCGCAACAGCGCCCTGGGCATGCTGTTTCAGTCGGTCCAGCTGTTCTTGGAGGACGGCGAGCTGTTCCGGCAGATGCGCGGCATCACGGACCAGGCCTGGACCATCTACGCCAACAACGCCGGGGAAAACCTGCTCAAGGACAGGGGCTTTTATGCGGATGACCGGCTGGTGGACGCCGGGCCCTATGGCGAGCTCGTCCATGAGCATTACCCCAAAAAATATCTGGCCTGGCTTGCCGCCTTTGATGACCTTGCCCAGATGGCAAGCCCCAGCCGGGACTACCGGCAGCTGGCGGTATCAGGGGCAGTCAACCTGCGCATCCAGGATGACCAGGGGAGGACCGTGCTTTTATACCGGGCTGACCAGCCGCCCCGGCCAGGGGAGAAACCGGCGCTGCCCCTCAGCCAGGCCGGGGATGACATCCTGGTCACGGTGCCTGCGGACCGGGCCTATCAGGCGGCGCTGTGGAGCAAGGGGCCCGAAGCGGCCCAGGCAGCCCTTGCCATCCGGGAGGGGCGCGTCGGCTTTACCGGCATGCGGGTCTACAAGTCCCCCGCCTTGACCATCCAGGCAGGGCAGCTCTACCTATGCGCGCTCCCGCCGGGAACAACGCAGACGGCTGCATACGCCCTCACCACAAGCGGTGCCACCATCCCGCTAAACCCCGCCCCGGACGCCTCCCTCTTCAGCCCCGGCGAAAAGGACAGCAGCATCAAAACCCTGCTGTCAAAAAACCTGGTGACCCTGCTGGGAGCCCTGGTGCTGCTGTTTGTCCAGGCGCTTTTCTTTCTGATTGCGGGGACGCGGGCGGGCATCCGGCACCGCAGGGACCGGGCAATGCGCCTGAAAGCCTGCGCGCCCCATGCGAATGACCCGCTGGGCCACCGCCTGCTGGCCCGGCTGCCCGCCTCCCGGGGGTTGCGGGCCGCCGGATTCCTGCTGTTCTTCCTGGCGTCGGTGATGATGGCCGCCGCCCTTGTGCTGGCCATAGCCTGGGGGCGGGAAGCCGCCGCCACGCCCCAGGTCTCTTTGCGCCGGTTTTCCGCCCTCACCAGCCTGCCCTACCTGGTGCTGATGATGCTCTCCTCCCTCCCGGCGCTGGCGGCGGCGCTGGAGGTGCTCTTCCGCCTGGAGAAGCGGCAGGGCGGCACCCGGGGCTGCCGGTTTTTCTGTCTGTTCGCGCTGGTTTACAGCATGGGCCTGGTGGCATTCAGCGTTTACAACAGCTTCAGCAGCATCACCCTGGCCCACCCCTGGCTGTCGGGCCTGGCCCTGGCGCTGACGGCAGCGCTGGGGTTGACGATCGCCTTTCTCATCCGCTATCAGCACCTGAAGCGCGGCGCATCGGTTTGAGGCCGTTCTTGTGCCTGGCACGCGTCTGTGGTATTCTTCCTGAGAGTTTTCTAATGTCACTTTCATGGTCTGCCCATGTTAACATGCTATGATGCTCACATCAAAAAGGGAGGGAAGCGCTTGTTTGGCTATGTGATCGCCAACCTGGAAAAGCTGAATGAAGCCCAGCGCCAGCGATACCAACAGGTATACTGCGGGCTTTGCCGCGCCCTGGGCCAGCGCCACGGGGCGCTTTGCCGGCTGACCCTCACCTATGACATGACCTTCCTGATCCTGGTGCTATCCGCCCTGAAGGAAGAGGATGACATGCACACGCAGGCCTACCGCTGCCCCGTGCACCCGATGAAAAAGCGGGAGAGCGCCATAGGTGCCTGGACGGAGTATGCGGCGGATGTGAACGTGGTGCTGGCCTATTACCAGAAGATGGACGACTGGGTGGATGAGCGGAAGATCACAGCCCTCACCCAGGCCAAGATCATCGGCACCCAGGTGGAAACCGTATGCGCCCGCCTGCCCCGGCAGTGCGCATCCGTCAGCCGGGGGCTTGAGGCGCTGTCCATGTTCGAGAAAGAGGGCGAGCCCAACCCCGACCTGCCCGCCGCGGCCTTTGGCAGCATCCTGGGGGAGGTATTCACCCCGGAAGGGCAGGAGGAAAATACCGACCTGTACGCCTTTGGCGACAAGCTGGGCCGCTTCATCTACCTGATGGACGCGGTGGTGGACCTGAAAAAGGACATCCAGCAAGAGAAGTACAACCCCATGGTGTTTGTGGATTCCACACGCCATGAAGCCATCCTGCAGGTGCTGATGGCCGACTGTGTGGAGGCCTTTTCCCGCCTCACGCTGTACAGAGATAAGGAACTGATGGAAAACATCCTCTATTCCGGCGTCTGGGCCCGCTACCTGGCCGCGCGCAAAGGAGACAAGAAGCCATGAGGGACCCATACGAGGTGCTGGGCGTATCCCGGGACGCCAGCGAACAGGAGGTCACTGACAGCTACCGGAAGCTGGCCAAGAAGTACCACCCTGACCTGAACCCCGGCAACGCCTCCGCGCAGAAAAAAATGGCGGAGATCAACGTGGCCTATGAGGAAATCAAGTCCGGCCGCGCCCGGTATCAGGATTATTCCAGGCCCCAAAGCTCAGGCTCACCCTATGGCGGCAGCCCCTATGGCGGCTTCAATCCCTTTGATTTCTTTGGCGGCGCCTTCAACTATCAGCAGCGCCCGCAGCAGCCCCAGCAAAACCGGGGCGACCGGTTTGACCCTGTGCGCCACTATATCAACGCCATGCGCTACAACGAGGCGCTCTACGCGCTAAGCGAAATCAAAACCCGGGATGGCGAATGGTATTACCTCAGCGCTGTGGCCAACTACGGCCTGGGCAACCGGGTCTCCGCCCTCAACCACATTGACGAGGCCATCCGCCTTGACCCCAACAACATCACCTACCAGCAGGTGCGCCAGCAGATCGCGGGCACCTATCAGGCCTACACCCAGCGCAGCCGGGGCTTTGGCGTGCCCACCATGGGCGGCTTCAACACCCTGTGCACGGCGCTGTGCTTCGCCCAGCTGTGCTGCCGGGGCGGCTGGTGCATCTGACCAGACAAGGAGAGGGCGCTAAATGAACCTGAATAACCTGAAATATAAGCTCATGGCCTTCATGCAGAGCCGCTACGGCCCTGACCCCATGTACAAGGGGCTGTTTGCCGTTGCCATGGTGCTGATCATCCTGAACCTGTTTGTGCGCTCCAGCGTCCTGTACTTCCTGGCGATGGGGCTGATCGTCTATTCCATGTTCCGCTTTTTCTCCAAGGACCGGGCGCGGCGCGCGGCGGAAAACCAGCGCTACCTGGCCCTTAGGGACAAGACGAAGAAGCGCCTGCTCCTCATCAAAAACCGCATCCGTGATATACGCACCCACCGCTACCGCAGCTGCCCCAGCTGCAAAACCACCCTGCGCCTCAAAAAGCAGGTCGGCACCACGCATGTGAAATGCCCCGTGTGCCGGAATGAGTTTGAGGTGGAGATCAAGCGGTAATATCAATAAATTTTATAATCGACACTTTGATGTTTGTTTAATAGTCCGGGTATAATCAAAGCGTCACCCGTGCTGTTTGAACTGTCGTTTTCTGTATTTCGCAAATTCACTTGCTGGAAAACGGAGGTATCCATTCATGTTTACGACCAGCCTGCCGCCCCTGTTTGACTGGGAAAACAACCAACACCTCAAGGGCAATCCCTTTGGCTCCCACCCTTCCACGCTGCGTGCCACCCACCTAAAGCGGCCCCCCACCCTGGCGCTGGATTATGAGCGCAGCTGCACGCCGGAGAACGGCTGCTCCCTGGCAGGAACGGGCGAGGACCCTCAAACCCCGGGGAAATGACCCCCTGAAGCAAGCGCTTGCCTGAGCGGCAACGCTCCTGCAAGGTACAAGCCCTCTCATTGAAACGCCCTGCGGCATATCACGCCGCAGGGCGAAAATTTATTCGGCCTGCCCCGGGGAATTTACCGCGCCGTCAGCTGATTCATCATCCCCTGAAGCACGGCGCCATTGGGCGTCACGCCATCGATGTATAGCCCACTGTCTGTAAAGGGGGCGTTGCCCTGATGCTTCTGGTCATAGGAGAGAAGAAAGCGCACGGCCATCACCGGCTTGTCATCGCCTGTCATGGGGATGGCGCCGCCAAACCAGTGGGCGGGTGCCACCGGGCTCAGGCCTTCCTGGGTGATGGCAGCCAGCTCTGGAAACACCATCAGCGCCTCGCTGATGACCACGGTGGCCGGGTCATGCATCTTGTAGGTGATGGTGAGCATCTGGCCCGCCCAGGCCGCTTTTATCAGGCCCACCTGGTAGCCGTCCGCAGTCATGATGGGGAAGGTCTGCTCCTGGTTTTCTGAAAGCGCCAGGGGGATCAAGCGGTCAGCGTAGCCATATCCCTGGAAAACCGGCAGGACACTTGACACCGGCACGCCAAAGCCCACCGCCGGCACCTCGTAGCGGTAGGAATCCGGGGCGTATTCCTGATGCTGAATCTGCTTGTTGCACACCGTGCAGCGCTTGATCTTAAACCCCACCCGCTCCAGGGTGGGCTTCCGGATGGCAAGCCACCCGCCGTCATACTGGTGCTTGCCCAGCTTGAGCGCCGAAGTCTCCCGGGTGCCGCAGACCGTGCAGAAGCGCTCCTGAACGCCCGCGGTGACACAGGTGGAAGGCGTCACCACCTTCCAGGCGGTGAATTGATGGGGCAGTTTTTTGATCTTCTCCTTGATCTGCTGGCCGCAGCGGGCGCAGGTGGAGGTCCGCTCCCCCTCCGCGGTGCAGGTGGGGCCCAGGGTGATCACAAAGGGCTGCATGGCATGGCCCAGCGCATACAGCGTCCCGGTCTCGGTATAGCCGCAGCCACGGGTGCACACCCGCTGGGTCTGCCCGGCGGTGGTGCAGGCAGGGGCCAGGGTTTGCGTCCACGGGCCCATCTGGTGCCCCAGGGCGTAGCTGATCTCCCGCTCCACATAGCCGCAGACGCTGCAGGTGCGGGTCCGCTCCCCATTTTGGGTGCAGTTGGCCACGCTCACCGTCACCCAGGCGCCCATTTTGTGGCCCAGGGCCTTGAGGTAGCGGCTCTCTATCACGTCACAGCGGGAGCAATCCCGCCGCTCCAGCCCCATCTGGGTGCAATTAGGGGCCTGATAGACATACCAGGCGCCAAAATTGTGCCCCACAGCGGAGATTCTGCGTGTTTCTGTCTGGTTGCAGCGGCTGCAGCTGCGGGCTTCGTAGCCGTCAGACAGGCAGCTGGGCAACGTCTGAACGCTCCAGCCGCCAAAATCATGGCCCAGGGCCTTGAAGTAACGGGGTTCCACCGTGCCACAGACCGAGCAGGTCCGGGTTTCCATGCCCTGGGAGGTGCAAGTGGCAGCGCTGTAAAAGGCCCAGGCGCCAAACTTGTGCCCGGGGGCGGCGATGCTGCGCTGCTCAGTCACCCCGCACACAGAGCAGGTTCTGATTTCTGTGCCTGGGCTGTTGCAGCTGGCGGCGGCATACACAGACCAGGTACCAAACTTGTGCCCCGCCACCGGGATCTGCTCCACCTGCACATTGGTGCAGTCTGCCACGGTGCAGGCCTTGAACTTGATGCCGGGGGTTGTGCAGCCCGGCTGCTCTTCAATGGTCCACTCGTTAGGATAGGTGTGCGTATGCTCTGCCCCCGCTCCCATGGGCACCATCAAAAGCATTACCATGGCCATCATCAGAGCCAAATATCTCATTGTCTTTGTCATACCAGGCTTCCTTTCTGTGCTGGTTCTCCGCTGCCAAGGGATGCCCCAGGGCGGTTCAAACAAAATCATGATGGAAAATCGCTTGCTGTTAAATTCAGTATCGCCCATTTTTGCTTTCACGTCAATAGATATCAGCAAAAAGAGCGGTTTTTTACGCTCTGAAACCTCTGGAACAAGCCTTGCGCCCCGGCCATGAAAGGTGTATGATAAGAGCGATTTTTTGAAAATCGTTCGTGTTTTGGGAGGATGGGTTGAAAGCGCTGGAAGATGCCATCAGGCAATGGGGAAAAGGAATCGGAACAGACATCGTGAAGGTGGACTATTTCCTCAACCACCGGAAAGACACCGCGCTGAGCGTGCAAATGGGCCAGGAAATCGCGGATTATTTCCGGGATGACCGCCCCTCCCTGATTCTGACAGTGGAGGCATCGGGCATTGCCCTGGCCATCACCGCCGCCCAAGCCCTGGGCAACATCCCCGTGGTCTTTGCCAAAAAGCACCCCGCTTCCAATCAGCAGGGGGATATGTATACCGAGAATGTCACCTCCTTCACCAAGGGCGTGTGCTATCAGATGCGCTGCGCCGCCCATTGCATCCATCAGGGCGCCCGGGTGCTGATCGTGGACGATTTTCTGGCCGATGGCGAGGCGATTAGGGGCATGCTCTCCCTCATCCGCCAGGCCGGAGCCAAGCCCGTGGGCGTCGCCGTCGCCATTGAGAAGGCCTTCC
The DNA here is from genome assembly GCA_002411105.1 of Christensenella sp. UBA5327. GTDB lineage: Bacteria > Bacillota > Clostridia > Christensenellales > Aristaeellaceae > UBA6115. The sequence continues at coordinate 42,958 of DHQX01000019.1, read as the reverse complement.
AAAAGGGAGGCAGGACGCTGCGGGAAGCCGGCGTCAAGGTTTTGTCTTTAGCAGCCGTCAGGGAAATCAGGGATGGGCACATCCTCTTCCAGGAAGGCTGAGAAGAAATACATCATTATCAGGAGGTCACCCGCCGTGAGAACCCGCACACTGCTCCCCCTTTTCCTGGCCCTGATCCTTGTCTGCGCCCTTGCCCTGCCCGCCCTGGCAGGCTCTGCCCCCGCCTTTGGCCCGGTTGCCAAGGAAGACCTGAAGGTGGGCATGGTCCTCATCGGTTCCCAGGATGACGGTTTCTCCGGCGCCCACTACAACGGCCTGGAGGGCATGAAGGCCGAGCTGGGCCTCACGGATTCCCAGGTGCTTTACAAGTTCAACGTCCCCGAGACTGCCGAGTGCGACGCCGCCCTGCGGGAATTGGTGGATGCGGGCTGTCAGATCATCTTTGGCAACTCCTGGGGCTTTATGAACTATATGGAGGAGCTGGCCGACGAGTATCCCGAGGTGATTTTCTCCCACTGCTCCGGCTACAAGAACAACGGCGTGAACTTCAACAACTACTTTGGCCGCATCTACCAGTCCCGCTACCTGGCCGGCATCGCGGCGGGCCTGAAGACCCAAACCAACCTCATCGGCTATGTGGCCGCCTGGGCCGACAACGCCGAAGTCAACGGCGGCATCAACGCCTTTGCCCTGGGGGTGCAGAGCGTAAACCCCGAGGCCAAGGTATATGTGAAGTACATCAGCTCCTGGTTTGACCCCACCCTGGAAAAACAGACCGCAGTGGCCCTGCTTGACCTGGGCTGCGATGTGATCGCCCAGCACGTGGACACCGCCATGCCTCAGGTGGCCGCCCAGGAAGCCGGCAAATTCGGCTGCGGCTACAACACCGACATGACCCCCATGGCCCCTGACGCCCACCTCACCGCCCCCATCTGGCACTGGTCCAGCGTCTACATCGCCCAGGTGAAAGACCTGATGGCGGGCACCTGGCAGCCGGTCAACTATTTCCTGGGCCTGAAAGAGGGCATGGTGGACCTCTCCCCCCTGTCCAAAAACGTGGCCGAGGGCACCGCTGAAAAAATCGAAGAAGCCCGCGCCCGCATCCTCTCAGGCGAGTGGGATGTGTTCACCGGCCCCATCTATTCCAACACCGATGAGCTGGTGGTGAAGGAAGGCGAGGTCCTGGCCGATGCCGATATCACCGGAGGCCTGATGACCAACCTGCTGATCAAAGGCGTGGAAGTGAAGTAATCATCCGCTAAACAGGGGAGGGTGCTTGTTGCAAGCGCCCTCCCCTGTTCTATTGGTTCACCGTTGTTCAGCATCCGGAGAGGTATTGGTTAAACCCCGAGAACTTCAATGAATCCTTAAAGAAGTAGATAAATGACTGCACCGCGGCCTTGCAGAGGGCGTCTTTGTTGTAAATGGCGCTGATCTCGCTGTGGGGCATGCCCGCCAGGCCTTCATAGTCAAGGGGCGTGGTAACAAAACCCTCAAACCCGGTCACAGCCATGGAGAACACGTTGTTGGACAGCCAGATATGGCCACTCTCCCGGACTGTGGTGAGAATAGTCAGGATATTCCCCGTGGGAAACAGCTCCACCTCCACCGCGATGCCGTGATCCTTCATGAACTTTGAAAACTCCCGTATAAATCCCGCCCCGCTCTGGGGGTACAGCACGGTGCGCCCCTCCAGATCAAAAGGGGTGATCCGCTCGTGCTGCGCCAACGGATCGCTCAGGGGCATGGTTGCGTGCAGAGGAAGGGCACAGATCAATCGCTTGTCGTACTTGTGCAGCTTATCGGTCTGCATGCAGGAGATCGCCACGTCAAGCTGCTTCTCATCCAGCTCCTCAAGAAGCAGCTTTGAAACCTTGTGGCTGACCTCAAGCGCTATATGCGGATGGCTTTCTTCAAAGGCGGCCCGCATGGTATCAGACCAAAGATGATAACTCATATAGGCAAAACCCACGCGCAGGGGCACCCTGGCCCTGCCCGGCACCGCCCGCATATCCGACATCGCCTGATCCCAGCTGTTAAGAATGACCGCGGCATGCCGGCAAAACCGTATGCCCATCTCGGTGGGGACAAGCCCGCTGGCTGCCCGCTTGAACAAGATGGTGCCCAGCTCGCCTTCAAGGCGTTTAAGCGCGCGTGAAAGCGCCTGTTTTGAAATAAACAGACGCTCTGCAGCTCTTGAGATGCTCCCTTCCTCGCAGATGACCCGGTAGTATGTCAGCAATGTCAAATCCATCCATTATTCCCCCTAAAAGTATAATATAGCACAACCCTGCAGAACACAATAGACATATTCCGTCACCATTTGCTTGACACGCTGTCACCTCTTTGTTGATAGCATAATCATGCAAAGGGAAGTATGCTGGCTTTGACATTAGGTAATTCTGATGGTCTAAAATTAATATTTCATGATGAAGGAGGGTCCACATGAGTCACCAAGTAACCCGAAGACAGTTCCTTCGCGGCACCGCCGCGGGGGCGTTGGGCATCGCAGCCGGCAGCCTGCTGCAGCCCGGCCTCGTCCAGGCAGAGGCTGTCGCCCCGGAGGAGATCAGTTGGGATTATGAAGCGGATGTCGTGGTGATCGGCAGCGGCGGCGCGGGCCTGCCCGCAGCGTTGAAAGCCATGGAAGACGGCGCCTCTGTGATCGTCGTGGAAGCGGTGTGGGATGTGGGCGGCCACTGCGCCGTGAGCGGCGGCAACCTGCACTCTGGCTGCGGCACGGAGATCCAAAAGAAATATGGCATCGAAGACTCCGCCGATCAGTACTACGCTGACCACACCCAGGGCGAGACCCTTGCCACCCGCTACAATGACCGGGAATATGTGCGTGCCGTGGCGGATTCCATGGCTGAGTGCTATGAGTTCTGCATTGCCAAGGGCCTGATCATTCAGGACCGGGAGCCGGAGCGCCGCTACTATTGGAAGGAAGGCGGCACCGAGCCTGAATCCGTTGGCCGCTGGACCTTTACCGATGCCAAAACCGAAGGCTGGTCTGATAATGACTACACCGGTAGGGGAAGTGCCGGCATCGGCATCACCCGCCCGCTGGAAAGGTCTCTGCGCAAGCAGGGCGCCCGCTTCCTGCTCAACTACCATATGGACAAGATCTATCGGGAGAACAACAACACCGGCGTTGTCACCGGCATCATGGCCTCCTACACTCCCACCATCCTCCCGGGCGAGACCGAACCACTCAAGAACCTCTGGCCTGAGGGCAACATCCAGACCACCCAGCCCACCGTCAACATCCGCGCCACCAAGGGCGTGATTGTGGCCACCGGCGGCTCCATCGGCAATGAGCGCTTCCGCACCATGTTTGACCCCCGCTTGGGACCCGAGTTTGACGGCCTTTCCGGCATGCCCTTCTCCGATCAGGATGGATCCGGCGAGCTGGCCGCGATGGCAGTCGGCGCCTCTTTGGGCACCCTGGCAGCCTACATGCAGCACGGCGGCCACCAGATCACCATGGCAAACCGCTTTGGCTGCCGCTATGGCTATGGCGGAGGATACACCGAAAAGAGCCCCATCTGGAAGCTGGTTGTGGCCAACGGCATCACCCCGGACTATGACAGCCTTTGCGTTGTCAACATGCTGGGCGAACGCTGCGGCAACGAGGACAAAGGTGCTGGCGGAAAATATTCCTATGATTCCTACGAGTATTTCAACACCGCCCTGTCAAGCGTGCTGGTGGACCCGGAGGGCGACGGCAACGCCAAGCGCTATGGTGGCCCGCTATGGGCTATTTTTGATCAGGATGCGGTGGAGCGCAATGACTGGGAAATGGAACAGGGCGTGGTGGACTTTGACAACGGTTATTGCTTCAAGGCTGACACCCTGGAAGAGCTGGCCCAGTTGGTGGTGAACAAATACTACGAAGAGGTCAAGATGGATCCCCAGATTCTGGTGGACACTATCTCCCGCTACAACACCTTTGTGGACAAAGGCGTGGATGAGGACTGGGGCAAAAAAACCCTGGCCCACAAAATTGCCCGCGGCCCCTTCTACGCCGCCTGGGCCACACCCAACTTGCATGACACCTATGCAGGCCTACGCGTTAATGGCGACATGCAGGTGGTTGACCTCCAGGGCGAACTGATTCCGGGGCTTTTCGCCAGCGGCGAGTGCAGCGGGGGCATGCGCATCCACGGCCTGGGCCGTGTGATGACCAGCGGCTATATCGCGGGCCGGTCAGCTGCTGCGGTGGGCGGCACAAAAACTGCCGCGGCTGAAGTCGCGCAGTTCACCGGCACCTCGGAAAACGGCATCAACGGCGCCATTCAGCTAAGAATTGACGTTCAAGATGGCATGATGACCAAAATAGAGGTGGTCAAGCACGCTGAAACCGAGTCCATCGGGGACGTGGCCTTTGAGCCCCTGATCAAGCAAGCACTTGAGACCCAGTCCTCAAAGCTGGATGTGATCAGCGGCGCCACCATCACCTCCAACGCTTTCATGGAGGCCCTGGCAAAAGCCATGGCGAAGGCCGGCTTGTAATCATCCATTGGCACTGTCCCTTAATCCCGCGCACCACCGCGACCAAAAGCGGTGGTGCGTTTTGATTGTGGTTTCCATATGTTTCGTGGTAATATAGCCCCATACTTCGCGCAAAGGAGCCTGCATTGAAACCCGCCATTGAACTCATCGGCCTCACCAAGACCTTTGGCAAGGTGGTGGCTTGCGATGCCCTTGACATGACCGTCCACCGGGGGGAGATCCTGGCGCTGCTGGGAGAAAACGGCTCCGGCAAGACCACGCTGATGAACATGCTCTCCGGCATCTACCAGCCGGACGCCGGGCAGATCGTCATCGATGGCAAGCCCGCCGTCATCCGTACCCCCGGGGATGCGATTGCCCTCGGCATCGGCATGATCCATCAGCATTTCAAGCTGGTGGAGGTGCTCTCTGCCCGGGAAAACATCCTGCTGGGCCAAAAGGGGGAGCTGGCGCTCAGCCCCGAGGCGGCCATGAAAAGCCTGGGGATGAACCTGGCGCTGGACAGGCCGGTCTACACCCTCTCCGTCAGCGAAAAGCAAACCGTTGAAATATTGAAGGTGCTCTGCCGGGGGGCTGACAAGCTGATTCTGGATGAGCCCACCGCCGTCCTCACCCCTCAGGAGAATCAGGCGCTCTTCCAGGTGCTGTTCGCCATGCGAGAGGAGGGCAAGGCGGTCATCATCATCACCCACAAGCTGGATGAGGTGATGGCGGTGTCAGACCGGGTGTCCGTGCTGCGCCGGGGCAAAAACGCCGGCACCGTGCAGACCGCCCAGACCGACCGCTTTCAACTCACCGAGATGATGGTGGGCCGTCCCATGGAGCTGGACATCCCCCGCACCCCCTCCTTCCCCACAGCGCCGGTGCTGTCGGTCAAAAATCTGGACGTGAAGGACCCAAGCGGGCGCTATCTGCTCAGGAATGTCTCCTTTGATTTAAAGGGCGGTGAGATTCTGGGCGTGGCCGGTGTGGCCGGCTCTGGCCAGAAGGCGCTGTGCGAGGCCATCACGGGTCTGGAAAAGCCCGCAGGGGGCAGTGTTGATATGGCTGGCCAGCGCATTGACGGCCTCAGCCCCCGGGAAATCATCAACCGGGGCGTGTCCATGGCCTTTATCCCGGAGGACCGGCTGGGCATGGGGCTGGTGGGCGGCATGGACCTGCCGGACAATTTATTGCTCAAAACCTACCGCGCCCAGAAGGGGCCCCTGCTGCACCGGCGTGAGGCCCGGAGGCAGGCGGAGGAGCTGGTGAGGGAGTTGGGCATTGTGACGCCCGGCATTGGCGCCCGGCTGCGCAAGCTCTCCGGCGGCAACGTGCAGAAGGTGCTTTTGGGCCGGGAGATCAGGCTCAACCCCAAGGTGCTGATCACCGCCTACCCCGTCCGGGGCCTTGACATCGGCGCCTCCATGAAGATCTATGACATGCTCAACGAGCAAAAGGACAAGGGCGTGGCCATTCTTTTTGTGGGGGAGGATCTGGACGTGCTGCTGGGCTTGTGCGACCGGGTGCTGGTGCTCTGCCAGGGGCAGGTGTCGGCCATTGTCAACACCAAGTTCGCCACCAAGGCGCTTTTGGGCATGAAGATGACCGGCCTCACCACCGACAAGGAGGACGAGTATGCTTAAGGGCGCCCTGGGCCTCCACATCACCCAGCGGGAGGAGCTGGGCCGCAGGCAGACCGCCCTTTTCCGGGCGCTGGCGGTGCTGTTTGCGCTGATGATGGGGGCGCTTTTCCTCTTGATTTTGGGCTATCAGCCCCTGGCGGTCTACGGCACCATGCTCTCTGGCGCCCTGGGCAGCGCCGGCATGCAAAAAGAGGTGCTCAAGCTCACCATCCCCCTGGCCCTGGCCTCTCTGGGCGTATTGCTGGCGTTCAAAATGCGGTTTTGGAACATCGGCGCTGAGGGGCAGATCATCATGGGCGCTGTGGCGGCCAGCTACTTCGCCTATTTTCAGCCGGGGCTGCCCCGCTGGGCCTTGCTGATCCTGATGGCCATCTCCGGCATCCTGGCGGGCGGCCTGTGGGGGCTGATCCCCGCCTGGTTCAAAACCCGCTTTGGCACCAATGAGACGCTGTTTACGCTGATGCTCAACTACATCGCCCTCTACCTGATCACCTATCTCCGGGAAGGCCCCTGGCGGGATCCGTCCGGCGGCGGCTTTGCGGCCATGCCGCGCTTCCCCAAGCCAGCCCGGCTGCCGGAAGTGCCCTTCCCCTTTGTGGGCAATGTGCACATCGGCTGGGTGGTGATGCTAGTGATGGTGGCGGCGCTGTTTGTCTACCTGAAATACACCAAGCAGGGCTATGAGCTCTCTGTGGTGGGCGAGAACGAGCGCACCGCCCGCTATGCCGGCATGCCCGTCGCCAAAATTGTGCTGCGCACCATGTTCATCTCCGCCGGCGTCTGCGGCCTGGCGGGCATGCTCCAGGTATCAGGCGCAGACCGGCAGCTGACCGATGCCATCGGCGGAGGCCGGGGCTTCCAGGCGGTGTCGGTGGTGTGGCTGGCCCGGCTCAACCCCTTTGGCGCGCTGGCGGTGTCCTTCCTGTTCGCGGTGATGCAAAAGGGCTTCAGCATGATGCAGACCGAATACCGCATCCCCGCCTCCATGAGTGATATCCTTCAGGGCATCATCCTGTTTTGCGTGCTGGGGGCGGAGTTTTTCCTGCAATACCGGGTGATGCGCCGGAAGGAGGCCCTGGCATGACCAGCTTTTATGATCAGACCCTGGCCTTCCTCTATGCGGCCATCCTGGCGGCTGTCCCTCTGCTTTACGGCACCCTGGGTGAGATCCTCACCGAAAAGGCGGGGCATATCAACCTGGGCGTTGAGGGCATGATGTACCTGGGCGCCATCGCGGGGTTTGCGGTGGGCTATGCCACCTCCTCCCCGGCGCTCACGCTGCTGGCAGGCTTTGCCGCGGGTGCCCTGGGCGCTGCCATCTACGCTTTTTTAACCGTCACCCTCAGGGCCAACCAGAATGTCACCGGGCTCACCCTCACGGTGTTTGGCACAGGCGTCGCCAACTTCATCGGCGAGCAGATCAAGACCCTGGCCCCAGTGGGCACCGCCTTCATGTCAGAGGGCCTCAAGGCAGCGCTCACGCCCCTTAAACTGGGCGCTGCAAGCGGGCTGCCTGTGGTGGGCAAGCTGGTGTTTTCCCACAGCATCCTCACCTATCTGGCGCTTTTGTGCGCCATCCTCATGAGCCTGTACCTCAGCCGCACCCGGCGCGGCCTGAACCTCAGGGCCGTGGGCGAGAACCCCGCCGCCGCTGACGCCATGGGCATTTCCGTCACCCGGTATAAATATGCCCACATCATGCTGGGCGGGGGCCTGTCGGGCCTGGGCGGGGTGTACATCAGCATGGTCACCTGCCTGGGCAACTGGCAGCCCAACATCGTGGCCGGCCAGGGCTGGATCGCCGTGGCATTGGTGATCTTTGCCAGCTGGCGGCCTCTCAGGGCGGTCCTTGGCAGCCTGGTGTTTGGCGCGCTGAGCGTGCTGCGCCTGTATATCTCAAAAGACGTGGCCGATATCCCCGCCGCCATTTTCAGTATGCTGCCCTTTGCGGTCACCTGCATGGTGCTGGTGGCTTCCAGCATCCGTATGAAGCCGGAAAACTGCCAGCCCGCCAGCTGCGGCATCAACTATTTCCGGGAGGAACGCTGAGTGTACCCGGCGCTCACCGCCCGCATTCAGGCGCTGCTTGAAGCACGGGAAAATCCTGTCCTCATCGCCATTGACGGCCCCGCGGGCTCCGGCAAAAGCAGCCTGGCGGCGGCCTTGCACCATCATTTCCCCGGCAGCCTTGTCATCCATGCCGATGACTTCTTTTTGCAGCCCCACCAGCGCACGCAGGCGCGCCTGGATGAACCCGGCGGCAACCTGGACCGGGAGCGGCTTTTGCAGCAGGTGATCATCCCGGTCAAGGCCGGCAGATACCAAGGCCACCAGCGCTTCAACTGCCAGACCGGGAGCATGGAAGAGGTACCCGGCGCCCTCAGTCCTCTGGTTATCCTTGAGGGCAGCTACTGCCACCACCCGGGCTTGCGGGGATATTATGATTTAACCGTGTTTCTGGATATAGACGAAGCAGCGCAGCTGCAAAGGCTCAAAGCCCGCTGCCCAAGCGATACCCTCCTGTCCCGCTTCAAAAACGCCTGGATACCCCTGGAAAACACCTATTTCAAGCACTTCAACATCAGGGCAAAAGCCGACCTGATTGTGTAAATATCCGCATCCCCCCTGTCAACATGGTACAAATGAGTCATTGACAAGCCCTTGCCCCCGTGACAAGATGCCATTGAACGATCACCCCTATACAGCGCCGTCTTTCCGGCAGGAGGAACCCCATGAAAGCCAAGCGAATCATCGCCATCTTGCTGCTTCTTTGCCTCCTCCCCCTCTGTGCCCTGGCCGCTAACCGCTACATCTTCCCGGATTCAAACCGCAGACGCCTGAGCTATGATGAGGTGTGGGCGTGGCAGTATGACGCCCTGGGCTACGCCTTCAATGAGCTGTTCGCCCGTTATGGACGGCCCTTTGAAGCAGGCCAGAAATACGACAACTACTTCCGTTCCCAGCTCTGGTACCAGGTGAACCCCTCCTATCCCGGCGACGGCAAAGTGTTAAGCAACCTGGAATGGGACAACTACACCCTCATCAAGGATGTCAGGGCGCAGATGCGCGCCATGGGCACCACCAACCCCACCGGCAAGCCTCTCCCCCGCATCTTTGATGACCGCATCGCCACCCCGCTCCCCGGCTTTTATGAAACCTACTTCCAGCCCGGACAAAAGCTCAAGGTCTATGACGGGCCCGGAACCTACTACCGCCGGGGCGCAAACGGCAAGGCCGTGGCCTCCACCAATGGCCGGGTCTATGCGGCTGGCTGGGAGTCCGGCTGGCTTATGATCATGTATGAGGTCAACAACGGCGGCGTGCGCGTGGGCTTCGCCGCCCCCCAGGACTTCAAAGATCGCATTGACCTGCCCGCCCTCAACTTCAGCCGCGTTGAGACCACCATCCAGACCTCAGCCCAGGTCACCGAGGACCCCGTCCGCGCCCTCACCCCCATCGCCAGCCTCTCCCCCGGCACCCCCGTCACCTGGCTCAACCGCTACTACCACCGCAACATGAACTGGGACTATATCGAGTTCAATGCTGGCGGGCAGATGATGCGCGGCTTCGTGCCCGAGGGCGCGGTGACGTCGTTTTTTGAGATGGACGCGGAGATAGCGAAGTAGAATGGGGGATTCTTGGAAACTTTCTTAAAAAGAAAGTTTCCAAACCTTCAAAGAATTTTAAACTAAACAAAAGGGGCTGCTGTGTTATCTTCACGGCAGTCCCAAGGTCTTGTGATTACTATTCTTTTGCCATGGCGTAATCCGCTGCGCGTTCGCCAGCAATTCCACCAAACACCGTGATGTCTGTGATGGCGGCGCTTCCTAAACGGTTATTGCCATGAATGCCACCAGTGACTTCCCCGGCCGCATAAAGGCCTGGAATCACAAACCCGTCTGCTTTAAGCACCTGGGTATCCGGGTTAATATCAACGCCGCCCATTGTATGATGAACCGCCGGAGCCGCTGTCATGAAATAGAAGGGCGCAGTTTCAATCTTTTTCAATGTGCCACGCTTGTTGAAGTCCAGGTCTTTTCCGCCGTCCACAAAACCATTGAAGCGGGCAACGGTCTGCTTAAGCGCCTCTGCATCCACGCCGAAGAAAGCCGCCGCCTCATCCAATGTATCTGCCACCACAAGCTGCTTAGTCTCAATCAGATCCTTGATTTCAGCGGGATGATTCACCAAAATTTTGTCGGACTGGGTCGCGGTTTCATCCCATAATTCGTAGCAAACCTTGCCGGTTTGGGCCAGGATGCCCATGGAAATAGCATAGCGGGTATCAAGCTCTTCAACAAAGCGCTTGCCCTCTTTGTTTACAATGATGGTGCTGCCATAAAGCCTTGTGTCATCCGCATACAGCAGAGCCCCCGTAAGGGTGTTACAGATGGGATAAAGCTGAACCTTCTCCATGTCTGTCAGTTTGGCACCGGCAGCTTCTGCAATCATCATACCGTCTCCGGTGGCACCGGTGTTGTTGGTCGACAGGCTAACATCAATCATATCCGGCGCATATTTGTGCAGCATATCCATGCTGGCCCCAAAGCCGCCCGCTGCAATCACCACGCTTTTGGCATTGAAGGTATAGTCGGCATCAAGCCCTTCCGCTTTGACACCCTTCACCGCGCCATCCATAAGGATCAACTCTGTCGCTTTCACATTCAGCATCACGGGAATGCCCAGGCTCTCCACCCGTTTGAGCAGCTTCGTGATGATCTCTTTGCCGCTAGCCCCCTGAGGAATCAGGGAACGCTTGACGCTATGGCCACCAAAGAACATCAAGCCATCTTCCCACTCAACGCCTGGATCATTGGTTAGCCACTCGGCACCTTCAAGTGCCTTATCCGCAAGCACCCGGATCAATTCCGGTTTTCCACCGCCTTTGAGCACATCCCCATAGAGCAGATCAGCGCTGTCCTCAATGCCTTCTTTTTTCTGAATTTCATTACCTGGAGCCGCATATTCTGCTCCAGAGATCAAGGTGTTGCCGCCCGCGAACGACATTTTTTCAAGCACCACCACCTCGGCGCCTTTTTCTTTGGCTTTGATGGCCGCGATAAGGCCAGCACCGCCAGCACCAATCACAATAACCTGATGATCCTCTGAGATATCTTTCCGCTCAAGGGCCACGACATCCTTACCTACTAACATATCAGGCGTCAGCCCGGCTTTCTTCATCGCATCCGCAATTGCTTCTATAAATCCCTGGCTGGTCAAGCTTGCGCCGGACACGGCGTCGGGTGTAGATGTATTTTCAGAGACAGCGGTTTTTGTCATGGTTTCCAAAGCGCTGTCAAAGCCGGGGGTTTCACTGTGCTCAAGCACTTTGATATCTTTAATGGCCGAATTCTCCAGCACCAACTCAATTTTGATGACACCACCGCGGCCATTCCCTTCGCCCTTAAAAACTCCGCTGATCCCTTCAGCGGCAACCGGGAGTAGCCCCATTAACAGAACCGTCACCACTGTCCAACAGATAAGTCGCATCGTTCTATTCAAAGTTCTTCCCTCTCTGCCTCATTTTTGATCTTGTAGCTGCTACGGATAGATTCTACTGCTCCCCATTCTGCCCTGTCAAGTTTTTTCGGGACAAAAACCAGATGCCGGGGCATTTTTGTCCCCACACCTGGATCTCACAATTCTCTCTGTTTTTATGACAATGTTGTTACATAAAAACAGAGGTGCTATTTCTTTGCTACTGAGTACCGGGAACGGAAATACTCCATTCATTCAGAAATAAAAAGGTGCTGCCATATCATCATGGCAACGCCTTTATCCATTTAAGTTCTAAGGGGTTTGGGGATTTCTTTCAAGAAATCCCCAAAGTCTCATCGCCCCTTACCGTCTTCTGTCCCTCACTCCGCCACCCACTCAGCGTTGACAATCTCGGCGGCTTCCTTCAGCGCGTCCTCAGCCGTGGCCTCACCGGTGGCGACCCGGGTGACGGCGCGCTCAAGCTCGGTGCGCAGGGTGGCGGAGATGCTCACGATGGGGAGCACCCCGGCGTAAGGCAGGCCGACTTCCACAGCCTTGAGGGAATCAGCCAGGAGGCTGCCGTCGCTCAGGTAAGCCTGGTATTCCGGCAGGGCGTTGGCGTCGGCATAGGGGCTGATGGAGCCTACGGCGATGGCGAACTTGGCGGAGTTCTCAGGGTTGGTGAAGAACTTGACGAAGTCCACCGTGGCCTTGTCAGCGGCCTCGCTCACCTTAAAGGCGATGACACCGCGGTTCCAGGCGGGGTACCAAAGCTGTACACCGTCGTTGACGGCGGGGGCCACGCCCAGCTCAAAGCCGTCGGGGGTGATGTACTTGTATCCGGCAACGCTGCCAAAGTACATGCCCACGAGCCTGGAGTTAAAGTCATTGGAGAAGTACTGGCCGGTGGGGTTCAAGGAGAAGACTTCTTCCCTGACCAGGTCACCAAACCACTGCACGCGCTCGGCCGCCTTGGGGTTATCGATGACCACCTTCTTGTTCTCCATGTCGATGTAGCCGGAGCCATTTTGCATCAGCAGCATCTGGGCGGTGTCCACGATGGAATCGGTGGCGAAGCCCGGCACGCCGTATTTCTCCTTGATGGCGCGGGCGGTGCTCTCCAATTCATCCCAGGTGGTGGGGGGCTTGAGGCCCAGCTCGTCAAACATGGTTTTGTTGTAAAAGGTCATGGGGCCAGAGCGGTAGACCGGCATGATGTGCATCTTGCCGTCCTCAAAGATCACTGCCTCGTCATACACGGGCTGCGCCAGGTTGTCCTTCACCCGCTGCAGGTCCTCCTGGGACAACAGGGCCTGGAAATCAATCACAAAGGTGTTGTGCTCGTCCTTGGCGTCCACATATTTGGCGGCTTCGGAGGAGAAGTGGATGATGAGGTTGGGGCCGGTGCCGGTGCGCACGCCGTTGAAGACCTTGTCCTCAAAGCCGGTGCGGGGCTGGGACTGGACCACCACCTCCACCTGGGGGTTTTGCTCATTATAGGCCTTGGCGATCTCCTGCAGGGATGTCTCCTGCTCATCGGTAAAGGTGTGCCAGAGCACCACCTGGATCTTGTCCTGCGCCAGGGCCGGAACCATCAGGCCCAGCATCATGACAGCCACCAGGAGCATGGTCAGGGTTTTCTTGAACATGTAGTTGCCTCCTTTATCGTTTGCCCCGGGCCGCGGGGCTGGGGGACGCGCGGGGCTTGCCGCCCGCGCCCTATGCCTTTAATATACCCCGCCCCCCCCCC
>DHQX01000019.1:23685-29487 GCA_002411105.1 Christensenella sp. UBA5327 | reverse complement strand
GGCCTTTAATATCCCCCGCCCCGCGCCCCCGCAAGCCGATGGGGGCGCCGGGGAGAGATTTTATTGGGATTTTACAAATCAACTTCGTTCTGATTGTCCCGGAAGCGCTCCAGTGCCCCCAGCAGCCCCTTGGGGAAGGGCACGCCCAGGAGCGCGGCATTTTCGATGATGGACAGGGCCTCGTTGGCACCATAGAAGCCGATCACCGCCAGGCGGCAGACCGAGGCTGAGAGCAGGCCGTCAAGCGCCGTGGCCAGGATGACCAGCAGCACCATGAGCAGCTTGCGGCTAAGCCCTTCAAACAGCGCCCGGGAGAGGAAGCCGCCGCCCGGGGTTTGGGCGCTTTTTTGCATGAGGCTGGTGATGATGCCGGTGAGCATATCAAGCCCCATCAAAAGGAACAGCAGCGACAGCGCCCCATCCCAGCCGCCCACAAGGGTGGCCAGCCAGGCCGCAAGGCTCATGCAGGCGCCGCTGATGGCGCGGTAGATGTTTTTCATGTCTATCAAGTCCTCCTTATCACAAATTGAGCAATCGAAGGGTGTCTTCACAGGGCCTGCCCGTGGGTGGCAGCCCGGCCATATGCTGGAAGGCGCGCAGCGCCCCTGCCGTCTCCCGGCCAAAGAGGCCATCCGCCCCAAAACGCGCCAGGGGAAATCCCAGGGCGATAAGCCGCCGCTGCAAGGCCCGCACCGCCTCTCCCTGGCCTTTGGGGTCGGGCGGGGGCGGGTATTCCGGCAGCTCCCCGGCCGCCATGCCATGGGGGATGGCGTAGTGGGTCCAGGGGTATTCCCCGGCCTGGCTGAGCATCACGCCCGCCTGGTGTCCGCGGGCGTCCACCACCCGGCCGTCGCCCAGGCTCAAGCCGGTGTGGCGCATGGGGCGGCGGGGGTCACCGCTCTCCCGGTAGAGGGCGCAGACCTGTTGAAAGGCCGCGGGCGACACCCGGCCCTTGAAGGCCCAGTTGCCCGCCTTCCACTGGGTGCTGGCACCGCTGGGAAGATGGATGCCCGCCGCCCCAAATGCCCGGCGCACCAGCTGGGCGCAGTCATAACAGTTTTTCCCGGCATAGCGGCAGCCGGCGCAGGAGGCGCTCCTGCCAGTAAGCCGGGGGCAGACCCGGCGGATGGCGTCCTGACAGGCCGGATACTGGGCCATCTGCCGCTCCCGATACCCTGGTGTGCAGCGCAGGCCGGTGGCGCCATAGACATAGGGGGAGCCGATGGCATCAAGGGCGAAGCTTCTCACAATCTCTCCCCTGTCCATCAGCCCTCCCCCAGGGTGAGGCGCACCGCGCGGTAATGCGCGCCCGCCGCGCCCTCCTGCGCCACCTCGATCTGGGCGGCAGCCAGGGCCATGGTCAGCGTCTGCCGGCTGGCGGTGACCGGGTCGGTCAGGGTGAGGTTCACCGGCACTGCGAGAGGCCCCAGGATGGCCGCGGTCACGGCGGGGGGCACATCCGCCCACATGGCGCGCACCTCCCGCCTGATTCCCCCACCCTCCCGGGGCAGACAGATGAGGGACAGCTCCTGAGGATCCTGGATCTGGTTTCCGTTCATTAACAGCATTTTTTTCCTGGCCGCCGCGGGGTGTTCCCGCGGCGGCCCTCCTTTCATTCAATGATCATGACCCGGCAGGCTAAGCCCAGGGCGTTGTCTGAACACTCCGTCACCAACCCCCTGCCGAGGCTTGAACAGGCCCCGCCGGACAGCCGCCAGCTGAGAGCCTCCCCCGCATCAAACGCCTGGCGGATGGCCGCCTGGCCGGGGTCGCCGGAGCCGGGCCTGAAGCGCAGGCGCAGCGCCGCCGGGGTCTCGCCATCCGGGATGTATCTGGAGGCGGTTTCCGAAAGCGTCCGGATATCCCGAAATCTCCTTTCCGCGGGGTCAAAGCCCGCCTGGTGAAGCCCCGCCGCCTGCACCCAGGCCGTGCCGCTTTTGACCTCAAGCCCCAGGGCCAGCAGGCCGCCCTCCAGGGCCAGCCCGGAAAACGCCAGGCCCTTGAGAAACACCCCGGTGTCCGCCTCCGCCTCGTCCCGGGCGGAGGCAAGCCTGAGCCCCAGGGGTACAAGCGCCGCCACAGCCTGGTCGGCCAGCGCGTCTGCCTCCTCGGGCAGCGCTGCGCGCACGCTTAGCCGGATGGTGACGCTGTCAGGCCCTCCTTCCCCCACCTTGTAATCCGCCAGCGAAAAGCTGATGGCCGGCAGCGGCTGCGCCTGATGTGGCCAGGCCCGGCTCAGCGCACAGGGCAGGGGCAAAAGCGCCCGGTATACCGCGGTCAAGAGGCTGGTCATGGGGCCAGCTCCATGTCGATCTCCTGATGGCGCGGGTATACCCTCACCCCGGCCACCCGGTAGCAGCGGCTGTCCCCCTGCATGTAGATGTGGTCCCCCTCGCGGATTGTAAGCGGCGTCTGGGGCATCACCGTCCAGCTCTCCGCCACCCGCATGCCATGCTCACTCCTCACCAGGCGCTTTTTGGGCGGGCAGAGGGTGCCGGTAAAGGGCACCCGGTTCACGCTTTCCACCCGGGCCACGCCGCCGGTGGTCCCGCGCACCACCTGGGTTTTCACCCAGGACATCTTTCTTTGCCAGCGCACCGTCAGCCGCATAGCGTCACCGCCTTCCCCAGCCGGAAGGGCCTGAGCATCGCCCGGATATCCTCCGGCAGCGCCGTCATCTCAACCTGGATCTCGCCCTCCCGGCGGCTTTCCTCCCCCTCCTGGCCCAGGCGGTTGAACATCACCACCGCCAGGCGAATCAGGGCGCCCTCAAGCCCCGGGGGCAGGGCGGCCCTTCCCGTATAGGCCAGGGCCAGTGTCTCCGCCTGGCTCAGCAGCTCCTGGATGAGCGCCGGGTCAGGCGGCTGCTCCAGCTGCAGCAGGGTCACCACCCGGTTTGCCATCTCCGTCATCTCAGCCCTCCTCCACCAGCAGGGTGATGGTTTTTGCCGGCTTCATGCTCTCCCGGTTCACCATCAGGGCATGGATATAGATTTTGCCGCCCGTGGCGATCAGGGCTTCATTCCCCTGCCAGTCAGCGGTGCCGGTGATGGCGGTGTCAAAGCTGCCCTTGTCTGGCGCCAGGTCATCCAGCACATACACCCACTTGTAGCCCGCAGGTGCGATCATCCCATCAGGGATCACCAGCGCGGTCTTGCCCGCTCCCTTGGCCGCGCTTTTGATGCCGCAGTCCCTGGGCAGCGCCTCAAGCCCGGTAAACTGGCAGAGGCTGATGAGCCGGCTGGCGTCATACAGGTAGGCCGCGCAGTGCTTTGAGGCGTAGAGGGTGTCCCGCATGTGGGATGCCTCCCGGGCCACCTCAAGCTGGGTCTGGGTCTTGGCCACCAGGCGCAGGGCGCCGGGCTTCAGGATGAAATACTGCTTTTCCCGGGTCACCGGGTTCTCTCTGATCTTGTCAGAGACCAGGATCTGGCAGCCCCAGATCTCCCCCACCACGCCTGAGAGGATCATCCTCTGCCCGATGTCAGAGGCCCTGATATAGGCCGGGTCCTTTCTGAGTGCCGCATAGCCCCGGGCATCGGTGATGAGCACCTTGTCCCCGGCCAGGTCCTCCCCAAACAGGGTGAGGGCATCTGCCACCCCGTCGCTTGACAGCTCTGTCACCGGATACTTCCGGGCATAGCCCGCGTCAGAAAGCCTGTCAAACAGCGCGTCATCCACCGCGTGGTCAATGGCCCGGGCCAGCTGCCTGGCCGCCTCGCCCAGGGGGTCCCCAAAGCCAGACAGCCGGGCCTCATCGGTCACCCGCACGGCCTTGGCGTACTTCTTCACCGTCACGGGCACGGTGTCAGCGCTGAGGAGGCCCGGGGACACCTCCCCGTTTTCCGCCACCTCCTCGGCCTTGCCGATATAGCGGAAGGCGGGGAACTTAAGCGTGTCACCCGGCACGCCCATCAGGGTCTTGTCAAGCGTCGCCAGGGGCAGGAGGGCGGATTTCTCGCCAAAAGCACCCTCCACCATGTCGGCGATCACCTCTGGGATGATCAGGTGCTGTTTCATGGTTGTTTCACTCATTTATTTCTCTCCTTTATATTGTTCCAGGTAGTTGTTCAGATCCGTTTGATACAAGAGCGCCCGCTGGGCGTATCCGCCGTTTCCAGGCAGCTTTGGGGCGGATGCCTTGGGCGCGCCCATGGCGTTTTCACCTTTCAGCCGCGCCGCTTCCCGGGCCAGGGCCAGGCTTTTGGCAAGCGCCTCATCGCTTGAAAGGTCCAGGTGCCCGGCCAGGGCCTGGGGCAGATTGGCCTCCTCCAGCGCTTCCTTGGCCCTGATGGCCCGCTCACGGGCCTGGATGGCCGCCTCCCGCCTCATTAGTTCCGCTTCTCTTTGTTCCGGTTGGTCCATGGTGTCCTCCTATTCTTTTTCCGCTGTGTCCCGCGGCAAAATGGGCGCGTTGTCAAGCAGGGTTTGCTCGGCCACAATCCCCTTGAGCAGGGACAGCGCCTGGGCCCGCTCCAGCTCGTTGACCGGCAGCCGCCGGGGAATCCTGATCTCAAGCCGGTCCGCGTCAATGGCCGCCTGGCCGGTGGATTTCAAGTAGCCTGCCATCACCCGCGCCCTCTCCCTCAATCCCTTTACAAACCAGCGCTCCTTCATCAAAATGCGCTGCTCCAGGTTAAAGAGCTTGTACTTGATGGCAATCCCTGAGGCGTTCCCGGCAAAGCGCTCATCGGCAAAGTCGGGCGTCATGCTGAACTTGTGGATGTCCTCCACCAGCGCCCGCCTCAGCACATCCACATCCTGCTCCGAGGGGTTTTTCACCAGCCACTCGGCCTTGGCCTCGCTGTCGGGCAGGGCCAGGGTGCGCTCCTGACGCAGGCGCTCCATGGCGCCGGGGCTGGGCTCGCCGCCGTAGTCCTCGGCGATGCCCATCACGCCGGTTAAAACCAGCAGCGCGTCTGAAAACTGCATCCGGTCATTCAGCCTGTCGGATTGGAGCAGGTCATAGGCGTCCACCAGCGCCAGCACATCCTCAAAGTCGCCCCTGGCATCCTGGCCGTTTCGGTACTCAGTCATGGGGATGCGGCCAAAGGGGTGCCGGTACACCTGGAGCCTGGCCTTGCCAAAGCGCCCGGCCTTTCCATACACCACCACCCGGTCAGGCAGATAAAGGGTGATGTGGGCGCCCTCTGCCTCTGTGAGCACCCGGCAGC
This sequence comes from Christensenella sp. UBA5327, assembly GCA_002411105.1. Taxonomy (GTDB): domain Bacteria; phylum Bacillota; class Clostridia; order Christensenellales; family Aristaeellaceae; genus UBA6115. Next base: position 24,313 of record DHQX01000019.1, on the reverse strand, counting down.
CAAAGAGTGGCCGATGCTCCACCGTATCGTCGTGCACGATGAAGCTGGTGCGCGGGTCAAGGGCACACACCCGGGCCTGACCGGTCTCATCCAGATAGCACAGCGTCATCCCCCGGCCATACACCGCCTGAGCCACCGCCGTTTCCATGTCGGCGCTGTCGGCCTCTGCCCTCCGGTAGGCCATTTCCAGGGCATAGGCGCCTTTTTCATCCCCGGGGCAGGCATAGCGCACCGGCTCCCCCAAGAGGTATCCGCTTGATACCTGGGCGATATACCGGGGAAAGCCGTTCACCAGCCGCTGGTTGGGCAGCCCAGGCAGCCGCTGGCGGGCAATCACATCATGCTTGCCCTGGTAGTAGCGCCACAGCCGGTTCAGCCTGGGCAGCCCCCGCTCAAACTGGGTCATCACCTCCTTTAGCGCCTCCTCGTCCGGCAGGCCATGCCGGACGGCTCCTGGGTCCATTGTGATCATTCCTTTCTCACCTCCTTTCGCCTGGAGGCTACAACACCCAGGCACTGACATGTAATGACATGTGAACTGACATGGACTGACATGGGGACACCAAGACGGCGGGGAACCTTTTTTCTTTTCGGGCGCATATTTGGAGAGTTTATCTAATGAAGCGGC
>DHQX01000019.1:10614-23574 GCA_002411105.1 Christensenella sp. UBA5327 | reverse complement strand
TTTTTTCAAAAAAGGTTCCCCGCGCCCCTCCATAAAACTCTGATAGTTCATTTCATGTGTGCTGGTTTCGCAGCACAGCGTCTTATGGTATAATGCCTCCAGTTCCCAAGAATGATTCAGGAGGATCAACCATGAAAAAATACCTGGCAGAATTTATCGGCACCCTGGTGCTGGTGCTGTTTGCCTGCGGGACCGCCGCTGTCACCGGCTGCACCGCCGCCCCTGACGTGGCCTACCTGCTCACAGCGCTGGCCTTTGGCCTGGTGATTGTGGCCATGGCCTACTCCATCGGCAATGTGTCCGGCTGCCATATCAACCCCGCCGTCTCCTTTGCCATGCTCCTCTCCCGCAAGATGAGCAGCAAGGATTTTGTGGGCTATGTGGCGGCCCAGTTCCTGGGCGCCACCATAGGTGCCGCCATCCTGATGGGGCTGATCGGCACAGGCAAAGGCCTGGGCGCCAATGGGCTGTTTGAAGGCGATGTCCTCAAGTCCCTGGCGGTTGAAGTGATCCTCACCTTTGTGTTTGTGCTGGCCATCCTGGGCGTCACCTCCCGGGAAAAGTACGCCGCCAAGGCCGGGATCGTGATCGGCCTCACCCTCACCCTGGTGCACATCCTGGGCATCTACTTCACCGGCACCTCCGTCAACCCCGCCCGCAGCTTTGGCCCGGCGCTGATGCTCTCCCTCTCCGGCGTTTCAGAGCCCTTAAACGCAGTGTGGGTGTTCATCGTGGCCCCGCTCATCGGCGGCGCTTTGGCCGCCGGCGTCTGGAGCGTGCTGGACACGCCCGAGAAACTGACGGTTTAATGGACGAAAACGGGGAGAGCGCTTTTCAAAAAGCGCCCTTCCCGTACCCCTCCCTCAAAACTAAAATGAAAGTTTTTTGGGGGTTTGGAGTCTTTCTTTCAAAAAAGGCCCCAATAATCTTTAAGGAGGCCTCATGGTTGACGTGGTCGCGGCCCTCATCCGGCGCGAAAACCAGGTGCTCATCTGCCAGCGCCCGGCGCACAAGGCGCGGGGGCTTAAGTGGGAGTTTCCCGGCGGCAAAGTGGAGGCCGGGGAAACGCCCCAGGCCGCCCTCAAGCGGGAGTGCCGGGAGGAGCTGGGGGTGGAGATTGATGTGGGCGAAAAACGCTTTGAGCTGACACACCGCTACCCCGACCTGGCGGTGCGCCTGATGGTTTTTGATGCGGAGCTGGTTTCAGGCGAGCCCATCAGCCATGAGCATGCCCAGATCCTGTGGGAGCGGGTGGACCGGCTGGCCGCCTACCCCTTCTGCGAGGCCGACGGCCCCATCCTTCTGGCCCTGGCCCAGGGCTGATACCCCGGGCGTTTACAACTTGATGACAACTCCCCCTCCCTCCTGTGCTACAATGGCCCAGGAGGGAATTTATATGCCGCACCCAATTCTGATTGTAGAGGATGACCGCGCGATCGCGGAGCTGATCGCGATGACGCTCCAGGTGTCAGACCTTAAGCCGGTCATGTGCCATGATGGGCTGGAGGCCCACGCCCTTTTATCTGAAAACACCTATGACCTGGTGATCCTGGATGTGATGCTGCCGGGGCTGGACGGGTTTTCGCTGGTGGAGCAGTTGGCCGGGAAAGGGCACCCCCTGCCGCCCATCCTCTACCTCACCGCCAAGGTGGATGTGCCCGACCGGGTGCGGGGGCTGCGGCTGGGGGCTGAGGACTATATGCTCAAGCCCTTCCACCCGGTGGAGCTTCAGGCCCGGGTGGACGGCATCCTGCGCCGCCACCACCACAAGCCCCAGCAGTATCAGGTGCTGGACGTGGTGCTGGATCTGGCCTCCCATGCGGTCACCCAGGATGGGCAGTGGGTGGATTTGACGCCCCAGGAGTTCTCCCTCCTTGAAATGCTGATGCGCCACCGCAACATGGCCCTCTCCCGGGAGCAGCTGCTGGAAGCGGCCTGGGGCTTTGACTACCTGGGTGGCACCCGCACGGTTGACATGCACATCCAGCGGCTTAGAAAAAAGCTGGGCTGGGAAAACGTCATCAAAACCATCTTTAAATTGGGCTACCGCCTGGAGGTGCCCCCATGCGGCTGAACACCCGGGTCACCCTCATCGCCCTGGTCTTGTGCCTGGTGTTTTCCACCAGCCTGGCGGCCATCCTCCTGGTCAGCGGGTTTAGACATGAACTGAAAAGCGAGCTTGACCGGGGGCTAAACGCCAGCGGCATGCTGTCTGGCACCCTGTCTGCCGCCATGGAGGCTTTTGCCTCCCTGGATGATGAGGAGCGGGTGGCAAGGGCGGTGCGGGTGGCCGTGCACTATATGCCGGGGGCTGGTCTTGTGGCGGTGGCGGACGGCCAGGGCGCGCTGATCCACGACAATTTCCCGCTGGAGATGGCGGGGCTTCTGAGCGTTATGCCGGGGGTGCCCGGGCAATACCACATCCAGCGCTTTGAGGGCGGGGTTTATCAGCTGATCAGGCGGCAGTTTATGGTGCTGGAGCAGCGTTTCACCCTGTTTTCTGCCTGGGAATTGAGCCAGGTCTATGAAGGGGCCAAAGCCCAGGCCAGGGCGGCGGCCCTGGTGATTGGCGGGATAGGCCTTCTGCTCTGGGCGCTCCTGTCCCTGGCGCTGCGGGCGGCTTTTCAGCCCCTCAGAAGGCTGGAGCAGGCCGCCATGCTGATTGCAGGCGGCGACTATGCCGCCCGGGCGCCTTGTGCCCCCCGGCGCGATGAGGTGGGCCAGCTCTCCCAGGCTTTTAACCACATGGCCGGGGCCACCCAGGAGCACGTGGAGCGCCTCACCCGCCAGGACACGGCACAAAAGCAGTTCATCGCCGACATGGCCCATGAGCTGAAAACCCCCATCACCTCCATGGTGGGCTATGCGGATTTGATGCGCCGCTCAAAACTTGATGAGGCGCGCCAGCAGCAGGCGCTTTCCGCCATCGTGAGCCAAGGTGAACGGCTGGAGCGCATGGGGGCAAAGCTCATGCAGCTCTCCCGTTTAAGCCGGGCGGATGACCCCATCATGGCCTGGCATAAGGCCAAGGCGCTGTTTACCTCTGCGCTTGAGGCGCTGGACATCCCCGCCCAGGAAAAAGGCATCGCCTTTGAGGTGACAGGCGGCGATACCCCGGTCTACGGGGATAGCGACCTGATGATCACCCTGATTCAAAACCTGCTCTCAAACGCCATCAAGGCTTCCTATCCCGGCGGCAGCATTGCGCTTGGCGCCTGCCCTGGCGAAATCAGCATCAGGGATGAAGGCGCTGGCATAGCACCCGAGCATCTCCCCCACCTCACCGAGGCCTTCTACATGGCGGATAAATCCCGCGCCCGCTCTGAGCAGGGCAATGGCCTGGGCCTGGCGCTGGCCAGCCGCATTGCGATTTTACACGGCGCCAGCATCGCCTTTGAAAGCGCCCCCGGCAAGGGCACCACCGTGCGCGTTTCTTTTACATCTCCGATACATCCCTGAAACCCGCCTGAAAACTCCAGCCCCTATCATCAGGGAAAACAGAAAGGAGCCCATGCCATGAAACCAAGCCTAAAGCGCGCCCTGGCCGCCCTTTTTTCCCTGGTGCTGGTGGTGTCTGCCGCCCTGGCGCTGCCCTTGGTGATGAATCAGGTGATGAAGGGCAGCCTCGCCACCCAGGTGGTCTTCGCCCAGGAGGAAATGCCACAGGAAGAGGACATCATCCCCTCACCGCTGCCCTTTGCGACCGCCGCGCCCACCCAGGAGGTGGCGCCCATCGCGGCACCCATCAACATGCTCCCCACCCCTCCGCCCGAGGAGGTCATTCTGCCCATCCAGCACCTGCCAGGCGCAACACCCATGCCAATCGCCGGGCTGCCCGAGGACTCCTCCCTGACCCAGCCCCTGCCCTGGCGGAAGCTGCTCATCCCCATGGCTGAGGAAGACGCCCGGATGTGGGCAAGCAAACTCAGCGAGCTCACCATTGCTGGCGCTCCCCTTGCAAACGACGCCGCCACCCCCAATTTTTACCTCCTTCCCGACAACGGCCCCACCCTGGTGGAATACATCCAGCCCAGGGAGCTATCCTTGCAGAAGCTGCTCCAGGGCATCCTTGCCAACCTGGACGGCCACCCCCAATATGTGCCTGACAAGCAGGTGCTGGACCGGGTGATGAACCTGCCCATCTCCTCTATCCTCCTGCCCAGTGATGGCCAGCACAGCCTGTTTCTGGCCACCCAGGCCCAGCGCATGCCCCTGGCGGTGCTGGGCGCGCTGGCCAGCCAGGGCAAAAGAACCGTAGCCTACAGCGAGTACACCGAGCAGCGCAGCCTGATGGCCTCAGAAGCGCAAAACCTGATTTCTGCCAACCCTGACACCGCCATGGACAAGAGCACACAATTGGTGGCTGAGCTGATGAAGCATGATGCGCTCTGGCAGCTGGCCGTTATTCAGATGACGCCCTATGCCTGCAATCAATTCTGGGACTATTACCTGGCAGGCCACCATGTGAAAGCCGTCGACATGGAAACCGGCGAGCAGTATATCCTCACCACCGATCTCATCAGCGGCAAGGTGGTGGGCTTCACCCGGGAGGAGGGGGAGCCTTATCTGGTGGCCTATCAAAGTTTTCTAAGAGATTCGGAAAACCTGGAGGCCATTTATAATGTTTCCCTGGACCGTGTCACAAAAACCGCCGAAACCCTGGGAAACCTTCTGACGGGCATCAACTTTTTCACCAGCGAATGGCAGATAACCACAAGCGAGCTTGCTGTCCAGCGCGAACCTTTCAAAGTTCTGGAATGGGAAGTGAAGTTTGACCGCACGGATGAGGAAGTCCAGCTGCTGGATCCTTCCAGCAGCGACAGTCACATGGTATACAAGGTGACGCTGAACGAAAACTATGAACCCACCGCCTGGAGCGCTTCCCCCATCATCAAATCCTCCCAGGGTCACGGCCTGCGGCTTGACGAGAAGAACTTTGATGTGATGTTGTCTGCGCTCATGCAGGCCAAGTATCAGGATCAGCCGGAAATTGCTTCTCGTGTCGACATCATCCTGGGCAACCGCGATCAACATTATTCTGATATTCTGGAAAAAGTCCACCTCATCTTCCCCGGCGCCATGCTCACAGACCCGGTCCAACTCTGGATCAATGACCTGATATTCCAGGATAACAGCACCGCCACGCAAATCTCACTCATCTGCCCCTTCCTCACCCCTGACGGCAAAACCCTGTCAGCCATCGCCCTGGTGGATGAGGAGGGCAGGGTGCATATCACCCAGCTGGCAGTTGACAGGCCCGGCTCATCCCCAACACCGATACCCACGGAGGATGAGAACGAGGCCGTAAAAGCCGCCACCACCCTGGCCAGCCAGCTTGCTGGCGCTGATCTTAGCGATGCCAGCCGCTGGTCAGTCAGCGCCAACCCCTACCTATCAGGCGAGGAAAAGGCCCCCGCATGGGAGGTGAGCTTTAGACCCCTTGATGAGAACACCTCTCCATCTGACAGGCACCTGTCCTACACGTTGAGGTTAAGCCAGGATCTTCAGCTCATCTCATGGTTCACGGAGACAGATGCTCATTCCGGCGCTTACAATATCATGGGCTTTATGGAAGATGCTATCGACACAAAACTGGGTTTAATGTTCGCGGACGATGATCCAAGAAAACCAGAGATTGTGAAACGTGTCAAATCCGTTGCCCGCAACTCTGAGCAGCTTGCCGAAAAAACGCAAGAGGCGTTCAAGGCCATTTTCCCCGAATCCAGTCTGTACAGCATCGATCAAATCAAAGTGGACACTATGAACTTTCAGGGCAACCGCACGATGATCCAAATTTTCCTTGAGACCGCTTTTTCTATGCCTGATGGCCGCTTGCTGCGGGTATCTTCGCTGGTGAATGAGGATGACAGCATCCAAATCACCCAGATTTTTGATTCCGCGATGGAAGATGATTGAATCTCAACTCCCTGATGGCCTGATCACTTAAAGGAGGCCGCCATGCTTTCACTGGGCGCCATCGTCTGGGGGGTAAGGGACATCCCCCGTGCGGTTCGTTTCTGGAGCCAGGCCCTGGACTACCGCCCCAAATATCCCCCCAGTGAGGATTGGGCCATCCTGGTGCCCCGGGAGGGAGAAGGCTTCCAGCTGTCCTTAAACCGGGTCACCTCGGAAAAAGCCCGGCGGCACCACATGGACCTGTTTGCCGATGACCAGACGGCAGAGGTGGCGCGCCTGATTGCCCTGGGCGCTGTGCAGGACACGCATTGGCGCTATGAGGACGATGCCGATTATGTGGTCTTGAATGACCCTGACGGCAACCCCTTCTGCGTGATACAGAAATAGGAAAGGGGCGCAGAAGGGATCGGGGGAAGGGATTTTTGTAGAATCCCTTCCCACGTGCTCCACCGCTTATCCTTTTGTTATGGCTTGCTGCGTTTGAACATCCCCTTGCGCCCCAGCATGAACAGCAGTAGCAGCGCCAAATACACCACGCACAGCCCTATGGTGAGAAACAGCATGCCCTGGGAGGTGGGCGCCAGGCCGATCAGGATCAGCATGGGCGCGCCAAAGAGGATGCCGGTGCCGCTGCCCACCACCAGGGAATCCGCCGCCGGGGTTCTGAACTCCGGGTCAATCTGCCTTAGCGGCAAAATTCCAGAAGAGATGGTGCCCGTCAGCATCCCGTACATGGCCACAAAGCTCTCATCCTCATATCCGGGGGAGAGCCTGGCAGTCATCTTCTTCACATACCAGTAGGTGATGATGGCCCCGGCCAGCGCCATCAGGATAAACGGCAGCCACAGCCCCCGCATGTCCATGATGTCGATGGAGGCGATGCCTGCCACGATCATCAGGTCAAAGGCGAGGCCGGACAGCCGGTTTAGGAGATAATTGTTCTGATACTGCCGGGTCATGATGCCCGCCCGCTTAAGCCCGCCAAACAGCGCCTTTACCGCCATGGCCATGAGCGATCCGGTGATGAAGTTAAAGCCCCACAGCAGCGGGGTGAGCATCCCGGCCATGCCGGGGGCAACCGCTGTGATCAGGCGCGCGATGGCCCGGGTGAAGAGAAAGGTGAACAGGTAGGTCACCAGCACCAGCGCCACCTGCACGCTCAAACGGTCCACCGATTCTGACAGGGGCGCCTCATTCTCATCCTGGAGAATCTCTGTGGTGAGGGAGCCGGAGATGACCGGCTGATCCACCCGGGTGAGCTGCCGCCGGCGAATGACCCGCCGGGTATAGCTGATGCCCACCAGGCAGGCAATCAAATAGCCCACCGCCGCCAGCGACAGCCCGAAGGAGCGCCCGCCCACAAAGCCCATGCGCTCAAAGCTGCTGCCCACGTTGTTGGCCTGGCCGGGGCCCTGCCCGAAAGCCATGGGCACCAGGATGCCTGACGCCGGGAAAAAGTGCGGCATCACCGTATAGAACAGGAGGACGGAGATCACCAGCCCCACAATCGCCTGCACCAGATAGGTGGAGACGATCAGCGCGCCGGACCTGAACGCGAACATGCCCCCGGTGCCCTCCTTGGTGGTGCGCAGGGTGAGGGCGATAAAGCCCAGGGCGATGCCGTGGTAGGTGACCATCTCCAATAGCTGAAGGGGGATGTTGAGCACCCCGGTCGCCCTGAACGCCAGCAGCAGGAAGCCCGCCAGCGCCGCCACCGGCATCAGGCTCTTTCTGATGAAGGCGATTTTCCGGGTGAGGATGTTGGCCAACAGCAGCAGGCCCGCGATCACCCCCGCCCAGATGAACATGGTCCACAGCGCGGTGTTGGCATTTGAATAGTCCATCTTCTACCTCCGTTCTGCCTTAAGGATGTTGAACATATCCCGGTATTTGAGCGCGTTGAAGGGCTTTTTTGAATGCAGCTGATAGCGCTTCCCGTCTGAAGCCGCCAGGAGCAGGATGTTCTTGCGGTATATTTCAAGGCTGGTGAGCTCACTGAGCGCGAAGCGCTTTTCGCCCACGGCAAGCTCCTGGGCGTCCATGACCAGCTTCCCCCGGGCCGCGGGCAGCAGCTGCCGCCCTTCCCCCCGCTCATACAGCGTCTGATCCTGATCCTCAAGCACCGGCGCGCCCTGGGCCGCTAGAACGCGTTTGTGCAGCCAGGCCCGCTGGCTGTCCGTCCAGGCCTGGATGTGAGGGTGGGGCTTGCCGCCCTCAAAGGCGCCGTATTCATCCAGCACCGCCCGCAGGCCGCAGGCGCTGCAGGTGACGGCGTCATCCCGGGCCGCCAGGCTCCCGATCTCGCCGCATCCCGGGCACAGGTACAGCGCGTGCTCCAGCCCCTCAGCCCGTTTTTTCCCCCGGTAAGCCACCGGGCTTGCCATCTGGTCGGCATAGGCATCCACCGACAGGTCCCGGGCGATCAGCGCGTTGATCTCCCCGGGCGTCATGGCTTTGAGCTTATCCGGCGGATACACCCCCGCCACCTGGCCGCAGGTGCGGCCGGTTCTGATGCCCCTTCCCCACCGGGGCAGGGCCAGGTAGGCGCCGCTGATGCGGTAGGTGACCAGCGGCACCCCAACCGCCCGGGCCAGGCTGCCCGTGCCCTGGGGAAAGGGCCCGGTGCGCCCGTCAAAGCAGGTGTTCCCTTCGGGAAACAGGCACACGTTTTGCCCGCCGCGCAGCCGGCGCAGGATGCCCATGGCGGTGCCGGCATCCGCGATGCCCTTGTTCTTGGGGATCATGCCAAACAGCACCCGCAGCAGCCAGCCCACCACCGGCGCTGTCAACAGCGTATCCCCCACCACAAAGGCCAGGGGCGCGCTGAACGCGGCGCCCGCCAGCATGAAATCCAGCTCCGTCACGTGGTTGATCACCAGCAAAAAAGGCCCGGCGATGTCCGGCTCAGCCCCCGTGTGGAAGTTGAACCGCCGCACAAAATAAGGGGTGACCAGCGCCCGGGCCACGCGGTATGCCAGGGCGTGCCGCCGCCCTCCTTTCACCTGTTGTGCCAAGGCATGTCCTCCCAGGGGCCAGGATGCGCCGCCCCAAAATATTGAACACATCATACCGCTTTTGTCTGTTTTTCTCAAGGACTTGCCTGAAGAGCCCCTTTTGCGTATCATCACATCATCATCACGGATAGAGGAAAAATGAATGAAAGATTCTGTGCTGTCGGCCTCCTCCCTCACCCTGCCCACCGCCCGCCTGGGCCCGGAAAACCCGCTGCCGCCAGTGGCGCCTATCCAAAATGGGCAGCAGCAAACCCGGGCAAAGCTGGATGAGGACGATGGGCTGTTTATCGGCTACGGCTTTGTGCCCACCATCTTCCCCTACCGCCAGCAGGATGCCTATCAGGAGCCCATGGTGCCCACCCCCATAGACACGTTGGTGTTGGAAAACCGTTTTTTGCGGGCAGAGTTTTTGCCAGGTTATGGCGGCAGGCTGCGCTCCCTGTTTGACAAGGAGCAGGGGCGGGAGCTGCTGTATAAAAACCCGGCGATTCGCCCCCGCAATCTGGCCGTGCGCGACGCCTGGCTGGCAGGTGGCGTGGAATGGAACTGCGGCGTGGTGGGACACTCCCCCCTTACCTGCGAGCCGCTGTTTACAGCACAGACCCAGCTGGATGACGGAACGCCGGTGCTCCGCATGTACGCCTTTGAGCGCATCCGCGCCGTGGTGTACCAGATGGACTTCTTCCTGCCTGCTGATTCCCGGCTGCTTTTTGCCCGCATGCGCATCACGAACCCGGGCAAGGCCGTGATACCCATGTACTGGTGGAGCAACATCGCAGTCCCCGAGGACGTGGGCTCCCGGGTGCTGGTGGATGCCAGCGCCGCCTATTCCAGCATCGGCGGGACAGTGATGAAGGTGCCGGTGCCTGAGTACCAGGGCAAAGACATCACCTACCCCACCCGCAGCCAGGACTCCATCGATTATTTCTGGAAAGTGCCGGAAAAATCCCGCAAATACGTGTGCCACCTGGATCAAACGGGCTATGGCCTGTGCCAGTTTTCTACCTCCCGGCTCCAGGGGCGCAAGCTCTTTGTCTGGGGGCAAAGCCGGGGAAGCGACCATTGGCAGCGTTTCCTCACTGCCCCACCGGATGATGGCCGTTATGTGGAAATCCAGGCCGGCCTGGCCAAAACCCAGTATGAGTGCCTGCCCATGCCCCCCGAAACCACCTGGGAATGGCTGGAGGCCTATGGCCCTCTGCAGGCAGACCCGGCAGCCATCCACGGCGCCTGGCCGGATGCCATTCACGAAACCCAAAAGGCCCTGGGCACCCTGATGCCGGAAGCCGCCCTTGAAAAGCTGCTGGAGGATACCCACGCCATGGCCACCTCCCCCGCCGCCACGCTGCTTTTTTCAGGCGATGGCTGGGGCGCGCTGGAGCGCCTGCGCCGGGAGCGGGATCAGGAAAAACCGTTTTGTAATCACCTGGACTTTGGGCACCCGGGCGAACTGCAAAAGCCCTGGCTGGCGCTGCTTGAAACAGGCGCTTTTAATGCCCCGGAGGGGAACCCCCGCAGCTGGATGCTGCAAAAGCCCTGGTTAGACAGGCTGGCCCGGGCCATCGCAGGCCCTGAGCGGGACAATGCCGCCGCCTGCCTGCAATTGGGCGCTGCCTGCCTGGCGGATGAGCGCTTCAACGATGCCGAAGCACTGCTGCGCCATGCCCACAGCCTGGCGCCTGAGGATGCTTACACCAGCTACACCCTGGGGCACACGATGCTCAGGGCAGGAAACCCTGAAGCCCCCGCCTGGTTTACCACCGCGGCAGACGCTAAGCCAGAGGAGGCCGCCTTTGCGATTCCCGCCATGTACATGCTGCTTGAAACCGCCAATCCTGATGATGCGCTGCGGTTTTATGACGCACGCCCAGCACCTGTGCGCGCGTCGCCCAGAATGCAGATGTACCGCTGCGATGCCTTGATTAAACTGGGGCGCTTTGAGGAGGCGGAACAGATCCTGAACAGGCTCATTGTCCCCAATATCAGGGAGGGAGAGCTGTCCCTCACCCAGCTGTGGCTGAGCCTGAAACAGGCCCAGGCGGAAGCGGCAGGCCAGCCCTTTGACCCGGCTCAAGCCACCCCGCCTGAGCACCTGGAGTTCCGGGTAAAAAGCGAATAAATCACTCAAGGCAAAGGGGCCGCCATCCGCAAGATGACGGCCCCTTTGATAACGCTTCCAAATCAGCCCTTCACACCGCCCCCGGTGACGCCCGCGATGATCTTTTCCGACAGGAAGATATACATCAGGAAGGTGGGCAAAAACACGATGATGACCGCCGCGAACATGCCTGCCCAGTCGCCTGTGTAGCGCATGGAATTGATCATGGAATAAAGCCCCACCGCCACCGGCCTGGTCTTGTCGCCGCTTGCAAAAATCAGGGAGATGAAATACTCATTCCAGACGTTGATGAAGTTAAAAATGCTCACCGTCACCACACCTGGCTGCGCCAGCGGCAGCATCACCTGCCAGAAGGTGCGCACCGGCGGGCAGCCGTCAATGGCCGCCGCCTCCTCATAAGACCGGGAGAGGTTGGTAAAAAAGGTCAGCAGGAATATCGTGGCATAGGGCACATTGATGCCCACATATAAGAAGATCAGCAGCAGCCTGATGGTCACGTCCTGTTTTAGCAGCTGAAGGTCTGACACAATGCCAAACAGGGGCAGGATGATCATGGTGACCGGCACCCCCATCGCCGCCACAAAGCTGCTCTGCAGCGGGCGGTTGAGGAAGAACTTGAAGCGCGAGATGGCATAGGCAGCAGGGGCAGCCACCAAAATCAGAATCACTGAGGATACCGAGGCATAAAACAGGGAGTTGAAAAAGAAGGTGGAGACGTTCTGACTGGTCCAGGCCTTCTCATAGTTTTCAAAATGCAGCCCCGTGGGAAACTGCAGCGCCTGGCCCTTGAAGATCTCCTTGGTGGTGGAAAAACTGGCCGCAAAAATCCAGCCGATCAATACAACCGTGAACATCAGCCACAGCACCATCAGCAAATAGCCCGGCAGCAGCTTGCTCTCGTTTTTCCAGTTAATCCGGCGGTAGTGCTTCAAATCCCTATTCACAGCCCGCACTCCTTAATACTCAAAGTCGTCCCGCTTGATCACCACATTGACCAGCAGGAACACCGCCACCACGCACACCGCCATGATCACGCCCACCGCTGCCCCAAGGCCCGCGTTGCGCTCAGTGATCACGTTGCCCGCGCCAAAGACCTGGAGATACATATACACCATGGGGGTGATGGTCTGGTTGCTGGCGGTGACCGTGGAAAAAAGCTGTGACCAGACAAAGAAGGAAACTGAGGTGATCGACCACATGGTGATGTTGGTCTTTATCACGCCGCGCAGCAGCGGCATCGTCACAAAGCGGAACTGCTGGGGCTTGCTGGCGCCGTCAATGGTGGACGCTTCGTAGATGTCCTGGGGAATCTTCTCAATGCCGCTGGAGAAAATCAGCATGTGATAGCCCACCATGCCAAAGCAGTAGGCAAACAGCAGAGAATAAAACATGTATTCCGGCGCCGTCCATTGGATGCTGGCCAGGCTCTGCCAGCCCAGCCACTTGAAAAAATTGGTGAGGAGCCCGTATCGCGTGTTAAACACGTACTGAAGCCACATCGTAGCCAGGGCCACGGCGCTGATCACGTTGGGCAGATAAATGACCGCCCTGAAAAACTTTTTAAAGCGGATGCCGCTGTTAAGGACCACCGCAAACAACAGCGCCAGGCTCATCACCACAATGCCGCCAATGGCCCAGATGCGAAACAGGTTCCACATGGAGGTGCGGAAAAGCTCCGTGTTGTAGAGCTTTAAATAGTTGTCTATTCCCACTGGCGCCCAGGACGCCAGCGGAGCGGTGACGCTCTCCACCCGGAAAAAGCTCATCACCAGCGTGCGCAAAATGGGGTACGCGAATATCACCAAAAAAAACAGCAAGGCGGGGGTGATGAATATCGCGATGGCTGCCTTGTTTTTCTTCATGCCTTGCCTCCTGAAAACTGAGTAGAGTCCGGGGCATGCGCCATGGCGC
>DHQX01000019.1:1722-10508 GCA_002411105.1 Christensenella sp. UBA5327 | reverse complement strand
GGCATGCGCCATGGCGCATGCCCCGGAGGGGTTTTGTTATTTAGCTGCTGCTTCCAGAGTATCCACAAACTGCTGGGCAGTGATGCTGCCGCCATAGAGCTTCTGGAGATTCTCTTTGATCACGGGGAAGATGTCGGGGTTGTCCTCAATGCCACCGGCCCAGTTCCAGCGGGTGGTGAGCTGCGCCATGATAGGCTTCACCTCAGAGAGCTGCTTGGGCCATTCGGCATTGCGAGTGTCCGCAGGGATGCCCAGGGATTCCTGGGAAAGCTTCAGGTCGTACTCGCCCTTGGTGAAAAACTCAATCAGCTCAAAGGCTTCCTGGGCCACTTCACTGTTTTTGTTGATGCCAAAGACCTGAGCGCCGAAGTTGGCAGCCTCGTGTCCGTTGGCGCCGCCCTCCACGGTGGGATAGGGGAAGCAGCCCCACAGGAAGTCATCGCCGGTCATTCCGCGCACTTCGTTAGGCAGCCAGGAGCCGTTCAAGTACATGGCGGCGTCGCCCAGGGCGAGCTCGCCATTTTGGTTGGCCGGCCACACGGAGGAACCGATGGTGGGGGACAGATAACCCTTGCTGGCCAATTTCTCATAGGCCTGGGCAGCCTTCAGCACGGCGGGCTCCTCAGCCCACAGGCCTTCCTTCACCACCTTGCTCACGCCTTCGTTGCCCAGCAGCCTCGCCAGATGATAGCCATAGGGGGTGTCAATGTAGGCGTCGTCAGAGGTCATGGGGATAAAGCCAGCGTCTTTGATTTTCTGGCAGGCATCCAGGAACTCCTGCCAGGTGGCGGGCACAGCCGCCACACCAGCTTGGTCAAAGATCTCCTTGTTGTAGAAGAAGTTGAATACGTTGGGCTGATAAGGGATGGATTTGAGGGTGCCATCAGCCACCTTGCGGCAGGCCGCGAAGAGCACCGGGTCAGCCGTGGCTTCATAGTCAGATGCCTTGGCCATCTCTTCCAGGTCCAGCAGGAACCTGCCCCAGGTGACGTTCACGCGGTCAATGTCCTCGTCAAACATATCGATGGTGGTGTTGGCTTCCAGCGCCGGCTCAAGCCCTTCCCGGATGCCGGTACGGCCCTTGAACTGCACATCCACCTTGTTGCCGGTCTTTTCCATATACGCGTTGATGGCTTCCTGCAGCACCTTGCCCTGGGGCTCGGTGGATTCCCACATGGACCAGTAGACGATGGTCTTTCCCTCGGCCATAACGCTCACCATCAGCATGGACAAAAGTAGTACTAAGGCAACGATGAATCCCAGTGATCTCCTCATAGATAAAGCCTCCTTATGATGTTTGTTTCCTTTGCAGCATTCATTTTTCGCTGCTGTTTGCCTGGATTATATAAAACCTGCGCTTGTTTTTCAAGTGCAGGTTTGTTTTCAATTGTCCAACAATCAAAAGTCTTTGCCACTACCACCATCAACCATTTCACGCTATAATGTGATTTGTCAACATAGCATGCTGATCAAAGGGAGGACAAAATGCTCAACAGCTGCGCCTTTTTCCGTTTCCTGGGGAAGCCTGTCGCCTGCGCGCCCTATGGCAATGGGCACATCAACGTCACCTATCTGGTGAAAACCGATGCCGGACGCGATTACATCATGCAGAAGATCAACCACCGGGTGTTCAGGGATGTGCCCGGGCTGATGCGCAACATCAGCGCTGTCACCCGCCACCTGAGAAAAAAGGAGCCGGAGCCCCGGCGTGTGCTCACCCTGATCCAAACCCTGGATGGGGCGGACTATCGGCAGGATGATGAGGGCAACTATTGGCGCGCCTATGACTTCATCACCCACAGCATCTGCCTGGAGCAGCCCGAAACCCTGGCGGATTTCTACCAAAGTGCGGTGGCCTTTGGCAATTTTCAGAACATGCTGGCGGCTTTCCCCGCGGACACACTTTCGGAGACCATCCACCGCTTTCACGACACACCTGACCGTTATGCCAAGTTCCACACCTCGATCAAAGAGAACAAAGCCAGCAGGCTGGATGAGGCGGGGCCCGAGATCGCCTTCGCCCTGGCCAGGGAGGCTGAGGCCGGGAAGATGATGGGGATGCTCCGCGCGGGGGAGCTTCCCCTGCGCGTCACCCACAACGACACCAAGCTCAACAACGTCATGCTGGACAAGGACACCCGCCAGGCGCTGTGCGTGATCGACCTGGACACCGTGATGCCGGGTCTGGCCGGCAATGACTTTGGTGATTCCATCCGCTTTGGTGCCTCCACAGCCGCGGAGGACGAGCGGGACCTGAGCAAGGTCCGCTTCTCTCTGCCTGCCTATGAGGCCTACACCCAGGGCTTCCTCGCCGCCTGCGGGGACAACCTCACACCAGGCGAGATCGATACCCTTCCCCTGGGCGCCAAGCTCATGACCCTGGAATGCGGCCTGCGCTTCCTCACGGATTACCTGGAGGGCGACACCTATTTTGCCACCCACCGCCCCGGGCAGAACCTGGACCGCTGCCGCACCCAGTTCAAGCTGGTGGCGGAGATGGAAGACAAATGGGGCGAGATGGCAGAGGTTATTGAGAAATACAGATAGATAAAGCGCGGGGGGAAGGCTTTTTGTTAAAAGCCTTCCCCCAGAGCCCCTTTAAAAACTCTAATTTGTCATGTTTTGGATCATATTGAAGATGGCTTCGCTGCCATCGGCCTGGGGCGCGTCTTCCAGCGCTTTTTTTAACTCATCGGCGTTTTCCATGAGTTGCGTCAGAGCCTGGCTCAGGTTCTCCGGCGTCATCTGCTCCTGGGGCAGCACCTGGGCCAGGCCGCGGGCGGCCAGGCTTTTGGCGTTTTCAATCTGATCGCCCCGGCTTGAGCCCAGGGGCAGGGGAATGAGCAGCATGGGCTTTTTGAGCGCCAGAAACTCGCAGATAGCGGTAGCCCCGGCGCGGGAGAGGATATAGTCCGCCGCCGCCAGCGCATGGGGCAGCTCATCGCTTAAAAACTCCGTCTGATAATACCCCGGCGTATCCGCCAGCGCCTCATCCAGGTGCCCCTTGCCGCACAGGTGCAATACATTCATCCGGGGCAACACCTGGGGCAAGGCGGCTCTGAGCGCTTCGTTTACCGCCTTGGCGCCCTGGCTGCCGCCCATCACCAGCAGCACAGGTTTCTTTCCAGCAAAGCCAGCCAGCGCCAGGCCTTTTTGCCTGTCCCCTTCAAAAAGGGAGGCACGGATGGGCAGCCCCGCATACACGCCCTTTTCTCCCAGGGCATTGGCGCACTCCGGGAACGCCGTGGCCACCTGCTTTGAAAATTTCGCGCTGATGCGGTTGGCAAGCCCCGGGCTTAGGTCGCTCTCATGGGCCAGGACGGGAATGCGCCTCATCCATGCGGCCATCACCACCGGCACCGCCACAAAGCCGCCCTTGGAAAACACGATGTCAGGCTTGATCTTCCCCAGCGCGCCAAAGGCCTGGAAGAAGCCTGCCACCACCCGGAAAGGGTCACTCAGATTTTTCCAATCAAAATAGCGGCGCAGCTTGCCCGACTGGATGGCGTGGTAGATAACGCCTGCCTGGGGTTCCATCAGGCCCCGCTCCATGCCTTGATAGGTGCCGATATAGTGCACCGCATAGCCCGCCTCAATCAGCCGGGGCAAAAGCGCCAGATGCGGCGTCACATGCCCGGCGGTGCCCCCGCCGGTCAACACAATTGTCTTCATCCGGCCTGCTGCGCCTCCAGCTCCCGCTTGCGCTCCGCCCGGCTTTGCAGCACCTGGCCCAACGCCACCAGGGCGAACACCGCCACCAGCATCACCGTGCACAGCGCGTTGACATGGGGCGGCACCCCCACCTTGACGGAGGAGTAGATCTTCAGCGGCAGCGTGGTGGTGGTGGGCCCGTTCACAAAAAAGCTGATCACAAAGTCATCCATGCTCATGGCAAAGGCCAGCAAGCACCCCGAGAGCACCGCCGGCAGCGCCAGGGGCAGGGTCACGGTGGTCAGCGCCTTAAACGGGCTTGCGCCCAGGTCCCGGGCGGCCTCCTCCAGCCCCGGGTCCAGGGTGGATAGCCGCCCCTTCACCGTGATAAAGATATAGGGCACACAAAAGGTGATGTGGGAGAGCACCAGCGTCATCATGCCAAAGGGCAGCCCCAGGGCGGTGAACAAGGCCAAAAAGGCGATGCCCAGGATGATCTCCGGGATCATGATAGGCAGCACTGCCACCTGCTCCCCCAGGCTCAGGGCGGCCGCCCCCATGCGGGCCAATACGCTCTTTCTGGCCTGGCGCCGGGCCAGACCGATGGCACCCAGGGTGCCGATCACCGCTGAGAGCCCCACGCTCCACAGCGCGATGGTGAGCGAGGTCATCAGCGCCGACCCATAGCCGGTCACCGGGTCAAACAGGTTTTGATACCACTGCAGGGAAAAGCCCTCAAACTGAAAGTTGGCGGTGCGGCCAGGGTTTGAATTGAAGGAAAACAGCACCACCACCAGAATCGGCAGGTACAGCAAAACCAGCACCAGCGCCATATAAAAGCCTGCCCAGGGTGAGTTCTTCTTCATCCTAAAATACCATCGTTTCCGCGCTGCCGCCTTTGCGGCGGTAGAGCAGAATCACAAGGCCGGTGAGGGCCAGGAGCACCACCGACAGCGCCGCCGCAAAGGGCAGGTCCCGGCTTTTGAGCAGCTCATTGTGCACCATGTTGCCCCAGAGCATGGTGTTGGAGCCGCCCAAAAGATCGCTTAAGAAAAACAGCCCGATGGAGGGAATGAAGGTGAGCACCAACCCCGCCAGAATCCCCGGCAGCGTCATAGGCACCACCACGGTGAAAAAAGCCTTCATGGGCGATGCGCCCAGGTCCCGGGCGGCCTCCACCACCGACCAGTCAAGCCGCTCCGCCGCCGAATACACCGGCAGCACCATGAAGGGGATCATGGCATACACCATGCCCACCAGCACCGCAAAATCCGTATACAGCAGCTTGAGCGGGCGCTGGACAAGCCCCAGGCCCATCAGCGCTTGATTGATGGGGCCAGAGGCCGACAGCAATATTTTCCATCCATAAATGCGGATGAGGGCGTTGGTCCAAAACGGCACGATCACCAGCAGCAGGATCCAGGTGCGGGCCTTTGGCCGGGCCTTGGCCATGAAATAGGCAAAGGGATAGCCAATGGCGAGGCAAAACAGCGCTGTCATCCCCGCCAGACGCAGGCTGAGCAGCAGCGAGCGCAGGTACAGGGGGCTTGCGATCTTAGCGAAATTGTCAAAGGTAACAGGCGGCGTGGCGACAAAGCCTGCGCCACGGGTCAGGAGGCTCAGGCCGATGATATACATCAGGCTCACCCCCACAAACAGCGCCGCGTAAAGCGACATGGGGATGGCCAGCGCCTCCCTGCGCGCCACAGGGCGCGCGGCTGTGTCCCGCCTGGTCATGGGTGCTCCTCCAGGTCATCCCGCACCAGGACTGCCGAGGCCTGGTGCCACCAGCAGTAGACCGGGTCTCCGATGTGACAGGGCACCTCCCCCTCGGTGGGGTGGCGGCTTTTCAGGGTCTGCCCGTCAGGCAGCCTGATCATGCATACCCGCTCGCCCCCGGCATAGCGGTTTTCCACCAGGGTGCCCGCCAGCTGGCAGGGCTCTTTGACAGGCGTTTTCGACATGTACAGCCGCTCCGCCCGGATGCTCAGCAGCAGCGGGTCGCCGGGGCTGATCCACAGATCGCTGCTGCAGGGCAGGTTGACCCCGCCCACATCCATCAGCACCCCGTCATCCTTCACCGCCGCGGCCTGCCCGCGCAGCAGGTTTGTTTCCCCGATGAAGCTGGCCGCAAAGGCGGTCTGGGGCTGCTCATACAGCTCTGCGGGGCTTCCAATCTGCACAAAGCGGCCCTCCCGCATCAGCGCGATGCGGTCAGACATGCCCAGGGCCTCCTCCTGGTCATGGGTAATATAGATGAAGGTGATGCCCAGCGTCTGCTGCATGCGCTTAAGCTCCTGCTGCATCTGGCGGCGCAGCTGCAAGTCCAGCGCCCCCAGCGGCTCATCCAGAAGCAGGATGCGCGGGGAGAGCACCAGGGACCGGGCGATGGCCACCCGCTGGCGCTGGCCGCCGGAGAGCTGCATGGGCGTGCGCTTGCCGTAGCCCTCCAGCTGCACCAGTTCCAGCATCCTGGCCACCGCTTCCTTGATCTCCGGCCTGGATGCTCCCCGCATCCTCAGGCCATAGGCGATATTCTTCTCAACATTCATATGGGGAAACAGCGCGTAATTCTGAAACACCGTGTTCACCTGGCGCTTTTCAGGCGGCAGGCGGGTGATGTCCTCGCCGTTTAACAGCACAGCACCCTCGGTGGGCATCTCCAGTCCCGCGATGATGCGCAGTGTGGTGGTTTTGCCGCAGCCCGAAGGCCCCAGCAGCGTCAGAAACTCCCCCTCATACACGTCCAGGTCGATGCCTTTTAGGGCCTCCTGGGTGTCAAATGCCTTGTGCAGGCCCCGCAGGGTCAACAGCACCCTGCTTTCCTCAGCCATGGGCCGCTTCCTCCTCATACCCCCGGGTGCGGGCCACCACATACAGCGGCCGCCCCTTCACCTCGTCATACACCCGGGCCAGGTAGGCCCCCAGCACCCCCATGGCGCTGAGCAAGCAGCCCGCGGCCAGGCTGATGACTGCGTACAGCAGCACGCTGCCTGCGGCCTTCCCGGCGATGGCCATGATGAGGGCAATCACAAACAAAAGCCCGCTGGCAAACAGCCACATAAGGCCCAGCCACAAAGGCCACAGCAGCGGCTTTTCTGAAAAGCTCATGATGCCATGCGCCGCCAGGCGCAGCATTTTTTTCAGCGGATAGTGGGTTTCCCCGGCAAAGCGGCGGTCACGGTCATACAGCAGCGCCTCCTGCTTGAACCCCACCCAGGCGAACATGCCCCGCAGATAGCGGGCGTGCTCCGGCATCCCCCGGATCACATCGGCCACCTGGCGGTCCACCAGGCGGAAATCCCCGGTGTCCTCCGGGAAGATGTCGCCAGCGATTTTCCTGAGCAGGCGGTAGTAGGCTTTGGCGGTCAATTCCTTGAATTTGGTCTCGCCCTCCCGGCTCCTGCGCTTGCCGTACACCACCTGGGCGCCGGCCTTCCAGCGGCTGGCCATCTGGGGGATCACCTCCGGCGGGTCCTGCAGGTCCGCGTCGATGATGACCACCGCGTCCCCCACCGCATAGTCGAGCCCCGCCGACACCGCCACCTGGTGCCCCCGGTTGGCGGCAAAGTGCAGCACCCGCACCTGGGGGTCACCGTCCGCCAGTTGGTCCAGCAGCGCCGGGGTGTTATCCCGGCTGCCGTCATTGACATAGATCAGCTCATATTTCTCCCCCATGCCCTGCATCACCGCCGTCAGGCGGCGGTGGGTTTCGCCAATGGATTCCTCTTCGTTATAGCAGGGGATGACCACTGAATATACCGGGTTCATGGCGCGCCTCCCATTCTCAGAGCATTTTGATCAGCATGTTCTTCTGCTGGTCCATTTCCAGATTGAGCACCTTTTCCTTCTCCAGGTCCTTGAGCAGGTCGCTGAAGCGCTTGAAGCCCACGTTCTTCTCCTGAAAATCCGGGTACAGGCTCTGGATATCCGCCTTGAGGATGCTGGGGTTGATGCGCTCAAAGCCGTCTTCCTTATAGTGCTTCAGCTGCTCCCGGAAGATGTCAACCCAGTTGTCCCGGGTGATCTGGGCAGTGCCCTTGCCCGTGTCCGCGGACTCCGCCGCCAGGGACACCATCACATTGTAGTTGTCAGAGCGCACCTTGATGGTTTCATAGTTCTGGGAGAGCTTGGTGAGGAGCTTGCCAAAGGTGGCGCAGCCGTAGTTCTTCTCGTTGAAGTCCGGGCGCAGGCGCAGGAGGACGCCTTTTAGCTCGCTGGCAAAGATCTCTTCCTCTGAATGATCCTCCAGGATGCTCTCAATCTGTTTGAGCAGCTCCGCTTCCCCGCCGCTGCCATTGTCCTCGCCCGCCTTCTTGGCCTTCTGCTGCACGCGGGGCTTGCGCCTCACCGTGACGGTCTCCAAAAACTGAAACTCGTTGCAGGCATTGATAAAAATGGTGCTGGCCACCTCGCTGCGGGAGATGCCCAGCACAAACTTGCCCATGCTCTTGAGTTTGCCCACCAGCGGCGTATAGTCGCTGTCGCCTGAGACGATGCAGAAGCTGTCGATCAAGGGGTTGGTGTAGGCCACCTCCATGGCGTCAAGCACCAGGAGGATGTCGGCGTTGTTCTTTTGCGCCACGCCATAGCGCAGGGAGGGAACCACCGTAAAGGTGTTGGAGAGCAAAAGCTCCTTTAGCGAACCGAACTTGTCGGTATAGCCATAGACCTTGCCCATGAGGATGTCGCCGCGGATTTTGACCTTTTCCAGAATGTTGTTGAGGGTCTCAACCTTCGCGCCGCAGTTTTCCAGGTCGACGAAAATCGCGAACCGTGCTGTGCTCAAAACAAAAACTCCTAACTTTTGGCGGCTGTGCCGCCGTGCTCACCCTATGCGGGCTTTATGAATTATAACATACTGTCTCAGGTATTGGAAGAAAACCGGTCTCCACCGCGTTATATCTGGCAGAGGCGCCCCCGCGCCCCGTCCGCCCAGATTGACACGGCAATGATTTTGTAATAAAATTGTAACGAATACCACGCCCACAAGAGGAGGCCAGGTTTATGACAATACAGCCATCACACCGTCCCTTCCGCCGCATGGCGGCGCTGATCGCAGCCCTGCTGCTTTTGCTGACCCCTTTCCAGGCTCTGGGGCAGATGCAGACACCGGTCACCTTCACCCTGGCCTA
>DHQX01000019.1:1159-1619 GCA_002411105.1 Christensenella sp. UBA5327 | reverse complement strand
ATACTGACGGCCAGGGCCAGCCGCAGCAGGTGCAGGCGGTGCCGGTGCCCTATGATGGCTACGCCACCAGTTTCTGGCTGTACCTGGACCCTCAGGCCCAGGCAGACCCCGGGGCAAACCTGATGATTCAGGATATCTTTGGCCAGTATCCGGGCGGCTTTTCCACCGCCAGCGGCACGCCCCTCAACCAGCTGTTCTACATGGACGCGGGGAGCGAGCTTTCCGGAACACCCCTTGAGGTGCAGGCCCTGGGGCAAAACGGGGAAACCCTGGCCACCTATTTTCTCTATATCAGCCTCTCCGCCCAGGAGCCCCTCCCGCCTTCCCCGGCGGTGGCGCCTGCCACGGTCAAAATCCACTACGCGGACCAAAACCAGGTGGAGTTTGCCACAGAGGAGCGCACCCTGGACCCCGGCCCCCACAGCGTGGCGCCTGACCCCGCCCGGGTGCCGGAGGGCTA
>DHQX01000019.1:0-971 GCA_002411105.1 Christensenella sp. UBA5327 | reverse complement strand
GACATCACCTTCACCTACCAGAAGCAGATCGCCCCAGCCACGGTCACCATCCTCTATGTGGACCAGAACCAGGTGGCGTTCGCCACAGAAGAGCGCACCCTGGACCCTGGCTCCCACAGCGTGGCGCCTGATCCCGCCCGGGTGCCGGAGGGCTATACCCTCACCGGCCAGGGCGAATACACCGTGGAGGTGACCGAGCTGGGCGCCAACCCCGCTGACATCACCTTCACCTACCAGAAACAGATCGCCCCCGCCACGGTCACCATCCACTATGTGGACCAGAACCAGGTGGCGTTCGCCACTGAGCAGCGGGAGTATCCCGCAGGCCTCCACAGCGTGACCCCTGACCCGGCCAAGGTGCCAGAGGGCTATACCCTCACCGGCCAGGGCGAATACACCGTGGAGGTGACCGAGCTGGGCTCCAACCCCGCTGACATCACCTTCACCTATCAGAAGCAGATCGCCCCCGCCGCGGTCACCATCCACTATGTGGACCAGAACCAGGTGGCGTTCGCCACTGAGCAGCGGGAGTATCCCGCAGGCCCCCACAGCGTGACCCCTGACGCGGCCAAGGTGCCAGAGGGCTACACCCTCACCGGCCAGGGCGAATACACCGTGGAGGTGACCGAGCTGGGCGCCAACCCCGCCGATGTCACCTTCACCTATCAAAAACCCGTTGGCCCCGCCGCGGTCACCATCCGCTATGTGGACCAGAACCAAACAGAGTTCGCCACTGAGCAGCGGGAGTATCCCGCAGGCCCCCACCGCGTGACCCCTGACCCGGCCAAGGTGCCGGAGGGCTACACCCTCACCGGCCAGGGTGAATACACCGTGGAGGTGACCGAGCTGGGCGCCAACCCCGCCGACATCACCTTCACCTACCAGAAACAGATCGCCCCAGCCACGGTCACCATCCGCTATGTGGACCAGAACCAGACGGAGTTCGCCGCAGAGGAGCGCACCCTGAACCC
>DHQX01000015.1:89702-89897 GCA_002411105.1 Christensenella sp. UBA5327 | reverse complement strand
GAAATACCAGCGCACGGCGTCCGTGCCCTGCTTGTTCAGCACACTCCAGGGGTCCACCACGTTGCCCAAGTGCTTGGACATCTTGTGGCCGTCCTTGTCCTGCACATGGCCCAGCACCAGGCAGTTCTTAAAGGAACACTGGTCAAACAGCAGGGTGCTGATCGCCAGCAGCGAATAGAACCATCCCCTGGTCTG
>DHQX01000015.1:15460-89480 GCA_002411105.1 Christensenella sp. UBA5327 | reverse complement strand
ACTGGGCAAAGGGCATGGAGCCGGAATCATACCATCCGTCAATCACTTCCCTGGTACGGTGCATGTCGCCGCCACACTCCGGGCACTTTAGCACCACCCGGTCGATATAGGGGCGATGCAGCTCTGGCAGCGTTTCCTGGCTAAGGGGGGTCACACTCATCTCTTCCAGCTCTTTGCGGCTGCCCACCACATGGATATGGCCCTTATCACACAGCCATGCAGGCAGCGGCGTGCCCCAGTAGCGCTCCCGGGACAAAGCCCAGTCCACCACATTCTCCACAAAGTTGCCCATGCGGCCTTCCTTGACGTTTTCCGGATACCAGTTGACTGAGCGGTTGTTGGCAACCAGCTCATCTTTTACCTGGGTCATGCGGATAAACCAGCCAGCCCGGGCGTAGTACATCAGCGGCGTGTCACAGCGCCAGCAGTGGGGATAGTTATGGGTGTACAGCGCGCGCTTCAACAGCAAACTCCGCTCCTTAAGATCCGTCAGGATCAGAGGGTCAGCCTCCTTAATGAAGGTGCTCTCCCAAGGCGTGCCCGCGACAAAATGGCCCTTGGTGTCCACCAGCTGCACAAAGGGCAGGCCAGCCGCCCGCCCGATGCGGGCGTCATCCTCACCAAAGGCGGGGGCAATGTGCACGATGCCGGTGCCATCAGACAAAGACACATAATCATCCGCCACCACATACCAGGCCTTTTCCGCTGGTGCCACCAATCTCCACAGCGGCTCATATTCCATGCCCAGCAGGGCCTCGCCCTTCATGAAGGTTTTGTCGGTCATCTGCTCGCGCTGTTCCTCAGAAAACAAGGCGGGAATAAGCGCGGTGGCCATGATCATGGTGTCGCCGTCCAGGGTGAAGCGACAGTATTCCTCCTTGGCGTTCACGCACAGCGCCACGTTTGAGGGCAGCGTCCAGGGCGTGGTGGTCCAGGCCAGCAGGTAGGTGTTGCTCTCCCCCTTCACAGGGAAGCGCACATAGGCGGAATACTCCTCCACCTCCTGATAACCCTGGGCCACCTCGTGGCTGGAGAGTGCTGTGCCGCAGCGGGCACAGTAGGGCACCACCTTGTGCCCCTGGTAGAGCAAGCCCTTTTCAGCAATCTGCTTCAAGCTCCACCATACCGACTCGATATAGCTGTCATAATAAGTGACATAGGCTTTGTCCATGTCTACCCAGAAGGCCAGGCGGTCGGACATCTCCTCCCACTCCTTCTTATACTTCCAGACCGATTGTTTGCACTCCTGAATGAAGGGCTCGATGCCAAAGGCCTCAATCTGATCCTTGCCGTCAAGGCCCAGTTTCTTCTCCACCTCCAGCTCCACCGGCAGCCCGTGGGTGTCCCAGCCGCCGATGCGAAAGACATCCTTGCCCTTCATCACCTGGTAGCGGGGAATCAGATCCTTCATGGCCCGGGTGATCACGTGCCCGATGTGGGGCTTGCCGTTGGCAGTTGGCGGCCCCTCGTAAAAGGTGAATTTCTCCTTGCCCTTATTATGGGTCAGGGCTTTTGCCATGATATTGTTCTCTTTCCAAAACCGGGCGATGTCCTTCTCCCGGGAAACGAAATCCATGTCTGTGGAAACTTTGTGATACATGTGCTTCCTCCAAATAAAAAATCCCGCCCCTTTGGGACGGATGACCGCGGTACCACCCAAGTTGGCGCCATGCGCCCGCTTAGAGCCTGTAACGGGGGCCACCGTGGCGGATTAGGCCATGCTCCGGGGTGATCTGGCAAAGGGCATCTCCCGCCGGGCTTGCACCCTCCCCGGCTCGCTCTGGGCTCATCCCCTGCCCGTCCCCATCGACGCCTTGTCATTATGCAACACAATCTGCCATTTGTAAAGCCAGCGGCGTAAAGGCCCGGACCAATGCCCGGAAGAGTCCTGATGCTCTCTTGACTTGATGCTATTTTGATATTATTATGATATCAAGCAAAAGACGGAGGGAATGCCCATGGAGACGAAGTACACCCAGGAAATCCCGCAAAAGGCCAAACCCGGTCTGCCCCGGTTGATTCAGTTCATCCTGCTGCTGGTGCTGGCGCTTGTCCTTGTCATAGCAGCTGGCATCACGCTGGAAAACACCGAGGGCAAAAGCATTCCGGCCATCATCCTGTTGATTGTTGGCATCCTCTACCTCGTGGTGGGCTGGGTGCCGTTCATGGGGCTCAAAATTGTGAAGCCTCAGGAAGCGCTGGTGCTCACCCTGTTTGGCAAGTATACCGGCACACTCCGCAATGAAGGCTTCTACTTTGTGCATCCTTTCTCTTCGGCGATTAATCCCGCCGCACCCAGTGCCACGTTGGCTGCCACCCAGGAGGATCAGCCCACCCATGCGATGACCGGAAAAGACAATGCCGCGGCGATGTTGGCAGTCATCAGCAAAAAGAGGATTTCCCTCAAAGCCATGACGCTCAACAACAACAAGCAAAAAATCAACGATAAGCTGGGCAACCCCGTGGAAATCGGCATTGTGGTCATCTGGCGGGTGGTGAACACCGCCATGGCAGTGTTCAATGTGGACAACTACATCACCTTCCTATCCATCCAGTGCGATTCGGCGCTGCGCAACATCGCCCGGCTTTATCCTTATGACCTGGCGGAGGATGATGACGAGATGACCCTCCGGGGCAGCAGCCAGGAAGTGGCTAAGAAGCTCAAGGAAGAAATTCAAAGCCGCGTTTCCAATGCCGGCCTTGACATCATGGAGGCGCGCATCACCCACCTGGCCTATGCCCCTGAAATCGCCGCCGCCATGCTCCAGCGCCAGCAGGCCTCTGCCATCATCGACGCCCGGAAAATGATTGTGGACGGCGCCGTGGGCATGGTGGAAATGGCCCTTGAAAAACTCAGCGAACGGGAAATCGTGGCGCTGGATGAGGAGCGCAAGGCCGCCATGGTCTCTAACCTGCTGGTGGTGCTGTGTGGCAACAAGGACGCCCAGCCCGTGGTAAACAGCGGGACGCTTTATTAAATACATGGCTGAGCCAAAAACCCCTGAACAGGGCAAGAAAAATATCCCTCTGCGCCTTTCTTTCGCACTGTGGGAGGAGATCGCTGCCTGGGCGGCGGATGACTTTCGCTCCATCAACGGGCAGATTGAGTACCTGCTGACCGAGTGCGTCAAAAAACGCAACAAACGCTTTGGAGGAGACAGCGATGCAGCTGCTGATCATCAGACACGGCCAGTCCCAGGCGGATCTGCTTGATGTGCATAAGGGGCGCGCTTTATTGCTTCAGCCGCTTCACCGCATGATACTGCTTCTCCCCGCCTGAGAGGTTGTAAACCCGCTTAAACCCTTTGCCGATCAGGATGTTCTGCGCGGCGTTGCCGGTGGTTCCCCGGTTGCTATAGGTGAGGGTGATGGCCTCCTTATCCAGATTTTCACATTGCTGGCGCAGCTCCTCCTGGGGGATACAGACAGCCCCTTCCACACATCTTTTCTCGAAGCTTTTCTTCTCCCGGGCGTCAATCACCTGGATCTTCTCCCCTTGCTTTCGCCGCTCCTCCAGCTCCTCAGCCGTCATCAGGGGCCTTCCGCGGCTGATGACCCCGTCCAGGATCATCCCGGCGTACATCACCGGGTCCCGGGTGGTGGAGAAGGGTGGCGCATAGGCCAGGTCCAGATGCGAAAGATCCTCAGCCATGGCGCCATAGGTGAGGGCGGTCACAAACACGTCGATCCGCTTGTCCACCCCCTCATAGCCCACGATCTGAGCGCCCAGGAGTTTTCCGGTTACTTTATCAGCCACTGCCTTGATGGTCAGTTCCTTCCCACCCATATAGCCGGGGCGGGATAGTTTGGACGCGTGGCTGACCGCCACGTCAAACCCCACCCCCCTGGCCTCCCGCTCAGATAACCCGGTCTGGGCCACGCCCAGGTCGAACACCCGGAAGATGCCCGTCCCCATCACCCCCCGGAAGCGCAGGTCACCGCCGGTGACGGCGTCCCCGGCAATGCGGCCGGTCTTATTGGCGGTGGAGCCCAGGGGCAGCCAAACCGGCTTGCCGGTGAGGATATGCGGGGTTTCAATGCAATCCCCGCAGGCGTAGATATCTGGCTGGGATGTCCGCATGGCATCGTCCACATGAATGGCGCCAGTCTCTCCCAGGGCGATACCCGCTTCTTTGGCCAGCGCCACGTTGGGCTTCACGCCGGTTGACACCAGAACCAGATCAGCAGGCATACGGCTCCCTTCATCCAGCAGCACCTCTTTTTCCGTGATCTGCGTGGCGGTGGCGCCAGTAAACACCTTGACGCCCTTTTCCTCCAGATGCTTCTGAACATGCACCGCCATGTCAGGGTCAAGCGCTGGGATCACCTGGGGCAGTTTTTCAATCAGCGTCACCTCAAGTCCCAGGCCGCGCAGGCTCTCGCACATTTCAAGGCCGATGAACCCGCTTCCGATGATGGCAGCGGTTTTAGGCTTATGCGCCTCAATAAAGTCGTGGATCTGCAGCATATCCCCCACCGTGCGCAGGGTGAACACATGGGGCTGATCCTTCCCCGCAATGGGCGGTGTCACCGCATACGCGCCGGTGGCGATGACCAGCCTGTCGTAATGGTCTGTGAACTCCTCGCCGGTGTTCAGGTTTTTCACCCGCAGGGTTTTGTCCTTCGGATGGATCGCCATCACCTCATGGCGGGTGCGTATGTCCACATTGTACTTCTTCTTGAAATAGCCGGCGTCCCGGGGATAAAGCTCCTCCGCCTCCTCCACCTCCCCGGAGATGTAATAGGGCATCCCGCAGCCGGAATAGGAAATGTGCCGGTCCTTCTCATACACCACGATCTGGGCATTCTCATCATTCCGCCGCGCCTTGGCCGCGGCTGAGGTCCCCGCCGCCACCGCGCCTATCACGATAATACGCATTTGCGCCTCCTTTGCTGCCTGGTGCAGCGCCTGTTGTCAGGGGGGGTAAAAGCTTGCGCTCTCCTTCATTTATACCCATCCGGCACACATATAAAAAACCCCTGAAACAATTGACGCTTCAGGGATTTCCTCTGGCACCTCCGACGGGATTCGAACCCGTGTTGCCGCCTTGAGAGGGCGGTGTCCTAACCGCTAGACCACGGAGGCAAATTGGCTGGGGAACCTGGATTTGAACCAAGACTATGCGAGTCAGAGTCGCAGGTGCTGCCGTTACACCATTCCCCAATGCACAAGGCGCAAAAAGGATTATAGCCAAGGGGTATGGGCTTGTCAAGCAAAAAAGCAGCAAAATCTCTGAAATCCAGTGCTGCTTGGCTTGCTTTGGTTTTACCTTCCGTCATTTGACTGAAGTTTTTGAAGAAAATGCAAGGGGAGAAACTCCTCTCAAAAAAAGCTTCTCCCCGAAAGAACCCTGTCGTTTTCTCGCTTTTCCGTGTCTCAGGTCGCCCGCTGAGCGATCATCTCCTTCACCTTCATCAGGCGCGTGAGCGCCCCGCGCTCGTTTTCCTCCAGCTTCATGGTGATATAGCGGATGGTCTCCTCAAACTGGGGGATCATCACATATTCCAGGGCATTCACCCGGCGGCGGGTTTTCTGGATCTCGTCAGCCAGGAGGGTGGCGGTCTTTTCTTTCTCCGCCAGGGCGATGAGGTTGGGCAGCGCCTGGGCCATGGTGGCAATGGCGTTGTCCAGCTGGGCTGAGGTCTCAGCCATGCCGTAGGGCAGCTGCGCTTCCCCCAGGCCGCCTTCATCCACCGTGAACTCCGGCACCCGGACGGAGAGGATGTTGCGCCGGCCGGCCTTGATGGCGGCCTGGCGGGCGGGGTAAAGCAGCGCCTGCCGTAAGGCGCCCGGCTCCATCACGGCGCGGGCCAGGGCAAAGTCCTTGAGCGCTATGCCCAGCTCACCCTCCACCTGCTTTCTCAGCCGCAGATTCTCCCGCACCAGGGTGATAAACTGACGAACCAGCTCATCCCGTTTGTCCTTGAGCAGCTTATGCCCACGCCTGGCGGTCACCAGGCGGCGCTTCATCTGCGTCAGTTCCATCCGGGTGGGGTTGACGTGCAAGATGGCCATTTAGCCTTCCTCTCCTTTTTCCCCGTGGCTTTTGTCCTCAGGCAAAAACTCATCCAGCAGGCTGTCCCTGATGCGTTTGAGCTCATTGCGCGGCAGGATGGTGAGCAGGTCCCAGCCCAGATCCAGCGTCTCCTCAATGGAACGATCGGTATCATAGCCCTGGGATACATAGCGCTTCTCAAAGGCCTCCGCAAAGGCCGCAAACTTTTTGTCCAGGTCAGTCAGCGATGCCTCGCCCAGGATGACCGCCAGCTCTCTGGCGTCCTTACCGCGGGAATAGGCGGCAAAGAGCTGGTTCATGGTGTCAGCGTGGTCTTTTCTGGTCTTCCCTGCGCCGATGCCCTTGTCCTTCAGGCGCGAGAGGGAAGGCAGCGCGTCGATGGGCGGAGCGATGCCCTTCCGGTGCAGCTCGCGGCTTAGGATAATCTGGCCCTCAGTGATATAGCCGGTGAGGTCAGGGATGGGGTGGGTTTTGTCATCCTCAGGCATGGTGAGGATGGGGATCTGCGTGATGGAGCCTTCCTTGCCGATGATACGCCCTGCCCGTTCATACATGCTGGCCAGGTCGGTGTACAGGTATCCGGGATAGCCCCGGCGGCCAGGCACCTCCTTGCGGGCGGCGGACACCTCCCGCAGGGCCTCGGCGTAGTTGGTCATGTCGGTCATGATGACCAGCACATGCATGTCCTTCTCATAGGCCAGGTATTCAGCGGCGGTGAGGGCCATGCGCGGGGTGGAGATGCGCTCAATGGCCGGGTCATTGGCCAGGTTCATAAACAGCACCGCGCGTTCGATGGCACCGGTGCGCCTGAAGTCAGAGATGAAATAGTCGGCCTCTTCAAAGGTGATGCCGATGGCCGCAAACACCACGGCGAACTTGCTGTCCTGGCCCAGCACCTTGGCCTGGCGGGCGATCTGGGTGGCCAGCTGGGCATGGGGCAGGCCGGAGCCTGAGAACACCGGCAGCTTCTGGCCGCGCACCAAGGTGTTGAGGCCGTCGATAACTGAAATGCCGGTCTGGATGAACTCGCTGGGATAGTCCCGGGCGGCGGGGTTGAGGGGCTCACCGTTGATGTCCATGCGCTTTTCCGGGATGACAGCAGGCCCGCCATCCTTGGGCACGCCCATGCCGTCAAACACGCGGCCCAGCATCTCCATGGACACCGACAGCTCTATGCCACGGCCCAGGAAGCGGGCGGCGGAATTGTCGATGCGTAGGCCATGGCTCGGCTCAAACAGCTGCACCAGGGCCTTGTCCCCTTCGATCTCAAGCACCTTGCCACGCCTGATCTCACCGCTCTCCTGGCGGATTTCCACCAGCTCGTTATAGGCGACCCCCGACACTTGCTCCACCAGCATCAGCGGGCCCACCACTTCTTTTATGGTGCGGTATTCTTTGAGCATCTTACATCCCTCCCCGGTTGATGAGCGCGGTGACCTGATTGGCCAGCTCTGTTTCGATTTCCTGGAAGTAATAGAGGGAATCCTCTGGGATATACTTCGCCCGGCCAATGCGCTCGCGCACGGGCATGTTGATCACATCAGACAGATTGCTTCCCGCGTCAAGCGCCATCTGTCCCTTCTCACCGTAGTCCAGGATCAGCCGCAGCATCAGGAACTGTTTTTTGAGCGAGGTATAGGTATCAATGTCGTCAAAGGCGTTCTGATGCAGATAGTCCTCACGGATGGAGCGGGCCACCTCCATGGTCAGCCGGTCTTTCCAGGAAAGGGCATCGGTGCCCACCAGGCGCACGATCTCCTCCAGCTCGCTCTCCTCCTGGAGCAGGCGCATGGTGTTGGCACGCAGCTCGTTCCACTCAGGCGAGACATTGTCTGTAAACCAGCCGGCCAGGTTATCCACATACAGGGAGTAGGACAGCAGCCAGTCAATCGCCGGAAAATGGCGCCGGTAGGCCAGCTGCGCGCTGAGTCCCCAGAACACCTTCACGATGCGCAGGGTGGCCTGGGAGACCGGCTCTGAAATATCACCGCCCGGAGGCGACACGGCGCCGATGGCGGAGATGGAGCCGGTGCGCCCTTCCTGCCCCAGGCAGGTGACCAGGCCCGCCCGCTCATAAAACTCCGCGATGCGGCTGGACAGATAGGCGGGATAACCTTCCTCGCCCGGCATCTCCTCAAGCCGGCCCGACATCTCGCGCAGCGCTTCGGCCCAGCGGCTGGTGGAGTCGGCCATGATGGCCACCCGGTAGCCCATGTCACGGAAATATTCGGCGATGGTGATGCCAGTATAGATGGAGGCCTCCCGGGCCGCCACCGGCATGTCAGAGGTGTTGGCGATGAGAACGGTGCGCTTCATCAGCGTTTCTCCGGTGCGCGGGTCATGCAGCTCCGGGAACTCCTTGAGCACGTCCGTCATCTCGTTGCCGCGCTCACCGCAGCCCACATACACGATGATGTCCGCGTCCGCCCACTTGGCCAGCTGGTGCTGCACCACGGTCTTGCCGGAGCCGAAGGGCCCGGGAATGGCAGCCACGCCGCCTGAGGCGATGGGAAAGAGGGTGTCGATGACCCGCTGCCCGGTCACCATGGGCTGCTGAGGAAAGAGCTTCTCCCGGTAGGGACGTCCCTGGCGCACCGGCCAGCGCTGGGTCATGGTGAGCTGGTGCTCCTTGCCCTGGGCATCCTCAACCACAGCCACGGTATCCCTGATGGTGGCCTTGCCCTCGTGGATCTGTTTCACCGTGCCGGCAACGCCGTTTGGCACCATGATGCGGTGCTCCACCACCGGGGTCTCCTGCACCGCGCCCAGCACATCGCCCGCATCCACCTGGTCGCCCACCCTGGCCCTGGGCACAAACTCCCACTGCTTTTCCTCGTCAAGGGCGGGCACCTCAATGCCGCGGGTGATGCGGTCACCCGCTTTTTCCCGGATCAGCTGAAGCGGGCGCTGGATGCCGTCAAAGATGGACTCTATCAGGCCAGGCCCCAGTTCAAGGGACAGGGGCGCGCCGGTTGACTCCACCGGCTCCCCTGGGCCCAGGCCGCTGGTCTCCTCATACACCTGGATGGAGGCCTGATCCCCGCGCAGCTCGATCACCTCGCCGATGAGCCGGTGGCGGGACACGCGCACCATGTCATACATGCGTACGCTGGCCATGCCTTCTGCCACAATCAGGCTGCCCGCGACTTTTACGATTTTCCCCTGGGCCATGCTATTATTCCTCTTTCTTCTCTTGATTGATGAGAATGTCAGCGCCGATGGCTTTGATGACATTCTCGCGCACCCGCGCTTCGCCGTATCCGTCCGTCCCCATGATGCCAGGGATGGGGATGACCGCCACATCAGGCGAAGTCTCATAGCGCGTCAGCGCCTCGGGTGCTACGCGGGCGGCCTGCTCGGTGATGAAGATCACCGGCACTTTGTCCTGGTTCAATTTGAACAGGGCAGCGGCCACCTCATCAGCCGTCACGGCGGGGATGGCAACAGCGCCAATGGCCTTAAACGCCAGGATCGCATCTTCCTCCCCCACCACACCGATGCGCAGCACTTTATCTGACATAGGCTTCACGCAGCCTTTCCCTGATCAGTTCAGTTTCAAAGCCATTGAGCTTGCCCGCCAGGATCAGCCTGACGGCAGCGGCCTCCCGCTCCAGGGCCAGCAGATGGCCTGGCAGCACTTCAGCTGCAAAGGGCTCATTGCGGTAAGGCCTGAAAAGCCCCAGCAGATAGTCATCCATCTGACGCTCAAGGG
The DNA here is from genome assembly GCA_002411105.1 of Christensenella sp. UBA5327. Lineage (GTDB taxonomy): Bacteria > Bacillota > Clostridia > Christensenellales > Aristaeellaceae > UBA6115. Next base: position 79,751 of record DHQX01000015.1, on the reverse strand, counting down.
CTGGCAGCGCCTTCTTGTCCGACATGGCCTTGACCAAAGCGCTTTGTACATCGCCCCCAAAGCGGCTGAACAGATAGGGCAGGCGGTCAGGGCTCTCGGCAACGCCGCGCCAGTCACGCCTGTCAACCCCGCCGCCGGGCACCAGCAGGTTTTCCAGTTCAAGGCCCGCCAAGTCCGTTCCGCGCATGCGCAAAAAGGTCAGCAGGTTGACAAAGTCCGCCTTGGCGCGGAAATACTCCCGTGCGGTCCTGGATTTGACCTGGGCCATGTTCTGACCGATGAGCTCAAACAGCGCCTGGTCGATGCGCACGTCAATGAGCATGGGATTAACCTGTGTCGCGGTCTGCTTTTCCAGCTCGCTCATGGCCCTGGCAAAGGGCTCAGGCAGCCGGGAGTAGGAGCGCTCAGCCACGGCATGGGAAAGGAGACTCCTGGGCAGCGTCCCGCAGTTTGACAGGGCCTCAGGCGTCACCTCGAGGATGCGCGCTTTAAACAGCGCCTTCAGATTCTGGGCGTCATGGCGCAGCATGAAGCTGTCAGTCAACTTGGGCTCTGGGGATATCTCCCGCACCAGCTTGCAGGTTCGCTCAAGCAGGGAGACGCTCGCGGCTTCAACGCCCTTGTCCTCAAGCTCGGTCCAGCCCATTTCACTGAGGATGTGCCGGGCCTCCCGGTAGTCAGCTGCTGCCAACAGGCGCTCCAGCTGTGCGCCGGCCAGCGGTTTTTTGGCCAGGGAGCGCACGCGCCCCACGGCATAGGCTATGCTGGGTTGGGGCATGGATGCCCTCCTTTCCTCTCAGGGTTCAAAAAGCAGTCTCGCCAGGCCGGTTTCCAGATCCAGGCGCTTTTGCTCAAGGGCGCTCTCCAGGCTGCAATACACCTCGCTGCCCTGGCTGTACAGCACAAGGCCGGTAACCCCCGGTGCCCTGCCGCCCATGTCAGAAAGCGTGCCCGGCTTGCCCAGGTCTTTCAGCCTCGCGTTGGCCTTTTCAAGGAAGCCAGGCGTGAAAAAGCCGTCGTTGACTGCCCCGGCCTGCACCTGTTCATCCCCCTGGGCCTGTTCCAGATGCTTGATAAGCCACTGCGCAAACTGCGCATCAGGCAGCGTCCGCAGCTTTTCAAGCGCCTGGTCAAAGGCCTGGTTCATCAGCGTCCGCTGGGCCGCCAAAAGCTCCTTGCGCGTTTCCAGCTCAGACAGGCGCTGCATACGCTCCTCCAGGCGCAGGCTTTCCGCCTGGGCCTCCTGCTGCGCTTCTGCTTTCTGCTGGGCCAGCTGCAAATCAGACCTTTCGTGGATGGAAAGCACCCGGTCCTCGGCTTCCTTGAGCACATCGGCCACAGCATCCCGCGCGTCAGCCTCTATTCTGGCCAGGATGGGCTTTGTGTCCATCAGCGCCCCCTCACAGCGTGATGGCGTTGACCATCAGGAAGGAGGCCAACAGCGCCAGCACGGCGTAGGTTTCCACCATAACGGTCATGATGATGGCCTTACCGGACATATCCGGGTGCTGGCCCACCAGCAGCATTCCCGCAGCAGCGGCCTTGCCCTGGTGAACCGCGGAGAAATAACCCACCACGCCAACCGGGATCGCAGCGGCAAGATAGGCGAGCCCCTGGGTCAATTCCACGGCTTTCATGTCACCGCCCAAAGCGCCGATGTTCACCAGGATGATCACGCCGATCAAAAAGCCATAGATACCCTGGGTGCCCGGCAAAATCTGCAGCACCATCAGCTTGGGGTTCACCTCGGGGTTCTCGGTTGAAACACCCGCTGAGGTCTGCCCTGCCAGGCCCACCCCTTTGGCGGAGCCCATGCCCGCCAGGGCAACGGACAGCGCCGCGCCAAACAATGCCAGTACCTGCCCGATAGACATGCCTAAGATTTCCATGTAGTACTCCCTCCCGATGATTGAATGTAGATGCGGTATATCCGGCGCTAACGCGCCTTACGAAGCGTCCTGGACGCGAACGTACCGGGGTGAATAGCCAAGGGGCATAAAGGCGGTGCCGCCCTCCTCGTAGAACTTGCCGAAAAACTCGATGTATTGAAGCCTGCTTGAATGCACATAGGCGCCCAGGACGTTGATGGCTGCATTGAACAAATGCCCGCCCACAAACAGGGGGATGCCGATGATGATGCCGATGATACCGTTTTGCATCACCATGCCCACCAGGAGGTTGATGACCATGCCGATCACCCCGGTGGCAAGCCCCATGCCAAACAGGCGCATGTAGCTGAGCAGGTCGCTCAGCCAGCCGGACACATTGTACAGCGCCCCCAGCCCAGAGAGCAGGCGCTTGAAGGGATTGTTGGATTTGCCCCGGCCGGCGGTGACCAGGATGATGCCAGCCCCGGCAAGCGCCATCCATTTCCCAAGCTCTGCGGTCTGGGGCAGCAGCAGAAGCCCCAGGCCAACCACCAAGGAAAACCAGCTGAACTGGTCGTATATGGCGTCAAGAAATTGGCCGCGGCGGATGTTGAGGTAGGCGCCCAGGCCAAGGCCGGTGAACAGGTGCAGGGCGCCAAGGCCGATGCACAGCGCCATCACCGGCAGAGAGTTGTTCACCGGATCAAACACCGTGGGCCAGGGCGCAAAGCCAAACCAGGTATTGTACATAGCGCCCCAGAACACCGTGAAAATGCCGCCGATGCCGACGATCCAAAACAGCTTGCGCCCTCCCTTTGAGGGCTTCATCAGCTTGATCAGAATGGGTACCAGCAGGGCCATCATCAGCCCATAGCCGGCGTCAGACACCATCATGCCAAAAAAACAGGCGAAGAAAGGCATCATCACCGCGGTGGGGTCAAGGCTTGAGGGATGGGGCATGGAAAAGCCGGTGATGATGGACTCAAAGGGTGCTGTCACAGGATGGTTGCGCAGCAGCACTGGCGGCTCCTCCCCCTCCTGGGGGTCGAAAAAGGAGATGGCAGCCTCGGGAAAGCGCTCCTTGATGGCCGCCTCCACTCCGGGCGCCGCCAAAGCGGGCACCCAGCCCTGCAGCAAGCTGGCGGTGGCGGTGTGCGCCATGCGGCCCTGGGCTTCCTCCCGGGCATACTCAGCCTTGAGCGTTTCATAGCCCAGGCGCAAAACAGGCAGCTGTTCCGCCAGCTTCCTCAAGTCTTCCTCCAGCGCCTTTTGCTTTTCAGCCAGCGCTTCCAGCGCCTTTTCAGCCGCTTCCCGCTGGGCCTGGGGCGTGCCCTGGCCTTCCGGCAGGCTGATCTGCTGAAAGCCGATCTCCTGCAGATCCTGCAGGAAGCGCGTTGCCTCCGGCAGGTAGACCGCGGCCCAGAAATGCTGCAGGTCCTTGACCGGCTCAAGCGCCCTGATCACCGCCGCCTGGCCTGACCAGGCCGCCATCAACTCCTTTAAGCCATTGGCTGTGACAGTGCCGGTAAAAATGGTGACCGACTGGGTGTTATGGTTTATTTCAGTGGGGATATCCAGCTGGAGCCAGGGGGTCAGTTGCTCGATGGCAACATGCAGACGGCTTTCCTGACCGCGCAGGTCGCCAGCCCTTCGCTCCAGCTCTTCAGCCTGTTGGATCACCTGCTCGGCGCCCTTCAGGTCACTTCCTTCCAGATCATCCACGCTCACCTCCGGCAGCGCAGAGAACATGGACTGCTTCACCGGGTCATATTTCACCAGCTTGCGGATGGCCCACTGATACCGGGCGATCTCCGCCTCAATCTCAGCCGCCCGCGCGCTTTCTTTTCTGAGCATCAACTCCTCAGGCACCTCTGTCTGGGTGACCTGAACGCAGCCCAGGCGCTGGGCAAACTTCAGCAGCCGGTCGTGATCCCGGCGCATGATGATCAGGCCGATGCGCTTCATCTCAGCGATCGCCATCAGCCAGCACCTCCTGCACGATCATATCCGCCGCCTGGTCAAGCCGCCCCCGGGCGGCCTGGATGGCAGTCTGAATCTCCTGGCGGCGGGCGCCAGCCTGGGCATCCAGCTGCTGCTGCACCTCCTGGCGCTTGGCCTCCACGATCTGCCGGTACAGCGCCCGGTGCTCAACCGCGGCCTTACGCTCCTGCTCTCTGACCTCCGCCTGTGCGCCCTTGATGGCTTCGCTCGCCCCTGCCTGCGCTTCTGTTAGCATCGCATGGGCTTTTTTCTCTGCATCCAGTATGTGCTGAAGGATATTCTCCGCCATCCCCGTCACCTCTTAACTATCAATTGTCAGGGAGTATCTTAACATATACAGCGCCGGAAAAACAAGCCGAAGCACAGCTTCACGATCTATATTATGTTTTTATACAGCTATTTCTTTTCGATACTGACCCGCCCATTAGTAGAAGAAAGGAAACAGGTCAGCCATATTGATCCTTGATGCAGGGAGAAAGGCATGGGTACAATTCATAACAGATGCGAGGGCATCCCCTGGGTCACCATGGGCACCGCGGATGTCATTGGCGCAAGCGAAATCCAGGCGGAACCCCTCCCCCGCGCGGCCGGCGCTGGAATGGCTTTGGCACAGGTGGCGCCTTATCAGACAGCGCCTCAGAGCGGGATGAGGCCGCGACCCCAAGGGCAGACAGCCCAAAACATCGCACAGGAGGGTTTTATGCGCAGTCAGACGATGATCGCGGTGAAGGATGTGGCCGCCAGCCGGGCGTTTTATGAAAGCGCCCTGGGCCTGGTATCCGGCCACGGCGGGGATGAGTATGACCAGCTGTATTCCGGGGATGAGCTGGTGCTTCAACTGCACGACCTGAAACCGGACATGAACCATGGCCCCTTGCTGGGACCAGGGGAGAAAGCCGGAGCCGGGGTGCTCCTGTGGTTTATGACGGATGACTTTGATCAGGTGATCTCAAGGCTTAAGGCACTGAATGTGCGCTTTATCAAGCCGCCCTTTGAAAACCCCTATGCCCGGCACATGGAGGTCTGGTTTTTTGACCCTGACGGCTACCGGGTGGTGGTGTCTGCCCCCTCTGCCCACGGCAGCAAAGCCCCTCAGCCCGTGAAAAACCCTTGACCGGACCTCCCCTGTGTGCTATATTATGCGTTGCCGCTCGGGAGAGGCTTTAAATGCGCGTACGCTGCCTCAGGGCCTTCCGCCTACAGCCCGGCGAGTTTTGAAACGGAGGTGCTGCACATGTACGCAATCATCGCGACAGGCGGCAAACAGTATCGGGTCTCCGAGGGAGACGTCATCTACATTGAGAAGTTGGAAAACGAGCTGGACAGCGAGGTCACTTTCCCGGTTTTGATGCTGGGCGGCGACAAGGTGGTCTTGGGAACTCCTGAGGTCAAGGGCGCCAGCGTCACCGGCAAGGTGCTCCAGCATGGCCGGGGGCAAAAGATCGTCGTCTACAAGTTCAAGGCGAAGAAAAACTACCGCCGCAAGCAGGGCCACCGCCAGCCCTTCACCAAGGTGGAGATCACCGGCATCACCGCCTGAGATGACCACCATCCGCCTGCTTTATACCGATGACCGCCTGTGCGGCTATGATGTTTCCGGCCATGCCGGAGCAGGCACGGAAGGAAACGATCTGGTCTGCGCCGCGGTGTCATTCCTGGCTACCACCTGTGCCAACGCGCTTGAGAGCGTGGCCGGCGTGAAACCCCGGGTGATGCAGGCAGACGGGAAGCTCACCGTGAACCTGCTGAAAAACGAAGCAGCCCATGAAGCGCTCGTGATCCTTGAAACCTTCCGACAGGGTGCCAACGACCTGGCAGACGCCTATCCCAGAAATGTCCACCTGATTAATCAGGTGCTATGAAAGAAACGGAGGAAACCCCATGCTGAAGCTGAATCTTCAATTATTTGCCCATAAAAAGGGCGTTGGTTCCAGCCGCAACGGCCGTGACAGCGCCAGCAAACGCCTTGGCCCAAAGCGGGCTGACGGGCAGTTTGTGCTGGCCGGCAATATTCTGGTGCGCCAGCGCGGCACCCACATCCATCCTGGCGAGAACGTGGGCCGGGGCAAGGATGATACCCTCTTTGCCAAGATCGATGGCCTGGTGCGCTTCCACCACAAGGGCAAGTTCCGCACCCAGGTGAGCGTGCTGCCCGAGGAGGGGCAGGCCGCGGGCTGAGCCATTGCAGCGGATCTCTTTGAAAAGGGCTTGAAGGCCCTTTTTTGTTTTTTCGCCCTCTAATCCCGTAAAATTTTGCATTTCTGTTAAAAATTGATGAATTCCACTGATTAAGTCCTTTTTATCAGCGGTAAATTGATGTATACTGGAAGTGAAATAAGAGGATGAAAGGAAAGGGAGCGCATGAACATCACCAGCCGTGTGGAATCCTTCTTCTGGAATATCCTCAACCGGCCGGTGCTAAAAGACTGGATTGATATCGCCATCCTCGCCCTTGTGCTCTACAAGGTGTTCATGCTCACCCGGCAAACCCGGGCCAGCCAGGTTCTGAAGGGTTTTGCGCTGCTGGTGGCTGCCACCTGGCTGTCTGACCTGCTGGGCCTCAAGGCCCTGCATTGGTTGTTTACCAGCGTGGTCAACAACGGTGCCATCGTGCTGATGATTCTCTTCCAGCCGGAACTGCGCCGGGCGCTGGAGCAACTGGGCCGGGGCGCGAAAATCGATCATCTGGTTGACAGCCCCGATGAGAGCAGCCGGATTGTGTTTGAATTGACCCAGGCCGTGCAAACCCTCTCCCACCGCAGGGTGGGCGCCCTGATTGTGTTTGAGCAGAAAACCGGCCTGAGGGATTTTATCGAGACCGGCACCACCATCGATTCCCGGATATCAGGCCCGCTCCTGGTCAATATATTTGAGCCCAATACCCCGCTTCACGATGGGGCCATCATCATCCGGGGCGGCCGCATCATGGCGGCGGGCTGTGTGTTGAGCCTGAGCGAAAACAGCTCCCTGGGGCGTGACCTGGGCACCCGCCACCGGGCAGGCCTGGGGGTGACGGAGAGCACGGACGCGGTGGTGCTCATCGTGTCGGAGGAGACTGGCATCATCTCCATGGCCCAGGGCGGCAGGCTCACCCGCCACCTGGATGGGGAGGCGATCAAAGAAATCCTCAGCAATCTTTATCAGAGTGACCGGGTCAACCTGTTCGAAACCGTGCAGGGCCTGGCGCGGCGTTTCAAGCGGAAAGGAGAGCGCAAAGATGAACGAGCATCTTGAGGACAAGGGCTGGCGCGGTGAGCTGAGCGCCTTTGGCGCCCGCCTGAAAAAATCCATGAGCAGGAACTGGGGGCTGAAGCTCACCAGCCTGATTTTTGCCATCGCCATCTGGGGCGGCCTCATCAGCCAGGATGCCACCCTCACCCGGGAGAAGGTTTTTGTGGATGTCCCCGTCAACATCGTCAACGCCGATGCCCTGCAGCGCAGCGGCTTTATCGTCGTGTCCGATCTTTCAAAGCTGGGCCCCATCCGCCTGCATGCCAATGTGCCCCAGCGGGTGTATGACAGCGCCACCCCGGCCAACTTCAACGCCAGACTGGATCTTTCCCGCATCACCACCACAGGCGAGGTGACGCTGCCCATCCAGACCACTGACACCATCAGCTACGGCAATGTGACCTGGCTTTCCCAGACGGAGGTGACCCTTGAGGTGGATGAGTACATCACCCGCCGGCGCATCCCCGTGCAGCAGATCCAGGCCACCCCGGCGGAGGCGCTGCCGGCAGATATCTACGCCGGTGCTGCCGGGATAGACCCCAGCACCGTGGTGATCTCCGGCCCCAGGAGCCTGGTGGCTGGCGTTGCCCGGGTGGTGCCCGCCTATGACATCGCCAGGCTCACCCCCATTGTGGGCACCCAGTATAACGCCGTGCCCTTTGCCCTGGTGAACCGGGACGGGCAGGAGATCAAAAGCCCGCTCATCACTGTTACCAGCGAGAACGTGCTGCTGGACACTTTGCTGGTGGAGCAGACCTTCTATCCCAAGAAGAGCGTACCCATCAACTTAACCGGCGCTGTCACCGGGCAGGTGGCCCCTGGCTACCGCGTCGCTAGCGTCACCGCCGCCCCTGCCCAGGTTCAGATCGCGGGCTCCTCTGAAGCGCTGGAGAAAATTCCCGTGGTGGACCTCACCGCCCCCATCGATGTGTCCGGCATGAACGAAACCATCATCCGCGCCGCCAAGGTGACCAAACCCGCTGACGCGGTCTATCTCAGCGAAAACGCTGTGTACGTGACGGTGGAGATCCTGCCCATCTCCGCCCTGGACCAGGCTGCGCCATGAATGTCATCGCTGACCGCCTCTTTGGCCTGCTTCTGGGGTGGACCCGGGGCCTGTTCAACAGCCTCTGGAACCTGGTCACCAATCATTCCTCAGGCATTGTGGGCTTTTTTGAGCGTTTCTGGCTGCCGATGATCGTCATCCTCCTTTTAGTGGGCACCTTGGCAGACTATATCGTTTGGATTATCCGCTGGCGCCCGTATTATGTGTGGCGCAGCTGGTTTATGCGCCGGGACAGGGAGAAGCGCATGCAGGCCACCCAGGCCTATATGACAGATCTGGACCAGGCGCCGCTGGATCTGGAGCTGGACCCCATGGAAGCCGCCCCCTTCACTCCGATGTTTCCGGCTGATGAGGCGGTGGTCTTCCCGCCCGGGGATGACTTCCCCTACCCCCATCAAGCGCCTGATGAGCAGCCTCCCCACCAGGAACAGCCAGTCTGGCAGCCCCAGGAGCTGGTGATGCCATCCCCTGACCCAGGCTACGCAGCGCCTGAGCCGGAATTGCCCTTCGCAGCCTGGACGGTGCCGCCGGAGGAACAGGCGGCTTATCAGGAACCGGAGGCGCTCGCCCCGGCCTGGGACCAGCTGCCTGTGGTGGAGGCTGAGGATTATCACCTGGCCCCTGAGGAAACAACGCCCGAAAAGCCCGCCTCCCGGCGCCGGCGCCGCATCCAGACCAAGCGCCAGCGCCAGCCCGGTCTCTTGCGCACGCTGAGGGAAACCCTCATAGACCCCACCGACCCTTCAGAGCAATTGGACAGCCTCCCGCCCCCCATCTCCCAGGAGGACGCCTTCCACCAGCCCTATTATCCAGAGAATTACCGCTATCGCCCCGCCCCCTCAGAGGAGGAGGACGGCAGCGGCTTATGACAGGTTTGCCTTCAGGCTTTCTCGATCAGCTCAAACCGCTGCTGGGTGATGACCTTGAGCGGTTTATCGCCAGCTTCGATCAGCCAGCCCACCGCGGCATCCGCTTTTCCACAAGGCGGGTGCCGCCTGCTGTTTCCGGCCTCCTTTCCCCCATTCCCTGGGCCGGGAATGCCTGGTATCTGGCAGAGGACGCCACCGCCGGCAGCCATCCGCTGCATGATGCCGGAGCCTATTACCTCCAGGAGCCCAGCGCCATGGCCGCTGTCAGCGCCCTTGCCCCCCAGCCTGGTGACCTGGTGCTCGACCTGTGCGCCGCCCCCGGCGGCAAGGCCACGCAGATCGCAGACCGGCTGAAGGGGGAGGGCGCCCTGGTGGCCAATGAGATCAACCCTGCCCGCGCCCGGATTTTAGCACGCAACCTGGAGCGCATGGGCATTGTCAACGCTGCTGTCACCTGTGAAAGCCCCGCCCGCCTGGCTCAGCGGCTTCCCGCTGCCTTTGACAGCATTCTGGTGGATGCCCCCTGCTCGGGCGAGGGCATGTTCCGCAGGGAGCCGGATACCCGGGCCCAGTGGCGCATGGAAAGCCCCGCTGGCTGCGCCCTCCGGCAGATTGAGATCCTCCGCAGCGCCGCCCTTCTGCTGCGCCCGGGTGGGAAACTGGTATACAGCACCTGCACCTTTAATGAAGTAGAAAATGAGGCGCTCATCAGCGGTTTTCTGGATGAGCATCCGGGCTTGAAGCTGCAGCCCTTCCACCTGCCCGGCCTGCCGGAGGCGCAAGCGGGCATGCTGCGCATCTGGCCGCACCTGCACCCTGGCGAGGGGCATTTTGTGGCGCTGATGACTTTGGACGGGGATGCTGCCCCCAGGAAGATGCCGCCACCACGGAAGTGTTTGCCTGAGATCAGCGCCCTGGTCGCCAGCTGGGCGCATGCGCCGGTGCCAGCCAACCACATCGCGGGAAGGACAGCCATTCATGTCTCCCCCGCCCTTCCGGATCTCACCGGCCTGCGCGTGATCAGCCTGGGACCTGCCCTGGCGGACCTCTCCAGCCCCACGCCCAAGCCTGCCCACGCCCTGGCCCTCATCAGCCAGCCGCGCCAGATGATCGAACTAATCCTTGAAGACGCCCTGCGCTTCCAGCAGGGGCATCCGCTGTCTGTCCCCGCTGCCCTCACCAGCTGGACGGCGCCCTGTCTTTCGGGCTGGCCCCTGGGCTGGGGCAAGGCCAGCGGCGGCATCATGAAAAACCATTATCCCAAAGGGCTGCGCAGGCCGCTGTAATCCCCATCCGCTTCTGTGCCATCCGCGTTAATCGCGGTTTTTTATTTCATGCTTGACAAAGAAAATTTTTCGATATATTATGATCATGAAAGTTGGTGATAGAATGTTTGAAACTTATGAAATCTCTTTGATCCAGGCTGAGCAAAGCCCTCTGCTATCTTCCCAGCCGCTCAGGGATCTGTTCCTAGATTACAGCGGCTGGGCTTCAGCCAGGGAGCTGGCCCCTGACGCCTTGATGGACCAGCGGGAGGCCTTCCTGCTGGCCCTCCATCCCGGCGCCGACGACGCCCTTAGCCGTGTCCTGGCGCTGGAGGATGACAAGGCAAAGGAGGCTGCCATCCGCTTTCTCTGCCTTCCGCCCTCCTTTTGGGAGGAGCGAAGCGCTATCATGCCGCCTCCACCCCCTGACAGCCAGAAGGAGGCAGCCATGCGGGCTGCCCTGCAAAGCCCGGCCCTCATCAGCCGGCTCATCGGCATTGATCCTGGTGACGTCCCCTTGCACCTGCACATCAGCGCTGCAGCGCCCCGGGAAATCCGCATGCATTTTCTCAGCGATACGGGCGTGTTTTTAAGCGTTGGACTGGATGTGAGCCTGGATGCCTACGCCATCTGGCATCAGGAGGATATTCTGTTGATGTTTAAAGCCCTGGCAGACCAGTCCCGTCTTGACATGCTCCGGGCACTGCTAAAGGATGCCCTCTCTGCCACCCAGCTGGCCGAAAAAGTAGGCCTCACCCTATCCACCATCAACCACCACGTGACCAAATTGGTGGAAGCCCGCCTTGTCAATCTGGCCTTCTCCTCAAAGCCCGGCAAGGGCGCGCTGTTTGAAGCCAACCGCCCCGTGATCGCCCAGGTGCTTGACCTGATCAGGCAGGAGACCACATGAGATACAAAAAGTTTTTTGTCGCCATGCTGCTGGTCGCCATCCTGACAAGCGCAGCCTCCCTCATCCCGCCCCTCTTCCTTCAGCTCTGGGGCCGGGAACAGGCGGGCTTAAGCCCACAGCGCATCCTGATGATCCTGGGAATCATGCTGCTCTCTCATGCCCTGGGTGTGTTGTTTGTCGTGTACCGGGAGCGTTTCGCCAAGGAATACAACAAGCAGAACCTGCGCGGCATGACCCGGGCCATACTCAGGACGGATTATGACACCCTCATCGCCCAGGGCCCAACCAATCTCTTTAATCAAGCCGCCATGTCAGTGAACAGCATTTATTCCTTCATGACCGGGGACAATATCCACATCTGGTCAAGCCTGTTTGTGATGACAGTTTCCCTGGCCCTGATTGCCGTCATGAACCCGCTGGTCGCCCTGATTCTCTTTTTTATGGTGCCCTTTAATTATTTTGGCTATCAGCTGCTCAACCGCTCCTTGGCCAGGCGAAGCACGGCCATGCAGCAGGACACCAGCGTGGGATTTCAGGCCATTATCTCGCGTCTCCAGCAAATTGATTACCTCAAGCAGTGCCCCGACCACGCCCCTTTCATCAGCTCTCTTGAGCCGATGCTTGAGAAGATCTATGGCAGCATGGCCAGGGTCAATGTGTTTGCCCAGTCTGTCTCCTATGTCTTCAGGGGCATAAATACCATGGCCCACAGCCTGGCCCTTATCTACATGGTGTATCTGTTCACCCTGAAGACAGCCAGCCCCCTTTCCCTCATCCTCTTCACCATCCTGCTGCCCCTCTATTTTGACAGCATCGGCGTTTTGACCCGGGTCAACCTCAGCCGCAGCAATTTTGATGTGGCCCTTGATTTTCAGCGCAGCCTCAATCAACAGGCAGAGGACATCAGCAAAAATGGCTTAAGCGGCATAGACAGCCTTGACCTGGATGTGCATTCCCTCTGTGTCCCCGGCCATACCCTCCCCTTTTTAGCCAGCGCACACCTAAAAAAAGGCGACATCGCCCGGGTCATGGGAAAAAGCGGCAGCGGGAAAAGCTCCTTTGCCAAGGCACTGCTTGGGTTCAGGGCCTTGGATGGCGCGCACTATAACTGCATGCCCATCAGCCAAATAAGCGCTGCCTCCATCCGGGAGCATGCCGAATACCTCTCCCAGGAAGTGGCCGTCATCAAGGGCAGCCTCCGGGACAACCTCTTTTTTAACAAGCCTTATACCCCCGAAGCTGAAGCCTGGCTGCTTCAGGAGCCTATCCTTCAAAGCCTATTTGAGAGCAAAACCCTGGACAGCGGCATCCATGAGGGCGGTGCCAACCTGTCGGGTGGCGAAAAACAGAAAATTGCCCTGGCCCGTGCCCTCATGTCCCACCAGGATCTGCTGGTGCTGGACGAGGTTTGCAGCAATATCGACCATGCTTCGGCCATGGATATCTACCGCCGCATTGACGCCGATCGGGACAGCCGCATCACCCTCATTATTTCCCATGATGAGCTGCCGGAGGGCCTGGCCAATATCGTGTTAAATGGCGAAGAAACGGACGATGGTGCTATTCGTTCTCCCCAAACAGCTGACAGCTCATCTCACCATGATCATCTACCGTGACAATGGCAAACCCGCCATCGCGCAGCGCCCCGGGATTGAGCAGCAGGATGCCCTCACGGTATTCCAGCGTCTGGGTATGGGTATGCCCATAAATCGCAAGCGCTGCATCCACCTCCCTGGCGCGGGCAAATAGCAGGCTCAAGCCTTGTTTCACCTGGAGACGATGCCCATGGGTCAGATAAATGGTCTTTCCATTCACGGGGAAGGTCAATTCATAAGGAATATCAGACGGGGCAGCCAGGTCACAGTTGCCCCGCACCGCCAAAACATGGTAGCCCTCATAGCGCAGGTCAAGGGCATCATATAGGCCATCCCCCGCAAACAGCACCAGGTCGGGCTTTGTGCCCTTCTCCGCCCGGCGCAGCATGCGCTGCACCGCCCGGCTCCGGCCGTGGGAGTCGCCGAATACCAGCAGCTTCATCCCAGCGCTTCCTTCAGTTTTTTGAGCGCCCGGGCCCTGTGGCTCACCTGGTTCTTCTCCTCCTCACCCATCTGGGCAAAGGTCACGCCAGATTCATATAAAAACAGAGGGTCATAGCCAAAGCCGCCCTCTCCCCGGGGTGTCTGGATGATTTCCCCCGGGCAGACCCCCTCAAAGCACTGGGTGGGGGCAAAGGGTGAGGCCAGCGCCAGGGCACAGACAAACCGGGCGCTGCGATCCTCAACCCCCGCCATATTCTTCAGCAGCAGTGCGTTGTTGGCCGCATCATCCCCATGCTGCCCCGCATAGCGCGCGGAATGGACGCCGGGTGCGCCACCCAGCGCCGTCACCTCAAGCCCGCTGTCATCTGCCAGGGTGAGGAAGCCCGTAGCATCCCGCACCGCCTGCGCCTTGAGGATTGCGTTTTCACTAAAGCTGCTCCCCGTCTCTTCAACCTCCCCCCCAAAGCCCGCCTCTCTCATAGAGATAATGCGAAACCTGGGGCCCAACAGCTGGGTCAGCTCCCTGATCTTATGCGCGTTGCCGCTGGCAAGGACCATGGTCTGGGGCTGCATCACCACCCAGGCCTTGTCTGCCAGCGCCTGGCGCTGATGAGCCATCAACTCAGCGATGCCCTCCTTGGCCAAGCCCATCATCTCGTGCAAGAGACCCTCAGGAAACGCCTTGCCCTCCCCTGTGCCCTGAATCTCAATGATGTCTCCCTTTTCATTCAGGACGAAGTTCATGTCAGCTTCCGCCTGGCTGTCTTCCTCATAGCACAGGTCAAGCAGGGCTTGCCCCTGCACCACCCCGCAGCTGACAGCTGCCACCTGGTGGTTGACGGGGGATTCCTTGAGCATCCCCTGCTCAATCATCCAGTCAACCGCAAGGGATAAGGCCACAAACCCGCCGGTGATGGCTGCTGTCCGGGTGCCGCCGTCTGCCTCCAGCACATCGCAGTCTATCGTCAGGGTGTGTTCTCCCAGCCGCTTTAAATCCACCGCCTGACGCAGGCTGCGGCCAATAAGCCGCGCAATCTCCACCCCGCGGCCATCCTTTTTCAGGCCATCCCGCTGCTTGCGCCGGCCGGTGGAGGCCGGCAGCATCGCGTATTCCGCCGTCAGCCAGCCCTGGCCTTTTCCCCTTAAAAAGGGCGGCACCCCCGGCTCCACCGAGCAGGTGACAATCACCCGGGTGCCGCCTGTTTCCATCAGGCAGCTGCCGGCCGCTGTCCCCACAAAACCCGGGGTGATCTTTATCTGGCGCAGTGCATCGTGGCTGCGCGCGTCTTTTCTTTCCATACCCGTCCTCCTACCAAAAAAACGCCCAGGAGAATGCCTGGGCGATGGGAATGTCGCTTTGGGAAATCAGGTGAGCAGCTCGCCCTCGTTCTCGATGGAAACCTCTTCCACCCCGCGGATGGCCCAGCGGGCAAATACCATTTCCACATTGTCCTTGCCAACTGCCAAGGTGACCGTGTCATCCCGCAGCACACGGATGGTGCCATAGATGCCGCCAATGGTGGTGATGCGGTCGCCCACCTTGAGGTTGGCCAGCATGTCCTTGACCTTCTTGTCCTTCTTGCGCTGGGGGCGGATCAAGAGGAAGTAGAAAACCACAACGATGAGGATCATCGGCAGGAACATCTGGATCATGGCGGCGGCGCCGCCGGGCTCCTGGGCAGCGGCCTCAGCAGCAGGGGCGGCGGGGGCAGCGGCCTCGGCCAGGGCAGAGGGCAGGGAGAACAACCAATCGAACATCTCTTTCTTCCTTTCAAGTGCGTGCAGATTTTCTGCATTGTATCAAGAATATCATCCGGGCGCAAGCGCAGGGCCGCATCTTGTTTATCCAGACGCAAATCAGTATACTGGCTGCAATATTCAAAAGGGGGACACCATGGCAACGTTGCTGATCATTGTTTACCTGTCCTTTATCAGCCTGGGGCTGCCCAACGCGCTTCTGGGCGCAGCCTGGCCTGTGATGCGCCTGGCACTTCATCAGCCCGAGGAGGCGCTGGGCCCGGCCAGCATGGTGTTCATCCTGGGCACGGTCATCTCAAGCCTGCTGAGCAACCGCCTGGTCAAAGCCTTTGGCACCGGCAAGGTGGTGGCAGCCTCGGTCCTCCTCTCAGCCCTTTGCCTGGCCCTGGTTTCCTTCACGGGCAGCTATTTCGCCCTCATCCTCATCATGATTCCCCTGGGCCTTGCCTGCGGCATGATTGATACCGCAGCCAACGGCTTCGTGGCCCGCCACTACAAAGCCATCCACATGAACTGGCTGCACTGCATGTGGGGCCTGGGCGCCACCATCGGCCCCATCATCATGAGCGGCAGCCTCAAAGGCCCCTCTGGCTGGACAGGCGGCTTTCGCACGGTGGCTATTCTTCAGGTGGCGCTGGCGGCAGTGCTCTTTTTAAGCCTGCCCATCTGGCGCCGGGCCGGGCCTGATATTGCGCCTTCCCCGGGAGATCATCCCCCTGCCACCCTCAGGTCAACCTTCCGCCTGCCAGGCATCGCCTTCGCCATGGCCGCGCTGTTTTGCTTTGTTGGGTTTGAGTCCACAGTGGGGGTATGGGCCAGCACCTACCTGGCCGACTACAAGGGCTTTGACCCGGCCACCGCCTCGCTCTATTCCTCGCTGTTCTTTGCTGGCATCACCATCGGCCGCTTTTTCACAGGGCTGATCGCGCTGAAGGTGGAAAGCAGGCCGATCATCCGCCTGGGCGCCCTTGCCTCGGTTCTGGCAGGAATCCTGATGGTTCTGCCCCTGCCCCGGGTGTTCGCCCTGATAGCGTTGCTGCTGTTGGGCATCGCCAATGCGCCCCTCTTCCCGGCCATGGCCCACCTGACCCCCCAACGCTTTGGGCAGGAGAATTCCCAGGCCGCCATGGGGCTGCTGATGGCCGCGGCCTTCATGGGAGGAGCCTTGGCGCCGCCCTTGGCAAGCCTGCTGGTGCGGCTATCCAGCCTGGCCGTCATCCCCTGGCTGGTGCTGGCGCTGGCGGTGCCGGGCTTCTGGCTCAGCCAGCAGATCGACCCGGCCATCCACAGGAGCCAGCTCACCAGCTCGTAAACGCGCGCACCTGGGGCAGGGCGAAGACCTCATCCGGCCTGCCCTCCGCGATCACGGCACCCTCCATCATATACACCACCCGGTCAGCCACCTCCCGGGCAAAGGCCATCTCATGGGTCACCACCAGCATCGTGCGGTTCTCCTCCGCCAGGCCTTTGATGACCTTTAATACCTCCTGGGTTAATAACGGGTCCAGGGCGCTGGTGGGTTCATCAAACAGCAGCATTTGCGGGTCCATGGCCAGGGCCCGGGCAATGGCCACCCGCTGCTGCTGGCCGCCAGAGAGCATGAAGGGGTATTCGGCTGCCTTATCGGACAAGCCCACTTTTTCAAGCACTTTCATAGCGCGGGTCTGCGCCTCTTGTTTTGTCCGGCCCAGCACCCTTTCCTGCGCCTGGGTCACATTCCCCAGCACCGTAAAGTGGGGAAATAAGTTAAAGTTTTGAAACACAAAACCCATTTTGAGGATCACGCGCCGCAGTGCGCTTTTTTCAGCATATCCGCCTTTTTCCGTATCCACCAGCGTTTCGCCGCCCACCACAACCCTGCCGCTATCCACGCGTTCCAGATCAATCAGGCACCGTAGCAGGGTGCTCTTGCCTGAGCCCGATGGGCCAATCACCGCCACCACCTCGCCTTGGTCCACCCTAAGGGACACACCCCGCAGCACCTCGTTTTTCCCAAAGCTCTTATAGATATTCTCCGCTCTTAACATGGCATTAACCCTGATAATAGCCAAAGTGCTCATTGGCCCGGTTAAATAGGAAGGACACAACGGCATTGATGATCAGATAGACAGCGCCTGCAATAAACAGCGGCTCGATGGACCCCACCGCGTTTGCCGCGTTCCTGGCCACCCGGTACAGCTCCACCAGCCCCACCGCCGTCACCAGGGCGGTGTCCTTCACCAGGGTG
This sequence comes from Christensenella sp. UBA5327, assembly GCA_002411105.1. Taxonomy (GTDB): domain Bacteria; phylum Bacillota; class Clostridia; order Christensenellales; family Aristaeellaceae; genus UBA6115. The sequence goes on along the minus strand of DHQX01000015.1, from coordinate 62,517 downwards.
ATCACCTCATTGCTGACTGGCAGCACAATGCGCTTCACCACCTGGGGCAGGATGATGTGCATAAAAGCCTGGCTCCTGGTGAAGCCCAGCACATGGGCGGCCTCTCGCTGCCCTACCGGCACCGCTTCCACCCCGCCGCGGTAAATCTCGGCAAAATAGGCCGAATAGTTCATCACAAAGGCGATGACCACAGCCGTCAAGCGTTCAAAGGCCGCCCCAAAGACCATGGGCAGCACAAAGTAGACCGTGAACACCTGCAATATCAGCGGCGTTCCCCGCATCACCAGGATAAAAAACTGCACCGGCCAGCGCACCGGCTTATGCCAGCTCATGCGCGCGAGCGCCAACAAAAGCCCCAGAGGCAAGGAGAATAATAGCGTATAGGCAAACAGGCTCATGGTGATGCCCAGGCCCTGCCACAACTGCCCCAACAAACCCGCCAGGCGCTGGGGGTTGTCAATGTATTTCATGGTGTGGATACCTTTCAGGATGGAGGTGGGGAACCCCTTATCAAAAGGGTTCCCCACACCCTCCGAAAACTATGTCAGATCAAATAATGGTGATGTCGGTTCCAAACCAGTCGTTGCTGATCTTGGCCAGGGTGCCGTCTTCCCGCATTGCCAGCAGAATTTCGTTCACCTTTTTGCACAGCGCTGCATCCCCCTTGCGGAAGCCGATGCCATATTCCTCAGGCGCCAGGGATTCCTTCAGGATGGTGAAGGGATAGCTGTTGACCGTCATGTAGTAGTTGGCCACAATCACATCCACCAACACTGTATCAAGCCCGCCCTGGTTCAGATCCATCAGGGCTGTAAGATTCTCCTCAAAGGGGATGATCTCACCTAAGGTGGCCTTGAACTCAGCCGTACCGTCCAAGGCGTCATTGGCGGAGGACCCGGCCTGGATGCCCAGTTTCTTGCCGGCCAGGTCTGAAAGCGTTTTATAGCCGTCCGCGGTGCGGGTCACCAGCACCTGGTCATTTTTCAGATACGGCAGGGAAATGGACATGTTCTCCAGCCGCTCAGGGGTGATGGTCATGCCGTTCCAGATACAGTCGATATGATGGGCGTTGAGTTCCATTTCTTTTGCAGCCCAGTCGATTGGCTGGCAGACCAGTTCCACGCCCAGGCGGGCGCAGACTTCCTTGGCGAGATCGATGTCAAAACCCACGATTTCTCCGGTATCAGCATCGACGAAGCCCATGGGCGGGAAGCTCGCATCCAGCCCCAGAATGAGTTTGCCCTTGTCCAGGATATCCTGCAGCGATTTGTCCTCTTCCGCCGCGGCGGAGATGGACAGGCTCAGGAGCATCGCCAGCGCAAGGACGAGTGTCAGGCACCGTTTCATGACCATACCCTCTTTCTTCCTTATTTCGGCTGTGGCCGATGCCGCATAATAGCACAAAACCGCCCGCCGAAGCACAGCGGGCGAAGAGAATTAATGCACTTATTCTGTTTTATTATTCCATCAGGTGGGTTTCGTCCTCGCCGTACACAGCAACGCCCCGGGCTTTCAGAAGGGCAGCGAACACGCCGTCACCCGCAGTCAGGGTTCCGGAAAAACTGCCGTCATAGACCAGCCCTTTTCCGCATGAGGGGCTACGCAGCTTCAGCACCGCCGCCTCGCACCCGCATAAGCGGTATACCTGGCAGGCTTCCTCAGCACCCCGGACGAAGGCCGCTGTCACATCCACCCCCAGGCGGTTGATCACCCTGCCACCCCGCAATTCGCTGGCCGGTCTTGGCGTGGGCAGCCCGCCCAGCTGTTCCGGGCACACAGGAATCAGGCTGTGGCCTCCCGCCAGCGCCAGCACCTGGCTGTTCGCCTTGCTCTCCCCGTCAAAGCGGGTGCAAAGCCCCATCAGGCAGGCGCTCACCAGCAGTTTCATCAGGCGATCTCCAGGGCGATCTCCATCATCTGGGTGAAGGTTTCCCGGGCCTCCTGGCTGGTGACACTCTCCCCGGTTTTGGGGTTATCGGAGATGGTGAGCAGCGCCAACGCTTTTTTCCCTGCCCGGGCGGCATTGAGGTAAAGGCCATAGGCCTCCATCTCCACCGCCAACACGCCCAGGTTTTCAAGCGCGTCAATGGGTTTCATCTGGCTTTGGTCATAAAAGCTGTCCGATGAATAGACCGGCCCGGCTTTGAGCGTCAGGTTCATCTTCTCAGCTGCCTGGTAAGCCGCCATCATCAGCCCAAAATCAGCGCAGGGGGCGAGGTTGCCCTGAAAGCCAAACTGGACGCCGTAGGCGGAGTTGCTGTAGGCGCTCATCCCCATCACCACATCCCGCAGTTTCAGCCCCTGGTTGATAGCGCCGGCGCTGCCAACGCGAATGATCTGCTCCACGCCATAGAAGTTGAACAGCTCATAGGAGTAGATTCCCATGGTGGGGATGCCCATGCCCGAGGCCATGACGGACACGCGCTTGCCCTTATATTCCCCGGTATAGCCCTGGATGCCCCTGACATCGTTGACCAGCTGGGCCTTTTCCAGATAAGTCTGCGCGATAAACCGTGCGCGCAGCGGATCCCCCGGCATGAGGACGGTGCGGGCGAAGTCGCCCTTGGCTGCGCTGTTATGAAGCGTGGGTGTCTGGTTCATAGCTCCTCCTTTTTCTTAAAGCTGCCTTTCTTCCGGGAATAGACCCCGGTTGTCAGTTCCACGATAAAGGCGTCACCGTCAGGCAACCCGGGCTGCGCCAGGGTCTCCGCCACAGCGGCCTGGTTGTCATAGGGCAAGGTCACATAAGTGAGGTCAAGGGGAGCCAGGGTCTCTCCCATTTCCCCTTCAAGGATGGCATACTGCACCATGGGAATGCCCAGGGCGTTGCCCACTGAGCCGATGTTGGCAACCTGGCCAGAGATGGTGCGCAGGCCCTGGCGGTGGCAGTCACCGTAGATCATCAGGTCAAAATCAGGTTCAAGCAAGGGGAGCAGCGTGTCGCGCGGGTCCTGGATATACTGCAGCCGCGGCATCACAGGCCGGCCATGGATGAGGCGTATCCAGCGGCCGGACACCATCACATGCTTTTCCAGGGGGAAATTGAGCAGCGCGGCCATCCGCGCCTCACCCAGCTGCTCATAGTAAAAGCCGTCCCGCTTGAACTCCCGCAGCCCGATGCCCTCATCCCAGTTGCCCCTGAGGATGAACGCGCAGTGCCTGATCGCCCAGTCAAAGGTGAGGTGTGAGTTCGGGCCCTTTCCCACGACGTCACCCAGGCACCAGATGGCGTCAATCCCCCGCCGCGCCAGGTCCTCTTCAAGCGCCTTCACGGCGGTCATGTTGCCATGAAGGTCACTCACCAGGGCGATTTTCACTGGCGCTGCTCCGCCACGCCCGCCAGCCAGTGGAAGAGGGCCTGCTGATCAGTCCGCTGGGCCGCCAGGTTTTCCGGGTGCCACTGCAGGGCCAGGCCAGGGTAGCCGTTTTCAAACTCGATGGCCTCAATCAGCCCGTCAGAGCTCCTGGCGCAGATGCGCAGCCCCTCCCCCAGGCGGTCGATGGCCTGGTGGTGGCGGGAGTTGACGGGGAAGGCGTCCATCCCCGTGATGCGGCGCAGCAAGGTATCCGGCACCAGCTCCACGGTGTGCACTTCAAGATCCTCTTTTTTGTTGTCATGGTCAATGGGCAGCTCCATCTGGGCCGGCAGGTCCTGATACAGGGTGCCGCCCAGGGCTACGTTGATCAGCTGAAGCCCCCGGCAGATGCCCAGGATGGGCTTGCCAGCTTTCAAAGCGGCCCGCACCAGCGCCAGGTCCACCGTGTCCCGGGCCGGATGGATAGAGCCACAGGCTGCGTGCTTTTCCTGCCCATAGAGCGCCGGATCAAAATCCGGCCCGCCGGTGAAGATGATGGCGTCAACGCTGTCCACCAGCCCTGCCACCAGCCCCTCATACTGGGCATGGCCTTCAGGCAGCAGCGGAAAGATCAGCGGCAGCGCGCCCGCGCGCAGCACAGCCGAGATGTAGTCCGGCGGCATACAGTCCCGGCTGCCAGGGGTATCCTGATTGGTGCTAAGCCCGATCCTGATCATAAGTCCTCCACTATTTCACGCATTTTTGTCACCATTATGCAGTATAGCATAATCGGCAAGATGAGGGAATTTTAATTTGTCCGCCATAAGCCGGGTATGATATAATTTGAGTGTTGAAGCCTTTGTCATCAGGCCGTTTTTCAAGAAAGGGGAAGCACATGGCCCGCAAGAACAAGCGAAACCCCAACCCGGTGAAGGGTTTTTTTGCGTCACTCCTGGCAGGCGGGGCGACGCTTCTGGGCTATTCCCTGCTGTTCCCCTTCTACCGGTGGAACCATTACATCATCGGCGGCGCTCTGGCGCTGCTGCTGGGGCGTGTAGCCTACATCATGTTTTCCGGCCTTGACACCTCCCAGAAAGCCGCCTCCATGGAGGATCTGCCCCTTACCGGCAACAGCGCAGTGGACCAGCTGGTGGCCAGGGGGCAGCAGATGCTCCAGGATATCCGCAAAGAGGATGAGATGATCCCGGACCCTGAGCTGTCAGAGAAAATCGTGCAACTTGACGGCATCGCCACCCGCATCTTCCAGACCGTGATCGACCAGCCGGAAAAGGCACCCCAGATCAGGCGGTTTATGGATTATTACCTGCCCACCACCCTCAAGATGCTCACCGGCTACCGCAAGCTCCAGCAATCCGGCGTTTCAGGGCAAAGCGCCCGCAACACCAAGGCCCGCATCACCGATGCCATGGATGTGGTGCTGGGGGCCTTTGGCAAACAGTTGGAGACGCTGTATCAGAACGATATGCTGGACATCACCACCGACATCGACGTGCTGGAAGCCATGCTCAAGCAGGACAGCCTCTTGGGCAGTGATTTTAAGATAAATACCACCACACATGCCCAGGGCGGGGCCCAGGCGCAGCAAATGAAGGAGGGTTAAACCCATGTCAGAACAGAAAAATGAAACCGCCAAGCAGGAGCCTATCGTCCAGGACGCCAATGCCGCGCTGAAGCAAACCGCTCAGGCAGCTGCCCAGGCCATCAGCGCCGTGGAGGATGCCGCCAGCCAGCCGCTGCCGGAGTTGGTATTGAGCACTGAAACCGCTGACCGGGAGAAGGTTGAAGCGGTGATTGACCAACTGGAAAAGGCCCAGGCGGAGACCCCTCAGGCGCCTGATGTGCAGGCCAAGCTGGCCAGCGACCTGGACAGCGCCCTCACCCCGGAGGAGCGCAAGGCGGTGGACGAGTTCGCCCAGAAAATCGATGTGGCGAACCCTCAGCATGTGATGCTCTATGGCGCTGAGGCGCAGAAAAAAGTCTCCAATTTCGCCGATTCCATCCTGGCTGAAGTGAAAAACACCGACGCGGGCGATGTGGGCGACAACCTCACCAAGCTCATCGGTGAGCTGAAGAGCTTTGAGACCTCCGCTGAGAAGCCCAAGGGCCTGCGGGCGCTGTTCACCTCGGCTGAGCGGCACATCGCGCAGGTGCAGTCCCGCTTTGATGATATGTCAGGCAACGTGGCCAACATCGCCGGCACCCTGGAGACCCACCAGGTGCAGCTGCTCAAAGACGTGTCCATGTTTAATCACCTCTACGAGATGAACCTCACTTACTTTAAAGAGCTCACCATGTATATCATCGCCGGTGAAAAAAAGCTGGCTCAGGTGCGGGCCAATGACATCGCCCAGCTCAAGGCCCATGCCCAGCAGAGCGGGGACACCCTGGACGCCCAGAAAGCCAGCGACCTGGAGCAGGCGGCCGACCGCTTTGAGAAAAAACTCCACGACCTGAAGCTCACCCGGCAGATTTCCCTGCAGATGGCGCCCCAGATCAGGCTCCTTCAAAACAACAACTCCCTGCTCATTGAGCGCATCCAGTCCACGCTGGTCAACACCCTGCCGCTGTGGAAAAACCAGATGGTGTTGGCCATTGGCATGCAGCACTCCCAGCAGGCCATGCGCGCCCAGCGGGCGGTCACCGACATGACCAATGAGTTGCTCAAGAAAAACGCAGAAACCCTGAAGCAGGGCACCATTGAAACTGCCCAGGAGGCCGAGCGCGGCATCATCGACATCGAAACCCTGGTGCAGACCAACAAGTCCCTCATCGACACCATGAACGAGGTGGTCCGCATCCAGACCGAAGGCCGCCAGAAGCGCGCCGAGGCCGAGAAGACCCTGGCCAAGATGGAAAACGAGCTCAAACAGCGCCTGATCAACGGATAAAGGAGCCTATCAATGCGCAAAACCCCTGCCTACTTCCTGGGCCTGGTGATCCTTCTGGCGCTGGTTGCCGCAAGCCTCTCCATCGGGGCTGTGCGCGGCTTCCGCGAGGAAAAGGCCCAGGTAGAAAGCGCCCTGGGCTCCCTGGATGCGGTGATCGGCAGCCGGGTGGAGACCGGCAACAACCTGCTCACCGTGGCCAGGCGCCATTTGCCCCAGGGGGATGCGCTGCTTGAGGCGGTGGCTAAGGATGTCTCCAGCCTGTCCGCCCAGGGCCTGTGGCATCAGAAAATGGCGGCCAACGCCCAACTGGAAGCAGATGCCAAGGCCCTGTTAAAGGCGCTGGAGGCCCTGCCCTCCGTGCAGGAGGACAGCCGCGACCTGAGCTATGTGACCGGGCTCCTCCCCCAGGCGCTTGACCAAAGCGCCCAGTGGGCAGACGCCGGGCGCTATAATGAGGCAGCCGCCGACTACAACAAACGCCTGAGCGGCACCTTCTCAGGCTTGATCGCCCGGTTTTTGGGCGTTGCTGCTGCCCCGCTGTTCAACCCCTGAAAGGAGGCACTGCCATGAAAAAAACCCTGATTCTGCTTCTGGCGCTCCTCCTTGTGGCGGCTCCGGCGCTGGCCTCCTCAAGCTCAGTGGTCAATGATGCCGCCGGGGTCCTGGACCCTGGGCTCATCAGCGGCATCCAGAAGCTGAACGAAGAAACCCAGCGCAAGCTTGACATCCGCCTGCAGGTGATCACCCGGCACTTCCTGGGCGGGGCACAGGCCGCCTCCTTTGCTGAGGAAACACGGCAAAACCAGTCAGAAAGCCCTGAAAACACCATCCTGCTGGTGATGGTGATTGGTGAGGAACGTTACGCCATCTCCATGGGCGAGGTGCCCCAGGCCCTCCTGGGCCTGGACGCGGTCAACAACCTCCTGGCCAGCACCTTCCGCGCCCCCTACCTCAACCGGGACTATGACGGCGCCCTGCGCGCTTTGATATCGGGGCTTGTGGTGCGGATGGAAAGCGCCTCAGGCCAGCGCCTGAGCAGCAAAGAGCTGTTTGACAGCACGCCCTCCGACCCCTCCATGGTCCCTGACCCCACCCGGGCGCCTAACCCGCTTGACAGCTTCTTCAGGGAGTGGGAGCGCAGCAGCGACAACGCAAAGCAATATGAGCAAAACACCAGGGACAGGGGCCGAAGCAGGCTGAGCCTCTGGCAGATCGCGCTCATCGGCTTTATCCTGTTCAAGCTCTTTGGCAGGGACCGCACCACCGGCAGAAAACGCGGCTGCGGCCCCCTGGGCTGGATTTTTGGCACCTGGGGTATCAGCAAGTTCTTCGGCTGGCGGAAATAGCCATGCGCCTGCTGCTAATCAGTTTGGACGCGGTTTACAGCCGGGACGCAGACTATCTGCTCTCCCTGCCAAACCTTGGCGCCCTTGCAGACAGGGGCGTTTTTTGCAGCCAGGTGAAGACCATCTACCCCACCCTCACCTATCCCATCCATGCCAGCCTCATCACCGGCTGCTATCCGGATCGGCACGGCATCTCCCACAACGAGCCCTTCGCGCCTGATCTGCCCGCAGAAAAGCGCCCCTGGTTCTGGGAGGAGAAGGACATCCAGGTGGAAACCCTCTTCAGCCAGGCCGCCCGCGCGGGGCGGGAGGTGGCCGCCATTCTCTGGCCCACCACCGGGCACAGCCCGCACATCCGCTATAACATGGCGGAGGTCCGGGCCCTGCCTGGGGAAAACCAGGTGATGAAGGCCATCCGGTACGGCCACAGCGCCTGGTGGCTGATCAGAACAGAGCTGCGATTTGGCAGCCGCCGCCAGGGCATCAGCCAGCCGCAGCTGGATGATTACAGCACCCTGGTGGCCAATTCCCTGATTGAAAAGCAGCCCCGGATGCCTGATGTGCTGGCGCTTCACCTCACCGACTCTGACAGCACCCGCCATCACCATGGTACCTTCAGCCCGGAGGCCCAGGAATCCCTCAGCCGGCTTGACGCCAGGGTGGGCAGCCTCATAGAAGCCCTCAAGGCCAATGGGCTGTATGAGGACACGGTGATCGCTGTGGTGAGTGACCACGGGCAGGCAGATATCACCGGCTGTGTGGCGCTGGGCGCCTGGTTTAAGGAGCAGGGCATTCCCGCCCGTGTCCAGTCCCTGGGGCTGGGCGCCTATGTGCGCATTCACCGGGGGGACTATCCCGTGGTGCTTCAGGCGCTGCAGCACCACATGGAGGACCTCAGGCTCAGCCAGGTCTACACCCGGGAGATGCTGCGCGCCATGCACGCGCCGGACGATGTGCTGCTGGCGGTGGAGCCTGAGGAGGGCTTTGTGATCGCCGAGGATGACTGCGAGCCCGGCCACAAGGCAACCCATGGATTTGGCCTGCACCATGAGGGCGCTGACTGCCTGATGTGGCTCTCCGGGCCCATGTTCCAGCGGGGAGCGCGCCTTGAGCGCTGCCAGTTGGTTGACATCGCTCCCACCCTGGCCCAGGCCATCCACCTGTACCTGCCCCAGGCTCAGGGGCAAGCGCTTGACGCGCTTTTTGTATAACAGCTGAAAGGAGCATGTGCCCTTGCCCAAACAGGCTTTGGTGACCTATTTTTATCAGTCCGCCTTCACGGTGTCGCTGAAGAAGACCCTGATGGTGTTCAGCTACCGCCAGACCGGCCTTTCCCAGCTGGCCGAGGAACAGCAGCTGGGAGAGAAGGATTTTCAGGGCTTCAACAACATCCTGGTCTTTGTGCCCAACAACTCCCTCACCCACCACGACCATGAGGTGATTTACAAGTGGAAGTCCTCCTTCCCCATCACCTATATCCTGTCCCAGGATGCAAAGAAGAACGCGCCTGAGATGCCCAGCATCCGCTACTGCAAGGAAGGGGACAGTTTTTCCATCGCCCAGGCCAACATCAGCGTCTTTGGCTCCACCGATGCCGGCGTCTCCTTTATGGTGGAGGCAGAGGATGTCTGCGTGTTCCATGCGGGGGATCTGAACCTCTGGCACTGGCGCGAGGAAAACACCCTGCGGGAGATCGCCCGTGCAGAGGAGAGCTTTTACGACAAGGTGGCCGCCATCCCCAAGGACAGGGTGGACATCTGCTTTTTTCCGCTGGACCCCAACCAGGGCGGCTTTTATGACGCGGGGGCCAATCACCTGATCATGGCCCTCCGCCCCCGGGTGTTTTTCCCCATGCACTTTGGCACCCGGCAGGAAATCGCCAATGAGTATGCCCGGCGCTCCATCACCCGGCGCACCGTGGTTTTCGCCCTCACCCAGGTGCGGGAATCGGCCCTGATTGACCTCACCGGCAACACCCCCATCGTGCGTTCCACCGCCCCCAGCCGGCAAGGCCGCCCCGGCGCGCGCCGGGGCAGCGTGGATCTCTCCGCTTACACCCAGGAGGACCCCTTTGCCCAGACTGACCTGCCAGTGAGCCTGGAAGAAGGCGGGGAGGCATAGGCTAAGCCAGGATTGTACAAAACCCCTGTTTTTTGTTATAATTGCGTTAGTATCTGCCTTGGTTGCGCACAGGCACCGGGCAGAGAGAGAAGCGGCCGGCTGCGCCGGCCCCAATGGGGGATATATGAACCTAAACGACCTTAACCAAAAACAGCGTGAAGCCGTCCAAACCCATGACGGTCCGCTTCTAATTGTGGCGGGTGCCGGCAGCGGCAAGACCCGGGCGATGACCTACCGCATTGCCAGCCTCATGGACGCCGGCGTCTCAGCCTATCATATCCTGGCCCTCACCTTCACCAACAAGGCGGCCAAGGAGATGCTGCGCCGCGCCAATGACCTCACCAAGGGCGGCGCGGACGAGGCCTGGATCGGCACCTTCCACTCGGTTTGCGTGCGCATTTTGCGGCGCGACATTGAAAAGCTGGGCTACAAGCGCTCCTTTGTGATCTATGACGATGACGACCAGCAGCGCGTGCTCAAGGACCTGTTCAAGCGCTTTGACATTGATGAAAAGCAGCTGGCCGTCAAAGAGATGAAGCGCATCATCGGCGACGCGAAGAATAAGCTTCTGGACGCCGACGGCTGGTTTGCACAGAGCCGCAAGGATCGCCGGTCCCAGACCATCCACGACCTGTTTTCCGCCTATGACGCCAGGCTCCGCCAGGCCAACGCCCTGGACTTTGACGACCTGCTCAACAAAACCCTGGAGCTGCTGCTTGAGCATCCGCCGGTGCTGGACCACTACCGCAAGCGCTTCCGGTATGTGCATGTGGACGAGTATCAGGACACCAACCTGGCCCAGTACCACCTGGTGAAGCTGATCACCCAGGAGAGCCGCAACCTCTGCGTGGTGGGCGACGATGACCAGTCCATCTACGGCTGGCGCGGGGCTGACATCCGCAACATCATGGAGTTCCAGAAAGACTTTCCCGAGGCCAAGGTGGTGAAGCTGGAGCAAAACTACCGTTCCACCCAGACCATCCTGTCTGCCGCCAACAGCGTCATCAAGCACAACGCCACCCGCATGGACAAGGAGCTGTGGACCGAGGGCGCCAAGGGCGACAAGATCCGCTTTGCCGCGGCCGGCGACGAGCGGGAGGAGGCCGCCTGGATCTGCGAGCACATCCGCAGACTGAATGCCAAACGCAAGGTGCCCTACGCCCAGATCGCTGTGCTCTACCGCATGCACGCCCAGAGCCGCGTGCTGGAAGAGATGCTCATGCGCGCCGGCATCCCTTACCGGGTTTATGGCGGCACCCGCTTTTATGACCGCAAAGAAATCAAGGATGCCCTGGCTTACCTGAGGCTCATGATCAACCCCGATGATGATGTGGCCCTCAAGCGCATCATCAACACCCCCAAGCGCGCCATCGGTGACGCCACGGTGGCAATGCTGGAGGAGCAGGCGGACAACCTGCAAAGCCCGCTCTATCAGGCGCTGGTCAACCTGCCGGATACCCTGGGATCCCGCCCGCGCAAATGCGTGGAGAGCTTCCGGGACATGATGGAAGGCCTGAACCAGAAGCGCAAGACCATGCCCCTGGGCGAGTTTGTGGCCCTGATGCTGGATGAGACCGGGCTTATCAAGGAATATGCCGAGTCTGCCGATGAGGACATGCTGGCCAAGCGGGATAACCTGCTGGAGTTCCTGGGCGCGGTCAACGAGTTTGAGAAAAAATCAGAGGATCCCAGCCTTGAGGCTTACCTTGAGAACGTGGCTCTGGTGACTGACCTGGACATGCAGGAGGACGCGCCCCAGTATGTGACGCTGATGACCCTCCACTCCGCCAAGGGGTTGGAGTACCGGGCGGTGTTCATTGCGGGGCTTGAGGATGGCCTGCTTCCCAGCATGCGCGCCAAATCAGAAGGCGAAGCGCGCCTTGAGGAAGAGCGCAGGCTATGCTATGTGGGCATCACCCGGGCGCGGGAGTTCCTCTATCTTACCCGGGCACGCCACCGTGCCATCTTCAACCAGGCCGCCCACAACCAGCCCAGCCCCTTCCTGGCGGAAATCCCCAAGGAGCTGATTTCTGACGAGTGGGGCACCGCCATGCGCAAGCACTTTGGCCCGGAGAAAAAGGCTCCGGAGCCCCCCAGGCCCACCAAGCAGCCCCCCAAGATGGGCTTTGGCATTCCCGGCATGGGCATGGACCCGGGTAAAATTCCCGGCGTGCGCAAGGGCCTCATCGCCTCCCTTGCGCCCCGGCCTGAGCCCACCGAGATCTTCAAAAAGGGAGACAAAGTGCTGCACAAGAAGTTCGGCTCAGGCACGGTGGTGGAGACCACCGGCACCGGTGCTGATTCCCGGGTGAGCATCCAGTTCACCGCCTATGGGGAAAAGGAGTTTGCCGTCGCCATCGCCCCCATTGTCAAGGTTGAATAGCCCCATGGATGCCATGGCGGCCATGCGCGATCTGGTCGCGCGCTTAAACGAGGCCAGCCAGCACTATTATGTGCTGGACAAGCCCATCATGACCGACCGGGAATGGGATGGGCTTTATGATGCGCTAAAAGCGCTTGAGCGGGAAACCGGCACCCGCCTGCCCGATTCTCCCACCCGCCGCGTAGGGGGCGACCCGCTGCCCGCCTTCCGCCAGCACCGGCACCTCAGCCGCTTGTGGAGCATGGACAAGGTGCAGTCCCATGAAGCGCTTTCCCTGTGGTTTGAGCGGGTCAAAACCGCCCATGCCAGGGTACCGGACCTGGCACCCCTCCAGTTTTCAGTTGAATACAAGTATGACGGCCTCACCCTGGTGCTCACCTATGAGGGGGGGCTGCTAATAAACGCCGCCACCCGGGGCAACGGCACCGTGGGCGAGGAGGTGCTGCCCCAGGCCATGACCATCCCAGCCGTTCCCCTGTCCATCCCCTATCAGGGCCTGATGGAAATCCACGGGGAATGTTATATGCCCCTGTCCCAATTGGCCAAATACAATGAAACTGCGGCAGAAAAACTCAAGAACGCCCGCAACGCCGCCGCTGGGGGCTTGCGGAGCCTGGACCCGGAGGTGACCCGGCAGCGGCGGCTCCAGGTGCGCTTTTATGATGTGCCCACCCTGGAAAACCCTCCCTATACTGATCAGACCGGCATGTACCGCTTCATCGCTGAAAACGGCTTCCCCACCTCTCCCCTGCTTTTCTCCGGTGCTGATGAGGAGGAGATCGAAAAGGCCATCAGCCTGGTGGAAGAGCGGCGGGAGAGCCTGGATTTCCTGATTGACGGCGCTGTGATCAAAGTAAGCGACCTGGAAACCCGCCGGGCGCTGGGTTATACAGACAAATTCCCCCGCTGGGCCGTGGCCTTCAAGTTCCAGGCGGAGGAAGCCACCACCACGCTGATGGACGTGGTGTGGGAGCCCGGCAGGAGCGGCAAGCTCACCCCGCTGGCCCATCTGGACCCGGTTGATTTTTCAGGCGTCACAGTGCAGCGGGCCACGCTCAATAACTACGGCGATATACAGCGTAAGCAGCTCACCCTGGGCGCCACCGTCTGGATTCGCCGCTCCAATGACGTGATCCCCGAGATTTTGGGGCACGTGGAGGGCAGCGTCACCGGCAAGCCCATTGAGAAGCCCACCCATTGCCCCGCCTGCGGCACCGCATTGGTGGAGACCGGTGCCCATCTCTTTTGCCCCAACCGGGACGGCTGCAAGCCCCAGGTGGTGGCCCGCCTCACTCACTATGCTTCAAAAGAGGCCATGGATATTGACCAGCTGTCCGAAAAAACCGTGGAGGCGATGTATGAGCACCTGGGCGTGCAGGAACCCCAGGACCTTTACCGGCTGACCATGCTGGATCTGCTTACCCTGCCGGGCTTTAAGGAAAAAAGAGCGGAAAAGCTGCTGTCCGGCATCGCCGCCAGCCGCGGCCCCGCCCTGGAGGCTTTCCTGGTGGCGATCGGCATCCCCAACATCGGCCGCGTCACCGCGCGGGATCTGGCAAAGGCCTTTGGTAGCCTGGAGGCCCTGCGCAAGGCACCGCTGGAGTCCCTGGTGACCATCCCCTCAGTGGGCGAGATCGTGGGCACATCGGTGGTTGATTTCTTCGCTGACCCGCAGAACAGCGCCATGGTTGACGCGCTGCTGGCGGCGGGCGTCGCACCCCGGGAAACCCAGCCCGGAAGCGAGGGCGGCCTTTTAAGCGGTCAGGCGGTGGTGCTCACCGGCACCCTGCCCCATCTCTCCCGCCAGCAGGCGGAGGAGATCATCCTGCGCCATGGCGGCAGCGTCTCAAGCGCCGTCAGCCGCAAGACCAGCTTTGTCCTCCTGGGCGAAAGCCCTGGCAGCAAGCTCCAGAAGGCCCAGGCCCTGGGCATCCCCACGCTGTCTGAGGAAGCATTCCTATCCCGGGTGGGCGAGACGCTCCCTTTGTAAACACCGGGTAAATTGTTGACCGATCTCTTGATGTTTTTACCGCTTGAGGGTATACACTATGCAGGGGAAAAGCCCTGCATTTTTTGTTGTAGCCAAGGAAAGGGTGTGCCAGATGCTTGAACTGCGCAATGTTTCAAAAATTTATCAAACCGGGGACATCACCGTCCATGCCTTGAACGATGTCTCCATCGCCTTCAGGCGCAATGAGTTTGTCTCGGTCCTGGGGCCATCAGGCGGTGGGAAAACCACCCTGCTGAATATCGTGGGCGGGCTTGACCAGTATACCTCAGGCGACCTGGTCATCGACGGCCGCTCCACCAAGCATTACAGCGACCGGGACTGGGACAGCTACCGCAACCATTCCGTGGGCTTTGTGTTTCAAAGCTATAACCTCATCCCCCATCAAACGGCGCTTGCCAATGTGGAGCTGGCCCTCACCCTCTCAGGCGTGAACAGCGCCCAGCGCAGGCAGCGCGCCAAGGAGGCCATGGAGGCCGTGGGCTTGGGCGATCAGCTGCACAAAAAGCCTGGTCAGCTCTCCGGCGGCCAGATGCAGCGGGTGGCCATCGCCCGGGCCCTGGTGAACAACCCGGACATCCTTCTGGCGGATGAGCCCACAGGCGCCCTGGACTCCGATACCAGCGTGCAGGTGCTGGACACCCTAAAAGAAGTAGCCAAAGACCGCCTGGTCATCATGGTGACCCACAACCGGGAGCTGGCAAACCGTTACTCCACCCGCATCGTGGGGCTCAAGGATGGTCAGATTGTGAGCGACTCTAACCCCTATCCCCTGGAGGGGAAGGAGGACGCCCCGGAAAAGCGCCCGCGCACCGCCATGGGCTTCAAAACCGCCCTCAGCCTCTCTCTGAACAACCTTCTCACCAAGCGGGGCCGCACGCTGCTCACCGCCTTTGCCGGTTCCATCGGCATCATCGGCATAGCGCTCATCCTGTCATTGTCCACCGGGGTCAACAACTACATCAACCGCATCCAACGGGACACCATGGCCTCCTACCCCATTGTGATAGAGCCCCAGGCCATCAGCCTCACCAACATGATGACCACCATGCAGAATATTGGCCATCAGGACCGGGAACATGACCTGGACGCGGTCTATGTCAACCCCAGTTCCTCCCAGTCCCGCCAGGGGATAAATGCCAGCATCAGCCAGAACAACCTCACCGCGCTGAAGGCCTATCTTGATCAGCCTGACAACCTTCTCGCTCCACACCTGTCAAATGTGGTCTACGCCTATGAGGCGCCATTCTCGCTGTACGGTTTTGACCCGGAGGGAGAGCTCGCCCAGGCCGGCAGCGCTTCCAGCGGCTTTGGCGGCAGCTTTGGCCCCATGGCGAGCTTTGGCGATACGACAGCGCCCCTCTCCCCGGCAGAGGAAAACGGGCTGCCCGGCGAAGCGGTCAAGGCCCAGTACGAGCTATTGGCCGGCGCCTGGCCCACCAGCGCCCAGGAGGTGGTGCTGGTGCTGGATGACAGCAATGAGATCTCCGACGCCACCCTCTATCAGCTGGGCCTCCTGCCCCAGCGGGATTACCGGGCGCTTGAGGATAGCCCGGCTGGCAGCACCCCGGACCTGACCCAGACCAGCTGGGCCTATGAGGACCTCATCGGCCACCGTTTTTACGCTGTGCCTGAAAGCGCGTTTTATCTGAAGGATGATCGGGGGCTTTTCGTCTATCAGCGGGATGACCAGTCGGTCCTGATGGAAACGGTGCGGGAGGGCATCCCCCTCACAGTATCAGGCATCCTGCGCGCGGGCAGCACCGCCACGGCGCTTAAAAACGGCGGCCTGGGCTACACCCGTGCGCTGATTGACCTGGTGATCGCCAAAACCAATGACAGTCCCGTCGTGCAGGCGCAAAACGCCAGCCCGGAGGTCAATGTGTTCAACGGCCTGGCCTACTCCCCCGCCGATGATGCCGCCAAGGCTGAGGAAACCAGGCAATATATCGGGGGCCTCATGCCCAGCCAGAAGGCAGCTCTGTCAGAGCAGCTGCTGCGCCTCTTCCCGGTGGAAAACGCGCCTGAAAGCACCGATCCCGCCCCGAATGCCGAGGATCTTTCCGGCATGATCCCGGAGGGAATGAGCCGGGAGCAGATGATGGCGCTGTTCCAGCGTTTCCAGGGTATGGGCGGTCTCCCCGGCTCCCTTGACCCCGCGATGATGGCACAGCTTTCTGACATGACCCAGGCCTACATGCAGGGCAACCTCTCAGGCCTCAACGAAACTCAGAAGGCCGCCATGCTGGACCTGTTTGTGCAGGATGCCACCCAGGCGCAGCTGGTCACCTTTTATGACGAGGTGATTGCGCAGGAAGCCGGCACCCTGGACGCCACGCTGCGCCAGCTGGGCGTGGTCAACAAGGCCACCCCCGCCTCAATTTCCTTATACACCGACAGCTTCGAGTCAAAAGAGGCCCTCACCCAGGCCATCAACCAATACAACAGCACAGCGTCCGAAAGCGACCAGATCCGATACACCGATTTTGTGGCCCTGCTCACCAGCTCTGTCACCACCATCGTCAACGTCATCACCTATGTGCTGGTGGCCTTTGTGGCGGTGTCCCTGGTGGTTTCCTCCATCATGATTGGCATCATCACCTATATTTCAGTCCTTGAGCGCACCAAGGAAATCGGCATCCTGCGCGCCATTGGCGCTTCCAAGAAGGATGTCTCCCGCGTCTTTACCGCTGAAACCGTCATCATCGGCCTCACAGCCGGGCTTATCGGCGTCGCGGCCTCGATGCTGCTCACCATCCCCATCAACCTGCTCATCCATGCCCTCACCAAGGACACCGGGGTCAACGCCGTCCTCCCCCTCATCAGCGCCGCCATCCTCATTGCCATCAGCATCGTCCTGTCCATGATCGCCGGCCGCATTCCTGCCCGCCTGGCCGCCAGGAAGGACCCTGTGGTGGCGCTGCGGTCGGAGTGAGGGTGCAGGAGACGATTGCTATTTTTTCCTGGGGGCGGGGTCTGTCAATTCAGAGAGTGCCCCGCCCGCAATGGCCCACAAGTATAGGCTGGCAACTGTTCCGTGGGGTGAATATCTTTGGCGGTATTTGTCAAACATCTGCCTGTCAATTTTCGGATGGCGATAGAGCATGCGCATCCCGCGCAGGATGGCCAGATCGCCGTAGCTCACCACATCAGGGCGGCGCATGCAAAACATCATGATCATCTCCACCGTCCACACCCCTATCCCCTTTAGCGCTGTCAGCTCTTTGATCACCCGCTCATCCGGCAGATCCCATAGCCCTTCAACATCAAATGTGCCCTGATGCACCCTCTGGGAAAAATCCAGAATATAATCAACCTTCCTGAAGCTGGTGCCGATGCGCTGTAGCTCTTCCCGGCTCAGGGCGAGCAGGGTCTGGGCGTTGACCGTCCCAACCAGGCTGATCAGGCGGTTCCAGACCGTGCTCTGGGCTGATGTGGATATCTGCTGGCCGATGATATGACGGATGACAGAGGAAAACAGATCCGCCTCGGCCGCCCTTGTGATATGCCCAATGCGGGCTATTGCTTCACCGAGCTTTTTGTCCCGGCTTGATAAATAATCAATTTCCTCGCTGCCATACTGAAAAACCAATCATCCACCTCCGATGGTCTTCATGCCTCGCCGCTGCATGCAATATACCACTTTCCTTGATTTTCCCAAAATGATTCATCTCCTTTTCCGTCTGCACGCCTCCTCGTCCCGCAGCTTCTGAAAACTCCTCAGGCGTTTTGCATTCAGTTCTCCTCTCTCCACCGCCGCTTTCACCGCACAGCCGGGTTCATGCAGGTGTCGGCAATCACGAAATTTACAGTTTACGGACAAATCCATGATGTCAGCAAAGCTGGCTTCCACATCGCTGTTATCCAGCTTCAGCTCTCGCATCCCGGGCGTATCAATCAGATAGCCGCAGCCAGGCAGCGCAATCAGCTCCCGGCTGGTGGTGGTGTGGCGGCCTTTATCCTGAAAGCCGCTGATTCTGGCCGTGTGCATCCGCGTTTCACCCAGCAAGGCGTTCACCAGGGATGATTTTCCCACACCGGAAGACCCCAGCAATACCGCGGTTTTCCCCGCTGCAAGCAGCGTTTTTATTTCCGCTATGCCACAGCCTGTCACCGCGGAGCAAAGGATGAACGCGCGAGGTGGGCGAAGCGTCATGATCTGCGTGGTATAGGGCGTCCAATCTTGCACAGCATCCGCCTTGGTCATCAGCAGCACAGGCTGGATGCAAGCGCCGTCCGCTATGGCCAGATACCGGTCCAAACGGCTTAAATTAAACTCCTCATTCAGGGAAGTGCAGATAAAAGCATAATCCACATTGGCAGCCAGCGGCTGGCGCTGGCCACGAATTCCCGCTTCCACACGGCTTAGCAGGGTCTCCCGGGGGACAAGCGCCAGGATGACAGCTGAGCCACCTTCATCCCCTTCCCGGTCAAGCGCCACCCTGTCCCCTGTCACCAATAGCGTTCTTTCTTGTTTTAGTTTTTGCCTCAGGCTGCCGCTGAGCCTTGCGGACACCTCATTCCCCTGGTGGGGCAGATACACGCGATAAGCATCCAGATACTGCGCACAAACAATGCCTTGATATTGATCCATTTTTCCCTTTCTGATTAACAGACGCAAAAAAACACCCGGTCGATTTGCTCTCCCGGACGCCAAAAAGCCTAAAGGACCGCTATGCCGGGAGCCATGCGGACAGATTCCGATTTTCATTCTCTCTCTTCCTCATCGTCCACAGCTCCTTTCTTTTTGATATACATTACAATAACACAAAACAGCCCACGCATCAACCGAGTTTTTTATCGTTTTACGATATATTTTTATTGACTCACGATATTAATTGTGTTATTCTGCTGCTCAGAAAGGAGGCTTGAGAATGCAGCAACACCATATCGCCATCTGGCTCAAGTCCGCTTGTATTCTGGCAGCTGTTTTAGGGGTGGTGGTTTTTTTCATCGCGGCACCCTGGCTGGCAGAAACCAGCGCTTTGGCGTTCCCAGCCTTTCGGTACTTAAAATGGCCGGGGCTCGTCTGGGTATGGGGAATTGCCGTATTATGCTATCTGGCTCTTTGGCGTTTTTGGGGGGTGTGCAGCCGCATCGCGGCTGATCGTTCGTTCAGCCAGGAAAACGCGCAAGCAATGCTTCATATCGCACGTCTTTTATGGGCAAGTGCCGGAATGAGCCTGGTGTTGGCCATCGTTTTATACACGCTCAAACTCATCTCCGCTCAGGTTTTAGGCCGAGGGAACCTGTGGATGCTGCTCCTGCTGGTTTTCATGTTTTCCGGGATCGCCCTGCTCAGCCAAGCGCTGGGCTTGCTTGTGCACAAGGCCGCAAATCTCCAGGCAGATCAAGACCTAACCATTTAGGAGGGCAGCATGATACGCGTCACATTGGATGTCATGCTGGCCAAACGAAAAATGAGCGTGACTGAACTTTCCGAACAGGTGGGGATAACCATGGCCAATATCTCAATTCTGAAAAATGGCAGAGCAAAGGCCATCCGTTTTGAAACCCTGGATGCCATCTGCCGCGCTCTTGATTGTCAGCCTGGCGATATTCTGTCATTTGACAAAACTATAAGCTAAACCAAGAAAACAATCATGCAGCCGCTCTCTCATGAGAGTGAGCGTGTTTGCTGATGACATTTAGGAGGCTATCATGACGCCACAGTATAAGACCAAGGAGTATCCCAAACTCACAACAAGGCATTGGCTGCTGCTGATCACCTCGCTTGGTATTGCCGGACTTGTTTGCTTTGGCTTTGGAGGCTTTCATCCATTGCCAGGCATCGGCATGACCGCAGTGGTTGTGACCATCACAGGAATTGCCATAGGGGCCATCGGCAAACATGCCCGTCCCAAGGCATCAAACATCACGCTCATCCTATGTGGGCTTTTGCTGAGCCTTTGCTATGCACTTTATGCCAATCCTGAGATGCGCCTGCTTAATCTGCCTGTGATGTTTGGTGCCCTGCTGCTTGGGCTTTATGATCTCTCAGGCGTTTTCGCACATGGCATTGATTCACTGCACGCCGTTTTTCAAGCCCTCCGCCAATGGTTTGTGGATTCTTTTGAGCATTTCCTCTCCCCCATCCGCAGCGCATCCCAGTTGCGTTTGTCACAACCCGAGCATCTTAAAGGCCTTGTTATTGGGTTATGCTCCTGCATTCCCCTGCTGATCATTGTTCTTCCTCTGCTCGCTTCATCAGACATGGTATTCAGTGCCCGTATCCAAGACATGGTTCAAGGCTTCAGGCTGCCTGAAATCCTCTCCCATGTTTGGCGTCTGGCCTTAACCATGTTCTTTGGGTTCATGCTGTTCTCCTGGTTGTTTTCCATCAGCTTGTCCCCTGAGCCAGATATACGCCATCATAAACAGGGGACACGCCTCCCCTCTATGAGCATTGTTGTCATGTTAACCGTTCTCAACCTGGTCTATGCCGTGTTTGTCTACATCCAAATCAACCACCTGTTTGGTGGGGCGCATCATGCCGCCATGTCTGGCGGCTGGGCACAATACGCGCGGAAGGGATTTTTTGAGTTGGTGTTTGTCTCCCTTATCAACCTTAGCCTCACAGGGATTTCTCTGCGCACTGCCCGAGAGAATATCCTTGTGCGCATTCTTTCCTGGCTGATTCTTGGCATGACCAGCCTCATTCTGGCCTCCGCCGCCTGGCGGATGTCCCATTATGTGCATGCCTTTGGTTTATCATTGCTGCGGCTTCTCACCCTGTGGGGTATGCTTGCCATCATCATGATACTGATTGGCCTGGCCCTTCACCTGCTGCGGCCCATCCCCCGCTTGTTCCCGGCGCTTGTCAGCCTGGTGTTGGGAAGCTGGGTCGCGCTAAACCTGATGGGCCCCGTGCGCCTGGTTAGCCACTGGAATGCCCATGCTTACAAGCAGGGGAGTATTCTGCATCTTGATGAACGCTATTTAGCGAATTTATCTGTGGACAGCCTGCCCGCCCTGCAAAAAACGCTTGCGCCTGAGCAATACCAAAGCGCACTGCATCTGCTGCAACAGGAAGAAGCGCCCCCTTGGTATGCCTGGAGCGCTTCCTGGTTGGCTCTTGATGATGGACATAAATAAAGGCGGCGCTATTTACCTTCCCGCAGTTTCTTTTCCTTTTCCATAACTGCCTGGACCGCCTCATGCACAGCATTTTCAAAGCCCAGGGCTTTCAGGGTGTGCATGCCTTCAATGGTGGTGCCGCCGGGTGAGGTGACCTGATCGATCAGGCTAGCCGGGAGCTCGCCCGTTTCAAGCGCCAATTTGGCAGCACCCATCACCATGTGGCAGGCGGCCTCCAGAGCCATTGGCTTGGGCAGCCCGGCCTTGAGCCCGGCTGAAGCCAGGGCATCAAGATACAAAAAGGTGAAGGCGGGCGCAGCGCCGGTGATGGTAGAGAAGGCATTCATGCGCTCCTCCGTCATCCACACCGCCTGGCCTACAGCCCGGAACATAGCGGTGGCCAAATCCTTCTGCGCATCATCGATCTGGCCGTTTTTACACAGCGCCGTGACAGACCCACCCACCCGGGCGGCCACATTGGGCATGGCGCGGACAATGGGCGTGTCGGCCCCCAGGGTCTCTTCCAGCCAGGACAGCGGCCTGCCTGCCGCCAGGCTGAGGATGCATTGTCCACGTTTACGGCTTGGGTTAATGCGTTCAAACAGCACCGGCAGCGCCTGGGGTTTCACGGCCAGCACCAGCAAATCCGCCTTCTGGGCCACTGCGATGTCATCCGCCACGATGGTCAGGTTCCAGCGCTCCTCCATCTCCCGGCGCTTCACCTCGTTATGGTCGCTGCCGATGATGGGCGCGTGGCGAAAGGCCTCGCTCTCCCGCATGCCGGCGATGATGGCCCTGGCCATGTTGCCAAGCCCGATAAACCCTATCAGCATCTTCTCACCTCGTCTGTCCGTTTCCAGTGATAATGTATTTGTAGCTGGTCAGCTCCCTAATCCCCAGCGGTCCCCTGGCGTGCAGTTTCTGGGTGGAGATGCCGATCTCCGCACCAAAGCCAAACTCACCGCCATCGGTAAAGCGGGTGGAGGCATTGTGGTACACCGCCGCCGCGTCCACCTGGCTTAAAAAGGCATGGGCCACGGAGGGGTCCTGGGTGATGATGGCCTCGCTATGCCCGGTGCCGTAGCGGGCGATGTGAAGAATCGCCTCCTCAAAGTCCTTCACCACCCGGCAGGCGATGATGAGGCCCAGATACTCATGCCCCCAGTCATCCTCCCCCGCCGCCAGCATCTCCGGGACAAGGGCACGGCTGTCGGCATCGCCTTTCATGGTGACGCCGGCATCCAGCAGCTTCCTGGCGATCACCGGCAGCGCCGCATCCGCGATGTCCCGGTGGATCAGCATGCACTCACAGGCGTTGCACACCGAGGGACGGGACACCTTGGCATTGTGGATGACGCTGGCCGCCATGGCGATATCCGCCCTTCTGTCCACATAGATGTGGCACACCCCTTCGCCAGTCTCAATCACCGGCACCGTGGCATATTCCACCGCGCGTTTGATCAGCCCATGACCGCCCCGGGGGATGAGCACATCCACAAAGCGGTCAAGCCGCATAAGCGCGTCAGCGCTCTCCCGGCTGGTGGCCTCAATCAACTGCACCCCGTCCTCCGGCATCCCCGAATCCTTAAGCGCCCGGCGCAGCGCGGCGGCGATTGCCAGGTTGCTGCGGATGGCCTCTTTGCCACCGCGCAGGATGCAGGCATTGCCGGCCCGCAGGCAAAGCCCCGCCGCGTCAGCGGTCACATTGGGCCTGGCCTCGAAAATCACCGCGATCACTCCCAGGGGCACAGACACCCGGCGGATCACAAGGCCATTAGGCCGTTTATCCTCCCACAAGGTTTTCCCAAGAGGGTCTGGCAGCCTGGCCGCATCCTCAAGCCCCCGGGCCATGTCCGCCACCCGGGCAGGGTTGAGCGCCAGACGGTCAAGCATGGCCGAGGGCATCCCCTCGTCCATGGCCTGGTCCAGATCAGCCCGGTTGGCCAGGAGTACCGCTTCAGTTTCAGCCATCAGCTGCCTGGCCATGTTGTCAAGCGCCTGGGCGCGCTGGCTGTCCGTTGTCAGCGCCAAAGCTTGGGCCGCCTGCCGCGCGCGTTTCCCGATGTCTTGAAGCATTTATTTCACCGCCTTAAACCAGGTGCCCATCTGTGCCCCCTCAAGCACCCGGTAGATCGCCTCAGGGGCGTAGCCGCTGATGATGTGGGTGTCTATGCCCTCACCGGTTGCCAGCTTAGCCGCCTTGAGCTTGGTCTCCATGCCGCCCGTCCCCATGGCGCTTCCAGCCCCGCGGGCCAGGGCGCACAGCTCCGGGGTGATTGCCTCCACCACCTCAAAGCGCTTCGCGTCCGGGTGCAAGGCAGGGTTTTTGTCATAGAAGCCATCAATATCCGTCAGAATGATGAGTTTTTTCGCCCCAACCAGCACCGCCACATGGGCTGAGAGGGCATCGTTGTCGCCATAGACGATCTCCTCAACCGCCACAGCGTCGTTCTCGTTGATGATGGGGATGACCCCCCAGTCAAACAGCCGTTCAAAAGCGCTCATCAGGTTGCGGTGGCGGGCCGGGTCTTCCATATCTCCCCGGGTGATGAGCAGCTGCCCCACCTTCTGCCCACACTCGCCAAAGAACTTGTCATACATGTACATGAGTTCCAATTGGCCCACTGTGGCCGCGGCCTGCTTGCCCGGGGTATCCTCAGGCCTTTTATCCAGGCCCAGCTTGCCAACGCCCACGCCAATGGCGCCGGAGGTGACCAGCACCATTTGGTAGCCCGCGTTTTGCAGATCAGCCATCACCCGCACCAGGCCCTCCATGCGCCTGAAATTGGTCTTCCCTGTCCCATAGGTCAGGGTGGAGGTGCCCACCTTCACCACAATGCGCTCTCTTCCGCTCATGCGCTTCTCCCCGCTTCGATCATGCCTTTCATGCTAATCAATCCCTCTGGATTGTCAAGCACTTCCGCTGTATTGGGCGGACTGACCCGGCATATAATCAAAACCGCGGAGCGCATAATACGCTCCGCGGTTTTAATGGCGTTTGGTTTACTTGATCTCGACGGTGGCGCCGACTTCTTCAAACTGCTTCTTGATTTTCTCGGCCTCGTCCTTCTGCACGCCTTCCTTGATGGCCTTGGGGGTGGACTCGACGAATTCCTTGGCTTCCTTCAGACCCAGGCCGGCCACGACTTCGCGGACCACTTTGATAACCTTGATCTTCTCGCTGCCAGCAGCGGTGAGCACCACGTCAAACTCGGTCTTCTCCTCGGCAGGGGCAGCAGCGGCGGCGCCAGCGGCGGGGGCGGCGGCCACGGCCACGGGGGCAGCGGCGGACACGCCAAACTTCTCTTCCAGTTCCTTCACCAGTTCAGCCAGCTCAAGCACGGTCATAGACTCGATCGCTGCCAAGATTTCTTCACGCTTCATGGGTTAATTTCCTCCAGTTTTTTCTTTAATTAATTATTGATCGGCCTGCCTCAGGCCGGGGTTCTGGGCACTTTACGCGTTGGCTTCCTCGCCCTCTTTCTGCTTGCGCACGGCATCCACCGCGTACACCAGAGAGCGCAGGGTGGCGCTGAGGACACCCACAAAGTTGGTCACAGGCGCGTTCAGGCTGCCCATCATCTTGGCGATGAGGACCTCCTTGGGCGGCAGTTTGGACAGCGCAGCGACACCAGCGGCGTCAATCACCTTGCCCGACACGATGCCCGCCTTGATGGTCATCTTGTCAGATTTGCTCTGCTCGATGAACTCGCTGATCACCTTCGCCGGGCCCACCTCATCCTTGATGCCAAAGGCAAAAGCAGAGGGGCCGACCAGCAGATGGTCCAGCTCGGTGATGCCGGCATCGTCCATGGCCCGGCGCACCAGGGTGTTTTTAAGCACCACATATTCCACGCCCGCCTCACGGAACTTGCCGCGCAGGGCGTTGATCTCTTCCACCGAGATGCCCTTGTAGTCCACCAGCACCATGGCCTTGGCGGTCTTCAGGCGCTCGGCGATCTCCGCCACCTTCTGCACCTTGTCCTGCATGTTCTTGTTCATTTTCTGCTCCACGTTTTCTTGTTCACCTTCCTTCCGGCCAGGATTCAAAAAGCCCTTGTGCGGCGGCACAAGGGCAATACATGCGTATTGGCACTCGCACCTCGGCTGGCGGCATTTGCCTTTACTGCTTACGCAACCGGCTGTCTTTGGCACAGGCTTTTTCAAGCCGAACTATAAAATAGCACCCGTCAGGGAATTTGTCAAGGTTTTTCACGATATTGACTAACGCCCCATACCTGATCCATCAGTTCCCCTCCAACCTGATAATGCTCAGGGTGTTGTTGGCCTGGTTAATGAACCGTTCCAAAGTCAATTTGCCATCACTAATTTTCTGGAGGAGATGAAAACGCATCCACACGCTAAGGCTGCCATGCATCAGGATCATAACGAAGAAGGCATAGTTTCTCCGCTTGCCCCCCGTACGCGGGTGAAACAAAAACGATATATTGCGAGTCCAAACGGGCAGCAAGGCTTAGCTTTTTGGGTGTTCCCAGAATTACTTTCTGATTATCCGTATTGTTTCCTAGCATTGCGCCTGCGTAGCTTACACTGAATGTCATTCTGCTGGCTGGATCAAAGCCTCTGATTTCGCCCTCAAATGGTTTCTCATTGATGTGGATAATCTGGTTTGTTTTGTAATCGATACTTGCCAAATAGTTATCTCCGTCTGGAGAGAGTGAAACTGTGCCAATCAACCTATCATTCGCCTCATCATAGGCTATCCACCGCCGACTGAAGATAGGATGTGGATCCACCGAGAACTGTTTTGTTACCAAATCATAAGAGGAGAGAAAGTGTAATTCTTGATTGAAATCCGTGGAAAAAAAGAACAGTCGGTCTTTGCCAAGCGTTAGCCCGCCTTCCAGAAAAACCGGCCCCTGTGCGTCATCCCCGCTCTTTGTGTCGCACCAGGGCGGCACGCCCAATAAAGACCACTCCCCCTGATCATAACGATAGAGCCCGTCAGCACCTGCATAGCCATATATTTGGTCTCCCCTGCAGGCAATCTCCGTCAACCCCAGCCCATCGGTTATACTCACGATGGTCGTTTGAACATCCCCTGTCTGCCAGCGATGCAAGGTTTTGTTTGTCAGTGCATAGAAGCCTCCCTGGCCGTCAGCACACAGCGCTAACCACCACTCCCCATCCCTTGGACTGAGTTGGCTTAAAATGACTGGCTCCTCTTCCGCTTGCCCTGCGACTTGACAAAAAGCAAACAGCGTTATCATCACCATGCAGACCATAAAGCTGGGTTTGAGTGACTTTAACATGTTGTTACCGTCCCCTTTCCATGCGAACCAGTTGAATATAGCTATCAGCTTGCCTGATAAATTCATCCAGGCTAATGCCGTCGTTAACCATCAGGCGGCTTAGTTTAGCCAGATTTTCGTTGTACATGATAAGCGCATCCTCCAGCACCACCAAGCGGGATGAAAACGCTTGGTATTCATCAATAGCTTTTTGCGTAATCAAATAGCGGTTTAAATATAGTCCATTGATCTTTATTCCCAGCAGGGCAATCCTATCTTCATAGGCTTGCTTTTCTTTTTCCGATGCCTGCTGCTCCTTGACGGCTGCTAATTCTTCCCGGGCGGATTTCAATTGTGCTTGCACACCAAAGTCTGGTATTGGTTGATTCATGCTCCGATACAGAGCAGAATCTTCCGCCGTCTGCTTAGTCGCCAGATACTCCAGATATTGGATAGCTTCTTCCTTATGTTCAGCATAAGGGTTAAGGACAAAAACCTTGGTCCAGGTATGTATTTTAGCAGGCATCTGAGGGGCAATCTTCATGGGGGGCAGCATCCCTTCCAAAATAACGCCGCTATTTATGCCAGAGATAAGAACCCCATCATACTCATCGCGCCGGGGATAAAGATTTTCCTTGGGCACCTCATCTAAGATGCGTTGAGCAAGATGACGGAAAATGGGCGTATCAAAGCTTAAATCGCCGTCTGCTGCATAGATGTTTATCAAGTAATCCCTTTGCAGGTAAGCCATCATATCCTCTTGGGTATATGTCCAGGCACCGAAGGGAACGTAGGTTTCGTTAGCAAAAAAGTCAAGCTCTGCCAAGGCTTGAATGGCATCCAACATCTCATCCCATGTAGCGGGTGTTTGCACGCCATAGTCCAGCGCCTCCTGATCAAAGGCCATCCGAAAAGATGGCATGCCAACAATTGGCCAGGCGACGATTTGCCGTTCTTGATTGATAACTGCTTGACTAAACGCAGGATACAGCCTGTCAAGGCCTGCGCGCAGCACCTCGCTTTGACTAAGATCGGCGAAAAATCTCTTATCTTTTATGGTTTGTAGTCCTTCAGAACTTTCAAAGGTAAATAGATCTACGCTGGCATCTTGGGTAACCATGGCCTCTGCCATCCACTGCATAACGGTTTTATCGCCCACAGAAATCTCCTGGACCGCTATGCCTGTTTTTTGAGTAAAATCTTGACTATATTGTGTCCGATGCCCCAAAACTGATACGCTGCCGAGCGGCTTTTCCAACGCCTCATATCGCCGCAGCTGTTGCAAGCGCTTCCCCACAAATTGCCCACTGCCCATCATGGCTACAGGTACCATGTGAGGAACGCCGTATACCCGGGCATTGCTGCCATCCGCGTGGTAACGCAGGATGCCGGTTCGCTCTGGCAAGTATAGGGCATTCTTCTGCGCATCATAACAAATACCGTCTTCACCCTGATAGGTGAGCAGAGAAAACAAAATCTTGACCTGTTCTTCTTGACCGCTCAGGGCAGCCAGTTGCCAGAGCGCCCGGCTTTCATCATACACTATCCCCAGCAGCCTGCCCTCCTGCATATCCCAAGCACACCACGGCACATCAAATACCGCGCCATAACGATGGTATGTTTTGGTTTCAAGGTTGAAGCTTACCAACTGTCCCTTCCCATTCTCATCCGAATATATATAGTATAGCTGGTTCTGCGCCAAACAGAGCATCCCATCCCTGAGTGGCTCTTCTTGCAGCATCGCGTTATCCAGGGAGAGGGTCAACAGTTCTCCCTTGTCGTAGCGCATAATCTCGTGATTCGAGTTCAAAAAGAAGAGATGATCTCCAGCCAATGCCATGCTGATCAAATGCTGTGCATTGGGCATCACCCGCTGAATGTTTTCGATGCCAGGCTCCTCCTGCCCAGAAAAATGAAATAGCGCCTCACTTGTCAGCAGGTAACCGCTGCCATCGCTTTGGGCCGCAATGCTTAGGGCTGTTTCTGAGGGGCCAAAGCTATAAAGAGGCAAGGATTGGGACCGACCCGCCTGTTCTGCCCTGATTCCACACGGCATCAGGCATATCAACAGAGCCAGCAGTAATCCGCGGCGAAAGAAAAAGCGAATGCGCATATTCTAAAGCTCCCTATCAACGTATTTACAGAAAACCCCTCGGCGAAGGAGCATCGCCTTCGCCGAAGATAAAGTCTTATGGCCAGAACGTGAAGCCAACCGATACGGAAGTACCTTTTGACTGTCCATTTCTAATAAACACTATGCGATATCTATCTCCTATGGGCATGGTTCCAGCATCGTTTTGGCTTAATGATCATAATCCCCTTTCTGATGTCTCTATTTCTTAAGACACAAAAGAAAGGGGAAACGTTACAGATTTTAAAAAATTATTTTATTCGGGTAACACTTCGCGCAATATTCATAGCGGTATTAGCGTCTTCTGTAATGGTCAACATCATCAGTTTGTTCTCTTGCCGCCATACAACTGTGCTTTTCCCTTTCTTCTGCGCCAGAAGTGCCATTTGACCATTTAGATCGACTTCCGAAAACGCATATCCCTCCGCATCAATATTTGCTTCGACATTCGCATCATTCTCACTAAACATCATATAGTCGTTGTCGCCTAAAAAATAGAGCGCATCTATCATTGATTCTGTGCCTGAAAACTATTGAACGTATACCCCTCCGGAATATACGCCGGATAGTACGCCCCCTGCCATCCTTCCGGCACCTCAACGGCTGAATCCTCGTCTTGCACCAGGCGGATTTCAGTATGCTGGGGAGTGACGGTGTACAGCAGCTTCATCACGGCAACCCGTACAGCCGGGGAAACCGCCATGGCGGTGCTGAGGGTGAGAAAGCTGATGAGCAGAATGGCAGCGGCTGCCCGAAGCACGGGGGGCATACGGTGAAGCAGGCTGAGTTTTTCCATCCTGCGGCTTTCGCGGCGGATGGCGGCGAGGGTATTCTCATTGGGCTCAGCCAAGGCCATCGCGTCCGGCTGCTCCTCCGCCTCGTCCTCCAGCCTGGCAGCCTGCAAAAGCGCGATTTTAAGCTTCGTATCGCTCAGCTGGCACTGCAATTCATGAAGGTTAAAGGCGCTGCTGCCGCTATCAATCTTCTTTCTCATGCGCTATTTCCTCCATCAGATCATGCAACCTCCGCCGCGTTCGCATCAGCAAAACGCGCACGCTGTCAGGCTTGATACCAAGTTCTTTCGCAATTTCCTGAGTCTTTTCATTCAGGATATACTTCATTTCGATCAGGTGGCGCTCCCTGAGGGGCATCCGCATAATCGCTTGGGTAAGGACGCCTTCATCCGCGCTGACAAACAGATCATCCTCCCATGTTTCACAAGGCTTGACCAAGCTGTCCAGATAGTCCTCTTCGCCCCATAACAACTCAGCCCTTCTGTCACGGCTTCTCATCAGATTAATCGCCGTGTTCCTGATACTAATGACAACGTAGCTATGCAAAGCGTTACAATCCATCCCAGCCAATAGCGATGTTTTTTTGCACAAAGCCAGGCAGGTGCTTTGTACCACATCCTCCGCATCCTCTGGATGGCGCAGGATGCCCAGCGCCGTCCTATACATGGCGCGATAATGCGTGTTGTAAAGCTGCTCGATGAAAGAGCGCTCCGATGTGTCATCAAGGGCTGCAAAAATCAGAAAAAACATGGATCCTCCCAAGGGATTGCTGCTCTATAAGGATACGAGGCTTATACAGCAAGTGTCAACTGTGTATCCTTCTCACTTGATATTTCTTCATTCTCTTTTCTCCCTCTGCTGCGTGCAAGACCGCAGTCTGTGCTATAATCTCCAAAGAACAATACGCAAAGGGAGAACATGAGGATGGCAGACCGCAAAGAGGAGATCATCCGCCTGCAAAACCAGATCATCCGGCAGATGACCGATTATAACCTCAGGAATATTGGCGATGACCTCTGGGGCAGAAACCCGGAGGCAGACACGAAGGACACCGGGGAGGCGACCCCGCCGCCCGGCTTCCCCCCGGTGCCGGATGTGTTTGGCACAAGCAGCCAGCAGGCCGCAGTCAAGCCCGAGGATAAAAAAGAAGAAGCCGCACCCCCTGAAGACATTGAGAAGCTGAAGGAAGAGCTGCACTCCTACATCGGCCTCACAGTGGTGAAGGCAGAGGTGGAAAGCCTCATCAACCTGGTGAAGGTGAACAAGCTGCGCAAAGAGCATGACCTGCCCACAGAAGACCTCTCCCTTCACATGGTGTTTTCCGGCAACCCCGGCACCGGCAAAACCATGATCGCCCGGCTGATGAGCCGCATTTATCACAGCCTGGGCATCCTCTCCAAGGGGCACCTGGTGGAGGTGGACCGCAGCGGCCTGGTGGCGGGCTATGTGGGGCAAACGGCGCTCAAAACCAGCGAAGTCGTCCAGAAAGCCCTGGGCGGGGTGCTGTTTATCGACGAGGCCTATGCCCTCACCACCCGGGGCCCCCAGGACTATGGCCAGGAGGCGGTGGAAACGCTGCTCAAAGCCATGGAGGACCACCGGGATGACCTGGTGGTGATTGTGGCGGGCTATGTGGATTTGATGAACGAGTTTGTCCATTCCAACCCGGGTCTGGAGAGCCGGTTCAACCGTTTTCTCTATTTCCCGGATTACACGGTGGATGAGATGCTGGCCATCTTCGACATGCGCTGCAATAAGGCAGGCTACCGGCTGGAGGAATCCGCCCGGGATGATCTGGCAGAGATTTTGGCAGAGGAGAGCGAGGACAACATCGGCTTTGGCAACGCCCGGGGCGTGCGCAACCTCTTTGAGCAGGCTGTGTCCCGCCAGGCCAATCGCCTGGCCAAGCAGGACAGTGTCACCCGGGATGAGCTGATGCTGTTAAAGGCCGAGGATCTAACCCCGCCGGATACGCAGCCCGATGACAGTGCCGACACTGAGGAGGATGTGACGCCATGATTTCATTCATGAATGACTACGGGCAGACCGCCCACCCAGCCGTTATCGCTGCCATCTCGGCGGCTCAGGGCAAAACCTTCACAGGCTACGCGGAGGATGAGGCCTGCCAGACAGCCGCCGCCCGGATCAGGGCGCTGTGCGAGGCCCCCCACGCTGGGGTTTACTTTATCCCCGGCGGCACCCAGGCCAACCTCACGCTCATCGCCTCGGTTCTGCGCCCACACCAGGGCGTCATCTGTGCCGACACCGGGCACATCAACACCCACGAGACCGGGGCCATCGAGGCCACCGGGCACAAGGTGCTGCCTCTCCCCCAGGCTGAGGGGAAGATCACCGCGCAGCAGATCCGGGGCTTTGTCGCCGCCCACTGGGCAGACCCCACCCGGGAGCATACGCCCCAGCCGGGCATGGTCTATCTCTCCAACACCACGGAGCTGGGCACCGTTTATGAGCGCTCTGAGCTCAAAGAAATCAGCGCCGCCTGCCGGGAGCTGGGCCTGCCCCTGTATCTGGACGGCGCACGCCTGGGCTATGCGCTGGCGGCGGCTGATGACCTGCGTTTTTCTGATGTGGCGCAGCTGTGTGATGCCTTCACCATCGGGGGCACCAAGCAGGGGCTAATGTATGGCGAGGCGCTGGTGATCACGGATCCGGCCTTGCAAAAGGACTTCCGCTATCACATCAAGCAGCGCGGCGGCATGGTCGGCAAGGGCTTTCTCATGGGACTGCAATTTGAAGCCATTTTGCAGGATGGCCTATACCTCGCCCTGGCCAGGCAGGCCAATGCCCAGGCCCTGCGCATTCAGCAGGCGTTTACCGCCCAGGGCATTTCCTTCCTGGGGGATTCTGTCACCAACCAGCAGTTTCCCATTCTCAAGGAATGCCAGGTGGAAAGCCTGGCACAGGATTTTGCCTTCTCCCGCATCCAACACATGCCGGATGGCTGCTGGGCGCTGCGTTTTTGCACCAGCTGGGCCACCAGGGATGAGGATGTGGACAGGCTGATTGAGGCAGTGGAGGCTTTAAGCCGGGCTTAGCGCAATACAGGAGGCAGGCCATGCAGCAACAATCCATCAAAATCGGCAAACGTTCCTTCTTCCTTTCCCTCTGTGTCCTGCTGGCGCTGATGGTGCTGGCCACGGCCCTCTCCTACGCCCTGCCCTCGGGCCGATTTGATCGGGTGATGGACGGTGGGCGGGAGAAAATCCAGCCAGGCACCTTCAGACAGGTGGAAAAGCCGCCCATCCCCATCTGGCGCTTTCTGACCGCCCCCTTTGAAGTTTTTCTGTCAGACGATGCGGCGATGGTGGGCATCATCCTCATTTTTCTGCTGCTGATAGGCGGCAGTTTCAGCATTCTGCTGGCCTGCGGGATGGTGTCCCGGCTGATGGCGCGCATCACCCGGCGCTTTCAGGGGGCCAGATACAGGCTTGTGATGATCATCAGCCTTTTTTTCATGCTCTTCGGCTCGGTGTTTGGCATTTTTGAAGAGCTGATTATCATGGTGCCCTTTTGCATCGCCCTGTCCCGGCGTATGGGCTGGGACTCCATGACCGGCCTTGGCATCAGCCTGTTGCCCTCCGGGTTGGGCTTTGCCTCCGCCACCATCAACCCTTTCACCGTGGGGGTGGCCCAGCAGCTGGCGGGCTTGCCAGCCTATTCGGCGCTGGGGCTTCGGGTGCTGGTGTTTATCAGCGTCTATGCCCTGCTCCAGCTTTTCCTTTTGCGGTATGTGAAGAAAATCGAAAAGAATCCGGCTTCCTCCCTCGTGTATCAAGAGGATCAGGCGCTTCAGACCGCAGAGGAGCTGGTGCACAACCCCAGGCTGGACCGGGGCCTGATGTACTTCGGGGCAGGGCTGGCGGCGCTCCCGGTGCTACTGGTCTTAAGCTTTTTCGTCCCCGCCTTGTCTGGGCTGCTGTTTCCCCTCATCGCGCTGCTTTTCGTCCTGCTCTCCTTTGGCAGCGTTCTGGCAAGCGGGGTGATGAGCCTGCGGGATGCGGTCAAAGCATTCTTGCAGGGCATGGCAGGCGTTGCCCCCGCGGTGGTGCTGATCCTGATGGCCATGAGCATCAAGCTGATCATGACCCGCTCCCTGGTGATGGATCACCTGCTGCATTTAGCCGCAGCCCGTTTTCAAGGGCTTTCCCCCATCGGCGGCCTGTTTTTGCTGTATGCGATGGTGCTGGTGATGAATTTCTTCATCAGCTCCGGTTCCGCCAAGGCCTTCCTGGTGCTGCCGCTGCTGCTTCCCCTGACGGATATTCTGGGCATCCACCGCCAGGTGGCCGTTCAGGCCTACCTGTTTGGGGATGGCTTCAGCAACCTGCTCTATCCCACCAACGCGGCCTTGATGATCGCCCTGGGGCTGAGCGTGGTCAGCTATCCCAAGTGGCTTAAGTGGACGCTGCCTTTGCAAGGCGCGCTGCTGGCGCTGAGCCTTGTCTGGCTTCTGATTGCCCACCTCATGGGCCTTGGCCCGTTTTGAGGGAAGAAAGGAAATAGCGATGCCTCATCCACTCCCGGCGGCCCGGCGCTTAAGCCAGGCCCTCACCTACCCCACCGTGTCCCATCAGGATATCACCCGGATGGACCTGCCGGTGTTTTCCGCCTTTGAGGCCTTTCTGGAGGCGGAGTATCCCCTCATCCATCACCAGCTCACCAAAACCGTGGTGAACGGCCATGGCCTGGTCTTTCATTGGCCTGGGCGGGACAGAAAGCAGCCCATCCTCCTCACCGCCCATTACGATGTGGTGCCAGCCGGGGAAGAGGGCTGGCCCTATCCCCCCTTCTCCGGGCACATTGCCGATGACAGGGTCTATGGCCGGGGCAGCTTTGATGATAAGGGCTCCCTGATCGCCATCTTGGAGGCCATCACAGCGCTGCTTGAGGAGGGTTTTGTACCAGCCAGCGATGTCTATCTCGCCTGCGGCTTTGATGAGGAAGTGGGCGGCGCCCACGGCGCCCGGCAGATTGCGGCGCATTTTGAATCCCAGGGCCTGATGTTTGACTATGTGCTGGATGAGGGCGGCGCTGTTGCCGATGGCGCCATGATGGGCATCGGCAAGCCGGTGGCTGTGATTGGCGTGGCGGAAAAGGGACACACCAGCTTTCAGCTGACCTTTTCCGGGGAGGAAGGCCATGCCTTCACCCCGCCGGAAACCACCGCCGTGGGCAAAATGGCCCGGTTCATTAGCCTGGCGGAAGCTCGCCCGGCAAAGCCCAGGCTGACAGACACCGTCAAGGCCATGCTGGCTGCCACCGCCGCCCACCGGCCGGGTATCCAGGGCTTTGTGCTTTCCCATCCCGGGCTGTTTGAGCCCCTGATCATCAGAACCCTGCTCAAAAACCGGCAGACTGCCGCCATGGTGCGCACCACCCTGGCCTTCACCCAGGCATCCGGCGGCACCGCCCACAACGTCTTGCCAAAGACTGCCAGCTGCACCGTCAATGTGCGCATCCTGCAAGGGGACAGCTCAGAGGCGGCGCTGGCCCGCTTGCGCGGCCTGGGCATCCCCTTTGAAAGTGTTGCCATTCTTCAGGATGAGCCCACCAAATCATCAGACCTTAAAAGCCCCGCCATGGAGCTGATCAAGAATTGCATCGCGCAGGTGTTCCCGGACGCGGTGATCACCCCCTACCTGATGACCGGCGGCACGGATTGCCGGCACTATGACCGGGTCACCCGCAACGCCTACCGCTTTTTGCCCGCCCGGGTGACAGAGCAGGAGCTCTCCCTCATGCACGGCCGGGGCGAATACCTGAGCATCGAAAACCTGAAGGCCATGATCGCATTTTACACCCTGT
Organism: Christensenella sp. UBA5327; assembly: GCA_002411105.1. Lineage (GTDB taxonomy): Bacteria > Bacillota > Clostridia > Christensenellales > Aristaeellaceae > UBA6115. The sequence goes on along the minus strand of DHQX01000015.1, from coordinate 27,374 downwards.
TCCTGCGCAGCGCCGCAACCCACTGACAAAGGAGGCCATGATGCCATTTTCCATCAATGATTCTATCCTGTTTCTGCTGGCGGGCCTGGTGATTCTCTATGTGCTGGGCCAGTCGGTGTTCTTTTTGGTGAAGGCCTGGAAGCGCGCGGTGGAGCTGGGGATATCCCGGCAAACCTTGAGGGGCACCCTCACTGGCAGCGCGCTTTTCAGCGTGGCCCCAGCCATTGCCATCCTGCTGGGGCTCATCAGCCTGTCCCGCTTTCTGGGAATTCCGCTCCCCTGGCTGAGGCTTTCGGTGCTGGGCGCCCTCACCTATGAGCTGCCAGCAGCGGCATCCGTGGCCAAAATCCTCGCCATGCCCATGGATCAGCCGGTCAATGACCCGGCGGTTTACATCGCCATCGCCTGGGTGATGACCCTGGGCATCCTGTCGGGCATTCTGATTATCCTGTTTTTCCAGAAGCGGATGCAAAAGCGCCTTGCGCGCATGAAAGAAAAAGATGCCCGATGGAGCGCCATCCTGATGGATTCGCTGTTTGTGGGCATGATCGCCACCTTCCTGGGCATGGTGTTTGCCGATGTGCACACGGGGCTGGCCGGCTTCATCCCGGTTTTTGTGATGCTGTTTTCAGCGCTCATGATGGGCTTGTGCGGGCTTCTCATCAAAAAGCCGGGGTTTAAGTGGCTGGAGAACTATGCCATGCCCATCAGCATGCTAAGCGCCATGGCCTTTGCCATCCCGCTGACCAACTGGATAGGAGGCTGAGATGAAACCATCCCTTTATGAGCAAAAAATCCACACCTGGGGCCGCGTGTCTCTGGTATTGGCTATCCTGATGTTTATGGCCTACCCCTTCTTCGCCTCCTTGTATTTCAAGGTGCAGCCCGATTATGCCCTGGTCCTCCAGGGGCTTTTGGCGGTGGCCCCGGTGTACTGGGCGGTGGGCGCCATTGAGGCGTTTACCTTCGGGCCCATGCTGGGCTCCGGCGGCGCATATCTGGGCTTTGTCACAGGCAACCTCACCGCCATGAAGGTGCCCGCTGCCCTGCGCGCCATGCAGATCGCCGGGGTAGAGCCCAACAGTGAAAAGGGCGAGGTCATCTCCACCCTCGCCATCGCCGCCAGTTCCATCGTCACCACCCTGATCCTGGCGGCGGGGATGCTGCTGATCAACACCCTCAGGCCGATTCTGGAATCCCCCGTTCTGGCTCCCGCTTTCAAAAATGTGCTGCCCGCCCTGTTTGGCGGCCTGGCGGTGGTCTTTTTGTCCAAAAACTGGCGCATCGCCCTCACCCCCATGATCCTGATGCTGATCCTGTTTCTCATAAAGCCCAGCCTCTCAAGCGCCATCAGCCTGCTGATTCCCCTCAGCGCCGCGGTCACCATGGTGGTGGCCAGGATCCTGTACAAGAAGAAGCTGATATAGGAGGCCCTTCTCATGCGCAAAGCCACCGGCGGCGCCGGTGGCTTTGCTGCTTAAGTGCCCATCAATTCATCATAAATGATACCATCCCCGCCGCGATGTAGGCGGTGGTGCCGTTGGGCAGTTGGATGTGGAACCAGCCCTCTTTGGGAATGTCGATCACTTCGTAGACAGCGCCCGGGTCTACCTTGCCCACAATCGCCGCCTTCATGGAGGGCTGCGCCCTGAGGTTGGCCTGGCGGTAGTGGGTGACCGTCACCATGCCTATCCCCGTGTGAAGGGAATGGTAGAGCCTGCTCACCGCCAAAATAGCATCGGCGCGGGTGAGCGCGTGGGTGGCCAGAAAATCGTGATCTGCGTCAATGGTCATCACCGGCTTTCCTGAGACACCGCTCACATGATCCAGAATCACGGTCACCATGTCCAGCATCGGCAGCGCCCGCCAGTCGGCGCTGCCGGGGTCCAGATCCACTCCGGCATACTGCTGGCACAGGTCGATGTTGCCAGCGTCAGCGATATAAGGGTCATTGGCATGGCTGGCCATGGGGTTCATCTCCCCCATGTCGATGAGCGCCCCATACATCTCCGCAGCCGCCACCCCCCGCATCACAATGTTAAACTGCGCGCCGGCATTGGCGGCTTGATAGTCTGCCAGGGTGAGGTAGACATGGTTGCGGATGGCGGCGGGGTTTTTGTTCTTCAGCCTGATGGCGTTGGTGATGAGCCCATCCAGTTCCTGCCAGGTGCAGTTGCCCTCTGCCTGCATGCCAGGGGGCACCAGGCCCAGGCTACGAGCGGCCCCAATCTCCCGGGCAAGGAGCTCCTCTGGTGTGGGCGGCGGGGTTGGGGTAGGCCTTGCTGTTGGCATGGCAGTGGGCCTGGCGGTGGGCCTGGGGGTGGGCGGAACAAAGGGGCTTGGCGGGTAATCCGACAGAAACTCCGGCTTCACAAAGCCATTGTACATGCCGTACTGCGCGTGCACCCACAGCCCCACAAAGTCCGAGTACATGAGCACTTCAGCGCCATAGGGAATCTGGGTGATGATCCTGGCGTTGGGGTCGGGCTCTTCCCGCAGGTTTAACTTCTTGCCATCAGGGGTTTTCACATACATGACCTGCGAATCCGGGTCATAGATGGAGGCGTATGCCGGCAGCAGCGCCGCCAGCAGGCAGAGGATGGTAATCATGCTGATCAGTTTTTTCATGGTTCTCCCTTCTTTCCATGTCCTTCATGCATAAGCGTTCATTTCCTGACGTTCAGCGAACAAAAAACCGCCCTATCGTCAGCATAGATCGGCGGAGACAAGGGCACATGGCCCAAAGGGGCTATTTTTATGGTTTGAGCAAGTCGGCCAGCTTGGCCCGGCGGTCGATGTCCAGCTTAGAGAAGATGTTCTTCAGATGGTTTCTCACCGTGTATTCGGAGATAAACTCCCGCTGGGCAATCTCCCGGTTGCGCATGCCCTGGGCCGCGAGCTCGGCGATCTGACGCTCCCGGTCAGTCAGGGAGTCCGGCAGCTCCTGATGGCACAGGCTCACCAGATCAGAAAAGGAGGTGCCGGTAAAACTGCCCCTGATTCCCATAATCCGCGCGATGAAGGCGCCATACTTGCGCTGCAGATCAGCATTCACAAACAGCAGGGACAGCACCTTTCTATGGTGCACAAAAATGGATACCATCCCGTCAGGCGCGCCGATAGCCAACGCTTTATCAAGCGCCTCAATGGCCTTGCCCCGGCGGATCAGGCCCAGGTAGGACAGGGCCAGCCCCACATAGAGATAGTATTTGGTCACCGTGTTGCACAGCCTCCCGTCCAGGCGCAGCGTGGCCTCCATGATGCCGATGGCCCGGTTATACCCCCGGTCCAGCATCACCTCGCTGACGTAGGCGTGCCGGGTCATCAAGGTGCCGATGGAGAGGCTCTCATCCCGCTGAGCGCCCTGCCGCGTCCAGGCGGGGGCCTGCCTGGTCTGCTCCATCATGGAGCGCATCATGGCCCGGACGGTGTCCAGCATGTAGCCGTTCATGGCGCTGCCCCGCATGAAGGGGTATACGGCCGCCTTGTTCTCCAGGTAGTCAACCGCCGCTTCAATGCCCGCCAGGTCTGAGCGGGAGATCGCAATGCGCCCCAGCAGCAGCGCCGCGCCAAAAGTGACGGTGGGCTGCCTGGCATCCTCAGACAACTGGGCTGCCTGATAGGCCAGCTGTTGGGCTTCTTCATACTCCCCTCTGATGCTGGCCAGCTCCGCCCGGTACAGCACATCCGCGCCGCCCGCATGCCCCCCGGTGAACGCATTATAGTGGGTGATGGCGCTTTCCAGTTCCTGCCCGATGCGGTCTCCCGCGCCCGGTGTGGTGTAGAAGATATACCACATGGACGGGCAGCCGAAGAGGAAAGGCTCCTCCGGGGCGATCACCCGGCACCGGCCGGCTATGAGCGCTTCAGCCTGGGCCCAGCGTTCCCCCATCTTGGCCGCGTCCGGATAGACCGATAGCGCGTCCATCACCAGCCATTCTCCCATTAAACGCTGGTCCCCGCTGGCCTCCACAACCTCCCGCGCCTTGTCCATGGCCAGCCCGTAACCCGCAAAGTCTGTGGCAGCAAACAGATAGTAGGCAATGCGCAGCAGGGCGATGGGATAGGCAGCCCATAGCTCCCGGGGACAGGACGCCAGCATCTCCCTGGCCACTGTCTCAAAGGAAACCTGCCCGGCTTTGGCCAGGCAGAGGTTGACCAGCGGCAGCGCCAGAATCTGCCCGTAGGCCTTCACCGCGTAAAAACAGGCGATGGCCTGGCAAAGGTTGCCCCTGTCTGCATGCCATTTCCCGGCGCCCAGATAAATGGCGTTTCGGATGTCCTCCGGGGCATTGTTTAGGCGTATGGTGAGAAAATCCCTCAAAATCACATGGGGGTAATAAACCCCGGCTGTCGCGTCATAGCGGATCAGGGGGGTGCGATGAATGAGCTCCCTTTGGGCTGATGTGATCGGCAGCCCCGTCATCGCACTGAAGTTCCCCTCTGACACCGCATCAAACAGGGCAAATGGCAGCAGCTGCGCCTGTTCCTCAGGCGCCAGCCTGTCAAAATACATGTCAGCCAGCAGGCTGTCCACCCGGTAATCCTCCCGGAGGGCGCAGATCTCCGCCTCACCCCTGAGGCACAGCGATACCGCCACTGGCCATCCCTCTGTGCGCCGATAGAGCGCCTCAGCCTCCTTTGGGCTGATCTGCCTGTGTTCGGCCGCAAAATAATTGAGGATATCCTCCGCATTCAGCGCCAGGTCGCTGGTGCCTACCCGGTTGACATGGTACATGTCCTGTTCCAGATCCTTGGGCATGCGCAGGTACTGGGTGGAGATGATGATATGAAGCCTGGGGCAGGCCACATGAAAGAGCGCTGAAGCCAGCAGCGCGCGCATCTCTTTGTGCAGGTTCTGGAAATTGTCAAGGATCAGCAGCGTCTCTGCCTCACACTGCATCTGTTCGATCATCTGCCCCGCCTGACGGCTGTTGACACGGTTTGGCAGCCCCAAGGCCATCAGCTTATCCCCTGTCTCCTGGTCAAACCGCGCCAGCGTCTGGCAGAGCCGTTCCCAGGCACGGCCTGCATCCTCATTCAGGGCGATATGCCAATAGGTCTGTGTCTGCCCTGAACACTGCTCCTCCAGGCACTTGAGGGCGGTGGTTTTGCCATATCCCGCCGGCGCCTCCACCACGGTGATGGGCAAACTCAGCCCCGCCTGCAGCTTGGTGCGCAGACGGACGGGGAAATAGCCTCCCGTGTGCGGTTTTCCAGTGGCATCCATGGCTTACTCCAGATGGTCCGTATAGGGCGACGCTCTGTTTCTATTATTATAAATCTTATCCGGATTCCTTGACAAGATATTTTTTAGAAACGAAAAAACTATGCACCATGCCGTTTTCCGGCATGAGCAGGATGCTTAGGCGGGTCACTTTTCCAAAATGCGGTTTGGGCAATGGTTACAGCATCGTCTCCAAGAGCTCCCGCACCGATGCCCACAACTCCCCCGCCGGCGTCATCCAGACGACAAAGTCGCCTTCAGCCCGTACGTTCCTGAACACCTGCGGATCGTTGAGCGCCTGAAAACGCATGCTCGCCATGCGCCAGGCCAGATTGATCAGCGCAATGCTCCCACTGCGCAATTCCAGCTTGAGCAAATGATCATCGATTACCTCCACCTGCCGAATGCTCTCTTCCAATCTCTTCACCCCGCAGACGCATTTTAAAGTGCCACACGGTGTCATTTTATTTCGCCAGGAGAGGTTTCGCATGGGTCAAATGGGCTATTTGACCCACAAAAAAGCCGCCCTGCTTTCCAGCGGGCGGCAAATCAGCGCTTGTTTTTAGTACCAGGTCTGCCCAAACACGTTGATGTAGAAATTGTCCACATAGTCGTAATTGAAGATATCCGGCTGCGTTTGCATATCACTTGGAATGGGCTTGATGTTGCGGTCCTTCCGCTCCGCCAAACTATCATACAGATAGCTGAAGCGCTTGATGCGGGAGCCCAGGTTGCCCTCCACCGTCTCCAGCAGGTAGACCCCATCCCCCATCTCCTGTACAGCCGTGATCAACCCCACATGGGTATAGGGCGTGCTGCCCTTGCGGCCATAGATGATGTAGTAACCGGTCTGCGGGATATTGGACAGGCGGTTGCGGCTTTGGAAGCCCTCAAAGAGCTTGGTCTGGGAGGCCTGGCGCACCGCAAACAGCGAGCCATCTGCCAGCGGCGGCGCGTTCTTGGCGCGGTATTCCTTGTTCATCTCAACGCCCACTTCCTCAAAGTGGATGCCCACAAAGGCACCGCACCAGCCAAATCCGCTCTTGGCCGCGGGGTTGAACCACTGGGTGTACTTGTTATATTTGGGAAAAGGGCTGCCGCCCGCTTCAGCCCAGTCCGCGATGGCCAGGTCAATCACCCGCTGGATTTCCGGCGGCACGGGCTTTTGCCCCACCTTGACCTCACACCGCACCACAGGGTTCCCCTTTTTGTCCTTGCAAAGCACCAGGGTATAGCCTTCGGCTACCGCCGTGATGACACCGTCCGCGCTTACGGTGGCGATGTCTGGATGCTCGCTCTCCCAGGTGCCGCTGCCTGCAATGGGCTGGCTCACCTGCCCCACCTGCATGGGCAGGAGCACCAGTTTGGGGTCTTTCTTGCTTGCCGCCTGAACCAGGGGCAGGGACAGCATCACAAGCAGGGCCACCAGGGCCGAGATCAGTCTTTTCATGGTTTCCTCCGTTTTGGGGCATCCCCCGGATGCATCGTCTTGGTTGTGCGGGCAGGCCCTCAGGCCTTCCCCCTGCTATACTATCCTTTTGACAGGGCTTGTCAAGCAAAGAGATACTGGCTTAACAGGGCCCGCCCGCCGCGAGCTGCCTTAGGGCATCAAGGGCCAGGTCAATTTCTTGCCGGGTGGTGAAATAAGAGAAGCTGAAGCGCACCACCCCCTGGCTCACGGTGCCCATGGCCTCATGCCACAATGGCGCGCAGTGCGCCCCGCCGCGCACCGCGATTCCAAAGCGCCGGTCCAGCGCCTCACACACCCAGGCGGAGTCCTGCCCTGCCAGGTTCAGGGCCACCACCGGCCCAGGCTCCAGCTGGCCGCCGTAAAGGGTGACCCCGGGGATATTCCTCAGCCCGGCCACAAAATGGCTGCGATGCTCAGACAGCCTGTCCGTCACCGCCTGCTGACCGGTTTCCATGAGCCAGCCAACCCCGGCTGCCAGGCCCATGATGCCCGCCACATTGGCAGTACCAGCCTCGCACACCTCGGGAAAGGCATCTGGATGGTCCCGGTCAAAGGAATGAATGCCGCTGCCCCCGACAAAAACCGGGCACAAGGACACATCCCCCAGTTTGATCAGCCCGCCGGTTCCCTGGGGGCCATAAAGCGACTTATGCCCGGTGAAGGCCAACAGCGTCCGGGGCCATTCTGCCACATCCGGCATGCCCCGCACACCGGCCCACTGGGCCAGATCGGCGATGAGCAGCAGGCCGCGCTTAAGGCACAGCGTTGCGATCGCATCAAGCGGCAGCGTATCCCCTGACACGTTTGACATGGGGTTGATGACAACCGCCGTCGTATCAGGCTTGAGGGCATTTTCAATATCCCGGATAGAAAGCCTTGCCCCCGGCAGAATATCAAGTGTCATGCCAGATTGTTGCAGCTGATAAAGCGGCCTGAGCATGGCATTATGCGACCAGCTGGTGGTGAGCGCCCGGTCCCCGGGGCCCAGCGCGCCCTTGATGGCCATGTTCAGCGCCATGGTGGCATTGGACGCAAAGGCGACCTGCAGTGCCGAAACGCCAAAATACCGCCCCAGTGCGCGCCTGGCCTGGGCCACCTCTTTAAGCGCGTCGCGGGCTGGCCCATGCGCTCCGCGGCCCGGGTTTCCCAATTTCCCGGTGAGACCCCGGTAAACCGCCTCAGCCACCTGGGGCGGCTTATGCAGAGAAGTGGCGCTTTGGTCCAGGTAGATCATGCTTGCTCCTTTTGCCAGACCGTCCGATCCCCCGCATAGACGCTTTCAAAGGGGATATCCTCGCAAGCCAGAAGGCTGGCGACCTTTTCCCTTTCTTCACGCGGGCACAAGAGCGCCAGGCCGCAGCCAGCGCTCAGGGATGAGGGCAGCGGAATCAGCCGGCAGGAAAACCCCGCCTCTTCACAGCATATTTCTGCCGCCATGGCAGCATGGCTGGAATGGAAGGTGAAAAGCGCCTGGGTCACGGCCGGACGGTGGGGTGGCTGGTCATCAGCTCGCAGATGCGGTACATGTTGGTCACCTGGCCCACCTGCAGGGCATCCTTGAGGCCATAATAGTCCAGGCACAGCCCGCAGGACAGCACCTCCACCCCGCGGGAAGCCAGGGCCTTCAAATCCCCCGCAGTCTTCTGGCTGCGCGTGGTCAGCTCCACGCCTTTGTTGTAGCAGACGATGTAGGCTGGCAGATGCTGCTGCTCGGTAAGGGCGTAGAGAAAGCCCTCCATGAGCTTGCGCCCAAAGGCGGCATCTCCTGTGCCCATCTCATCAGATGAGAGCACCAGCACATAGGCCTGCTCCCCCGCCACCCGGTTTGGCGCCGCCGCCTGGGCAGAGAACAGCACCTGGTATTCCTTTTCCCCCAGCTGGCTGGTGCTGGTGCGCCTGCCCAGGCTTTCCCCCAGGCGGGTGAGGTTGGTGACAGCGTCCGGGTTATCCACCAGCACCTGCACTTCCTCATCCGCCGTTTGGTTGAGCGCCTTTTTGGCCAGGATGACCGGCTCCGGGCAGGCCAGGCCCTTGGCGTTTACTGTGTGCATGATGATCCTCCTTTGCGCGTGATTGGGCTTGGTGTCTTCACGCGGTTTTATTCAATAAAATGGGGCAGACCCACCTCAGCGCGTCTGCCCGTGGCGAGAGCATGTGAGAATCGAACTCACCCAAGAAGCTTCTAACCCCTTACACCGGTTTTGAAGACCGGGGGGCACACCAGCACCCATCTGCTCCCACGTGCCGACCATGGTAAGCCATCCGTCGCATTTTGTCAATCAACACCGGGCTTTATCGCGCCAAAACCCGGGCATCTCCCGACATCCTGGTGATGCCCCGCCGGTCCCAGTATTCCAGGATGCTCAGCGCATATTTCCGGGAGGTGTTCAGCGCATCCCGGAAATCAGCCAGGGAGACGGCGCCCTTATCGGCATGCAGCCGGGTAAACCGCTCCAGCGCTTCTCCAAGATCCGCTCTCAAAAAGCTGATCTCAGGGCTCACCGTCACCAGATCCCCCTTGTCCAGCAGATACTCCTGCACCCGGGTAAACTCCTTTTCATTGGCATACTCCGCCTGCAGGGCCGCCTTCTCAGGGGGCGAGAAACCGGCGGATTGGAAGCGTTTGATCACTTCATCATGCAAAGCCTGCTGCTTGGCAGAAAGGGTGATCTCAAACCCAGGCATGGCAAAAGCCTTGCCCGACAGCGCAAGATCTCCCTTTGCGACTAAGGCATCAAGCGCCAAATCCGCATCCTCCTCCGCCTGCCCTGGAAAACAGGCCTTGCGCAGCTCCTCCCGGCGCATGCCGCCCCTGAGGGGATGGCGCTGATGATAGTCCGCCAAAGCCTCCTGCGCTTTTTGGAGGGCCGCCGCCAGGTTGTCCCGGTGGATGAACAAGTCCTCCCGCAGTTTGACCACCTGCTGCCCCTGTGCCAGCTCCTCCAGCACACTGGCAACCTCCTCCCCGGGCAGTGCCGCCTGAAGCGCCAGGGCATTCACATTCACAAAACGGTGCCCGTGCCCCAAAAGCAGGGTTTCAAGTCTTTGTCCCCCGTCTCCTTCGTGCATGCTGTGCAGGCGGTCCATGGCCTTCTGGCTGGATGGCCGGTGCTTATAGGGCTGGGGATCAAGCACCGTGCCGCCCCCCACCGTCTCAAGGGGGGAGTAAAACCTCAGGATAAAGGGATCCCCCGCCTTGGCCGCCACCTGCTCCTCAAAGCGCAGCTGGCCGTATGCCTCCTCTCCTGGCAGCAGCTGCTCCCGCCCGCCCAGGAGCACCAGCTTGCATAGCAGTTCGCCAGAGCCATGGTGAAAGTGAAGCCTACAGCCATTGGTGAGGATGCGCTGGGCATCGGGCAGCACCCGGATAGCAGCGTCCAGCATCATGCTGCTTTTGATGCTGCCGGGAGAAGCCAGCACGCTGCCCCTTGGCACATCCTCCTGTTTCGCCTTGTGCAGGTTCACAGCCACCCGCTGGCCAGCAAAGGCGGTCTCCACCTTGGCGGCATGCACCTGCACACTGCGCACCCGGAAGCTTTCACCGGCAGGATAGATGGTGACCTCCTCCCCCTCGCTCAGCGACCCCTCAATCAAGGTGCCGGTCACTACCGTGCCAAAGCCCTGCATGGTAAAGACGCGGTCAACCGGCAGGCGGAAGGGCTTTTTGATGTCCTTATCGGGCATCTGGTCCACCAGGCTAAACAAGGTGTTTCGCAGCTGGTCAATGCCCTGGCCAGTGAGGGCTGAAACCGGCAGGATTTCTGCATCCGCCAGGAAGGTGCCCGCCAGCTCCTCCCGGACCTCCTCGGTCACCAGTTCCAGCCAGTCAGCCTCCACCAGGTCGGTTTTGGTGAGGGCCACACAGCCCCGACGAATGCCCAGCAGCTGCAAAATGCCCAGATGCTCCCGGGTCTGGGGCATCACCCCTTCATCAGCCGCAATCACAAGCAGCGCCAGGTCAATCCCGCCAGCGCCTGAGAGCATGTTGCGGATAAAGCGCTCATGCCCGGGCACATCAACAATGCCCGCCTTGCTGCCATCTGGCAGTTCCAGATGGGCAAAGCCCAGGTCAATGGTGATGCCCCGGCGTTTTTCCTCTTCCAGCCGGTCGGTGTCTGTCCCTGTCAGGGCGCGCACCAGGGCGGTCTTGCCATGGTCCACATGCCCGGCGGTGCCGATGATGACGTTACGCACGGTTCTCCTCCTCAACAACAAGGGCGTCCTTCAGGGCCTGGGCCAAAAGCGGCAGCTGGCCCTCAAGCAGGCTGCGCATGTCAACCACCAGGCTGTCATGCTGTATCCGGCCAATAACAGGCGGATGCCCGACGCGCAGGCGCTCGCCAAGCGCTTCCACCGAACCTTTTAGCGGGTGCAGGCTCAGCCCCATGGAGGGGATCATCTGCCCTGGGGTTGAGCCGCCCCCCACCTGGGCCTGGGTCTTCACCACCTGGGTATCAACCCCCTGGATGTCGCCCAGCATGTGCCCAAGCGTCTGGGCCGACTGATACAAGTCATCCACGCTTTGGGTGAGCATGGCATAAAGCGGTAATTCCCGCTTGGCCATGTCAGGGTCCCGCATCAGCTGCAAGGTCGCTTCCAGCGCCGCCAGGCTCATCTTGCCAGGCCTCAAAGCACGCATCAGGGGGTGGCGCTTCATTTTGTCAATCAGCGCTTTATCCCCCACCGCGATGCCAGCCTGGGGCCCGCCCAGCAGCTTATCGCCGGAGAAGCAGACCAGGTTGGCGCCCTCCCGCAGGGCAGCCGCGGGGCCTGGTTCATCCATAATCCCCATGGGCTCAAGGGGCAGCATGGCCCCGCTGCCCAGGTCATACAGCAGCGGCAGCCCCTTTTCCCGGGCAAATTCCGCCAGCTGCGCCACAGGCACCGCCTGGGTGAAGCCCACGATTTTGTAGTTGCTGCAATGCACCTTCAGCAGGGCGGCGGTGTGTTCCCCCACTGCCAGCTGGTAGTCGCTCAGCTTGGTTTTGTTGGTGGTGCCCACCTCCCGCAGGGTGCAGCCGCTTTGCGCCATGATGTCCGGCACCCGGAAGGACCCGCCGATTTCCACCAGCTCACCCCGGGACACCACCACCTCCTGCCCGCTGGCACAGGCCATGAGCATCAGCAGCACCGCAGCAGCGTTGTTGTTCACCACCAATGCGCCCTCAGCCCCAAGCAGCTCCCTGAGCAGCGCCTCCACATGCGCCTGCCGGTCT
>DHQX01000015.1:14922-15342 GCA_002411105.1 Christensenella sp. UBA5327 | reverse complement strand
CACATGCGCCTGCCGGTCTCCCCGGCTGGCGGTCTTCAGGTCATACTCCAGCGCGCTGTAGTTAAGCGCCGCCTGATAGGCGGCCTGGGCCGCGCGCAGCGCCATGGGGGCCCGCCCCAGGTTGGTATGGAGCAAAACACCTGTGGCGTTGATGACAACCGGCTTTTCGGTTTCAAACATGCCCTCCAGCCGCGCCTGACAGGCGGCAAGCAGCGCTTCCGCCTGGGGCAGCGTCCCTGTGCCCCTGATCAGGCCCTGGCGCACTTCCTCAATCTCCTCTCTAAGCGCCCTGGCCACCAGGGCTAAGGAGTACTTCTCCCCCAGCGCCTGGGCCTCTGGGGTGCCAAGCAGCGCATCCACCTGGGGAATCCGACGAAGCATCAAGGCAGCATTCTCAGTCATAGCAGGCTCCATTTCAGT
>DHQX01000015.1:10261-14804 GCA_002411105.1 Christensenella sp. UBA5327 | reverse complement strand
GTCATAGCAGGCTCCATTTCAGTTGATTTCCAGGGCATTATACCACAGCTCTGGCTTGCAGGAAGGCCATCCTGCGGTTATGATAGACACAGCGCCTGATGAAAGGAGGAAAAACCATGACCGATCGCCAGCGTATCCGTCTGACCATGATGACCTCCTGCGGCGGGTGAGCGTCCAAAACAGGACCGGGTGTCCTTGAACAAATTCTGGGTCAATTGCCAAAGGGACCAGAGGACCCGCGGCTGCTGGTGGGCTTTGACACCGCAGACGATGCCGCGGTATACCAGGTCACCGATGACATTGCCCTCATCCAGACGGTGGATTTTTTCCCGCCGATGCTGGATGACCCTTATCTGTTTGGCCAGGTGGCCGCTGCCAATGCCCTAAGCGACATCTACGCCATGGGCGGCACACCCAAATTGGCGATGAACCTGCTGTGCTTTCCCCAGGGCAAGCTGCCCCAGCAGGATGTGGCCGAAATCCTCAGGGGCGGGGCCGAAAAAGTGCGGGAAGCCGGGGCGCTCCTTTGCGGTGGGCACACCATTGAAGACCCTGAACCCAAGTACGGCCTGTGTGTCACGGGCTTTGCCCATCCTGAGCGCATCCTCAAAAACAGCGCGGCGCAGGTGGGTGACCTGCTGGTTTTAACCAAGCCGCTGGGCTCCGGCATTCTGTCAACAGCAGCCAAGGCCGAGCTTATCAGCCAGCCCCAGATCAAGGCGATGGTGGATACCATGACACAGCTGAACGCCGCCGCCGCCAGCGTCATGATGAAATACCCCGTTCACGCCGCCACCGACGTGACCGGCTTTGGCCTGGTGGGCCATGCTGCGGAAATGGCCCGGGGCAGCGGCGTATCCATCCAGCTCTTCTCCCGGGAAGTTCCGCTGATGGACGGCGCCCTCGCCATGGCCAGAGAAGGCATTGTCCCAGGCGGTGCCAGGCGCAATCAAGCCTATTTGGAGCCCAGCACCTCGATCGCAAAGACAGTACCGGACGCTCTGGCCGATGTCCTGTTTGACCCGCAAACCTCCGGTGGGCTTCTGATCAGCCTGCCCGCGTCATGCGCCCAAGCGCTGTTGGAAGAACTCCTGCCCCATTGCCCCCACGCCCGCATTGTGGGCGAGGTGCAGACGCTAAACCAGCACCACATCACCATCGCCTGACTGGAAAAGAAAAATCGGGGCGCCCGGGTGGGTGCCCCGATTTTTTAGTTGATGTATCCGCCCTTTTTCAGCAGCTCCACAGCTTTTTCCAGTTTGGTTTCAGGCACCATCACCACAGGGCCGGTGCAGCCCATGCCACTTTGGGCGTAGAGATCTGCCTTCCACAACAGCTGCACCGCGTCGTCCAGCTCCATCACCTCGATGCCGGGAATTTCGCCGGTGACAGGCTCCTTGGCCGGCATCTTCACCGCCTCTTCAGCAGGCGCTGCTTTCCGGGAGAGCGCCTCTTTCAGCAAGCCCTCAAGCCCCGCCTGATGGGCCGCGTGATACACCGCCTGGGCTTCTGTACGCCAATCGCCCAGCGTAAGCTCCTCAGCAAAGGAAATCGCTTTGGCCACCACCTCCGCGCCGCTTGCGCGGGAGACGATCATCACCAGCCGGTCATAGCCCTCGCCGATGCCAGGCCCATAGCCATAGCCCACGGTTTCATAATTGCCACCGCTGGTGAAGGCGGACATCATTTTGACAAGCACATTGCCCGTCAGGCTGTCGGTAACAATCACATCGCAGCTGCCGGTGAGCAGGTCATTGCCCCTTAAGATGCTTCCGCCGCCCTCGCGGCCGGAAGCGCCAAAGTGGATGGGGAAACCCGCAGACGCAAGCTTTTTGAGAATTCCTTCGGTTTGGCGCGCGCCATCAATGTTGAGGATGCCCACCCGGGGCTCCTTGATGCCGCAAGCCTTGGCCGTGATGATGCCAGCCAGGGCTCCCCGCACCATGCCCTCCACCCGGTCAGTGGCAGAGGTTCCGGTGGTGGTGGCCAGGAAAATCTCCCGCCCGGTGGCAGGCGCCACCACACGGCCCACCGTGGCCACGCCAATGGGAAAGGGATAGTGCATGGTGACAGCCCCTGCAGCGTCTCCGCTGTTTAAGAGTTCCTCCATCACCCGGTGCACTTCTTCCTCGGTGCTGGCAGGGTGGCAGATGAGGTCCGGATGGGTCAAAGTGCCGATGTAATGCACCTTCACCCCCCTGCCAGAGGCCAGCAAGGCCGCCCGCAGCGCATTTTCTTCGCCATGTTCGCCGCCCAGGCCAGTGAGCGCGATGCCAGGGCTGCCGCCCAGGCGCCCGGATTCAAGGGCTTGCGCCATCTCCTGAAACGTCTGTTTGATGAGGCTTTGTACCTGTTTATTTGCCATAGCCGCCCCCTCAGCCTTCCATGGATGCGGCAAAGGACCGCAGCGCCTCAGCAATCATGCCGCGCACCTCTTCCTTGGAAATGCCAGGTTCCTGCTGCTGTTGCGCAGCGCCCCGGTTTTTGCGCAGCACAAAGGAGATGCCGTCAAACTGGTTGGTGAGCCTGCCCAGAAAGAGGCTGCCCTTGCCGATGATCATGGCTTTTTCCATCTCACCATCAAGAATGGCCTGCCTGGCAAAGCCCATATAGGGCGCGCCGGAGGGAATATGCCCCTGGGTCGGCGCCCAGCCCACCATGCCATGCTGCTCAATAAAGCCGTTCAGGCCGCCCCTGTCCAGCTCCCCGGTCTTCACTGCCAGGGCGCCAATCATCTTGAAGTTGGCCTGAGGCACATCCCCCGCCCCGGCTGGCTTGGTGATGTCCGGGTTTTGAAGCTCAGCAGCAAACTTGTCGATGTCCTGAATCTTCATCCCCGCGCGCTCCAGGGGGCTGAGTACCAGGGAGGTGATAACCGCCTGGGGCGAAGCGCCGGTGCCCACGGTATGACGGCCCACGATGTCCAAATCGATCTCAGGGTTCTTGCCGTCATCGGCTGTAATCAGCACCGCAAAGCCACCCAGCACATCCTCCAGCACCGGCAGCCCCTTGCGCACATGGTCCTTGGCGTTCATGCCCAGCTTGGCCGTGGATCCACCGGCTGTGACCGCCACCTTCTTGAAGGTGCCCGCCTTCACCAGGGAGGCCGCCATCACAAAGGCATGGCTGGGCGCTGCACAAAAGCCCCTGACATCACTGCCGGTGGCGTTTCCAAGCCCTGCCACTTCAGCCGCGGCCTTGGCCATGTTGCCGCCGCCCCGCTGGTTCATGTCGCCGCAGGCTTCCTCACTGCACTCGATCACATACTCGATCTCTTCGGGCGCAACGCCGCTTGTGTGTAGCAGATGCCTGAGGGCCAAAACGGCGGAAGCCTTGCTGGCCAGGTTCTCCAACAGCACATGAGCGGACAGGTTGGCATCCACATCATGGGCACGCTTGACATAGCCCACCAGCTGCCCCATATGGTACAGCCCCTCCGCGTGCTCCTCATTGACGGCGCGCGCGATGTCACTGGCGTCCTCGCCCGCCTTGACCAGCGCCAGGATCTCCTGCCCCAGCAGAGGATGCTTTTCCAAGGCGGGCTTCGTCTTTGCCACAAACGCCCGGTCAAGGCGCACCAGGTCAAACATATCGCTGGCCTGCATCAGCAGCAGAAATTCGTCCTGGGGCATGATCTCGCCATAGCGGCCCTCCCGGGTGGCCCCCGCCACCGGCATATCGTGCCAGGGCTGTTCCATCTCCCCCAGCTGGCCGGGGGTCATGTTGCCGATGTAGGTCTGGTTGGGGGCATAGGCCACCGCCTGGTCATAGGACCGGATGTGTTCAGGCAGCTGCTTAAGGTATTCTGAGCCGGGGTTGACCACCCGCTCGGTGGTCTGGGTGGTGCCGTTATGCACCACCATATCAGGCGCGTGCACCAGGATATAGCTGGCGGCGGTTAATACACTGTTCATGGTTGGCATCCCTCCCTATTTTAAAACAGAGCCAGAGCTGCGCAGCCGCGTAGCTCTGGCCCGGGGTCATTGGTTGTTCTTCAGGGGCGGCTCAATACTTGGTGTGTTCGTCGCGGATGGCCGACATTTCACTGACGATATCATCCACATCCAGCACCATTTCCATCATGCCGATCTGCTCATCATACACTGCGGGGTCAAGCAAGCTCTTGATTTCTTCCTCGCATACATGGTAAACGCTCAGTCCCAACTGGACTCCGGTCAATGGACCTGCGTAGGTCGGGTCTCCGGCTGTCACGGTCTCCGCCGCGATGCCCGCGGCTTCGCCTTCTGCGGCGCCCAGGATCACAAGGATGTTCTCCGGGCCATGCTTTTCAGCCAAGTCCTTCACACGCTTCTGGTTTTCCAGATCCATTGCACCCGCGCTCGTTCAGACGAAGCACTCGGTGGATGAAAACAGAATCTCGGCTTCCGTCCCCTTCAGGCACTCCTCAATCGCCGGGCCGGGAATGCCATCCCTGTCTCCGATGATGATGATCTTTCTATTCAGTAAGCTCATATGGTTCCTCCTTTCCTGAAGTGATAAAAGCAAACACGGTATGGGCGCAAGCCCCCGTGAGGCTTACAGG
>DHQX01000015.1:0-10120 GCA_002411105.1 Christensenella sp. UBA5327 | reverse complement strand
GCTTGATCATGGCCTGGATGTTCTCGTGGGTGCAGTCTTCCTTGACCAGCTCTTCCACTTTCTCCCCATTCTTATAGATGGCCATGACTGGCAGGCCCAGCACCTTCTGGCTGATGGCCAGGCGGCGCGCCTTGGTGGTGTTAAGCCCCGCAAAGGTCATTTTGTCGCCGTACTGGGCGTGCATCTCCTTCACAAAGGGCTCCAACGCCTTGCAGGGCTCACAGCCATCGGAATAGAAATCCACAAACACCGGGCCGGTGGCTTGCAGCACTTCTGCTTCAAAGGTTTCTTTGGTCAGATCGATCATGTCTTCCTCCTTGTCCTATATCAGGAATGTACCCGTTCTTTCTCGGCACTTGCTGCTGGTTCGTTCACCAGGCAGGTGCCTTCGATGTAGGTGTTGGCTTCCATGGCCGCAATCGCCCCGTCAGCCGCCGCGGTGATCACCTGGCGCAGGCTCTTTTCCCGGATGTCCCCAGCAGCAAACACGCCGGGGATGTTGGNNGGCAATATCCTTCGATGTAGGCATTTGCCTCCATCGCGGCAATGGCGCCATCGGCCGCCGCGGTGATAACCTGGCGCAGGCTCTTCTCGCGGATATCGCCGGCGGCAAACACACCGGGTATTTCGGTGTGCATGTTGTCATCGGTGATGAGATAGCCGTTGCGCATGGTCAGCAGATCGGTGAACAGGCTGCTCTCAGGGATCAGGCCCACAAAGCCAAACACCCCAAAGGTACCGTCCTCCTCATCCGCCCGGATCACGGTCTCCTCGCCGGTTTTGACATTCTTGACGGTCATGGCTTCCAACACCCCGTCGCCTTCAAGGGCAGTGACCACACTATCCCACATAAAGCGGATTTTGGGGTTGGCAAAAGCCTTCTCCTGGATGGATTTAACCGCGCGCAATTCATCCCGGCGGTGGATGATGGTCACCTTGCGGCCAAACTTGGTCAGATAGACCGCCTCCTCCACCGCTGTGTCCCCGCCGCCCACCACAAAGATCTCCAGATCCTGGAAGAAATCCCCATCGCAGGTGGCGCAATAGCTCACACCTTTGCCGATGAGATCGGCCTCACCCGGGCAGCCGATGGGCCGGGGATGGGCGCCTGTGGCAACGATGACCGTGCGGCCCAGGTATTCACCCTTCTTGCCCACCAGACGCTTGATGTCGTCCTTCAGATGGGCTTCCACCACCGTGTCAAACACCTTCTCCGCGCCAAAGCGCTTGGTCTGCTCCACCATGCGGGCCACCAGGGAGGGGCCGCTCTCATGGGGCAGGGAGCCGGGGTAGTTGTCGATCTCGGCGGTGATGACAATTTGGCCGCCGTCCTTTTCTTTTTCGATGATCAGCGCGCTAAGCCGCGAGCGCCCGGCATACAGGGCCGCGCTCAGCCCCGCGGGGCCAGCGCCGATAATCAGCACGTCGTAGATTTTTTGATTCATAGATCTCTTCTGTTCCTCTTCATCATTCAGCCTTCCACCTCAAACACGGTCTGCTCGGTGATGTCAGTGGACAAGGCTTTCAGTGCCGTCATCAGAATCCTGCGCCTGAGGGCCTTTTCCTCTCCCATGGTGAGGGATGGGTTGCCCAGGGGATGGGGAATCGCCACAGCGGGCACAATGCGGTTGGCGCCCACTGTCAGGGATATGGGGGTCACAGTGCAGATATGCACCACGGGCAGGCCCGCGCGTTCCAGTTCTTTAACCATCGTTGCGCCGCAACGTGTGCAGGTCCCTCACGTGGATGTCAGGATCACAGCCTGAACATTCTCCTTGATCAATTCCTTGGCAAAGTCCTCTGCAAAGGCTTTGGAGCTTTTGACCGCGGTGCCGTTGCCCACGGTGGAGTAGGTGTAGCGGAAGAGGCTGCCCACCTTGCCTTCCATCTCCAGATCCCGCATCACGTCAACCGGAAGCACCCGGTCAGCGTCCTGGTTGGCATAGACCGGGTCATAGCCGCCATGGGCGGTGGCCCATTTGCCCTCGGTCAGGTCCATGAGGCCATCGATGTCATAACGGCCATAGCGGGTGGCGTTGGAGCTTTCGATGTGGTCAGGATTGCCAAAAGGCACGATACCGCCAGAGGTCACCAGGGCCACTTTGGCCCGGCCGATTTCCTTAACCGCGGGCCGCGGCTCCACCCGGTCAAAGTCAGGCATGGGGTATTCGGTCTCAAAGGGCTGGCCGTTCAGCTTGCGCACCAACATGTCAACTGCGCGCTTTGAGCCGCGCTCCTTCTCAAACAGGTTGACCCTGATGCCCCGGGGGTGGTAGCCCTCCTGGGAAGAAGCGCCGATTGCCTCACCCCGGACCAGTTTGAATGCCAGGGGCACCATTTTCTTCACCGCGTCGCGCATCCCGGCGGCGCTGTTGCGGGTGGCCACGATGTACAGCTTGCTGGCGTACATGTCAACGCCCGGGTTTTCAGCATACATGCCGCTTATCACCGGGATATTCAAGGCTTCCTGCGTTTTTTCCGCCACCATGCCGCAGGCGACGCCGTAGCGCCCTGCGTTAAACGCCGGGCCCGCGATGAGCAGGTCTGGCTTGGCTGCGGAAATCATGTCGATGATGGCCGGAAGGGCGGTGTCGGTATGCTCGTTGATGTGGGAGTCACCGCAGATGACGGTGCCCACAATCTCCGCCTCATCGCCGAAGGCCGCCTGGAAGGCCTGGCCGGGGCCCACTGGCCCTTCCCGGTATTCCGGGGGCACATGGGCCATTTCCTCGCCGCCAATTTGGGCGAAGAACTGGTTGATGTAGTGAACAATTCTAATCTTGCTCAAGCGCTGTTCCCTCCTTTGCTTTATCTGGCGCTCAGATAGCCGAAGCCCACTTCGCTGGTCGCGCCGGTGATGGCCTGCAGCTCCACCTGGATGGTGCCGTCGTCGGCCTTGTTCTTGTCCCAACCGCCCGCGATGATGCTGACATACACCTCAGTGCCAATCACCTTCTCCATCTTGGGCAGGGTGATCACCTGGTTGGCGTTGCCGCCGGTCACCACAGCATCCGCCGAAACGGTGGCATCCGCCAGAGACTGGGATGACCCGTCCCTGCCGGCATATTCATCGGTAAGCAGCACCGTTTTGATGCCCTGTTCGCTGATTTTCCGGCAGTTCATCATCAGGTCGGTATCGGGGTTGCCAAAGCCTTCTTCGGAAATGATCACGCCATCCAGAGACAGGAACGCGCACAGCTTGGCTGTCCAGTCCGAGCTTCTTTCCTTGTCGGCCAGGTAGACGTTTTCGTTGGTGATGATCATGGCGCAGAAGTTCAAGTCCTTGCCATGCCGGGCAAACAGGTCATGCACGATGGGGTTGTTCTGATGCACATAGGTGGGGTTCTTGTCACAGGCGGACACACAGTTGCCGGATATGATGGCGCCGTCCATCACCTCTGTGGGGGTGATGATGGTGGGCAGAATCTGCTTGGCATCCACGCCATACACATAGGTGTCATGCAAGAGACCCTGGCTTTGCAGCATCTGCACATAGGCCACCCGGGGAAGTCCCTTGAACTTCTCCAGGTTTTCAAGCAGCGGCAGGCTCTCAAAGGTTTCAACAGTTTCAGGGGTCAAGTCCCTTGCCAGTTCGCCAAGGTGCGTGGCCACCTTCAGCCCTGCCATGCGCACCGCCACCTCATGCTCCCGGGCGGCCAGGCCGTCCTTGGGTTGCAGGATCAGCACCACATTTTGGGTTTTGGAAAAGGGCGTGTACTCCGAACCCGGGCCGGACATGTCGATGATGCCCTCCTGGAAGCCCACGATTTTGCCGGTGGTGACCACCGCCGCGCCCTTTAGCACATGGGTACGGCCACTGCCCACGGTTTTCACATGGGACACTGTGCCGGGGAAAAGGCCGCCCGGCCCCTCCACCTTCACCCGGGGCTCCACCACATCCTTCACCGGCGTGATCCGGATGCTCTCGCCCGGCCGGGCCAGCTCCACCTCAACAGAGCTGATGTGTTCGTCCTTCAATACCAGGGCTTTGATTTCCTCGGCATCAACGTACAGTACACCATCTTCTACCCGGGCCTTTTTCGCGAAACGGACATCATGAATGGGAATGTAACCAAGTTCCAGTCTCAAGCCGCGCACCTCCTTGCAGGTTTGATTCTTTTCACTAAGCCGATGTCAGCGCAGACTGCATCAGCGTCCAGTCCACCAGTTGGAAATCCTTGAGCATCTGCGCATCAGGCTGCCGGTCCCTGGGCGCAAACTTATCGCAGGCCGCTATGGCATCTTCAATCAGCAGAAGTGAATCCACACACACACCAGCCTCGGGAACAGGTGTGATAGCGATTGATTTATAGCATGTTTCATTGGGCTTTACGCTGCCCGACAACGGATGGGTCAGCAGCCGGTGTCCCAGATGCACCCGGTCCCTCACCACAACCAATAGCTCCCGCAGGCTGACCGCATGAAAGGATACCTCATGCGCACCATCCCGCAGCAAATGCGCTTGTGCCATTGGGTTGTTGGTGATAATCAGCATCGCGCCTCCCGTTAACCTTCCATCAGCCACCAGGCCAGGTCTTTCCGCATGAAAAACACGCTGCCTGACCCTCTGTACCAAACCTGAAAGATTCTCGACCTGCGCGATTGCTTCTTCGGTGCAATGCTCTCCAGAGTGCTGTGCTGTTTTCAGTCCTTTTACCTGAGATCTTCACGGCCAGTCGGCACCTGCCCGCTTATTCCTTCGGCCGCGCCCCGCGCGTTCTCCTGAAAACCCTCATCCAGCTCATATTCTGCTGATGTCATTGTAACCCAAAAACAATGTTAATACAAGGTGGTGCTCCCAAGATTTCAGAGCATTTTTTCTTGATTTCAATTGTATCATTCTCGCTCCGGTTGCAGTAGGCGACAAGTCTTGTGTGATAGCAATCCACCTGGACATAACAAAGCCATTTTGTCCGTTATAGGCCGTAGAGAACCATTGTTGGTGGCTGGGGATTGTAGAAACGGTAAGCTCCGTATCACTGGGAATTGACGTCAGAATGGTGCTGGTTGTGTTGGGGTGTGAAAACCATCTCAAAATATGAAGTGATCAATTACTAATTATCAATCAGCACATTGAAGATACAGACTTTGATACCATCGGTTTGTAACAGGAAAATCAGCAAATTCTCTTTTAATTTCATTTGGTGTAACGAGGTTTTCACCGTTCTGCGAAGAAGAAATGATCATATGTTCAATGGTTTCTGAGTACCTCCCATCCAATTTAAGTAGTTTTGAACATTTGACAACATATTTAAACTTATTGCTTACAAATAATATTGGAATTGCATCGAGAAGCAACTCGATCATATAGTCATCTATTTTGTCAGGGTTCATTTTATCTACATAAGATGTAATCCTAGACAGGGTAACGGATTTAATACAATCAAAAACATTATACTCTGCATACGCACAGATTAAAAAGAATAACATGCTTTTGTCATTGAAACTCTCAAATTGAGATTCCAGTGTACTTACATAGTGGAGCATATCGATATACTTCTTCTGCAAGAATAATAAGCTAGTTTTCCTCCAATGAGCATAGCCTGATGAAAAGTTAAGGGCTATTGCCATTTCAAAATATTTTTGTGAATCAGAGTATTTTCTTTGTCTGTAATTAAGTTCCCCTAATGCACAAAGAGTTTCAAAACACTTCGGACACATTTTATGCGCTTTTAACAAAAAACATCTAGCTCTCTTATAGTTTACCTTCCCACATATTAACCATTTGCTAGTAATCAAATAGCATTTACCCTGTAGTAAATAAAAATATCCTAGGTTATGAGCAGAAAGGTGCGACGGGTCAAATTTATAAGCCATAGAAAAAAGAATCTGTGCTGATACACCATACCCACTTCCGCATTCCAACAAGGCATATCTTGTGATGTTTTTAGCTAGTTCTCTCATAAATTTACTCTCCGTATTAGTAGCCTACAAGAATTGCGTTATTCATTCCGGGAATATACATAGACAATTCTGTAACAACAACTATTATCAACCCCTTAAGAAGAGACTCCCACAAGCGATTATTGGCATTGGAAGGCCTTGAGATGCCTGGCTGCTGACTTGGCATTGGCCATGGTGTGGGCAAAGGCTGTGGCTGTGGCTGTGGCTGTAATAAGGTAATCTTGTTGTAGGAGCGGGAGACGGTGCTATCGTTACTTGACTCTGTTTTTCTTCCGGCTTAGATGTTGGCACTATGATGGGAGGAAGCTTCGCAGGTTTTCCTTTCCCTTTCAAGCGATGACCATCAGGAAATTCATTGGTAAGCAATGCTAAAAACCATCCATTGTTGCGTAAAATTTTGTATATTAAAGCATGGAACTTCTGTTAATACAAGGTCCTACTTCACATAAGTATACCAAGGCCAACCAAATAAACCGCTATATCGTTGAAAAATAATCGAATCACCAATCGAACTTGCTCTCCAAACACTGCCTCTAACGATAAAACCAATATCCTCTTGAGGAAATTCCTCTGAACATAGATATATCACTGGTATCGAATTTTTGGATAAGTAGGCTTTGTTTGTAATAGTCCCTTGATGAATACTGCCCGGAGAATTATCAAAAATAGAATTAATAGCTATTATATAAGAAGCAACAAACATAAAGCAACAAACAAACAAGGCCAACGCTTTTGTCCATTTTTTCCGTCCCATGTTTTTCAAATGGCGTCGAGTAAATATATAGAGTATCGCAATACAAGCGCCTGTAATACCGCCTACCACGAAAGGAACATTCGATGTCAATATTCTCCCGAATATCATCATTCCTCCTGCTATACAGGGCCCCCACATTGCTGACACCCCAAAGTAATCCTTTCCTTTTTCTTTACTTTTTATTGCAATATAAATGGATATAAGGAAAAAAAAGAACAGAAAAACCATGGCGATTTGATTATAGGGTTTCAATGCAAATGTTATTAGTGCGAGAAAAACGGACGTTATTGTTATTCCCCTTGACCAGCTCGACATATCCAAATACATTCCTTCTCTTCTAGTGATTATTTTACATAAGCCAGTGACTTAATAAGGCCCGGTGCATTTGATTTGATAATTGGCTTTATTGCTTTTCGACCTACATTTATGGATTCTCTCAGCGTTTGAGAATTCCAATACTTTATGGCCTTTCGTAACGGCTTTCCCCTTTTAACAGCAGTAATAAGAGCTTTTCTGGATGAGGTAAGATGTCTTGTGCCAACTCCTCGGTTGCCAATTCGGCCTGTTATCGCACCAGTAACGCCACCAATAAAAACTGCTTTCCCTATGTCGTAAATCGTAGGCTTACCTTTATCAATGTATGTATCGGCTATTTCAGAGCTGACACCAATTATGGTATTAGCAATCACTTGCCCCGTTAGACCAATTCCCGATGCGGCAAAACCACCAGAAATTGCACCCGCACCAGCCGATACTAAAACCTTACCAACATCTACTCTGCTTCCAGTTGCAACTTGAGCGACAATTGATACTACTGCACCAACAAACGCACCAACAACTGCACCAATGATAATATTCCAAAAATCTCCTTCCGAATCAAGGCGGCTAATCGGATTGTTGTCACAGTAGGCAAAAAGATTTCTATTTGCAAGCGCTTTCTCGTCTTCATTATCAAAAAACACTTCGTCTGGACTAATAAACCTCTGCAACTCCGGATAGTAATACCTGCTCCTGAGGTAGTACATCCAGGTCTCTTCGTCGTAGACTACCCTCTATACCTGAACGGGTTGTAGTAACCCAGCGTTGCGGCCATGGAGCCAGTGACGCTCTTCTTGCCACCCCAAGCATCGTAAGCGTATTTTACCACGGTGTTGCCTGCACTATCAACAATCGCGATGATGTCGCCCTGCAGGTTATGCACATAGCGGTACATGGTGCCGTTATAGTTCACCTGGGCGGGCCTATCCTGGGCATCGTAATAGAAGTGCAGGGTGTGACCGCCTGTCACCGTCATGTGCGTGATGTTCTTGCCACTAAAATGTAATCGGTGACAACTGTGCCCTTTTTCACCCGCAGGCCATCGGCGTTGTACTTACTCCACCGTGCCACCGGCATTGGTCTGGCTCACCAGCTGTGCCAGCCTGCCAATTATATGTCCAGCCCGCATGAGAGGTATGTTCGCTGCAATGGGAAATTCCGTAACCCCTGGCCGTCAACCTTGTAGGGGGCGCGATGATGAGGGTTTGGATAGGGTCTATCATGTGCCTGTAGCCCCGAATTCGTTGATAATATTGACTTTTTAACACCCTGTGTAATCTAACGATTTGTCATATTGTGGTCACAACTTGTCTTTTCCGGCTTTTTCCTGGGGGACTTATATGGTAGATTGAAACGCTTGCAATCAACCGTATAAGTCCCCCAGACGTTTTCTTGAGTTTTGGCGAGCGCGGACAAGTCTCAAAGTGGACGAACTGATATCTTGCAGTTCACATAACTGAGGCCTCCATTCCTTATAAGTCTCATTTACCATTCATGTGATAACTAACTCCTCATTGTCTTGACTCTGTTCCGTTTGTTCTCCTCTCCTTCTTTATAAGACACAAATCTACTCAAGTAATTACAAGAAGCTGAACTTTTTTTCTTTTCTTTCCGCTAAAAAGTTGATTTCCAGTCATACTATTTGGCAGGTTACTTTTCGCCTAAGAAACCTGCGAATAACATCGGAGGTTTTTATGATGCCCTTTATCAATCCTGCAAGAGACAGAATGTGTGAAAGAATGGCGCGCTTGTACCCAAACATACTCCCTTGCGAGATAAATGATGTCCAACTCCTGGAGATGTATGCTAAGATGGTGATAATTGAAGAGAGAAAAGTTGAAAGCGGCTGGATTCCTGACGAAGAACTGCGTGTTAAGTTTCCAAAATGGTTTGGATTTCCGATGCCCGCAGATCACAAAGTGTTTTGGGCGCTGCAGCTTGAAGCTATTAAATACCAGCTCAAGGAGTTTATGACCCATATCTGTCCCACTTTGATCGCAGATCCTGACGAAGTACACAACCTTGTGAAGCACATGAAGGTATCGGATGCAATCAACCTTATTCTGAACACCTTTAATTCAAGTAGTGACGCCTGTGATTGAAACAGAGTTGAAAGATGAAAACGGAAAGGAATTATAGATATGTCAAAACTGCTCCGAGCTATGAACTACATCTCTTTGGACTTTGCTCTGCCTTTCTACCATGATCAAGTTCAAAGGGAGTGCGTAGAGAAGTTGGTGCAAAGACATCGGACCGTCAACAAGAGAATCGAAACTGCATATCGAAACTATCTACGTGGTTTGAGCGGTTGGAAAAACAAGAAAAAATCATTTCTTGACGCCTATATCCCGCTTCGTAGTGTTGATCCACTCATTCTTGCGCAAAACCTCCTGATTGATTCTGAGAAAAACGATGTTGCCATAGAATGCAGTGTTTTTTTAAGATCCATCCGTCTCTCTATTGACATTAACAACAAAGCCAGAGAGCACGTTGTTATTGTCAATCCATCTGTGAAGTTCATTTCAACCTGGGTTCAAGACGAATCGCTTTCAGCTATAAAAACAACTTTCTTGTTCCCGGGTAAAACGGCATGCGATATGCTGAAACTGAGTAAATACATAAGGAATAAGCCCGTCGAGTTTGTGCAATACGAAATCATAGAAAGGAAGGGTCCATGGAGCAAGGTTCTGCTTCAAGGCGCAACTGTCATTGCATTTAACAGTGCACAAACTATAGCCAATGAAGATTCAATTGCTAAGGTTCTTTCCCCTTTTGCTTCGACCAATCGGTTAGCTGAGGGTTGTCGGGTGTTAGGGTTTTTCGCCAGAAATAAATCGGGAGGTAGAGACCCATCTTCTTTTGTTCCCCCTTCTGGAGCGCTTTCCTCGCTAACATTGCATTCGATGGCTTTCTTACCACGCAATTTCCCAAAAGCAACGATGCCTCGTCAAAAACTAGTTTTCCAAGCAATTTTCTCACAGAAGCAGCTTTCATCTAAAGCAGCTGTTAACACCAGCCGATATTCCAAGAAGACATTCAATAACGAGACCTACCTCAAACTGGAAAAAGGGGTGTCTTTTTCTGCGCAGTTTGGCTTCGATAGCGTAAACCAGGCATTTTCAACTGGTCTGCCCCCAGTCTTTG
>DHQX01000007.1:27908-57013 GCA_002411105.1 Christensenella sp. UBA5327 | reverse complement strand
CGGGACTTTGTCTTCAGTCTGAAAGGGCCGCAAGGCCCTTTTTTAGTGCGCATTTACAGCTGGATGTCAGCCACCTCAATCCCCTGATCCGAGAGCCTGGCCAATATCTCCCCGCCCTCGCCGGCCAGGTAATCGCTCACCTGGCGCTGGGCGCAGCCGGTGTAGAGGGCCGGGTCCAGCATGCTGTTGAGCTCTTCAAGGCTCAGGCCAAAGGCCGGATCCTGGGCCACACGGCTTAAGAGATCATTGGGCAACCCCTCCTCCTTCACCTGACGGCCGGCCTCTATGGAGTGCTGGCGCAGCCGTTCATGCAGCTGCTGCCGGTCACCGCCCCGCATCACCGCGCGCATGAGGATGTTCTCCGTCGCCATAAAGGGCAGCTCCTCCAGCAGATGCTTTTCAATCATCCTGGGGTAGACCACCAGCCCCTTGGCCACGTTCAGGTAAAGATTCAGCAGGCCGTCCGCTGCCAGAAAACCCTCCGCCAGGGAAAGCCGGCGGTTGGCGCTGTCATCCAGCGTGCGTTCCAGCCACTGGCTGGCCGCGGTCTGGTCGGCGTTTAAGGCATTGATGATGATAAAGCGGGAAAGGGCGGTCATCCGCTCGGTGCGCATGGGGTTCCTTTTATAGGGCATGGCGGAGGAACCCACCTGATGGGCCTCAAAGGGCTCCTCAATTTCCTTCAGATGGGCCAGGAGGCGGATATCCCCCGCGAACTTGGCTGCCGACTGGGCAATGCCAGAGAGCAGATGCAGCACCCGGCTATCCCACTTTCTGGAATAGGTCTGGGAGGAGAGGGCCACCGGGCTATCAAAGCCCATCTTCTGGGCGATGAGCACATCAAGGGCCCGCACCTTCTCCTCATCCCCCTCAAACAGCGCCAGGAAAGAGGCCTGGGTGCCGGTGGTGCCCTTGCTGCCCAGGGGGCGCAGGTCAGCCAGCAGCGTGTCAAGCGCCCTGGCGTCCTCCAGCAGATCCTGCAGCCACAGCGCTGCCCGCTTGCCCACGGTGGTGGGCTGGGCCGGCTGAAAATGGGTGAAGCCCAGGGCGGGGAGGGCCTTGTACCGGTCTGCAAACGCCGCCAGAGCCCGGGCAGTCTGGGCCAAACGCCCGCGCAGCAATCGCAGCGCATCCCGGATGATGAGGATATCGCCATTGTCAGTCACATAGCAGCTGGTGGCGCCCAGGTGGATGATGGGAGCCGCTTCCGGGCAGGCATCCGCAAAGGCCTTCACATGAGCCATCACATCATGGCGCAGCTCCTTCTCATACTGGTCGGCCAGGGCCAGGTCCACCCGGTCCGCCTGGGCCTCCAACTCTGCCACCTGGGCGGCAGTCACCGGCAGCCCCAGCTCATGCTGGCTGCGCGCCAGCATCACCCACAGCCTGCGCCACATCATCGCCCGGTAATGGCGGGAAAACAGCCGCTGCATCTGGGGGCTGGCATACCTGGCGGAAAAGGGGCTCTCATATCGCTCATGGTTTTGCATGCAAAAAAACCTCCTGTTGATAACAGAATCATAGCACGATGGCCGCCCCCGGGCAATCATCTTGACAGCCACGCCCCATGATTGTATAGTCTTTTCAAACAACTGAGGAGGAAGGGCGCTGATGAAATAAAACCACGTCTGAACAGCATCCAGCCGGTTAACCGGCTTGCTTCAGGCGGGTTTATACGCATTCAGCGCTTATTTGTGTTGGGATAAACCTGCCCGTCTTTTTTTCCAGGAGGTTATCCATGTCAGTCATTCAAATCAATCATCTATCCTTCACCTATGACGGCGGCCTGATGCCGGTGTTTACCGATCTCACCCTGCGCCTGGACAGCGCCTGGCGGCTGGGGCTGGTGGGGCGCAATGGCCGGGGAAAACCACGCTGATGCGCCTGTTAAAGGGGGAACTAAAAGGCACTGGCCAGATCATCAGCGCGGTGGATTTTGATCTGTTTCCCTTTCAGGTTGACCTGGCGCGGGATGCTCAGTCTGCCCTCATCGACAGCCTGGCTCCCTATACCCGCTGGGAGGCGGAGATGGAAAACCGCCTGGCCGCAGGCACGCCAGAAGCGTTAAATCAATACGGCGACATCCAGGCCCGGTACATGGCAGAAAACGGCTATGCCATCAGGAGCCTTTTGGCCCGGGAAGCATCCCTTCTGGGACTGGAGCCGGAAGCGCTGGGCCGTCCCCTTTCATCCTTTAGCCCCGGGGAGCGGGTGCGGCTGATGATGGCGGCCCTTTTCTTGAAGGAAAACCATTTTCTGCTCATCGATGAGCCGACCAACCATTTGGACATGGCGGGCCGGGAGCGCATGGCCCAGTACTTAAGCGGCAAAGCCGGCTTCCTGGTGGCCTCCCATGACCGCAGCTTTCTGGACACCGCCTGCGACCATATCCTGGCGCTGGAAAAGCAGGGCGCCCGGGTGGTAAACGGCAACTACAGCACCTACCGGGAGAACAAGCAGCGCCAGGATGACCATGAGCGAGCAGAGAATGAGCGCATCCAAAAGGACATCCGCCGCCTGCGCGCCTCCGCCCGGGAGACGGCCAACTGGAGTGATAAAATTGAAGCCACCAAAATCGGCCATGGCGTGGGCGACCGGGGCTTTGTGGGGGCCCAGTCCGCCCGGATGATGAAGCGCGCCCTGGCCATCAAGGGCCGCATCGAGCGCCAGGCGAAGGAACAGGAGGGTTTGCTTCAAAACCTGGAATACACCGCCCCCATCACCCTGCCCACCCTCACCCACAGAAGCCCGGTTCTGCTGCGGCTTGAAAAAGCCGGCTTCGGCTATGGCGAACGCCCGCTGTTTGAGAAGCTCGACCTGGTGATCAAGGCCGGTGGCCGCCTGGCCCTCACCGGGCCCAATGGCGCCGGGAAAACCACGTTGCTGAAGGTGTTAAAGGGCGATCTCATCCCCACCACCGGCAGCGCCTGGCGGCCAGAGGGGCTGGTGATCTCCTGGCTGCCCCAGACCAGCCTGCACCTTTCCGGCACGCCCCGGGAAATCGCCATGAACCGCGGCCTTGACCTGACCCGGCTTTTAACCATGCTGCGCAAGTTTGACCTGCCCCGGGAGCACTTTGAACAGGACAGCGCCGGATTCTCCCTGGGGCAGAAAAAGAAGCTGCTGCTGGCCATGAGCCTCTCCCAGCCCGCCCACCTGTACCTCTGGGACGAGCCGCTCAACGACATAGACCCTGAAAGCCGCGAGCAAATCGAGGAGATGCTGCTGGATACCGATGCCACCCTGGTGTTTATCGAGCATGAGCGGGCCTTTGTGGATAGAATCGCCACAGAAATACTACCAATTGCGCCCCCTTGCAACTGAAGCACAAGATATGGTATCATATGCCTTGCCAAGAGCAAGGGAGGTACATAGACAATGGCATGTGAATTTGACGTAACCGGCGGCGTCATCCCGCAGGATGAACTGGACGCCTACCTCTCCCGTGCCCGGGAGACCTTCGGCCGGGAGCCCAGGCGCATGGCCCTGCGCGTGGATGGGGACTTTGTGGACATCGACTACACCTTTGACCCAGCGCCCCTTTGAGCGCATCCGCCGCATCACAGGCTACCTGGTGGGCACCCTTGACCGCTTCAACAACGCCAAGCGCTCCGAGGAGCATGACCGGGTGAAGCACCAGCTGCAGGTTTCCTGACACCACATCACCCCTTTCACCAGCGCCATGGGGACACCCCCTGCATGGCGCTTGTCTTTTGCTTGTGGTATAATGCCCGCGGCGCTGGCAAGAGCCAGCCCGTGAAAGGATGAGATCATGAGCCAGAATTCCAGCCCGGCGAAACAGGAAAAGCTGACGCCGGTTTTGTTTTTGATGCGGGTTATTCAAGGGGCGCTGATTGGCGGCGGCGCCATCCTCCCGGGGGTGTCAGGGGGTGTGCTCGCCGTGGTGTTTGGCATCTACCGGCCCATGATGGCCTTCCTCTCCCGCCCCATCCGCACCATGAAAGCCCAGTACAAGCTGTTCATCCCCATCATCATTGGCGTTGGCCTGGGCTTTGTGGGCTTTGCGAAGCTGGTGGACTGGATGTTCAGCGGGGATTCCCCGGTGCCCATTTCCCTTTTTGTGGGCCTCATCCTGGGCACGGTGCCCATGCTCTACCGCGCGGCCCAAAAACCTAAGGACGGCATCACGCTCACCGAAAAGGAAAAGCGGGACAACCGCAGCGCCCTCATCATCACCTTTGTGGGACTTCTGATCTTCCTCATCCTTATCTCCTCCCTCACCCGGCTGAACCTGACCCCCACGCTGTTCTGGACCTTCTTCTCAGGGGTGGTCTGGGGCTTCAGCCTGGTGGTGCCGGGGTTGTCCTCCTCCTCCATCCTGCTGTTCATGGGCATCTATGACAAGATCATGGCGGGGGTCGGCTCCCTCAACTTTGGCATCATCATTCCGCTGCTCCTGGGCATCGCCCTGGTGGCGGTTCTCTTCGCCCGGCTTGTAGACAGGCTCTTTGAGCGCCACTACGGCATCGCCTCAAACGCGGTGGTGGGGCTGGTGCTGGCCAGCACGCTGATGATCATTCCCCGTCAGTTTGCCAATGTCGGCGAGGCGCTGCTGTGCCTGGCGGTGGCAGCGGCTGGCTTTGTGGCGGCTCATTTTCTGGGATTGTGGGGGGAGAAGATCAAGCCCGCGGAATAACCCGCATACAAAAAAGCGGTGAGGCAGATAAACGCCTCACCGCTTTTTTGTAGTTAGCCTTAAGGCTTTAGAATCTTCGCCGCCTGGGGCGCGCGCAGCCTGGAGGCCTCGGAGAGCTGATCTCCCAAAAGGGGCCTTAAATAGTGAATGAAGGCGTCAGTCACGCCGTTGCCGGCCTTGTTGATGAAGCTGTCGGGCATCAGCTTGGTCTTGGCGGCGATCTCCTCCAGCTTGGTCAAGCGGTAATCCACCGAATAGTCCCCCGTGCGGTGGATGGTGATGGAGCCGTCAATGTTGTGCCAGATGGCAAACTGGGCGGCCTTCTCCCCCACCTCGCGGGCTTCCCGCTGGTCCACCTCAGACACACAGCCCAAAAAGGAGCGCTGGAGGTAGCCAAAGGTATCGGCCCGCACCCGCTTGATGCCCAGCTTTTCCTTGATCTGGTTGGACAACTGCTCGCCCAGAGCGCCGGTGCCGGAAAGCTGCATGTTTCCGTGGGCGTCCCGCTCGGTCTGCTGCAAGGTGGCCAGAATCGGGGTGCCCTCCCCATCCTGGATGCCCTCTGACACCGCGATCAGGCAGCGGCCGTGTTTGTCGTACTGCTCCTTCACATCCTTGAGGAACTGCTCCATGATGAAAGGCCGCTCCGGCAGGTAGACCAGATGGGGGCCGTCATCCGGGTATTTCCGGGCGATGGCGGAAGCGGCAGTCAGAAAACCCGCATGGCGGCCCATGATGACCCCCACGTGAACGCCTGGCAGGGCACGGTTATCCAGGTTCAGCCCTGAAAAGGCCTGGGCCACAAACTTGGCGGCCGAGGGGAATCCGGGGGTGTGGTCGTTAACCATCAGGTCATTGTCAATGGTCTTGGGGATGTGGATAGCGCGGAATTCATAGCCGCTCTTTTCGGCCTGCTGGTTGACAATCCGCACGGTATCGGAGGAGTCGTTGCCGCCGATGTAGAAGAAATAGCGCACGTCATGGGCGCGGAAGACCTTGAAAATCTCCTCACAGTACTTCTCATCCGGCTTGTCCCGGGTGCTTCCCAGAGCAGATGAGGGAGTGACCGCCACGCGCTCCAGGTTGTGGGTGGTCTCCTGGGTGAGGTCCAGGAAGTTCTCATGGATGATGCCGCTCACGCCGCCCAAAGCGCCGTAGACCTTGGTAATCTGGGGGAACTTGCGGCTTTCCAGCACCGCGCCCACCAGGGATTGGTTGATGACCGCTGTGGGCCCGCCGCCCTGGGCGACCACCACTTTGCCTTGTAACTCCATTGTTTTGCCTCCGTTTTATGATAGATGTACATGGAAAGGCCTGCGGGGATGCCCGCAGGCCGGGGAAGTCAGGTTCAGGCTTTGTTGTTGCAGCCCAGGACGTTGACGATCTTGTGGCGCACCATGCCCTTGAGGGCCGCGCGGGCGTCGGTCAGGTACTGGCGGGGGTCAAAGTGATCCGGATGCTCGGCAAAGTGCTTGCGGATCATGGCTGTGAAGGCCAGGCGCAGGTCGGAGTCGATGTTGATTTTGCACACGGCCATCCGGGCAGCCTGGCGCAGCATGGCCTCCGGCACCCCCTGGGCGCCGTCCAGCTTGCCGCCGAATTGGTTGATCATTTCCACATACTCGGGGATGACGCTGGAGGCACCGTGCAGCACGATGGGGAATCCAGGGAGCCTGCGCTCCACCTCCTCCAGAATGTCAAAGCGCAGCTTGGGCTCGCCCTTGAACTTGAAGGCGCCATGGCTGGTGCCAATGGCAATGGCCAGGGAATCGCAGCCTGTGCGCTTCACAAACTCCTCCACCTCTTCGGGTCTGGTATAGGAGGAATCCTCAGCCGACACCTTGATGTCATCCTCAACGCCGGCAAGGCGCCCCAATTCCGCTTCCACAGTGACATCCCGGTCATGGGCATATTCAACCACCTTGCGGGTGAGGGCGATGTTCTCTTCAAAGGGCAGATGGGATCCGTCGATCATGACGGAGGTGAAGCCACCGTCAATCACGCTTTTGCAGGTTTCAAAGTCGGGGCCGTGGTCCAGGTGCACCACGATGTCCAGATCGCTGGTCTCCACCGCCGCCTCAATCAGCTTCATCAGGTAGGTGTGGTTGGCATACTTGCGGGCGCCGGCTGACACCTGAAGGATCAGCGGGGCTTTCTCCTCCTGGGCGCCCTCCACGATGCCCTGGATGATCTCCATGTTGTTCACGTTAAAGGCGCCAATGGCATAGCCGCCTTCATAGGCTTTCTGGAACATCCCTCTGGAATTGACTAAGGGCATAACTGCCTCCTCTCTTTGTCAAAGACAAAGCTTTTTCGTACAGTATACCTTTGTTGTGATGCGCTGTCAAACGATTTTGTCCATGCGGGACGAAATTCGCCCGCACTTGTTACCCCTTCAGCCCGCTTGAGGTGACCCCCTGGACAAAGTACTTCTGAAGTGGCAAAAACAGCAGCACCGGAACCACCGCAGAGATGGAGGAGGCCGCATAGATAAAGCTCCAGAAGGTCTCATGCTCATCCTTAAAATAGGCCAGGGCCACCTGGATGGTACGCACATCAGGCGAGCGAGTAACCAGCAGCGGCCACAGGTAGTTGTTCCACTCGGTGACGAAGATCATCAGCCCCGCCGTGATAATCACAGGAACCGACAGGGGCAGCACGATCTTGATAAACACCTGAATGAGGCTGGCGCCGTCAATCCGCGCCGCCTCCAGCAGGCTCTCCGGCAGGCTCCTGAAAAACTGGGTGAACAGGAACATCGCAAGCCCGCTTGACACACTGGGCAATATCAGCGCCCAATAGGAGTCCACCAGCCCTAAGGAGGCGATAAAGGAATAGAGCGGGAGGGCTATGGAATCAATGGGCACCATAAAGGACACGATGAAAATGGAAAACAGCAGCTTTTTCCCCTTAAAGTTGAAAAAGGCAAAGGCATAGCCGGCAAGAGAGGAAATCAACAGGTTGATGGGCACCAGGATGCCAACCACGATGAAGGTGTTCTTCAGCGGTGTGGCAAACTGGAACTTATCAAAAATCTCCCGATAGTTCCCCATCGTCCATTCCACCGGGATGATGGTGTTTTTAGAAAAAGGCAGCGCATACTTGAAAATCTCATAGTCAGTCCTGAAGGAGGCCAGGATCACATATACCATGGAAAAAGGGCGATCATAGCAATCAAGCCCAGCACAAAATACAGAGCTGTATGGGACAGCGCCCTTTTCTGGCGTTTGGATATCAGTGTGCTCATGCGTCTTCCTCCCCGCGGTTCATCAGCTTGAACTGCAAGTACACCATCAGCACGATCAACAGCAGCAAGATCGCTGTGATGGCCCCGGCACGGGACATGTTGCCATTTCTGAAAGCGGACTTATACACCTCATACATCAGCACATTGGTGCTGTTTTGCGGGCCGCCCTCGGTGATGAGCTTTGAAGGAGCGAACAGCAGCATGTTGGCGCTGGTGTTGGCAACCAGCACAAAGAGCATGGCATGGCGAATAAGTGGGAGGGTGATCTTGAACAGCACCGTGAAATAGCCCGCACCGTCTATTTTGGCGGACTCATAAATGGCGGTATCAACGCCCTTGAGCCCCGCCAGCAAATACATCATCCAGTATCCGCAGCCCTTCCAGGTGGCCATCAGCACAATGCACCACAGCGCCTGGTTGGGATCAGTGAAAAACCCCTGGCGCGGCACACCGATCAGCGATAGCAGGCTGTTGAACACCCCGTTGTTCACGTTCATCATCAGCCCCCAGGTAACAGAAGCCACCGAGATCGCCATGGTGACCGGCAGATAGTAGATGCTCCGAAAGACGCCCACACCTTTTATGGTATTGTTGATCAGAAGCGCCAGAATCAGTGAGATCACGATCTGCAGCGGGATCATCACCGCGTTCATCTTCAGCGTCGTCAAAAAAGCGTTCCAGAATACCCGGTCCCCAAAGAGGATCTCATACGTCCTTACAGACAGCTCTCCCCGGCGGATAAAGGAGCCCGCCACCACCGAGATGATGGGGTAGATCTTGAACACCAGAATAAAGACAAGCGCGGGGGAAATCAGCAGATAGGGCGCTATTTTCAACAGCATTCTGGACCTGTCCCGGTCCCTTAGCGTTCTTTCCATTAATTTAATCACCAAAAGTCACGGATTGATGAGCCGGGGAGGGTCTGTCTGGCAAACCCTTCCCCGGCTTGTGCATCGGCTTGTTTTACTCGTATTCCAGAAAAGCAGTCTTCAGCTCGTCCACACAGTTATCAGCGGCCTTGACAGGATCAGAGCCGTTGCGGACGTTTTCCCACAGGGCGTTGACAGCGGTGGCGTACTCGTTAAAGCCAGGGGTCACCGCACGCACCAGGGCGGTGTTGGCGCCTTCATATTGGGCAATGCGCAGGTAGGGCTTGGCAGTCATCAATTCCTCAGTGAACTGGCGGGTCAGCGCCGGCACCATGCCGGAGGCGTTGATGTACACATCCGCGCCATCATACAGCGTCAGGTACTTGATGAAGGCAACCGCCGCCTCCACCTTGTCAGAGTAGGGGTTCATCCCCACCGTCCAGCTGCCGCAGGAGGTGGTGACATCTTCCTCATGCCCCTCAAAATAGGGAACATAGGTGTAAGCGTAGTGGGTCATGCCATTGCGATCAAAGTTGCCGGGCATGGCAGTGGTCCCCAGATAGAAAATGATCTTGTCAGCCATGAAATAGCTGCTGGTCTCGTTGGCGGGAATGCCCTTGGTGAACACCCCGTCCTCCACCTGCTGCTGATACCAGGTCAGCGCCTGAATCCATTCAGGACCATTGAGGATACCATCCACCGCAAAGCCGTCCTCGCCGATGTTCTTGCCGCCAAGATCATTGGCCAAAACGTTCATGTGATAGGTGCGGCCTACCTGCTGGAACTCAATGCCGGCGATGCCCTTAGAGCCGTCCGGATCTAGCTTAGCCTGGGCTTCCTTGGCAATCTTGACCAGCTCCTCCCAGCTGATACGGTTCTCCCCGGTCAGGGCCTGAAAATCATAGGTGACACCCGCCTCCTCCAGAAGCTTGGTGTTGTAGTACATCACCAGCGAAGAGTCCCCCATGGCAGAACCATACAGCTCGCCTTTATACACGCACTCGTCCTGCATGGGCGGGGTGAACAGGGCCACCTCCTCCGGGGTGAAGTGGCCGGTCAACGGCGCCAGGTAGCCGCGGGTGGCATAGGCCGCAATGTTGGGGCCGTCAGCCGCGAATACGTCATACTCGGAGGATTTGGAGGACATGAGAATCTCCAGCGTCTCAAACACGTTGTCAAAAGCCAGGTAGTCCGCCTCGCAGACATACTTTCCCTTGTAGGCTTCATTGAACGCCGCCACCGCGGCGCTCACGCCCGGCTCCTGAGTCTGGGACATCATCAGCTTGATCGTCACAACATCGCCGCCGGACTG
Source organism: Christensenella sp. UBA5327 (assembly GCA_002411105.1). Taxonomy (GTDB): domain Bacteria; phylum Bacillota; class Clostridia; order Christensenellales; family Aristaeellaceae; genus UBA6115. The sequence continues at coordinate 46,928 of DHQX01000007.1, read as the reverse complement.
GGCCAGGGCACCAGTCAGGGTGGCCAGCATCATAACCGCCAGCAGCAGGGATAGGAATTTTCTCATTGGCATTGGGGTGGTTCGCCTCCTTATTGGATGATTATTATCACCGCGCAAGCGGCTATAACCTCATTGACAAAGCTTTGTCACCAGGTCATTTGTCAGGGCGTCCTTTTTCACATAGTAGACATAACGGATGGGTGGGCCCTCCAGCGGGTAGCTGTGGTTGAAATCCGCCTGAGGAATCATGGCCGGGAGAATGCGATCCAGCATCATGTCTCCAGGCATCAGCCAGGCCACTGCTGCCACATCCCACAGGGGCTTGCTCCAGAAACGGGCCTCATCGGGCTGGTTCATATAGCTGAAGGTGTTGTCGATCAGATAGTCGCACAGTGCGTTTTTGCCGCGGAAGAGATGCTCCAGTTCCGCCTTTGAGAAGCGGAACTCGCTCACCACCCCCAGGCAAGGCAGCTGCACCAGGGGCACCCCGCAGCCAAACACCACCCGGGCAGCATCAACATCCTGCTCCAGGTTAAAGTCTGAGGCCATGTGATAGTGTCTGGCGTGCCCACCCAGCCACACCACTACAATCCGATCCCGAAGGGTGGTGTCCATCAGCAGGGCAGAGGCCACGTTGGTAAGCGCTCCTATGGCTACCACATACAAGGGGGTTATAGCGTCATAATCCTTTGATATCTCAATGATCTTCCCAGCCGCCTCAGACCGGACTGGTTCAAGGGGGCCTGGCAGATACTGGGGTGATCCCCGGAACACAAAGGGGTTCAGATCATCTCTGTCCATCAGAGCCAGCACTTTCAGAATCTCCCGATAGCTGCGCTCCATGCCGTCCGCGGGACTGTCAGAGCGCACGGCACGCCCCCTGGAGGGGTGGCTGTAAAAGGGCGCCGCGGTCATGGCACGCACCCGGCAGAAGGGCTCAGAGCGCACCAGGTAAGCCAGGGCAAACTGGTCGTCAATTTCGTTATAGGCGTCGGTATCCAGCACAACATCAGCCCCGCTCACAGGCTTCCCCAGCCGGGTGGCAATGCTGGCGTATTCCGCTTTTCCAAAGACTTCTTCCCATAACATGACGGCACTTCACCCCTTGCATAATCATGTGATTTATCCCCAGTGTAGGAGCATATCGCAAGGCTGTCAAGCCAGCCTTATCAACCCCTGCGGATTTTACACATAGCACAAATATACAATCAGACGAAATTGACAAAAATCCCCATTCCGTCTATACTTCGCTTACTTAACTACCAGGAATGAGGGATTGCGATGTTTGGCAAGCGAAGTGATGGTTTCCTGGTCAAGGACATTGACCCGGTGGTGGCACTCACCCCCTATATTATGCCCATGCGCTGCGATGCCCAAGTGATGACCACCTTGAAGCTCCCCTACGAGCCGCTGGCCCGCTATGTTGCCGAAAAGCGCATGGAAGGCCACCAGATCTCCTTTATGGAGCTGATTTTGGCGGCTTATGTCCGCTCCATCTCCCAGCTGCCGGAGCTCAACCGCTTCATCGCCAACAAGCGCTTTTACACCCGCAAGGAAATCGTGGTGTCCTTCGCGGTGTTGCAGAACACCGCCGATGGCTCGGACCGGGAAAACATCGCCAAGTGCAAGTTCGACCCCCGGGACACGGTGTATGACGTGGCTTCCCGTATCCAGGAGGCTATCGTGGCCACCCGGAAGGAAACCGCCGACAACAGCACGCTCAAGGTGGCCAGGCTGCTGAAGAACCCCCTCATCGCCAACACCATCGTGTTCATCGGCAGGCTGCTTGACCGTTATGGCCTCCTGCCCAAATATCTCATCGATGCCAGCCCCTTCCACACCGGGCTGTTTTTTAGCAACAACGCCTCCGTAGGCCTGCCCCCGGTGCATCACCACATCTACAACTTCGGCACCACCAGCCAGTTTGTGGTAATCGGCAACATCGAGCGGGAGGTGGGCCTGGACAATGAGGGCAAGCCGGTGCGCCGGCGCGTGCTGCCCATGGGGGTGGTGGCAGACGAGCGCATCTGCGCCGGCATCGTCTATAGCCGCTTTTTGCAGAACTTCCAGCGCTTTCTGGCCAATCCCACCATCCTTGAATCCCCGCCCGAAACCATCCTCCACGACCAGGGCCATGTGATCTCGCTGCCCCCCGCCAAAAAGCTCAGGCGCCGCTTCCGCAGCCGCTTCAGGCGCCGCAAAAAACACGAGCAGCAGGCCGGCTAAGGGCGAAAATCGTTAAGCAGCAAGCAACCCGCTGTTTCGTGCTCAATGGTTTTAACGCAGGCTGAGCCCGCTTGGTTTATTCCACTGCCAGGATATTTCCAAACGCCTTTATATCAGGCGAACCCGCGCTGGGGCTAAACACAGACAGCACGACCATATAACGGTCAAGCGGGCAAAACGCCATCAAATATCCTCTCCGCCCTGTTATGATGCCACCTGGCAAGCCCATCAGGGCCGCTTTATGATACGCTGCCGTCAGCCTTTCGCCCGCCACATCCGCAGCAGCAACTTTTTCAATCTCCTCTGACACATTTGCAAAAATCGCCTCGCGCTCCGGCGCATCCGGCGCCAGAAAAGACGACAACTCCGCATCAACAAACATAACCCGCAGCGTATATTGCAGCCCGTTTTCCCCGGTGAGAGAAATGAGCTTGGCATCCTCCCGGTCAAACGCAATACGCTCCACAAAACCCTCGGGAATCGCCATGCGCACCCTGCGTTCCCCTACCGGGATGATCAGCCTATTCCCCATCTTTTGCGTGAAGTAATCCGGCGGCAAACGCACCGGCCACGCCACCTCCCGCCCCAGCAGGGCGCTCATGGCGGCCAGGGAGAAATCCCCCTGCCAATCCTTGGATTTATCCTGATAGATATTCTCCTCGGCCACCAGGATTCTGCCCTGATCTACGGCGCAATAGACCTTGCCATCGCCTGTGTCATACATCAGGATGCCGGGATGCCCCTCCACTTTCTGGACAAACATCCTGTTTTCTTCAAAGCCAGGCAGCTTAGTGGACAAGGTCTGAAACACGTCCTGGCTCTTGGCCTCCTCAGCGCTTAGCGCCATCACCGATAGCCTGGCCATCTCAAGCAGTTGCCCGGTTTCATCCACACACAGGCTGGCCTTACGCATGTCCCCAGCCTGCTGGGCATGCTCATGCAGCAGGAAGGAATCAGGCAGGCTGAGGATGGTCCCCTCCCCCACATCCCAGGTTCTTACGATGCGGCCCTCAGGCGTATACATGGAGCGCATCAGCCGCTCCTGTTTTTCCTGCGCAGCCGCCGGGATGGGGGCATCGCCCTTTGTCCTCATCATTGAATTATAAACCCAGCCGCCGTCAAACACCATCAGATGCCTTGCCTTGCCATCCGGAAGCTGCTCATCCATCCACACCGCGTTTACCCCAGGCGCTATTTCGCCAAAGCGCTCAAAACTAAACTGGCTTTGGATATCGGCCAGGATATTCCTCACCTGCTGGTCGCTGTAAGCGCCCAGATCCACCTGGGCAAAAGAGGCTTTGAAGGCGTAAAAGCCGGCGCGCACTTCCCCCATCCCCGCAAACTGTATATCAAGGACACATCCGTTTTCCCAGTCCTGCTCGATATACACCCGGGACTGCGCCGGGAACCTCAGCACGCGCTTTGGAGCTTTTAGCCAATAGCAATAGGTCATGGCGTCGGAGCTGAAAAACGCCTCCCAAAAAGCCGCGTCATCTGAGTGCGCCATCGCTCCCAAGCTCCCCCACGCCAACACGAAAACCACCAAAGCCAGGCAAGCCGCCTTCTTTCTTGGGCGCATGCTGTTCTCTTCCTTCCATCATGTGGGAGGGGCAGGTTCTCTGCCCCTCCCCGCATTTTGTTTTATTGCATTGAGGCCTCGGCGACCAGCTCCGCCACATACTCATACGCATCAGGGAAAGCGGTCTTCAAGCGCATCAGAAAATCAGGCACCTCCATGAACAGGGCTTTGGTCAGCGCTTTAAGCTGAGCCTTGTCCTGCCCAAAGGATTCGTCAATCACGAGCGTCTTTAGCTGCTCAGGCTTCACCATTTTTTGCGGCTCATCCTCCTGAACAACCGCCGCATGGAGGGTAACAAGTGGCTTCTCATGATCCAGCGACACGCTCAGGCTGCGCCTGGCCTCATACTGGTCCTTCGTGCTTACGTCGCTGTCCAGCAACAGACCAATGGACACAAACTCTGTTTTGATGTCGGCTGACAAGCGGGTGTTTAACCTGGCATCCGCTTGGGGCAGTGTGGCATCATAAGCCAGATTCACAATGGTCTTATCCCCGTCTCTGACACCTGTGACCATCTTGTGAACATCTGCCCAGTCCGCCTCATCAAGGCGCCCCTCAAATGGGCTATTGTGCGTAACCATCATGTCTGCCTTCACGCTCAGCGCCTCAGGCGTCATGGGGTTTTTCACCTGAAAGATCAAATACACCTGAGGGTTCAGGGGCTCTACCGTGCTTATCTGCGCATAAAGATGCTCATGGTCCTCCCGTTCAAACACGGTCACATGAAAGATGTCCTGCTCCCCCTCCGTTTCAAGCGCCACCACGCTGCGCGCAAAGGTTGCAATCAGGTCTTCAATGGTGGGCTTGGGTTCCTCCTGCGCGGACCCATACCCGTCCGGGTTCAGGGCTTTGATCGCGCTCACCATATCCACAGCCATCATCACCAGCTCCTGCGCGCGTTTGTCGGTTTTCAGCTCCTCAAGCACATCCCGCAGCAAAATGCCCATATCCCCGGCGGTAAAAACAAAGTCCCGCTTCATGGCAAAGCTTCCGGCATCGTCTATTTGAAACGCTCCGGTTTCCCGCTTCACATCGCCCATCACCTTGTCATTAAACGCCCGAATGATCACATCCAGGTATTTGCCCTCCATTTGCCTTATTTCGGCTTCCGTAAAGGGCGTTTTCTTAGCCGCCTCGGCCTGCATCTGTTTTATCATCTCTTCCGGCATGGAAAAAACATACCCCGGCAAAAGGTTCAGCAGGAATTCGTTTTTCCCGTTTTCGTAAACGCCCACCTCTCCCGCGATCACTTCGCCCTTATCAGAGCCCAGAGAAAAGGTGACGCCTTCTTGATACAGGCTGCCAGAAATCACCAGCTCCTTCATGATCTTGGCCAGGTTTGCCACCGGGGCAATCGTCTGGTCAATTTGCATCTCACCCTGGGGCAGCTGGCTTTTTAGCAGGGCCATCATCTGCTGCTCATCCAGGCTTAGGGTGGCGGTATACCGCAGGCTTTTCCCAGCCTCCAGCACCGCTGAAGCAGAGGGCATCTCCTGTGCCAGGGCGGTACCGCCTGATAACAGACACAGCGCCAGCATCAGGGAAATCAGAATCCTTGCCTTTGTTCTCATGAAAACACTCCTTTACTTTGCTCTTTTATGGCTGGGATTGCTCGCTGATCAAAGCGGGGGCTGACATCAGCTCCATGAATTCCTCCCCGGTGATGGTTTCTTTTTCATAGAGCACATGGGCGATGTCGTGGAGCTTGCGCTGGTTGTCAGACAGCAACTGGTAGGCCTTGTCATACTGGGCTTTCACGATGGCGACGGTGAGGTTGTCGATTTTGGCCTGGGTTTCGCCGGAGCAGTTGCCCATGAGGTTTCCGCCCAGGTACTGGTCGGTCTCCCGGTCAAGGGCCACCATGCCAAACTCCTCAGCCATCCCAAAGCGGGTCACCATGGCACGGGCCAGTTTGGTGGCCTGCTCGATGTCGTTGGCGGCACCGGTGGTGATGCTGTCAAATACCAGCGCCTCCGCCGCCCTGCCGCCGGTGAAGGTAGCTATTTTGTTTTCTATCTCATCCTTGGTTCTCAGGAAGCGCTCCTCCTCATCCACCTGCATGGTAAAGCCCAGGGCGCCTGAGGTGCGGGGGATGATGGTGATCTTGTGCACGGGGGCCGAGCCTCCCACCAGCGCCGCCACCATGGCGTGGCCCACCTCATGGTAGGCCACGATCTTCTTCTCCTTGTCAGAGAGCACCCGGTCCTTCTTCTGGTAGCCGGCGATGACCACCTCGATGGCTTCCTCCAGGTCTTCCTGCATGACGGTCTTGCGCCCGGAACGCACCGCGCGCAGCGCTGCCTCGTTGATCATGTTGGCAAGGTCAGCGCCAGAGGCGCCCGCAGCCGCCCGGGCGATGCGGGTGAGGTCCACCCGGCTGTCCAGCTTCACCTTTTTGGCATGCACCTGCAGGATGGCCACGCGCCCGGCCAAATCCGGCAGCTCCACGGGGATGCGCCGGTCAAAGCGCCCGGGCCGGGTGAGAGCCGGGTCCAGGATCTCCGGCCGGTTGGTGGCCGCCAGGATCATGACCCCCTTGCGCCCGTCAAAGCCGTCCATCTCGGAGAGCAGCTGGTTGAGCGTCTGCTCCCGCTCGTCGTTGCCGCCAAAGCCAGAGGCGGAATCCCGGCGTTTGCCAATGGTGTCAATCTCGTCGATGAACACAATGCAAGGCGCCTTCTCGTAGGCCTGCTTGAACAAATCCCGCACCTTGGCGGCGCCCATGCCCACAAACATCTCCACAAACTCACTGCCTGAGATGGAGAAGAAGGGCACGCCGGCCTCCCCCGCCACGGCCTTGGCCAACAGCGTCTTGCCGGTGCCAGGAGGCCCTACCAGCAGCACGCCCTTGGGCATCACAGCGCCCACCTCGGTGTATTTCTGTGGGTTGTGCAGGAAGTCAACCACCTCCTGCAGGGCCTCCTTGGCCTCCTCCTGCCCGGCCACATCCTTGAAGGTGATGCCGGTTTGCGGTTCGATATAGATTTTGGCGTTGCTCTTGCCCAGCTGCATGGCGTTGAGCCCCCCGGCCTTGCTCATCTGGCGGCTTAAGAGCCTTCCGATGAGCACAAAAAAGCCGATGGGCAGCAGCCAGGTGAACAGCAGGTTCATCAGCGGGGAGGTGGGCTCCACGATGGGCGCTGCAAATTTCACCCCCGCAGCGGTCAGCCGGTCCACCAGCCCCGGGTCTTCCATCACGCCGGTCTTGTAGAGCTTGGGCTCGGGTGATTTATCAGCAAAGGTAATCTGCGCGTTATCCCGGCTCACCTCGCTGATCTCATGTTTCTCCAGCATCTCCAGGAAGGCGCTGTAAGGCACCTCCTGAATTTTGGGCTGCATGATGTTGGGAAAGACGAAGATGTTCAGCAGCATCATCACCACCATCACGATCAGCGCGTAGTACATCCAGTTTTTCTGGGGTGACTTGATCTCTTTCACGTCTTACCTCCTTGATAAGGTCACTGGATCAGGGAAAGCTGCCGGCTGACATTGCGCAGCGTGATGCGCTGGGCGCGCCCGGCCTTGATTTGATACTCCAGAATCAGGCTCCCGCTGATCCCCTGCCCCACATACACATAGCTGAGGGTGCCGGTGTCCGGGTCATCAGAGGCCACCCGGTAGTGGGCATAGCCCTCTGACATGTTGTAATACAGCCCCCGGTCGCCCCGGGCGTTGGGCAATTGGCCCATGGTGCGGAATTTGGCGATGATTTCGTCCAGGCTCTGGCCCACGGCGGTCTTGCGCGGTCCACCATGGGAGGATTGGTCGGTTGTGAAATAATACAGGATCATGCCCTTTTCCCCGGTGAAAAACCGGGCCTCGCCCCAGGGATAGACCAGTTTGATCGCTTTGCCTGTGACATCCTCATCCACGATGTCCTCCTGGCTCTCAGGCGGCCCCATCTTGGCAGCGAACTGTTCCGGCGTGGTCTTATGTATCTCCAGCCCCGCAAACTGGTCCTCCACGCGGAAATAGCGCTTGAAGGCTCCCTTGACATCGTATTCGATGTTCAGCTCGTTTGATATTTTGTCGTATTTGTTCAGCGCAACCGCCCGCAGAATGGTTTTTCCCGCTGAAATCAGGATGGGTTCCCCGGTATACTCCGGCGCGGTTTTCGGGGTGGGCCGGGTGCCGTCAATCGTATAGAAATAGCGCAGGTTTTTGTCCTCATCGATGTTGCGCAGGGAGACCCGGATGGGCCGCTCATAGGTGCCGGAGGCCATGTTGGTGCGCGGCGCCAGGGGGGAGGGCAGGGTGATGGTATAGCCGATGGACATCTCATTGCTCACCAGCGCGCTTGACACCGCCACGGCCCTGAAGGTGTGGGTGCCCTCCTCCATGGTGATGGGGCCGGTATAGGGCGTGCCCGCCTCGGGCAGCTCCTCATCGCCGGTGGCGTACACCACCTCATAGCCCTGGGGGGAGGAGAACTCCACCGTGCGGCTGAACATATACCGCCCCGATGCCAGGGAGGCCACCGGCGGCAGGGGCACCAGTTGGGATCGCTGGTTGGAGAAGCTCTCGTCATTGGTGGCCTCAAAGGCCGCCTGCATGAGGTCGGTGGCCGGATATATCTTCTCCTGATACAGCAAGAGATCGATGTGCTGGCGGAAGGCGGTCACATTTTTCTTGTCCACCTCCGTATAGATGCGCTTGTAGACCGCTTCGGCATCCCCATAGCGGGAGGCCGCCTGATAGCCCTCTGCCAGCAGCAGGAGCTTGTCCGCCAGGTCCGGCCGCTCGGGCTCCTGCTCCAGCGCCTTCTGATAGGTCTCAATCGCGCGGCCCACATAGCCCTGGTCCAGGTATTCAGTGCCCAGGGCCCAGTAGGCGTCAGCGTTTGCGTCCCTGCCCATGCGCGCCATCATCAGCTGGCCCGTGGGGGTGAGCCGCATGTACATCAATGCGCCCGCCGCCAGCACCATCAGCAGCGCCGCGGCCGACACCGCCACTTTGGCCCAGTTCACCATGCGCTTCTGGTAGGTGTTCTTCTTGGCCAGGCGGCTGCGCCGCTTGCCCCGCTTGCGCCGGGGCTTCTTGCCGGTGCGGGCGCTTTTGGTGGTGCGCCCGGCCCAGCTCAGATCAATGGAGGGGGCGTCCTCCATGATGGCATCGGCGCTGATTTCTCCCTCAACCCCCATATATTGCCCGCAAAACGGGCAGATGCGGGAGGCGGGGTTTGATTCATGCTGGCAAAATTTGCAGATCATCCCGGCTCACTCCGTGCCAGACAGCGCCCTGTAGGCCGGGTCATCCTCAAAATCCCTTTCCGGGGCCTCGCCGCCCAGGGCCTCGATGGCGCTTCTCAGCTCAATATAGTCGATATAGGACAGGTCTTCCTCCTTGGCCCGGGCCACAAGCGCTGGCAGCGCGCGCTCATCCCCCAGCCGGCCCAGGTAGGCTGCCAGGGCGGCCGCGCGGGCGGGCGCCGCGTCAAACAGGCGGATGAGCGCCTCATACACCCCGGGTTGCCCCGGATAGCGGCTGAGAACCGACAGCAGCGCCTCCTGTCCCGCCTCCCCCGCCTGGGGCAGGGCTTCCAGCATCTCTGGCACGGGGGTCTCACCCGCCGCCTCCAGGGCCTCCAGCGCGCAGTCCGCCAGCTCATCCTCCAGCCCCCGGTCTATCTGCCAGGCGATGTAGAGGTCTGTGGGCGGGGGCTGGTCCATCTCCCTGAGGAGGTTTACCGCCATCATCCTGGCGGGTATAGAGGCTTGGGGGTCCGCGATCAGCATGATCAGCGCGTCCCGGGCCCTGGCCCCTTCCCTGGCGATGGTGTCAAGCAGCAGTTCCGGCACCGGCACCCCTTCCGCCTCATACTGGCTGATCCAGTTGACCAGCGCCTGGACGCTCAGGCCATCAAAGTAATGGGCCGGCGCCAGGCCTGAAAGCCAGTCAGCCGGGCTTGTCACAAAGCGATCGTACAATTCCGGCATCAGCGCCTCCACCTGGGCCACATCGGTGAAGCTGTCCTGGTTTTCCTCCAGAAAATCCCGCAGCCAGCGGGAGAAGCGGGCGTCAAAATCAATGGGCGTCATAGCTTTCCTCGCTTTCGTCCAGCATCTTCGCCACTTCACCGGCCCCAAACACCCGCTCCGTCCGGCAGAAATGGCAGGTGAGGCGGGTGTCCTCCCCGGTCTCCAGGATTTTTTCCAGCTCCGCCCGGCCCAGGGCCAGCAACGCCCGGCGCATCTTCTCCCGGCTGCAGTCGCACCTGAGGGTGAGTGGCTCTTCCCCCAATATTTCCAGGTCCAGATCCCGGAACCAATTTTCCGCCAGCTCCCTGAGGCTGCGGTCATAGATCTCCCGGCTGATGTTGGCAAAAAACGGGATGCGCATCTCCAGGGCCTGAAGGGATTTTTCGCTGCAGCCCGGCAGCGCCTGGATGAGGATGCCGCCGGAGGAGAGCACGGTGCCCGCCTCATTGAGGCAGCCCAGCGCCACCAGGGAGGGGGTCTGCTCGGAATGGGTGAAGTAGCTGGCAAAATCCTCCCCCAGCTCCCCGCTCACCAGGTTTGACACCGAGGTATAGGGCTCCCCGCCGTCAAAATCCTTCACCACGATGAGCTTGCCCGCGCTCCCCACAAAGCCGCCCACATCCTGCCGCCCATCGGGGGTGAGGGGTAAAACCGCCTGAGGGTTGTGCACGGTGATTTTGAAGGTGTTGTCCTTCACCCCGCAGTGCATCCGGCCGCCGGGGCCGTTCCCGTCCACCGTCACCGACAGCCTGCCCGCCGCCTCTTTCATCAGGCCGCCCAGCATGGCGCACGCGGGCAAAAGCCGCCCCATGGCGGCGGCGGCCACATCGCTGGCCTGGTGAATGTCGCTGGCCTCCTGGGCCATGCGGGTGGTGCGGATCATCAAGGCGCGGGCCTCACGGTTTGCCAGGGTGAGGCGCAGCAGGGCATCCGGATCCGGGAAAATGAGCGCTTGTGGCATGAATCTTGTTATCCTTCTTGTGGTTTCGTGGCGCAAAAGTGCAGGCGCCGGGCGTTTTTCGCGGGCTGCCCCAGGGTCATGTCGCCGTAGCAGGCGGCGCTTTCAAAGCCCGCCTCCTCAAGCGCTTCCTCAACCTCTTCCTGCAGCCAGGCACGCTGGGTCTGGGTTTCCTCAATCAGCCGCCAGAGGCCGTCCGGTGTTTTGACAAAAATGGAAAGCGCCATGGACAGCCGCCGGCTCCCCGCCTGCCAGGCGTTGCGCCAGAGGTAACAGATGTCCTCCTCCTTCATCCCCAGGGTGTTGTGGCCCAGCACCTGGCTCAGTTTGTGGAAGGAGGAAATATCAAAGGCGATCACCCCACCGGGGGCCAGCACCTCCCATGCGCTTTTCAAAAACCGGCGCAGGTCGGCTTTGGTCAGCAGATAGTTCACCCCGTCACAGCCACAGACCACGGCCTGGGCCGGGCGGTGGGCGCTGAGGTTTCGCATGTCCTGCCGCACAAAGGGCAGCGTCAGACCCGCGTTTCGCGCCTTGAGCGCGGCTACGCTGAGCATCTCTGGCGACTGGTCGCCGGGCAGCAGCTGATAGTGCCTGGCCAGGTGGATGGTGAGATTGCCGGTGCCGCAGGCAGCCTCCAGCACCCGGCTCCCCGCCGCCACCCCGCGCTGGGCCAGCATGCCCTGGTAGTGGGCCGCCCAGGCCGGGTAGTCCACCTCCTGCATCAGCCGGTCATAGACCGCCGCAAATTCCCCGTACACTGGTTACACCAGGGTGCCAGGGGCATTTTCCGGGCGGACAGGGGCTTCTTGCACCAACTCCTCCTCCTCGTCCAGATCCTCAGGGTCCGCCAGGCCCCGGTTCACCTGGGTGCCGGGGATGCGGGGGTTGATGAAGCGGTCAAACACGGCATTGGTGAAGGCGGCATACACAAACCGCGCCAAGGCGTTGCCGATGAGCAAATAATACCCCGCCAGCGCCATCACCGCGTACATCCAGTAGGGCGTGGCAAAGGCAACTGCCAGGGCGATCAAGGCGGGCACCAGCATCACAAGCCTCACCCCCACGGTGTGGGGCAGGCGCCCCAGGGTCAGCAGGAGGGCGTTGCGCAGCAGGGTGCCAAAGCCCATCTGGTAGGTGACCATCATCGGGTACAGGTAGGTAAGCGCCAGCGCCCAGACGAGGCCCAGGCCCACGGTGAGCATCTGGGGCACGATGAAAAAGGCGCTGTTTGCCGCCATGGCGCCATAAAACTGGTAGCACACCAGGACGATCAGCGGCATCACCCCGGTGATCAGCGATACCCCCAGCGCCTGCTTCCAGTTGCCCTTAAGGGCGTCCAGAAAATCGCTCCACACAAAGGCGTGCTCATCCCGCGCCCAGTTGCGCGTCACATAAGCCAGCCCCGACTGCACCGGGCCTGTGATGGCGATGGCGGGAATCAGCATCAGGCAGCCGGTGAACAGGATGCTGTAGGTGTGCTGGGCGCTGTTGTCAGCGATCTGCAGGTATTCGGCGCTGGCGCCGGCCCGGTCAGCCGCCACCTCCGCCAGGATGATCAGATGGGCAAACAGGGCGTTGAGCGTGATGATCAGCACATACATCAGCGGCAAAAAAGCCAGCGCTGTCATCAGATTCATCCGGAACAGCCCCGCCAGGCGCACCCTGAGCATCTCCCAGAACTGCTGCCAGCGGTTCTGGGGCAGGTCGCCCTTGCGGTAGTCGCCCTTGCCGGACTTGCCGTAATAGTAGTTGTTGAGGAATTTTCCAAACACCTAAAAGCCCTCCGCACTGATGGATAATTCATTATAACACAGCCTGCCACAGGCTTATATGGCAGGCTTGTGAACAAACGCGCGCCGGGGTTTACAGCACCAGCTTCATATCCCCGGGCCTGATCCAGCCCAGCTTCCTGAAAACCCACCAGATCACCAGCGTCAATGCCCCCGGCAGGATGAAGTGCATGAGCAGCAGCAACCCCGCCAGCTCAAGGGGCGGCGTGGTGGGCGACATCGCCGCCCAGGCGCCAAACTGGCCCACCAGCCCGCTGGTGCCCATGCCCGCACCCGAGGGGGTGTTGGTCATGCCAAACACCACCGTGGAGAGGGGGCCCAGGACTGCCGAGGCCAGGGTGGGCGGCAGCCAGATAACCGGCTTTCTCATGATGTTGCCAAACTGCAGCATGGAGGTGCCCAGCCCCTGGCTGAGCAGGCCGCCCACGCCGTTGTCCTCATAGGACTGCACCGCAAAGCCCACCATCTGGGCACAGCAGCCCACACAGGCGGCCCCCGCCGCAAGCCCGCTCAGCCCCAGGGAGATGCTCAGCGCCGCAGAGCTGATGGGCGCTGTCAGCACCAGGCCCATCACCACGCTTACCAAAATGCCCATGGGGAAAGGGTGAAGCTCGGTCGCCCGGTTGATGATCCCCCCCAGCCAGTCCATGGCTGCCGCCACGCCGGGGCCGGCGAAGTTGGCCACCACGCCGCCCGCCACAATGGTGAAGATGGGCACCAGCACGATGTCAACCGGCGTTTTTCCGGAGATGAATTGCCCGCACTCTGCCCCCACGGCAGAGGCCAGATAGGCCCCGATGGGGCCGCCCAGCTGATAGCCATAGGCGCCTGCCACAGCCGCTGAGAAGATGGCCAGGGGCTTGACCTTCAGCCCATATCCCACCGCCACGCCAATGGCCGCGCCCACCACCGGGGAGGAGGCTGACACCATGGCCGCAAAGGGCTTGAGAAAGCCCAAAAAGGAGATGGCCGACAGCTGGGAGAGGATAAGGCCGATGATCAGCGAGGAAAACAGCCCCAGCGCCATATAGCTCATGGCATCGATGAAGTACCGCTTGAAAAAGGCCCTGACTTTGTCTTTCATATTGCTTCCTTATTAGGGTTTTTGCCGGGGATGGAACAGGTTAAGCGTTGATGAACCCTTTGAGCGCCTGGGCAAACTTCTCCGGTGCCTCCAGGTGGCTGGCATGGGCGCAGCCCTCAAAGACCAGCTCCTGATATGCGCCGCCGTTTGCCTGGTAGCGCTCCAGCACCGCCCGGGTCTGGGCCACCATGGGCTGGGGCGGGAAGGCGTCTGCCCCCGGATAGCCGGGCACCACCCCCAGCTGGCCCAAAACCGCCAGGTCGGAAAAAGAATGGTCGGACACCAGGCTGTCCTTATCCCCTCTGATCCACAGGATGGGGGGCTTGGGGCTGATGTTCACCACCTCTGACACATTGGCATACTGCGGGGCCAAGGCATTGGAAATCCCCCGGTCACCAGGCAGCACATAGGGAAAGGCCGCCAGGGGCTGGTAGTTACCAGGATAATAATCCTCCCCCAGACGGATTTTGAGCAGCTCCTCCACAAACAGGTCCTGCCACTGCTTTTCAATCGGCCAGCCTGCGGCAAACAGGGACTTGGCCAGCACGCTGCGGGCGGCCATGGGATCATCTCCCCGGTCCTTCTCCGCCAGTTTCCCGATGAAGGCCGGGTTGGCAAAGCCGCCGGGCGAGCCCCAGCCGTTTGCGTCATACATCTCGCCCCCCTCCCCCTTGGTGCCGCCAAAGCCGTAGGGCGACATGGGGGACAGCAGCACCAGATGGGTCAGTTTTTCAGGGTGCATCAGGGCGAATTTCCAGACCACCCCGCCGCCCAGGGACCAGCCCAAAAGCGCAAAATGGGAAAAGCCCAGTGCCTCCGCCAGGGCGCTAACATCCTCCGCCCAGTCTTCAAGCGCTGTGGGCGATTTGACCGGCACAGCCTCGGTATCCCCAAAGCCGTTCAAATCTGGCGCCACCACATCAAAGTGCTCCGCCAGCTGATAAATGGTGGGAAAGAAAAACGCGGCGGAGGAGGCGTTGCCATGCACCAGGATCAGCTTGCGGGGTTTCCCCTCCCCCAGGCGGTAATAGGCCGTCTGCCGGCCGTTGACGTTGACAAACTGCTTTTGCTCCATTGCTTTCGCCTTTCTATATCGGGGCTGCACCGGGAATCTTCTGATTAAACCGTATTATACGGAGCGCCTGATGGGCTGTCAAACAGGATCTGCCCCCGCCCCCGGGACGTTTTCCCCCCACCCGGATGGAAACGCATAATGTACAAAAAGTTTTCCGATTCGTCTATTTTAAGTTCGTTCGAAATGAGGTAAGAATAAACATGGAACATGAATCATCTTTCATATTTGGGAAAGAGCAGGGATGCTTTATCACCAAATGAAGTACGTGAGGAGGAAACATGAGAAAGGTATACATCGTTGCTGCCAGGCGCAGCCCCATCGGCGCCTTCATGGGATCCCTGAGCGCCACCCATGCGGCGGACATGTCGGCCCTTGTGGTGAAAGCGGTGCTGGATGACGCTGGTGTGGCGCCTGAGAAGGTGGATGAGCTGATCTGTGGCAACATCCTTTCCGCAGGCCTGGGCCAGGGTGTGGCCCGCCAGGCGGCGGTCAAGGCGGGTATCCCGGTTGAGGTCTGCGCTTATTCCCTCAACATGCTCTGCGGCTCGGGCATGAAGGCGGTGATGAACGCCACCACCGCCATCGCCGCTGGCGAGGCGGAGATCATCGTGGCGGGCGGTGTGGAAAACATGTCTGCTGCGCCTTTCCTTCTGCCCAAGGAGACCCGCAAGGGCATCCGGATGGGCAGCTTCCAGGCGGAAGATCACATGATCAAAGATGCCCTCACCGATGCCTTTGAAGACATCCACATGGGCATGACGGCCGAGAATATCGCCGCCAGGCACACCCTCACCCGGGAAGCCCAGGACGACTTTGCCATCGCCTCCCAGGAAAAAGCCATCAGGGCGGTGGACGAGGGCTTGTTTGACGCGGAAATCGTGCCCATTGAGGCCAGGGTGGGCCGGGAAATGGTGACTTTTGCCCGGGATGAATACCCCAACCGCAAAACCAACCGGGAAAAACTGGGCACCCTCCGCCCCGCCTTCAAGAAGGACGGCAGCGTCACCGCCGGCAACGCCTCCGGCATCAATGACGGGGCTGCCTTCCTGCTTTTGGCCAGCGAGGACGCTGTGAAAGCCATGAACCTCACCCCCCTGGCCGAGATCGTCGCCACCGCCCAGGCTGGGGTTGCGCCCTCTGTGATGGGTCTGGGCCCGGTGCCCGCCATCCGCAAGGCGCTGAACAAAGCCGGGATGAAGCTCTCTGAGATGGAGCTCATCGAGCTCAACGAAGCCTTTGCCGCCCAGTCCCTGGGTGTTGTGAAAGAGCTGAGCGAGGAGCACGGCATCAAGGAAGAAGACATCCTCGCCCGCGCCAACCTCTTTGGCGGCGCCATCGCTCTGGGCCACCCGGTGGGGGCCTCCGGCGCCCGCATTCTGGTCACCCTGCTGTTCGGCATGAAACGCCTGAACAAAAAGATCGGCCTAGCCTCCCTGTGCATCGGCGGGGGCATGGGCACCGCAGTCATCATCAAAGCGGTATAAGCCGCACAACCATAAAAAGAAGAGGAGAAAACCATGAGACTGGAAGGAAAAGTCGCCATCATCACCGGGGCCGCCAAGGGTTTGGGCGGAGAAATGGCCCAGCTGTTTGCCAGGGAGGGCGCCAAGGTCATCGCCTGTGACATGGCATCCCCCACCTATGAGGCCCAGGGGGTCGAATACTATCAGCTCAACGTCACCGACGTGGCCGCCTGTGAGGCGCTTTTCAACCACGCCAAGGAAAAATACGGCCGCATTGACATCCTGGTCAACAACGCCGGCATCACCAAGGACGCCATGACCCGCAAAATGACCGACGAGCAGTGGGACGCGGTGATCGACGTCAACTTAAAGGGCGTCTTCAACCTCACCCGCTTTGTGGGGCCCTACATGCAGGCCCAGGGCGGGGGCAGCATCATCAGCATCTCAAGCGTGGTGGGGGTATTTGGCAACATCGGCCAGGCCAACTACGCCGCCACCAAGGCGGGCATCATCGGGCTGACCAAGACCTGGGCCAAGGAATTCTCCCTCAAGGGCGGCAACGTCCGGGTCAACTGCATCGCCCCCGGCTACACCATGACCGATATTTTAAAAACCGTGCCTCAGGACCTGCTCGACAAGTTCGCCGCCATGACCATGCTGGGCCGCCTGGGACAGCCCCACGAAATTGCAAACGCCGCGCTGTTTCTGGCCTCTGATGATGCCAGCTATGTGACCGGCCAGGTCCTGCAGGTGGACGGCGGCATGCGCCTGTAAGGCAAAAGGAGTTTTCCATGCAAAAAAACCATGTGGGCATCGTGGGTACCGGCGTGTATCTGCCAAAGGGCATCATGACCGCCGCCCAAATCGCGGAAGCGACAAAGGGCGTGTGGGCTGAAAGCGCGGTCCGGGAGAAGCTGGGCATCAACCAGAAGCTGGTGCCCGCTGACCCCGCCAGTGACGGCACCCAGGAAATGGGTGCCCTGGCGGCCCTTGACTGCCTGAAGAACACCGGCACCGATCCCAAAGACATCGACGTTATCCTGTGCATTGGCGAGGAATGGAAGGAATACCCCCTCACCACCTCGGCGCTGTACATTCAGGACCGTATCGGCGCTGTCAACGCCTGGGGCATTGACGTGCAAAACCGCTGCTGCACCTGCGTATCCGCCATGAAAATCGCCAAGGACATGATGCTGGCGGATGAACAGATCAACACCGTCCTGGTGGTGGGCGGCTACCGCAACGGCGATTTCCTGGACTATACCGACCGGAACATGTCCATGATGTACAACCTGGGCGCTGGCGGCGGGGCCATTTTGCTTAAGAAAAACCTGGGCAAAAACCTGCTCCTTGGCAGCCACATCATCTCAGACGGCTCCCTGGCCAGAACCGCCGGGGTGGAGATCGGCGGCATCGCCCATCCCATCACCTGTGACAACCTGGGCGAGGCCTACCAGTCCCTCAGGCTGTTTGAGCCGGAGAAGATGAAGAACCGCCTGAACCAGGTGTCCGCCGCCAACTGGGTCACCTGCATCGAAAAATCCCTGGAGAAGTCAAAGCTTTCACTGTCAGACCTGGATTTTCTGGCCATCCTTCACATCAAGCGCTCCGGTCACCTGGGGATGCTCAAAGACCTGGGCCTCACAGAGGACCAGACCATCTACCTGGAAGATTATGGCCACATCGGCCAGATTGATCAGATCCTCTCCCTGCACCTGGCCCTGCAACAGGGCAAGGTTAAGGATGGCTCAGTCATCTGCATGCTGGCTGCCGGCATCGGCTATGTCTGGGCCGCGAACATCATCAAATGGGGGCCGATGAGCACATGAGCATTCAGGATATCCTGCAAACCCTGGTCAACTCCCTGCCTATGATCGGGCGCTATGCGCTGGTGACCATGGGGATTGTGCTCATTTTCCGCACCACCGCCACCACCAACTTCGCCCAGGGCCTGATCGGCACCTTCGGCACCTTTTTTGTCACCTTCCTCTCCCTCACCTTTACTGAGCTCCCGCTGTGGGTTTGCCTGCTGCTGGGCATGGTGGTGGGCTTCCTGCTGGGCATGTTTGTGGATGTGGCGCTGATCCGCCAGGCCAGGCGCATCACGCCCTCCGGCAAGCAGATGATCACCATGGGGGTGATGATGATTCTGGTGAACGTCACCCCCATGATCTTCCGGGACATCACCCTGTGGACGCGCCCGGGCAAGGCGTTCACCACCGGCATCCTGCACTTTTCCCTGTTTGGCCATGCGCTGAACATCACCGAAATGGGGCTTTTGGCCTTTGTGATTGCAGCGGTTGTGCTGGGCGCTGTCTTTGCGGCGCTGAAGTTCACCAAATGGGGCCTGGGCGTCAGGGCCACCGCCGCCAATGAGACAGTGGCGCAGATGATGGGGGTCAACACCCGGATCATCACCGCCTTCTCCTGGGCTCTGGCAGGGTCCCTGGCCACCCTGGGCGGTTTTTTCACCGGGGCTGGCACCGCGCTTAATGTCACCCTCATGGGCAACGCCCAGGTGTACGGCTTCCTGGCCTGTGTGCTGGGCGGCTTTGGCAGCTTCCCTGCCCCCATTTTGGGCGCTGTTATCATCCCCCTGGTCTACAACTTTGCCGGCAACCCCGGGCTGATGGGCCCAAACGCCGGCATGTGGCAGAACATGATCACCTTTGTGGTGGTGCTGCTGCTCATCCTGGCCTTCCCCAACGGGCTGCTTGGCAAGAAATACATCAAGAAGGTATAAGATGCAAAACCGCTTTGAGCGCCTGGATAAGGGCATTGTGAAACGATATACCAGCCATCCCTTTGCAGGCTTTATCCTTATCGGCATCCTGCTGGTTGCCCTGCAGGTGATCGCCATATTG
>DHQX01000007.1:334-27818 GCA_002411105.1 Christensenella sp. UBA5327 | reverse complement strand
CCGACGGCGCCTGGCCCAAATCCTCCATGCTCAACGGCTTTGCCACCGTCATGATCTATGCGATTGTGGGCTATGGCTTCACCTATCTGCTGGGCTATGCGGGGCTGGCCAGCCTGGGCACGGCGGGGTTTGTGGGCCTGGGAGCCTACATCACCTCCTTTGCCCTGAGAAACCTGCCGGGGGTGCCTTATCTGGCGGTCATCCTGGCGACGTTGCTGATTTCCCTGGCCCTGGGGGCTATTGTGGGCTTTATCAGCCTGCGCATTGAGGGCATCTTCCTGGCGATTGTCACGCTGGGCCTCAGCGAGATTTTTTACCAGCTCTTCCAAAACTGGCTGGACTTCACCAACGGTCCCAACGGCGCCAACATCTCCAAGTTCCCCATCTTCCAGACGATGCTTGGCATGTCCCGCCAGGATTCCCAGCGTGCCTTTTTCATCCTTCTGGTGCTGATCACGGTGGGGCTGATGATGCTCACCCACAACCTGGGCAAGTCCAGCACCGGGCGGGCCATGCTGGCCATGAAAAACTCCAGCTCTGCCGCCCAGGCCATGGGCATCAGCCTGCTGAAGTACAGGCTGCTGGCCTTCCTGCTCTCCACCGCCTACGCCGGGCTGGGCGGGGTGCTGTTCATGAGCTACCTGCGCTACTCGGCCCCGCAAAACTACACCATCCTGTTCTCCCTGAACATCCTGGCGGCTGTATTGATTGGCGGCTCCCGCAACCTCATCGGCACCTTCCTGGGCAGCTTCATCGTGTTTGGCATCACCCCCATTTTCCTTCAGGACATCACCTTTTTCCGGGAGAATCCCTGGGTCATCAACGTGACCATTGGGCTGATCATCATCCTGGTGGTCATGTTCTATCCGGGGGGCCTGGTGCAACTGGCCCGCAACATCAAGGCTTTCTTCCTGAACTTGCTGACAAAGAGGCGGTTATTGGCTTATGGCGAAGACGACTGACACCCGGTATTTCGGCGACCCCAAGGGCGCAAAGCAGCGCCGCAGGCTTTTTGGCGAGATCGAGAAGCTGGAAAACAGCATCCGCATGAGCCAGGAGCTGGTGACGCTGAAGGAAAAACAGCTTCAAGCAAAGCGCGAGCGCGCCCTGTTGAAGCGGGATCAGCAGCTCAAAAAGGCTCTGTATCCCCAAGAGCTGGCGCTGGCAGAGCCCCAGGCCGTCGCCCAGGAAAAGCTGGGCAGCCTCCTCCCGCCGCTTGTCAACAAGCAGCGCCTGGCCTTCCGAAAGCTGCGCCAGGATCTGCGCCGTAAAGAAGGGCTGCTGGATCAGGAGGGCCGCCTGCTGCCTGGAAAGGCTTTAAGCCAGGCGTCCCAGGAGACGCTCGATGCCTTCCTGAACCAGCAAAAAGCCGAGCAGGAGGCCCTGGCCCGCCGCCTGGAGGAAGAAGCCCGCACCACCCGCCTGAAGGGGGCGCAGCAGGAGGCAGCCCTGGCAGCCTACCAAAAAGCCCTGGCCCACAAGGAAGAGAGCCTGAGCCTATTGGGCCGCCAGATGGAAGAAAAGGACCGTCAGCAGCTTGACGCCTTTGCGGCAAGGCAGAAGGCCAAAGCCGCCAAGCAGGCTGCCCTGCTCAAGAAAAAGCAGGCCGCCCTGCTGATTAGCGACAGCCACGCCCAGCATCAGCTGCCAGAGGACGTGGTGCTGCGCCTGGACGGGCTGAGCATGACCTTTGGCGGGCTTAAAGCCGTGGACGATCTGAGCTTTGATGTGCGCAAGGGCGAGATCTTCGGCCTCATCGGCCCCAACGGCGCCGGAAAAACCACGGTGTTCAACTGCATCACCCAGTTTTACAAACCCACCAGCGGCAACATCCTCTACCGCACCCGGGAGGGCAATGTGCTCCGGCTCAACAACTACCAGGTGCATGACATCATCTCAAAGGGCATCGTGCGCACCTTCCAGAATGTGGAGGTCATCGCGGAGCTGTCCATCCTTGAAAACCTGCTGATCGCGGCACACAAGCAGTTCCGCAGCAGCCTGTTCAGCCAGATGTTCAACACCCGCCGGGTGCGGGAGGAGGAGCAGGTCATCAGGCACCGGGCCTTGCAGGTGCTGGACTACTGCGGGCTGACAGCGCTTAAGGATTACCCGCCGGTGGGGCAGCCCTACGGGGTGCTCAAGCGCATTGAACTGGCCAGGACGCTCATGGCGGGGGCCAACCTCATCATCCTGGATGAGCCGGCCGCCGGCCTGAACGACCAGGAGACCATTGAGCTGACCCAGCTCATCCGCCGCATCCAGCAGGACTATCACGCCACCATCTTCCTGGTGGAGCACAACATGGGCCTGGTGATGGACCTGTGCGACCACATCTGCGCCATCTCCTTTGGCAAGAAACTGGCCTATGGCACACCGGCTGACATCCAAAATGACAAGCTGGTGCAGGAAGCCTACCTGGGCACCAACGACCAAGGCGAACTGGAGGCGGTGTAATGGCCAACATGCTTGAAATCAAAAACCTGACCGTGACCTATGGCGCGATTGAGGCGCTCAAGGACGTGAGCCTTGCGGTCCAAGAGGGCAGCATCGTGGCCATTCTGGGCGCCAACGGCGCTGGCAAGTCCACCCTGCTCAGGACCATCTCAGGCGTTGTCAAAGCCAGATCAGGCAGCATTGTGCTGGGCGGCGGCAAAGAGCTGCTGGGCATGTACCCCTATAAAATCGCTGAGCTGGGGGTCATCCAGTCCCCGGAGGGGCGGCTGATTCTCCAGGGGCTGACCACCGAGGAAAACCTGCTGGTGGGCACCTACGGCCTGAAAAACCAGCCAGGAAAAAGCAAGGATCAGCAGACCCGGGAGAATTTCGACAAGGTGTACAGCCTTTTCCCCATCCTCAAGGAGCGCCGCAAGCAGCAGGCCAACACCCTCTCTGGCGGCGAACAGCAGATGCTGGCCATCGGCCGCGCGCTGATGGCCTCCCCCCAGGTGCTGCTGCTGGACGAGCCCAGCCTGGGCTTGGCGCCGCTGATTATCCGGGATATTTTCGCCATCATCCAGCAGCTGAAAAAGGCGGGCAACACCATCCTGATCGTGGAGCAAAACGCCTTCCAGACCCTGAAAATCGCCGACTATGCCTATGTGCTTGAGCTGGGGCATGTGTCCATGCAGGGCCCGGCGGATGAGCTCATCCACAACGAAACCCTGGTGGAGGCCTACCTGGGCGGCCAGAAGGCCTGATATAACCGCATTGAGCGCGGAAGACCGCGTTTGATAAAAAACAAAGGAAACCAAAAAAGGAGAGTTACCATGAAGAAAATTCTATCCCTGGCTCTGGTTCTCGCCATGCTCCTGTCGGTGGTCGCCATCAGCGCCCTGGCAGAAACCGGCGTGGACACCAAACCCCTGGAAAAAGAAGGCGTGAAGTACAAGGGCACCATCAAGATCGGTTCGGTTATGTGCGAAACCGGTGCCGTTGCCGGCGTAGGCGTGCCCTACAGCCAGTTCTACAAGCTCTTTGTCCGCTACATCAACGAGGCGATGGGCGGCATCGTCAAGGGCGCTGACGGCCTGGGCTATTACCTGGACCACACCGCCTATGACGACGGCACCGACGGCGCCCAGGGCCTGATCTACATGCAAAAACTGGTGGAGGATGACAAGGTCTTTGCGCTGGTTGGCAACCTGGGCACCTGGAACATCGCCTCCTCCCAGGAGTACATCGTGGAAGAAGGCATCCCCTCCGTGTATTGGGGCACCGGCTCTGCGCTTCAGTATTACCTCCCTGCCGAAGGCAACCAGCGCTACACCTTCCCCGTGCAGCCCATCTACATCACCGAAGGCCGCATCATGCTGCTGCGCGCCATGAATATGCCCGGCATCAAGGACAGCGGCGTTGAGGCCGTCAAAAAAGTGGGCGTCATCTTCTCCGCTGATGACTCCGGCACCCAGATTGAATCCGGTGTGAAGCTGCAGTTTGACCTGATCCCCAAGGACAAGCGCCCCGAGGTGGTGTATGTGAAGGTCAACTCCCAGGTGGCAGACGAGCTCACCAGCCAGGTTGCCCAGCTGGAAGGCGCTGATGTGGTCATCATCGGTGGGCTTCAGGCCTACTTCAACCCCATCTACACCGCCATGCAGTCCAACCCCGCCACCCGCGGCATCCCCAGCATCGTGTCCTACGTGAACATCGCCCCCAGCAACATCCCCACCGATCTGGCCAATGAAAAGGACACCAGCGACATCTACGGCGGCGCCTGGGTGGTGATCGATCCGGAAGCCCAGACCGAGCGCCAGGCAAACGACATCAAGCAGTTTGCCGAAGTGCTGCGCTGGGGCCTTGAGAAAGGCTACATCTCCCAGGATGATTTCAACGCTTACAGCGTCTCCGCCTACTCCATGTCCTCCTTCATCGCGGTCAACGTGTTCATGGAGGGCATCAACCGCCTGGCCGATAAGGAAGTCACCCGGGAAGCTTTCCTGGAGGCCATGGAATCCGAGCGCATCAACGTGCCGATTTCCGGCGGCGTTGACTACTCCGCCGGGCAGCGCATCGGCCTTGACGGCATGGCTTTTGCCAAGTATGTTAAGGGCTACACCGACCCCACCCTGGCCTTTGTGACGGTTGACGGTATGAAGTCCATTGGCGATTTGCTGGGCGAATAATCCTCGCCAGCTTCAAGGGGGGCGCCTCCGGGCGCCCTCCCCCATGTCAGCTCCGGCCGCATGAGGCCAGGGATGGCACAAGCAAGAATAATATGTCAGGACATAGGGGGTAAGAAACACCATGAACTACAAGGACAAGCTCATCACCGTCCAGCAGGCGGTTGACATGGTTCAGTCGGAAGACTACATCGTCACCGGCCTTGGCTGCTCCACCGCGGGCGCCTTCTTCAGCCACCTGCACACCGCTGCGGACAGGCTCCGGGATGTCACCATCTCCACCTGTCTGCCCATGGGGGATTATCCCTGCTTCAATGACCCCCAATACCGCCACGCCTTCCTGCATGACAGCTGGTTTTACAGCCCCGCCACCCGCAAGGCCCACCACAACGGCAACACCTCCTTTGTGCCCAACTATCTGCACTTCGCCGCCACCAGGCGGCTTGATCACCGCAGGCCCAACATCTTCGTGGGGGTGGCCGCCATGCCCGACGCCCACGGCAACATCAGCCTTTCTTTGTCCAACACCTACGAGATGCAGATGATCAAGGCCGCCGACCGCGTGATCCTTGAGATCAACCCCAACTATCCCCGCACCTTTGGCGACGCCTTTGTGCGGCTGGACGAGGTGGATCACCTGATTGAGGTGGACTACCCCGTGCCGGCGCTGCCGGATGTGGAGCCCACGGAGAAGGACCGGACCATCGGCAGCCTGGTGGCCCCCTACATCCAGGATGGCGACTGCATCCAGCTGGGTATCGGCGGCATGCCAAACGCCATCGCCGACACCTTGTATGACAAGAAGGACCTGGGCATCCACACCGAGATGCTCACCACCAACATGATGAAACTGGCCAAGGCCGGGGTCATCACCGGGCGCAAAAAGCAGCTCCAGAACGGCAAGATGGTCTGCACCTTCATCATGGGCTCCCCAGAACTATACGCGTTTGCCCATGACAACCCCTCGGATGAGATTCTGGCCGGGTCCTACACCAATGACCCCTATGTGATCGCCCAGAATGACAACATGGTGTCCATCAACTCCACCATGGAGATCGACCTCACCGGCCAGTGCGCCAGCGAATCCATCGGCTCCACCCAGTTCTCCGGCACCGGCGGCCAGACCGACACCGCCGCCGGGGCGCAGAAGTCCAAGAATGGGCGCAGCTTCATCTGCCTTTACTCCACCGCCATGGTGAAAAACCCCCAGACCGGTGAGCGGGAGGAGATCTCCAAGATCGTGCCCCAGCTCAAGCCCGGCGCCGCCGTATCCCTCTCCCGCAACGAGGTGGACTACGTGGTCACCGAGTATGGCGTGGTGCGCCTGCGGGGCACCAACATCAGGGAGCGGGTGGAGCTGCTCATCTCCATCGCCCACCCCAAGTTCCGCGAGGAGCTGCGCCGCCAGGCCCACGAGCTCGGCCTGCTGTTTGACCGATGAGCGCTTTCCTGTTTGAGGGAAAGTCCGTCCATTACGAGGTGGTGGGCCAGGGGCGCCCGCTGCTCATGCTCAACGGCATCATGATGTCCACCAAGTCCTGGGCGCCCTTCCTTGAGGCCATCCAGAAAGGCGGAAGCCAGCCCATCCTGGTGGATTTGCTGGACCAGGGCCAGTCTGAGGCGATGGAGAAGGATTTTCCCATCGCCCGCCAGGCCCTGATGCTGGAGGCGCTGATCGCCCACCTGGGCCTCAGCCAGGTGGATATCTTTGGCACCAGCTATGGGGGCGAGGTGGCGCTGAATTTGGCGGCCGCCCGGCCGGACCTGGTGGGCCGGATGGTCTTGGCCAACACCGTGGCCCGCACCAATGCCTGGCTCAAGGAGATCGGCGATGCCTGGATCCTGGCCGGGGGCAACCCCCGGGCCTACTATGCCACCACCATCCCGGTCATCTACAGCCCGGCCTTTTACGACAGAAAAGCCCAGTGGATGGAGAACCGCAAAAACCTCCTGACCGGCACCGCTTTTGCCAGCGCTGATTTTCAGGCGCGCATGGCCCGGCTCACCCGCTCGGCGGAGAGCCATGACGTGACCGGCCAGCTCCACGCCATCACCTGCCCGGTGCTTCTCATCTCCTCCCAGCAGGATCATATCACCCCGCCTGAGGAGCAGGCCTATCTGGCGGATCATCTGCCAAACGCCCAGCTGGTGCTCTTGCCCAAAACCGGGCATGCCGCCTTCTACGAGCGCCCTGACCTGTTCACGGCGCTGCTCACCGGCTTTTTAAGCCACCGGGAGGCCATCGCCCTCCCCTGAAAGGAGCGAGCATGATCTTCACATACCAGGGCAAGGACATTCACTACCAGGAGCAGGGCCAGGGGCACCCGCTGCTGCTGCTCAACGGCGTCATGATGTCGACGGAGTCCTGGGCACCATTTATAGCGCCCTTCTCCCAAAACCACCGCCTGATCCTCATCGACCTGATGGACCAGGGCAAAAGCGCCGCCTTCCCGGAGGGCTACCGGATGGCAGATCAGGCAGCCATGCTCCAGGCCTTCCTCGATCATCTGGGGCTTGCGCGCGTGTCGGTGCTGGGCACCTCCTATGGTGGGGCGCTGGCGTTGCAGTTGGCCTGTGACGCGCCAGGCCGGGTGGACAGGCTGCTGCTGGCGGCCACCCGCGCCTGGACTGACCCGCTGTTCCGGGACATGTGCGAGTCCTGGCTGCACGCCACAGCCAGCCCCCAGGCCTTCTACACCGCCACCATCCCGCTGTTTTATGGCGCCACCTTCCAGCGCAACCAGGCGCCCTGGATGGCGCACAGGCGGGAATTGCTGGAGGCAAGCGTCTTCAACAACCCGGATTTCCTGGCCCGCATGGGGCGTTTGATCCGCTCCATCATGGATTTTGACCTGCGGGAGCGCATCGGCCGGATCTCCTGCCCCACCCTGGTGCTGGCGCCAGAGGAGGACCTGGTGATGATGCCCTGGGAGAACCGGCGCATCGCTCAGGCCATCCCCGGGGCTGAACTGATCACGCTCCCCGCCACCGGCCACGTCCTGTTTCTGGAGCGGCCGGAATTGTTCACCGCCCTTGCCATGGGCTGGTTTGACTATCGCAGGGAAATCCCCATCCCCTAAGCTCAGGGTTTGACACCCCATGGCCATTCCCCTACAATTCCCCCATCAAATGCCAAGGAGGGAACATCGCCCGATGTCCACCACCAGCCCCAAGACGGCCCGGGGCCAGACCACCATGAACCGGATCATCCGGGCGGCGGAGACCGAGTTTGGCCGCAAGGGCTATTACAACACCGGCATCAATGACATTGCCCTCAGGGCCAAGGTGGCCCCGGGCACCATATACATTTACTTTGAGGACAAATACTCCCTCTATTGCCACCTGCTCCAGCAGTATGGCCACCATATCAGGCGGAACATCGCCCAGCACACCAAGGGATTGACCGACAGACTTGAGATCGAACGGGCCGGGCTTCTGGCCTTCCTGCTCCACGTCAGGCGCAAACCCCATATGTACAACATCATCTGGGAATCCCTCTATATCAACCCCCGGCTGTTTGTGGATTATTACGAGACCTTCGCCCGGCGCTACAAAACCCAGCTGGATGAGGCCCAGGGGGAACTGACCCGGATGGACACCACGGTGATGGCCTATGTCCTCATGGGCATTGCCAACTTCATCGGCCTCAAATACGTGTTTTTTGACAAGAACGCGGACCTGGAAAAGGTGGTGGACGAGGTGATGCTGCTGCTGCGCCACGGCATGGTAGCCCCCTGCGATGCTTGACATCTATACCATCGGCCACTCCACCCACCCGCTTGAACTCTTTGTCAGGATGCTCCGGGCCAACGGCGTCACGCGTCTGGTGGATATTCGCTCCATCCCGCGCTCCCGCTTCAACCCGCAGTATGAGCAAAGCGCGCTCATCATGTCCATGCCGGAAAACCACATCGAGTATATCCATATGAAATCCCTGGGCGGCCTGCGGCACCCGACCGGGGCGTCTTTTAACCTGGGCTGGCGCAACGCCTCCTTCCGCAGCTACGCGGACTATATGCAGACCGCGGCTTTCAAGGAGGGCATCGACACCTTGATGCGCTACGCTGCGGAAAAGCCCACCGCCATCATGTGCGCCGAGGCCCTGCCCTGGCGCTGCCACCGCTCCCTGGTGGCGGATGCGCTCACGGTGCGCGGAGCAACCGTGCTTGACATCATGGACCAAACCACCACCAAAGCCCACAGCCTCACCCCCTTTGCGGTGGTGGACGGCACCCACATCACCTACCCGCGGGAGAACGCCGATGGATGAGCGGATTGAAGCCATCCGCCAGGAAATCGCCCACCACCCCAGCAACCAGGCGCTGTTGGCGCAGGGCTACCAGCCCCTGTTTGTGGCTGGCCCCAGGGCCCGCCTGGTGGTGATCGGCCAGGCCCCGGGCATCCGGGCGCAAACAGCGGGTCTGGCCTGGGATGACGCCAGCGGCCAGCGCCTGATGCGGTGGATGGGGGTGGATGAGGCCACCTTCCGGGATCCGGAGCAGATCGCCCACCTGCCCATGGATTTTTACTATCCGGGCAAGGGCAAATCGGGGGATATCCCGCCCCGGCGGGATTTTGCGCCCCTGTGGCATGACCGGCTCATGGCGCTGATGCCAGACCTGCGCCTGGCCTTGCTGGTGGGCCAGTACGCCCAGCGGCACTACCTGGGAAGCCGCCGCCAGGCAAACCTCACCCAAACCGTGCACAACTATCAGGCCTATCTTCCCGACTATTTCCCCATCGTACACCCCTCACCGCTCAATTTCAGGTGGCTGGCGGCAAACCCCTGGTTTGAGCAGGAGCTGGTGCCGGTGCTGCAGCAGCAGGTGAGAAACGCCCTGTCAAAACAGCCCGATTCGCTGTAAAACCCTGGCATTAATGACAATATCACGGCTTTTCACCGCCTTTACATTCAATTCCCGGCTATGTTATACTTTGGCGAACGACCAAGGAGGACGAGGGTTGGATGCCTGATTACAAACTGGTGATTGACGGCGGCCGGGAGCTAAAGGGTGAAACCCAGGTTTCCGGCGGCAAGAACACCTCCCTGGCGGTGGTCCCGGCGGTGCTGCTGGCCGGCCGCCCCTGCGTCATCGAGAACCTCCCGGCTATCGAAGATATCCGGGTTTTATATCGCATTTTGAAGCACCTTGGCGCCAAGGTGGAATGGCACCCGGAGCAAAAACAGATGGCCGTTGACCCCACCGGGGTCAATTCCCTGACGGTGCCCTTTTCCTACAGCCAGCGCATGCGCGCCAGCTATTACCTGATGGGGGCCCTCCTGGGCCGCTATGGGCGGGCTGAGGTGGGCTATCCCGGTGGATGCGATCTGGGCAGCCGGCCCATTGACCAGCACCTGAAGGGCTTTAAAGCCCTGGGGGCCACCATCAAGGACGAAAATGGCATGATCGTGCTGGAGGGCAAGCTCAAAGGCGCCCACATCAACTTCGACATGGTGACCGTAGGCGGCACCATCAACGTGATGCTGGCCGCCTCCCGTGCTGAGGGGGACACCGTTCTTACCAACTGCGCCCGGGAGCCCCACATCGTTGACACCGCCAACTTCTTAAACCGCATCGGCGCCCGGGTCAGGGGCGCGGGGACGGACACCATCCGCATCCGAGGCACCAGCAAAATGGGTGGCGGCAGCTACACCGTCATCCCCGACCAGATTGAGGCCGGCACCCTGATGATCGCCGCCGCGGCCACCCGGGGGAACGTGGCGCTGCACGGCTGCATCCCCACCCATATGGAGGCGCTCACAGCCAAACTGCTTGAGATGGGCGTCATGGTGACCAGCCAGGATGACGTCATCACCGTGAACCTCCGCCAGGGGCACCGGGCCATCCGGCTGTCCACCCAGGAATACCCCGGCTTCCCCACCGACCTCCAGCAGCCCATGAGCGCCCTTTTAACCCGGGCCATGGGCACCAGCGAGGTGATCGAGAACATCTTCGAATCCCGCTTCAAGCACCTGGATGAGATGCGCAAAATGGGTGCCAAGGCGGTCATTAACGGCCGCGTGGCGCATATTGAGGGGGTGCCGGAGCTCCACGGCGCCCCGGTCTATGCTTCTGACCTCAGGGGCGGGGCGGCCCTGGTCATCGCTGGCCTCATGGCTCAGGGGGTCACCGAGGTCTACAACCCGGGGAACATCACCCGGGGCTATGAGCACCTGGAGAGCAAGCTGGGTGACCTGGGGGCCAGGATTTCCCGCGCCCCCCTTGACCCTGAGGAGAGTAACGGCGATGCAAACCGCCTTTGAGCGCCTGGGGCTTAAGCCCGACGCTGACGAAGCCGCCATCCGCAGCGCTTACCGGAAGCTGGTCAAAACCTGCCATCCGGATAGCTTCCTGGACCCGCAGCAGCAGCAGGATGGCCAGAGGGAGCTGATCAGCATCAACCTGGCCTATG
The DNA here is from genome assembly GCA_002411105.1 of Christensenella sp. UBA5327. Taxonomy (GTDB): domain Bacteria; phylum Bacillota; class Clostridia; order Christensenellales; family Aristaeellaceae; genus UBA6115. The sequence goes on along the minus strand of DHQX01000007.1, from coordinate 16,785 downwards.
CCCAGTGCCTGAAGCTGGCAGAGTCCAGGCACACCGCCTCCCCCGCCTTGCCAGTGGCCCAGGCCAAATACTGGGCGCGCAGCCTGCTGGCCCGCCGGCAGTATGACATGGCGCTGTTCCAGCTAAGCCGCGCTGAGAGCAAGGATGCCGAGTGGTATGCCCTCCAGGGGGAGACCCTCTTAGGCCTCAGGGATCATCTGGCGGCGCATCAGGCCTGGCGGAGCGCTGTGCGCCTGGAGCCTGACAACCGGGAATACCGCCGCAGCGCCCTGGCGGCTGAGATGGCGCTGAAGCGCTCCCGCACCCTGCCTGGCAGGCTGGCGGGCAAGGCGCGTTCCCTCCTGGGAAGAAGCGGCGGTTGAGCGGATGATCCGCGCCGCCTTTTTTGATGGCTGACTACCGCCTGATCAGAAGCGCCCGCCGCACCCTGTCCCTGGAGGTCACCCCCGAGGGAGAGGTCATCGTGCGCGCCCCCCAGCGGCTGTCAGCCGCTGATATCCAGCGCTTTGTCACCTCAAAGCGGGGCTGGATCGCCAAGCATCTGGAAAAGCCCCGCCGCCTGATGCCGGAGGCCACGCCTCTTGAGGAGGCGGCGCTAAAGGACAGGGCGCGGGAAATGCTCCCGGCGCTGGTGGCGCGCTATGCCGGCCAGCTCCAGGTCACACCCCGGTATGTGAAGATCACCAGCGCCAAAAAGCGCTTTGGCAGCTGCAACGGGAAGGGCGGATTGTGCTTTTCCTGGAGGCTGATGCGCTATCCGCTGCCCGCCATCGAGTATGTGGTGGCCCATGAAGTGGCGCATTTGAAGCAGCTCAACCACTCCCCCGCCTTTTACCGGGTGCTGGCGTCCCTCATGCCCGATCACCGCCAGCGTGCCCAGATGCTAAAAAACACCCCAGCATGACATAGGAGGAATCTCGCCTTGCAACAATATAAAATCCTGGAAAAAACCGCCCTGTCCGGCAACGCGTCCCGCATGGTGATCCATGCGCCCCTGGTGGCCCGAAAGGCCAAAGCGGGGCAGTTCATCATTCTGCGGGCCAAGGAGCATTCCGAGCGCATCCCCCTCACCATCCACGACCAGGACCCGGAGGTGGGCACGGTCAGCATCGTCTACCAGGTGGTGGGCGCGGGCACGATGGAGCTGGATACGCTCAACCAGGGCGAAAGCCTGCACGACTTTGTGGGCCCTCTGGGCAGCGCCACCCAGACAGAGGGAATCAAAAAAGCCTGTGTGGTGGGCGGCGGCGTGGGCTGTGCCATCGCCTTTCCGGTGGCCCGCCAGCTCCATGACCAGGGCAGCGTCGTGCACAGCATCATCGGCTTCCGCAGCCGTGACCTGGTGTTCATGGAAGAAGACTTTGCCCGCGTCTCTGACCTTCTCAAGGTCATGACCGATGACGGCACCTATGGCTCCCACGGCCTGGTGACAGACGCGCTGGAGGCCCTCATCAAAGAAGGGCATCAATATGACGAGGTGATCGCCATCGGGCCCCTGGTGATGATGAAGTATGTCAGCCTCCTCACCAAAAAATACGGCGTCAAGACCGTGGTGTCCATGAACCCCATCATGGTGGACGGCACCGGCATGTGTGGCGGCTGCCGGCTGACGGTGGGCGGCCAGGTGAAATTCGCCTGCGTGGACGGGCCTGATTTTGACGGCCACGAGGTGGACTTTGACGAGGTCATCAGCCGCAACCGCATCTATGAGGAGTTTGAGAAAAGGGAACGCGAGGAGGCCTGCCACCTGCTCGCCCAGGGGGATCAATAACATGGCGCGCAATATGTCTAAAACCAAAGTGGATATGCCCACCCAGGATGCCCACACCCGCAACCGCAATTTTACAGAGGTGGCCCTGGGCTACACGGCGGAGATGGCCGTGGAGGAGGCCCGGCGCTGCCTGTCCTGCAAGCACAAGCCCTGCGTGGCCGGCTGCCCGGTGGCCATTGATATCCCCGGCTTTATTGATCAAATCGCCCAGGGGGATTTTGAAGCTGCCTTCCGCATCCTCAATGAAGCCAGCGCCCTGCCCGCGGTCTGCGGCCGGGTGTGCCCCCAGGAGACCCAGTGCGAGGAGCTTTGCGTCCGGGGCCTGAAGGGAGAGCCTGTGGCCATCGGCCGCCTGGAGCGCTTCGCCGCCGATTGGCACCGGGAGAACGCTTGCGAGCTTCCGCCCAAGCCCACGCCCAACGGCCACAAAGTGGCCGTGGTGGGCGCGGGCCCCGGCGGCCTCACTGCGGCCGGGGAGCTGGCCCGGATGGGCTATGCTGTCACCGTGTTTGAGGCGCTGCACCTGCCAGGCGGGGTCCTCACCTATGGCATCCCCGAGTTCCGCCTGCCCAAGGACATCGTGATGGCGGAGGTGAACGCGCTCTCCCGTCTGGGGGTTGAGGTCATGCTCAACACCGTTATCGGCAAAACCCTCACCATCGACGAGCTGCTGGAAATGGGCTTTGAGGCGGTGTTCATCGCCTCGGGCGCCGGGCTTCCCCGCTTCATGGGCATCCCCGGGGAGTCGCTCAAGGGTGTCTACTCCGCCAACGAATACCTCACCCGCATCAACCTCATGAAGGCCTACGAGGAAAACAGCCTCACCCCCATCCTCAGGGGCCGGCATGTGGCGGTGGTGGGCGGGGGCAACGTGGCCATGGACGCCGCGCGCTGCGCCAAGCGCCTGGGCGCCGGGGACGTCTCCATCGTCTACCGCCGCGGCATGAAGGAGCTGCCCGCCCGTGCTGAAGAGGTGCACCACGCCCAGGAGGAGGGCATCGTCTTCCACCTGCAGACCAACCCCGTCCAGATCCTGGGCGACGACAGAGGCTGGGTACGCGGCCTGGAATGCATCAAAATGGCCCTGGGTGAGCCGGACGCCTCCGGCCGCAGGCGTCCCATTGAGCAGCCCGGCAGCGAGTATGAGCTGGCCGCCGATGTGGTCATCATGGCCCTGGGCACCTCCTCAAACCCCCTCATCCGCCTCACCACCCCGGGGCTTTCCACCGACAAATGGGGCGGCATCGTGGTGGATGGCCCCGACGGCCTCACCTCACGGGAAAAGGTCTACGCGGGGGGTGACGTGGTCACCGGCTCCGCCACCGTCATCCTGGCCATGGGCGCCGGCAAGGACGCCGCCAAGGCCATCGACCGGATGATCCGGGAGAGGCACGGGGAGGGTGCGGAGTAAGGCAGCTTGCCGGAAATACAGCACACCATATCACTCAAAGCAGCACAATCCCGCCATCCCGGCACCGGGTCCGGGTCGCCTCATCCCAGTAGGAGGACTGCACCTCGCCGATGTGGGCTTTGCCCAGCAGCAGCATGCACATGCGGCTTTGGCCGATGCCCCCGCCCATGGTGATGGGCAAGTGCCCCGCCAAAAGAGCTTGGTGGAAGGGGTAGGAGCGGCGGTGGTCACAGCCACTCTCCCGCAGCTGACGGTCCAGCGCATCGGGGGACACGCGGATGCCCATGCTGGAAAGTTCCATCGCGCAGCCCAGCGGCTCATGCCAGAAGAGGATGTCACCGTTCATGGTCCAGTCGTCATAGTCAGGGGCCCTGCCGTCATGGGGCTGGCCGGATTTGAGCTTCCCGCCGATCTGCAGAATGCCGCAGGTGCGGTATTCCCGGGTGATCTTCTCCTCCCGCTGTTTGGGGGTGAGGTCAGGCCAGCGGTCCTCCAGTTCCTGCGTGGTGACAAAGCGCACATCGTGCTTGAACTTCAGCGGCAGCCGGGGGTATTTCCACTTCAATAAATCATAGGTGCAGATGATGGCGGTGACGATGTTTTGCATGGCATCCTTGAGCGTCTCCATGCTTCGCTCCTCTGGCGCGATCACCTTTTCCCAGTCCCACTGGTCCACGTAGATGGAGTGGAGGTTGTCAAGCGTCTCATCCCGCCTGATGGCGTTCATGTCGGTATACAGCCCCTCCCCCATGGGGAAGCCGTATTGCCCCAGCGCCTGGCGCTTCCACTTGGCCAGGGAGTGCACCACCTGGGCCTGCACCCGGGAAAAAGGGATGTCAAAAGCCACCGGGCGTTCCACGCCGCTTAAGTCATCGTTAAGGCCGCTGTCCTCCAGCACAAACAGCGGCGCGGACACCCTTTTGAGGTTCAGCGCTTTGGAGAGAAAATCCGTGAAGGTGGTTTTGATCAGGGCGATGGCCTCCTGGGTCTCGTACAGGTTCAGCCACGGCGTGTAGCCCTTGGGAATGCGCAGGTGCTGCATGGGGGCCTCCTTGAAAGCAATGCAGCCAGTGTATAAGGAAAGCGTCCCTTCTGTCAAAGGAACGCTTGTTTTTGGCTTGTTTATGCTTGTCAGCTTTCAGAGAGCAGCCGCTTTTCTCCGGTGATCCCCTTGAGCGGGGCGATGTCCTGGGTGGTTTCCACCACGCCCAGGTATTTGCCCTCAGGGCTTCTCAGGGCAAAGTAGCGGATGTGGATGAGCCTTTCCCCCATGCCAATCCAGAAATCCTCGTGGTCTTTTTTGCCTGATTTGAAGTCATTCACAATGCTTTCCACGATGTGGACGCTGGCAGGCGGGTGGCAGTTGGAGACATTGCGGCCCAGCACCGACACCGTGCGGGGGAAGGCCCGGTCAGCCGTCTGGGAGAAGAAGCGCACCCGGTCATCCGCGTCCACAAAGGTGATGTCCAGGGGCAGGGTGTTGAAAATGGCGGTGAGCTCCTCAGCATTAAAGCTGCCGGTGGGCAGGGTGAAGCGGCCCTCGGCCTGGGCCTCGCCCCGGGCGGGTGTCCGGTCATGCAAAGGGAAGGCGGGGGGAGGATCAATGAGGAAAAAGCCAAACTCCGGCGCATCCTGGGCGATCTGCTGCCACTCGTCCTCGTGCAGCTTTTCCACCAGGATGGGCAGCAGGATGTGCTCCTCCTTGAAAGCCATGTCCTCAAGCCGGATGGTGACTGCTTCCAGCTTTTCAGCCTTGCCGTGGGCGATGTCAGCGATGGCGTCTTTAATTTCAGCCCTGATCTCGTCGTCCACGCCCCACATCACCTTGGGCGGGGCTGTGACGCCATATTTTTCCATATAGGGAAAGAGCAGGTTTTCCTTGATCTTGTAGTGGCTGTCGATCTCTGCCAGCTTCAGGGCCTTTTGCCGCAGGGCTTCGATGGAGGCGCCGTCAGCCTTGCCGATGAGGCCCCGGATCTGCGCGATCAGCGCCCGCAGCGCGTTGTTGGTGGCCTTGAGGGTGTGGATGGGGTGGCCGGGGCGGGTTGTGGTGGGCTGCTGATGAATTTGGGTGATAGAGCCTTTAAAGACCTCGGCGTGGACGTCGCAGAGCTTCTGCACCTCCTCCACCTGCATGCCCTCGTTGATCAGCGCCTGCTCGGCCTGGGAGATCTCCTCGGCAGAAACCTCGCCAAACACCTTTTCAAACTCGCCCTTCACCTGCTCCACGGTGTGGCCCTCGTGGAGGCGTGCGATGATCTCCTTCAGCTTTTCCTTGCGGAAGGACTGCGGGTCTTGGGGTTGCTCCCGGTTGTTGATGTGTGCGCTCATGGTTTTCCCTCCTGTTATCTTCAAGGTTAGTCATTCCTAACGTTACGATGCCAGTATACCCGGCAAAGCAAAGGGATGCCGTTGCAAATGCAACGACATCCCGCACTTTATCCATTATTTCTTTTATCAATGCTGAATGAATGAGTTAACGCACAGAGAAGGCGAAAAAAGACCGGCTCATCAAAGCGTTAATGATTGCATTCAGTACGCTGCTCTTCTCGGGTAAACAGGCAGGCGTGAAAGTGGTTTTCCCCGGCCTCACGCATGGTGTGGTCGCAGCTGGCGCACGCAGGCTGCACAAAGGGGCAGCGGGGGCTAAACCGGCAGCCGGGGGGCAGGTTGATCTGGTCGGGGGTTTCGTCATCAATCAGGATGCGCTTTTTGACATGGTCCGGGTCGGCCACGGGGACAGCCGAGAGCAGCACCTGGGTGTAGGGGTGGACGGGGTTGGCAATCACCTCATTCACCGGGCCAATCTCCATGATCTTGCCCAGATACATGATGGCGATGCGGTCGCACAGGTATTTGATGGTGGACAGGTCATGGGAGATGTAGAGCATGGTAAGCCCCATCTGCTCCCTAAGGCGCTTTAAGAGGTTTAAAATATCCGCCCGGATGGACACGTCAAGCATGGACACCGGCTCATCCGCCACCAGGATTTTGGGGCCAATCACAACACCCCGGGCAATGGCCACCCGCTGGCGCTGGCCGCCGGAAAGCTCGTGGGGGTAGCGGTGCATATACTGCTGGGCAGGCCGCAGCTCCGCGATTTCCAGCGCCTGGATCACCCGGTCTCTGATCACCTGCTGATCCCGCTCGCCATGGATCTTCAGCGGCTCGGCGATGGTCTCAAACACGTTGAAGCGGGGGTTGAGGGTCTCATAGGGGTCCTGGAAGATCATCTGCACTTCCCGGCGGAACTGCTTTTGCAGCTTCTTGCCGCTGCCATCCAGCGGGTGCCCGTCGATGGTGATGCTGCCGCTGGTCTCCTTTTGCAGGCGCACCAGGATTTCCCCGGTGGTGGTCTTGCCCGAGCCGCTCTCCCCCGCCAGGCCAATGATTTCGCCTTTGGCGATGTTCAGGCTGATGCCGTCAATGGCCTTCACCGCCTGGCGGCGGCCCTCCAGCACATCCCGGAGCCCCCGGGGCACGGGAAAAACCTTGCTCAAATCCTTGATCTGGATGATGGGGTTGTCCATCAGGCGCCTCCTTTCTGGATGCCTTCCGCCTCGATGCGGCGGGCCACGGCCTGCCAGGTCTGGGGCTTTTTGCTCTCCTGGCGGAAATAATCAGCCTTGTAGTTGTAGTGGCAGGCGGAGAGGTGCCCCTCCCCCACGGGAGCGAGGGGGGGCTGCTCCTTCCGGCATGTGTCATCCGCAAAGGGGCAGCGCGCCTGAAATCGGCAGCCGGCCTGCTGTTCCAGCAGGTTGGGCGGGGCGCCGGGGATGGAGATAAGCTGCTCCCCAATTTCCGTGATGCTGGGAAAGGCGTTGTTCAGCCCCAGGGAATAGGGGTGCACCTGCTGCTTGAAAAACACCTTGGTGGGCGCCTGCTCCATGATCTTCCCACCATACATGACGATGATGGTCTCACAGGTTTCACTCACCACCGAGATGTCGTGGGTGATGAGGATCATGGAGCCGTTGATGGCCTTTTTCAGCTGGATGATCTGCTGAAGGATCTGGTCCTGCACCACCACATCAAGGGCGGTGGTGGGCTCATCGGCGATGATCAGCGCCGGGTCCAGCGTTAAGGCCATGGCGATGATGGCCCGCTGCTTCATGCCACCTGACATCTGGTGGGGGTAGCTGCGCAGGCGTTTTTCCTCCAGCCCCACCATTTTGAACACCTCCACCGCCCGGGCATGGGCCGCCTTCCTGGACAGGGTGGTGTGGGCGCAGATGCCCTCGATGAGCTGATCCCCCACGGTGTAGACCGGGTTCAAGGCGTTCATGGCGCTTTGGGAGACCATGGCGATTTCCTTGAGCCGCAGCTTTCTGATTTCCTCGTCGCTCAGCTTCACCAGGTCTTGCCCCTTAAACAGCATCTGCCCCTGGCTGATCCGGCCGTTTTTGGCCAGGAGGCGGATGATGGACTTGGCCAGGGTGGTCTTCCCGCAGCCGGACTCCCCCACCAGGCCCAGGCTTTCGCCCACCGCCAGTGAAAAGGATACGTCCTCCACCGCGCGCAGGACACCGGCCTCGGTTTTATACTCAATGGAGATATTTTTCGCTTCCAGCAGTGTCATTCTCAGCGCCTCCTCAGCCTTGGGTCAACCACCTCTTCCAGGGCCCGAGCCACAAAGAAGATGGACATCAACAGGAGCACAATCGCCATGCCGGGGGCCAGCACCCACCACCAGGCCACCCGGGCGTTGCCGGTGGAGGAGGCGATGTGCAGGATCTGACCCCAGCTGGGCACGTTGGGATCCCCAAAGCCTAAAAAGGCGATGGAGGCCTCCGCGGTGATGGCCCAGTTGACCATGAAGGCCATCTCCAGCAGGATCAGCGGCACCACATTGGGCAGGATGTATTTGAACATCAGCCGTAAATCGCTGGCGCCAGCCACGCGCCCGGCTTTGATGTAGGGGCGCTTGGAGATGGACAGCACCTGGGAGCGCACAAGGCGTGCCACCGTGCGCCAGGAGAGCATGGACACCGCCAGGATGATGTTCCACATGCTGGGCTTGGTGACCGCCGCCAGCACAATCACAAAGGGGATGAAGGGGATGGCGTAGAAGAAGTCCACGACGCGCATGATGATCACATCCACAACCCCGCCGTAATACCCCGCCACGATGCCCACCACCGATCCCACGGCGGTGACCAGGATGGCCGCCAGCACCCCCACGGTGAGTGCGGTCTTGGTGCCCAGGATCACCTGGGAGAAGATGTCCCGGCCCACATCGGTGGTGCCAAAGGGATGGGCTAAAGAGGGTGGCTCCAGGCGGCGGATCTTGCGGGCTTCGTTGTAGTGCCGGTCCCTGGCGCCGTGGGGGGCCAGGGAGTTTGCAAAGATGGCCACAAACACAAAGAAGACCAGCAGGATAACCCCCACCATGGCCAGTTTGTCGCGTCTGATGTTTTTCAAAAACTGATGGAACACGCTCTGGGTGTTCACGTTTCGTTTCACTCGGCTCACTTTTTCCATCATTCTCACCCCTTCAGCGCCTTGTAGGAAATCCTGGGGTCAAGCGCCGCATACAGCAGGTCGGCCACCAGGTTCATCACCATGACGGTGGTGGAGATGATGATGAAGCAGGCCTGGGCCAGGGGATAATCCCGCCGGGTAACAGCGGTCACAATCTCCCGCCCCAGCCCCGGCCAGGAGAACACCACCTCGATAAGCACCTGGCCGCCAATGGCCGATCCAATGAATAAAGCGCCCGAGGTCACCACCGGCAGCAGCGCGTTTCTGGCTGCGTGGCGAAAGAGCACCTTGCGGGGCTTGATGCCCTTGGCATGGGCCATCTCCACATAGTCCTCAGACAGCACCTCAAGCATCGAGTTGCGCATCACAAGCAGGGGCGTCGCCATGAAATACAGCGCCGCCACAATGCTGGGCAGGATCAGGTGGTGCAGGAAATCCCAGTTGAGGAACATCTGGGCAAAGCTTCCGCTGGGGGTGCCCACCGTGCGCATGCCCTGGGCGGGAAACCAGCCCAACCCTGCTGAAAACAGGATGATGGCCATCAGCCCCACCCAGAAGGTGGGCGCCGAGCGGAAGAACAGCACAAACACGATCCCCCCGGTCTCAAGCCGTGACCCCCGCCTCCAGGCCATCCAGGCGCCAAAGAGGACGCCGATCAGGTAGGCCAGCGCCATGGCGGAAAACATCAGAATCAAGGTAGCGGGCAGCTTTTCGCCGATGATCTGAAGCACTGGGCGGTTGTAGAAGTAGGAGCTGCCAAACTCCAGCCGCGCCAGGTCCTTCATGAAAATCAGGTATTGATCCCACAGCCCTTTGTCCAGCCCATAGCGCGAGAGCATCTGGGCCCGGGCCTCCGGCGTAATGGAAGGGTCCACCAAAAAGGCAGTCGGGTCACCGGGCATCACCCGGAACAGGAAGAAGATCATGGTGGACACCAACACGATCATCAACACCATGATCAAAAGCCGTTTCAATACATATCCAAACAATTGCTCACCACCTCATGTACTGGCAAGGCCGGGGCTTCAAGAGCCTTGCGGGGGGCCGGGGTATGGGTCTTGTCAACAGAATGGCAGGGTTGGTAAATCCAAAAGGGGCGCGCCCCGGCGGGGTGCGTGCGTTGCCAGGACGCGCCCTTTAATATTGGCAGGAAGGATGGCTCCTTCCCAAGCCTTACTCAGCAGGCATGTACAGGTTGCCCGCGCTGTCCCAGGTGAAACCGGCTTCTTCCAGAATCTCCTTGGCGCGGTCAGGGTCATATTTGTCATAAACCGGCACTTCGGGGTTGTGCCAGAATTCGTTGGCTTCCACAATCACCAGGCCGCCGCCGCCCCTGGCGCCATAGCCGTCCAGGTGCACGTCAATGGCCAGGTCATAGTCCACGATGTGGGCAAAGGCGATGCGGAAGGCCTTGTTGTTAAAGGGGGCCCGGTCAATGTTGAAGCCCAGGTAGAAGAAGCCGATGTCCGGCGCTTCGGTGAGCTCCAGGTGGCTGTATTTGCCCCCGGCATTTTCCTTGATGAGGTTGGTGTGGGCGGGCACCAGGTCGTAGGAGACCATGTCCACCGTGCCCAATTCCAGCGCTGTCAAGACGCCCTCGGGGGCGGCGAAAATCTGGAAGATGTAGCCGTCAATCAGCGGCTGCTGGAAATAATCCTCAAACCGGGAAACCGCCAGTTCCTCGCCCGTGCGGAAGTGCTCCACCTTGAAGGGGCCGGAGCCAATCGCTTCCAGGTTGGGGTAGGTGGTGGGGTTCTCAATGCCCTCCCACACATGCTTGGGCAGGATGGGAATCTGGGCCAGGGTGTTGGTGATGAAGGGCGCATAGGGCTCCTTCAGGTTGAAGCGGACGGTGTTCTCATCGGTGATCTCGATGGACTTGATCGGGGAGAGGAAGGAGCCGAAGTACTCGTTCTTCTCGTTGATGAACAGCTCGTAGGAGAACTTGACATCCTCCACCGTCACGGGCTTGCCGTCGTGGAAGGTCATGCCGGAGCGCAGCACCACATCCACCACATCATCGGCCACCACGTCCCAGCTCTCAGCCGCCCAGGGCTGGGGCTGAGTTTCAGGCGACAGGCGCACCAGCTTGTCATAGATGAGCCGCAGGTTGCGCCAGCCATAGACCGACTTGGAGCTCAGCGGGTTCATGTCGTCGATGTTCACGTTGCTGGCCACCTTCAGGATTTTGTCCTCAGTCAAGGGCTTCACCTGGAAGGGGGTCCACTCGTTGAACACGCCCTCGCCGGGGAGGTTCAAGACATCGGTGAACTTGTCCTTGTTGTAGGTCTGGATGGTGGCACGGGAGTACAGCGTCACATGGGGGACATCTTCGGCCAGCATCTTCTGAGCCTCAAACACGATCTCCCGGCGCTTGTTGATGTCCATCTCCCGGCGCTGGGCATCGGCCAGGGCATCAAACTCGGGGTTGCGGTAGCGGTTGGTGTTGTTGCCGCCGGGCAGGGCGTTATCAGAGTGGTTGATGGAGTGGATAAACATGTCCGGGTCAAGCCGCTCAATCCGGCCGGACCAGCCGATGGTGTAGGCATCGTAGTCGGAAGCCTCGCCATAGATGATGTCCAGCAGCACGGCAAAGTCTGTGGGCTGCGCGGTGGCTTCAACGCCCAGCTTGCGCAGCTCCTCCACCGCCTCCTGGGACATCTCGTAGTTGACCATGTTGGCTTCAGGAAGGGAGCTCAGGATGGTGATCGCCGGTACTTTCTCACCAGCCGGCGCTGCTAACACCACCTGGCCCATGAGGGTGATCAGCAAGGCTGTGCAAATCAACAGCCTGACGACAGGGGGGGTCCGTTTGGAAAACTTCATGGCTCCTCCTTCGTCGATTCCTCGACATGTATATTTTAGCTATTGTCTCATAAAATGCAGAATCATGTCAATAATATAATAATATTTCATCAGCCAAAACCCCTGTCAATCGTTCCGCTTCCTTAATAGCAACCGGCTATTAAAACAAAAATACCCGTCCAAACGACGGGAAAACGGCTGATGGAAATGCATAATTCGCTTATAAACAGGGCGTCAATTCTAATATTCTGTAAATTCGATGGGTTGCAAGCGGGCAAAAACGTGAATCCCGAAAAACTATTTTGAAAAGTTTATTTCCTGAGAAAACGGTCCCCCGTGTTGGCATAGATCACCGCTCCGATCACCAGGGCCATCATCAGCCCCATGCCCAGCCACAAAAACAGCATGTTGCCCAGCAGCGGGCTCAGCGCCATCACCAGGTTGCACCCGGCGATGGCAAACATCAGCTTGCCCATGAATTTCCCCATCCCCGCCTGGTCCACCCTGGCCTTTTCGGCTTTGGTCATGGTGTTGTAGCCGGCCACCAAATCAAGCGCCTTGCCCCTGTAAAAAGCGATGCCCAACCCCACAAACATCAGCATCACCAACACATGGATCCCAACCTGCATAAACCCCTCCTATTTCCGCGTCCTGGCCCGCTTCCTGCGCGCGGGCTGGGGCTGTTTTTTCTCAATGGGCGCGTCACCCCTGAGGGCAAAGAGCTGGTCGCGCAGCTTGGCCGCCTGCTCAAAGTCCAGGTTCCGGGCGGCGGAGAGCATCCGGTCCTCGATGGACAGGCTCATGGCGGCCCGCTCCTCCTCGGACAGGTGCTTCACCCGCTCATCCTGCTGGGTCTGTTCAGCGATGGCGATCAAATCCCTGACGGCGTTGTTGATGGTCTCCGGCGTGATGCCGTTGGCCTGGTTGTATTTTTCCTGAATGGCCCGGCGGCGGTTGGTCTCGGAGATGGCGCGCATCATGGAATCGGTGGGCTGATCAGCATACATGATCACCCGGCCCTCGGTGTTCCGGGCGGCGCGACCCACCGTTTGCACCAAACTGGTCTCTGACCGCAGAAAACCCTCCTTATCCGCATCTAAAATGGCCACCAGCGCCACTTCCGGCAGGTCTAGCCCCTCTCTTAGGAGGTTGATCCCCACCAGCACGTCATAAGCACCCAGGCGCAGATCCCGTAAAAGCTCCATGCGCTCCATGGTTTTGATGTCAGAGTGCAGATACCTGACCCGGGTGCCCATGTCACGCAGGTAATCGGTCAGGCGCTCGGCCATGGCCTTGGTCAGCGTGGTCACCAGCACCCTGAAGCCCTTGTCCACCGTGTCCTTGATTTCGCCAATCAGGTCATCCACCTGGCCCGTGGCGGGGCGCACGGCGATTTTGGGGTCAAGCAGGCCCGTGGGCCTGATAATCTGCTCCACCGTTTGGCTGCTGTTCTCCGCCTCAAAGGGCCCGGGCGTGGCCGACACATAGATCACCTGCCGGATACGCTCCTCAAATTCTGTAAAGGTGAGGGGCCGGTTATCAAGCGCTGAGGGCAGGCGGAAGCCATAGTCCACCAAATTTAGTTTCCTGGCCCGGTCGCCGTTGTACATGCCCCTGATCTGGGGCACGGTGACGTGGGATTCATCGATAAAACACAGAAAATCCTTGGGGAAATAGTCCAGCAACGAATAGGGCGGGTCGCCGGGGCTTCGTCCGTCAAAATACCGGCTGTAATTCTCAATCCCCGTGCAAAAGCCGATTTCCCGCAGCATCTCAATGTCATAGCGGGTGCGCTGGGCGATGCGCTGGGCCTCAAGCAGGCGGTTTTCGCCCTCAAAATACTTGATGCGCTCCTCCAGGTCCTTTTCCATTTGTAGGATGCCCCGCTCCAGCCCCGCCTGGCTTGTGGCATAGTGGGTGGCGGGGTAAAGCGCCGCGTGATTCAGCTGCCGGAGGGCACGGCCGGTGGTGATATCGGTTTCCGAAACGCGCTCGATTTCCTCGCCAAAAAACTCCACCCGCAGGCTGTTGTCGTTCTCGTTGACCGGGATAATCTCCACCACATCGCCCCGCACCCTAAACATGCCCCGGGCAAAGGCCAGGTCGTTGCGGGCATACTGAATCGCCACCAGCTGCCGGGCCAGTTCCTCGGGCGTCAGCCGCATGCCTGGCCTTAGCGAAATCATCTGCCCCAGGTATTCGCTGGGGTCGCCCATGGAATAAATGCAGGAGACCGACGCCACGATGATCACATCCCGGCGCTCCTTTAGCGCCGCTGTGGCGCTGTGGCGCAGGCGATCAATCTCGTCGTTGATGGAGGAATCCTTCTCAATATAGGTGTCGCTGGAGGCGATGTAGGCCTCCGGCTGGTAATAGTCATAATAGCTGACAAAGTATTCCACGGCGCTGTCAGGGAAGAAGGCCCTAAATTCAGCGCACAGCTGGGCCGCCAGGGTCTTGTTATGGGCAATCACCAGGGTGGGTTTTTGCACCTTTTCAATCACCGCGGCCATGGTATAGGTTTTGCCGCTGCCCGTCACCCCCAGCAGCGTCTGCCCCCGCATGCCCTCCTTCACACCCCTTGACAGGGCGTCAATGGCCTGGGGCTGGTCACCCCGGGCGGTGAAGGGGGCCTTCAAAACAAACCGGTTCATCTGTCGCACTCAATCTCCAGATGCTCACAGGCAAAGCGCCTCAGGGCCTCAAAGCTCTCCTCAGAGATATCATGTTCAATCTTGCAGGCATCCTCATAGGCGATGTCCTTTGCCACCCCCATGTGCATCAGGATCCGGGCAATGGCATAGTGGCGCTCCACCATGCGCTGGGCAATGTCGTTGCCAGCGGGGGTCAGGGTGATGAGGTTGTCATCACCCATCAGGATATAGCCGTTTTGCCGCAGCAGCTTCATCGCATGGCTGACGCTGGGCTTGGTCACCCCCAGGGCATCGGCGATATCAACGGAGCGCACATAGCCCTTCTCCTGCTGGAGCAGCAGGATACGCTCCAGATAATTCTCCTGGGATTCGTTGATTTTCATCGCATTCACCCCTTTCACTCCCTTATATCCTATCAGTTTTGAGAAAGCTGCACAAGGTGCTTGACAGGGGGAGTTAGATGCGCTAAACTCCCCCTGGACGGCCGGTCATGCGGCCGATATTGCGGGCCAGGAGTTAGTTAACGCTAACCCCGGGCAGAGGAGGAGCCATGCCGGTGTTTCTGTTGGCATCCGGGGAGGACGCGGTGATCCGCCGCATCTCCGGCGACCCAGCCACCCGCCAGCGCCTGGCGGAGTTGGGCTTTGTGACAGGCGCCCAGGTGCAGGTGCTGGGCCAGTCCCAGGGCGGCGTCATTCTGCGGGTCAAGGGCAGCCGCGTGGCCCTTGGCCAGGACATGGCCAGGCACATTTTTGTGGGGTAATTTAAGGAGGAAACAGGATGAAGACGCTGCGGGACGCAAAACCAGGAGACACCGTGACTGTGCAGAGGCTCCACGGCGAAGGGGCCGTGAGGCGGCGCATCATGGACATGGGCATCACCCAGGGCACCCAGGTGTTTCTGCGCAAGCTGGCCCCCCTGGGCGACCCCATCGAGGTGACTGTGCGGGGCTATGAGCTGTCCCTGCGCAAGCAGGATGCCCAGACCATTGAGATCCGCTAATTTTTTTGCCGTTTAGTTAGATAAAACTAACTTTGAAAGGAGCACACCATGCCAACCACCATCGCCCTGGCAGGCAACCCCAACAGCGGGAAAACCACGCTGTTTAACGCCCTTACCGGCTCCGCCCAGTATGTGGGCAACTGGCCGGGCGTCACCATCGAGAAAAAAGAGGGCAAGCTCAAGGGCAGCCCGGATGTGATGATCCAGGATCTGCCGGGCGTCTACTCCCTCTCCCCCTACACGCCAGAGGAGGTCATCACCCGGGATTACCTCACCCAGGAGCGTCCAGGCGCCATCATCAACGTGGTGGACAGCACCAACCTGGAGCGCAACCTCTACCTCACCACCCAGCTTTTGGAGCTGGGCATCCCGGTGGTGGTGGCGCTGAACATGATGGACCTGGTGAAAAAAAGCGGCGACGCCATCAACATGGCCCGCCTGAGCCAAGCCCTTCACTGCCCGGTGGTTCCCCTGTCGGCCCTTAAGGGCGAGGGCGGCGAGCAGGTGGCCCGGGAGGCCATCCAATTGGCCCGGAAGCAGGCCGGCATGGAGCCACCCGCCGTGTTTTCAGGCCCCTTAGAGCACACCCTGGCGCATATCGAAGAGGCCATCGCCCGGTCTGTCCCCCAAAGCGCCCTGCGCTTTAGCGCCATCAAGCTCTTTGAGCGGGATGAGAAAGCCCGGGCGGAAATTTCGCTGCCCAAAGACGCCAAAAGCCGGGTGGAAGGCTTTATCAGCGCCTGCGAAAAGGCGCTGGATGACGACGCGGAGAGCATCATCGTCAACCAGCGTTACGCCTACATCGCAGCCCTCATGGATCAGGCGGTGGTCAAAAAGCACAGGGGACAGAAAATGAACCTGTCCGACCGCATCGACCAGGTGGTCACCAACCGCATCCTGGCGCTGCCCATCTTCATCGCCGTGATGGCGCTGGTGTACTACATCGCCGTCACCACTGTGGGCGCCATTGTGACCGAATTCACCAACGAAACCCTCTTTGGCGAGTGGATCATCCCCAACCTGAGGGGGGCCATGGAGGGTGCAAACGTCGCCCCCTGGCTCACCGGCCTTGTGGTTGACGGCATCGTGGGCGGCGTGGGGGCTGTGCTGGGCTTTGTGCCCCAGATGCTGGTATTGTTTTTGATGCTGTCCATCCTCGAGGATGTGGGCTATATGGCCCGGGTGGCCTTCATCATGGACCGGGTGTTCAGGCGTTTTGGGCTGTCGGGCAAAAGCTTCATCCCCATGCTGATCGGCTCTGGCTGCTCGGTGCCCGGCATCATGGCCAGCCGCACCATTGAGTCCCAGCGCGACCGGCGCATGACCA
>DHQX01000007.1:0-206 GCA_002411105.1 Christensenella sp. UBA5327 | reverse complement strand
ATGACCATCATCACCACCTCCTTCATCCCCTGCAGCGCCAAGCTGCCCATCATCGCCCTGTTGGCGGGCGCGCTGTTTCATGAGTCCAACTGGGTGGCGGTGTCCACCTATTTCATCGGCGTGGCCGCCGTCATCATCTCCGGCCTCATCCTGAAAAAAACCCGGCGCTTTGCGGGCGACCCCGCCCCCTTTGTGATGGAGCTGCC
>DHQX01000039.1:54669-55200 GCA_002411105.1 Christensenella sp. UBA5327 | reverse complement strand
ACCTGCGTGCTGTTTGGCGACGGCGCCGCGGCCGTGGTGGCGGGGCCGGGGGATGCCCTGTTGGCCTGCCACCTCACCGCCCAGACCGACAGCCAGGTGCTGTACATGCTGGCAGAGCCGGGCAATAACCCCTTCACCAAAAAGCCTGAGGAGGCGGCAAGCGGCCTAAAGATGCTGGGCCAGGATGTGTACCGCTTCGCGGTGACCCGGTCCATCCAGGATTTGGAAACCGTGGCAGAGAAATCCGGCATCCCCCTGGACCAGATGGATTGGGTGCTGCTCCACCAGGCCAACCAGCGCATCGTGGACGCGGTGCGCCACCGCCTGAAGCTGGATCCGGCCCGCATGCCCGGCAACATCCACCGCACCGGCAACACATCGGCGGCCAGCGTTCCGCTGCTGCTGGATGAGCTCTACCGCGCGGGGCACCTCAAGCCAGGCCACCTCATCGCCATGAGCGCCTTTGGCGCGGGCCTGGTGAGCGGCGCCTGCGTGCTGCGCTGGGGCAAACAGCCCCCTGACAAGCTGACC
>DHQX01000039.1:54184-54563 GCA_002411105.1 Christensenella sp. UBA5327 | reverse complement strand
CCCCTGACAAGCTGACCCCGGCAGAGGACCTGTTTCCCGCTGCCAGACAATAAAACGCCCAAAATCAAGGAGGAAAACCCCATGGAAAGCATCATGAACAAAGTGGCCCAGGCCCTGGCCGAGCGCCGCGGCACCGACCCCAGCCAGATCAAGGCGGAGACCAAGTTTTCTGACCTGGCGCTTGACAGCCTGGATGTGGCGGAATTGATCATGGATCTGGAGGACGCCTTTAACGTCACCATCGACATCACCAAGGTGGACGGCACCGTGGGCGACCTGGTGCGGGTGATTCAGGAGGCGGCCTGATGATCAAGACCCGGGTGTCCGAGCTCTTCGGGCTCACCTACCCCATCTTTCAGGGGGGCATGGCCTGGGTGGC
>DHQX01000039.1:44952-54033 GCA_002411105.1 Christensenella sp. UBA5327 | reverse complement strand
CGGGGGCCTGGGCATCATCTCCGCCATGAGCCAGGACGCCAATTACCTGAGGGAGCAGATCCGGCTGTGCCGGGAGATGACCGACCGGATCTTCGGCGTGAACATCATGCTGATGAGCCCCCACGCGGAGGCCTGTGCTGCGGTGGTGGCGGCGGAGAAAGTGCCCGTGGTGACCACCGGCGCCGGCCTCCCTGGCCGGTTTATCCCCATGTGGCTGGGAGCCGGGGTCAAGGTGGTGCCGGTGGTGCCCTCTGTGGCCATCGCAAAAAGGGTGGCCCGGGAAGGAGCCTGCGCTGTGATCGCCGAGGGCTGTGAGGCGGGCGGGCACATTGGGGAACTCACCACGCTTACCCTGGTGCCCCAGGTGGCTGATGCGGTAGAGATCCCGGTGATCGCCGCCGGCGGCATCGCCGATGGCCGGGGCGTGGCGGCGGCCATGATGTTGGGGGCGGAGGGCGTGCAGTGCGGTACCCGCTTCCTGGCGGCGGAGGAGTGCACCATTCCCCAATGCTTCAAGGACCGGGTGGTTTCCGCCCGGGACATCGACACCATGGTGACCGGGCGCAGGCTGGGCCACCCGGTGCGGGCGCTGAAAAACAGCTATATGCTGGAGTTTGCCAGGAAAGAGGCGGACGTCTCCATCTCAAATGCGGAGCTGGAGAAGTTTGGCACCGGCGCCCTCTGGCGCGCTGCCCGCCAGGGCGACATGACCACCGGCTGCATCATGGCAGGCCAGGCCGCGGCGCTGGTGCGTCAAACCCTGCCGGCAGAACAGATCATGAGCACCATGTTTCAGGAGGCAGAGGTGCTTCTGAAGAAAGCCGGAACATGGGTAAGTTAGCCTTTGTCTTCCCCGGACAGGGCGCCCAGCAGCCGGGCATGGGGCAGGCGCTCTATGAGGCTTCCCGCGAGGCGCGGGAATTGATGGACCGGGCGGAGGCGCTGATGCCGGGGCTGCTCGACAGTTGCTTTCATGGCCCCATGGCGCGCCTCACCCGGACTGACATCGCCCAGCCTGCCCTGTTTGTGCTGGAGGCAGCGCTTGCAAAAATGGCGGTCCAGGCGGGCATCAGGCCGGGGGCTGTGGCTGGGTTTTCCCTGGGGGAATGGCCGGCCTGCCACTGTGCCGGGATGATGGATTTTGATGAAGGCTTTGGGCTGGTGAAGCGGCGCGGGGAATGGATGCAGGCCTGCGCTGAGGAAATTCCCGGCGGCATGGCGGCGGTGCTGAGGCTGACCGCTGATGAGGTGCGGGAAAAATTGCGGGAGCACCCGGAGGTGCAGGCCGTCAACCTCAACGCCCCCGGCCAGACCGTGGTGGCGGGGCCGATTCCGGCGCTTGAGGCCTTTGAAGAGAGCCTCAAAGCCCAGGGCGGGCGGAGCCTGCGGCTGAATGTGGCCGGGGCCTTTCATTCGCCGCTAATGGCGTCCGCGTCTGAAAAAATGGCGCAGGCGCTTGAGGAAGTGAACATCAGCCCCCCTCAGCTGATGGTGTACAGCAATCTGACGGCAAGGCCTTATCAAGAGAGCGCGGCCAAGGATTGGCTGGCGCGCCAGCTGGCAAGCCCGGTCAAGTGGGAAGAGACCATCAGAAACCTGGCGGAAGCGGGTTTTGACACCTTCCTTGAGCTGGGGCCCGGCAAGGTGCTGTGCGGGCTGATTGGCAAAATCCTGCCGGGGGCCGTGACGCTCCAGGCGGAGGACATGGCGGGCATTGCGCAGGCGGCCCTGACCTTGGGAGGAAAGGCATGAACCCACAGGGAAAAACAGCGCTCATCACCGGAGGCACCCGGGGCATCGGCCGGGCGATTGCACTGGAGATGACCGCCCACGCGGAGAACATCGCCCTGCTGTATGCCGGGCGGAAAGACGCGGCGGAGGAGACGGTCAAGCTCATTGAGGCAAAAGGCGCTAAAGCCCTGGCCGTCCAGTGCGACGTTTCGGATGAACAGGCGGTGAAAACCGCCGTGGCGCAGGTGAAACAGGCCATGGGGCCCATCTCCATCCTGATCAACAATGCCGGTATCACAAAAGACGGCCTCACCCTCAAGATGAGCGGGGAGGACTTCAAACGGGTGCTGGCAGTGAACCTGGCGGGCGCCTTCCACACCATTCAGGCCTGCTACCGGGATCTGATGAAATCCGGCTGGGGCCGGGTGGTGAACATCGGCTCGGTATCTGGCTTGATGGGGAACCCGGGGCAGGCCAACTACGCCGCCGCCAAGGCGGGCCTGGTAGGACTCACCAAGACCATTGCCCGGGAGCTGGCTGGGCGCGGCGTCACCGCCAACCTGGTGGCCCCCGGCTTTATCGACACCGACATGACCCGGGACATGCCAGTGGGCACGCTGGAGGCGGCGCTTCATGCGGTGCCCATGGGCCGCTTGGGGCGGGCGGAGGAAGTGGCTGCTGCGGTATCCTACCTGTGCTCCCGGGGGGCTGACTATGTGACCGGCTGCGTCCTTCAGGTGGACGGCGGCATGTATATGTGAGGGAAATGCGATGAATCGTGTTGCGGTAACCGGCATGGGCATCATCTCCCCCCTGGGGAATGATGTGGGAAGCTTCTGGCAGGCGCTGATCTCAGGGGCCTGCGGCATCGGCCCCATCACCCGCTTTGACGTGGCGGCCTATAAGGTGCGCATCGCGGGGGAGGTCAAGGGCTTTGACCCCACCCAGTTTGGCATGGAGGTGGCGGACGCCCGGCGCATGGACCTGTTCAGCCAGTACGCTATGGCGGCTGCCCACCAGGCCATGAATGAGAGCGGCCTGGCGGGCCAGGTGGCGCCTGAGCGCTTGGGAGTGAACCTGTCAAGTGGCATTGGCGGCATTGAGACCATGTTCAGGGAATCTGAAAAGCTGCTCACCCGCGGCCCTAACCGGGTGTCGCCGCTGTGCATCCCCACCATGATCGGCAACATGGCGGCCGGCAACGCCGCCATCCGCTATAACGCCCAGGGGGCCTGTGTGCCGGTCATCACCGCCTGCGCCACCTCCACCCACTCGGTGGGGGAAGCTTACCGGATGATCCGCCATGGTTACCTTGATGCCATGATCACAGGCGGCAGCGAGGCTTCTGTGACGCCCATTGCCATTGCCGGGTTCACCAGCTGCATGGCGCTGTCAGAAGTGAATGAGCCGCTGGCCTCCAGCCTGCCCTTTGACAAAAACCGCAAGGGCTTTGTGCTGGGCGAGGGAGCGGCTGTCCTGGTGCTGGAAAACTATGACCATGCAGTAGCCCGGGGCGCAAAGATCCTGGGTGAGGTCGTGGGCTATGGCGCCACCTGCGACGCTTTTCATATCACGGCCCCCCACCCGGAAGGCGACGGTGCCGCCCGGGCCATCCGCCTGGCGCTTGGGGAGGCGGGGGATGACGGCAGGGAGAGCCTGTACATCAACGCCCACGGCACGGGGACACCGCTTAACGACAAGACTGAGACCCTGGCCATCAAACGCGCCCTGGGGGAGGAGCGGGCCAGACAGGCCGCCATTTCCTCCATCAAGGGCGCCACTGGCCACATGCTGGGCGCAGCGGGCGGGGCGGAGCTGATTGCCACGCTGATGGCGCTCCAGGAGGGCCTGCTGCCCCCCACCATTCCGCTATCTGCCCCTGATCCTGAGTGCGACCTGGACTATGTGCCAAAACTGGCGCGTCAGGACGAGCGGCAATTGGGGCTTTCCATTTCCCTGGGCTTTGGCGGGCACAACGGTGTCCTCGCCGTGAGGAGGGGCAGATGAACCTGGAGCAGTTAAAGGAGATCATCCGGCTGTTTGAGGCCTCAAGCCTCACAGACCTGGATGTCACCACAGAGGGCGAGCGCGTTCGCCTGAGGCGCGGCGCAGGCGGGCAGGTGAGTATGGTGCCCCCGCCCCGGCCGGACGCGGCCCCGCAACCTCAGCTGGCATCCCCCGGGGAGGGGCCGGACTTCAACCACATCATCGAGGTGAAATCCCCCGTGGTGGGCATCTTCTATGAAGCGCCCGAGCCCGGCGGCAAGCCCTTTGTGCAGGTGGGGGACCGGGTTTTGAAAGGGGATGTGCTCTGCCTGATTGAGGTGATGAAGCAGGTGACCGAGGTGACCGCCCCCCAGGACGGCCAGGTGGCGGACATCTGCCTGGCCAATGGCAGCGTGGTGGAGTTTGGCCAGACGCTGATCAAACTGTGTTGAGGATGAGAATGAAAATCGACCAGATCAAGGCTTTTATGCCCCACCGGGCGCCGATGCTATTGATAGATGAGGTGGCAGTGGATGGGGAGGGCACTGTCCATGGCCAGTACCATGTGCGGGGGGACGAGTATTTCCTCCAGGGGCATTTCCCGGGCTTTCCGGTGGTGCCGGGGGTGATTTTGTGTGAAATCATCGCGCAGACCGCGGGCATCCTGGTTAAGGACAAACTGGAGGAAGGGCTGCTACCTTTTTTTACCGGCATGGAGAAGGTGCGCTTCCGCCGCATGGTGCGCCCCGGGGACCGGATCGACATCCGCTGCCGCCTCATCAGGCGTGCCGGGATGCTGATGAAGGTGGCGGGGGAGGGCCGGGTGGCGGATGAGGTCTGCGCCGAGGGCGTGTTCCTCATGATGCTGGGCGAATCAGGGCAATAGACAGATGTTTTCAAAGATTCTGATCGCCAACCGCGGGGAGATCGCCGTGCGCGTGATCCGCGCCTGCAAGGAGATGGGCATCCAGACGGTGGCCGTGTATTCCGAGGCCGACCGGGAGGCGCTGCACGTGTCCCTGGCGGATGAGAGCATCTGCGTGGGCCCGGCGCCATCGACGCTGAGCTATTTAAACCAGGAGGCGCTGCTGTCCTCGGCGCTGAATACCGGCTGCAAGGCGGTGCACCCGGGCTACGGATTCCTGTCCGAAAACCCGGATTTTGCGGCGCTGTGCGAGGAGAACGGGCTGAAATTCATCGGCCCGTCGGCGGAGGTCATCCGGCGCATGGGCAACAAGGATGAGGCCAAGCGCACCATGGCAGGATCCGGCGTCCCCGTGATCCCGGGGAAGGAAGACCTGAAGGACTTGCTGGACGCCCAGAAGGCAGCCCAGGAGATGGGCTTTCCGCTGCTGATCAAGGCCAGAAGCGGCGGGGGCGGCCGGGGTATCAGGCGGGTGGATGGCCCGGAGGAACTGGACCACGCCTATTCCACCGCGGCCTTTGAGGCCAAGAGCAACTTCTCAGACCCGGCGCTGTATATGGAAAAGCTGCTCACCGATGTGAAACATATCGAGGTGCAGGTGCTATGCGACCGCAAGGGCAATGTGGTCTGCTTTGGCGAGCGGGACTGCTCCATGCAGCGCAAGCATCAGAAGATTCTGGAGGAGAGCCCCTGCGCCATCATCAGCCCCCAGCAGCGGGCGAAGCTGATCAAATACGCCCGGCAGGCGGCGAAGGCGATCCGCTATGAGGGCGTGGGGACGCTGGAGTTTTTGATGGACCCCCAGGGCAACTTTTATTTTATGGAGATGAACACCCGCCTTCAGGTGGAGCACCCGGTGACCGAGATGGTGTCGGGCATCGACCTGGTGAAATGGCAGATCAGGACGGCGGCGGGGGTGGCCCTGCCCTTTAGGCAAAAGGACATTGAGACCCGGGGACACGCCATTGAGTGCCGCATCAACGCTGAGGACCCGGCCCGGGATTTTGCCCCGGGCGGGGGCACGGTGGACATCCTGCACACGCCTGGCGGTCCCTGGGTGCGCTTTGACACGGCGCTTTACCAGGGCTATCAATTGCCGTTACACTATGACAGCCTCATCGCCAAACTGATTGTCCATGCCCCCACCAGGCCCGAGGCCATCCGCAAGATGCACGCGGCGCTGTGCGAGACGGTGATTGAGGGCGTGGACCACACGGCGCTGTTCCAGGTGGAGCTATTGAGTGACCCCGCCTTTGAGGAGGGCAGCTACACCACCGACCACCTGGCGACAAGGAGGGCCTGACATGCTGAGAAGATCGCTGTTTAAAAAGCCCAACCTGCGCCTGGAAGGCCAGGAGAACACGCCCCCGGGCGACAGGATACCGGTTTTTGAGTGCCCCCAGTGCCGCAACAAGCAGGAGCAGCCGGCGCTTGAAGAAAGCCTGTTCCTGTGCGCGCGCTGCGGCTATCATTATAAGATCACAGCCCGGCAGCGCCTGGGAATGATGCTGGATGAGGGCAGCTTCAGGGAGATGGGCGCGCGCATCGCCTCAAAGGACCCGCTGCAGTTCCCAGGCTACCAGGAGAAGCTCAAGCAGGCCAGGGAGCAAAGCGGCGAAAAAGAAGCGGTCATCACCGGGACAGGCAGCATTCTGGGCCGGCCTTGTGCTGTTTTTGCCATGGAGCATCAGTTTATGATGGGTTCCATGGGGGCCGCTGTGGGGGAAAAGCTGACCCGGCTTTTTGAACGCGCCCTGGACAAATGCCTGCCGGTGGTGGGCTTCACGGTATCCGGCGGCGCCCGGGTGCAGGAGGGGATATTGAGCCTGATGCAAATGGCCAAGGTCTCTGGTGCGGTGCGGCAGCACGCGGACGCGGGGCTCCTTTACATCGCGGTCTTGTGCGATGCCACCACCGGCGGTGTGGCCGCCAGCTTTGCCATGCAGGCGGATATCATCTTGGCGGAGCCGGGGGCCCTCATCGGCTTTGCCGGGCCCCGGGTGATTGAGCAGACCACCCGGCAAAAGCTGCCCGAGGGCTTCCAGCGCGCGGAGTTTCAGCTGGACAAGGGCTTTGTGGGCAAAATTGTGAAGCGGCCTGAACAGCGTGCGCTATTGGGGCTTCTGCTGAAGATGCATACAGGAGGCAAGGATGAGCGCGTATAAGCGGGTGCTGGCCGCCCGCAACAACCAGCGGCCGGACGCCATGCGCTATATTGAGCACATGATCACCGACTTTGTGGAGCTGCATGGCGACCGCCGCTTTTCCGATGACCCGGCCATGGTGGCGGGACTGGGGTACTTTGGTTCCCGGTGTGTGACCGTGCTGGCCCTGGAAAAGGGCAGCGACACGCCTGATAGATTGCGCCGCAACTTTGGCTCTGCCCAGCCGGAGGGCTACCGCAAGAGCCTGTGGCATATGAGACAGGCGGAAAAATTCGGCCGCCCGGTGCTATGCTTTGTGGATACCGCCGGTGCCGCCTGTGGCGTGGGCGCTGAGGAGCGGGGGCAGGGGCAGGCCATCGCCGAAAACCTGTGGGAGATGATGGGGCTTAGGGTGCCGGTGCTGTCGGTCATCATCGGCGAGGGCGGCAGCGGCGGGGCCCTGGCCCTGGCAGCGGCCAGCCGGGTGTGGATGCTGGAGAACGCCATCTATTCCGTGCTGTCGCCCGAGGGGGCGGCCAGCATCATCTATAAGGACGCCGGCAAGGTGGTGGAGGCCAGCGAGGCGCTGAAACTCAGTGCCCAGGACATGCTGGATTTTGGCGTGATTGAAGGCATCCTGCCCGAGGGGGAGGATTTTTCCCAGGCCTTTTCTGCTCTCAGGGAGGCCTTTGAGGCAGCGCTCACGGGCTATCAGGGGATGACAGGGGAGCAGATCCGGCAGGAGCGGTATGCCCGCTTCCGCAGATTGGGGGGAGACTGGGCATGATCTATCTGGTGACCGATTCCACCGCCTATTTGAGCCGGGAGGAGGCCAGCGCCCTGGGGGTGCTCATGGTCCCCATGGCCTTTATCAAGGATGGCAGGGAGGCTTTCCAGGAGGGCTTTGTGGAGGAGTGGCAGCCCAAACCCGGGCAGAGCCTGGCGGCTTACAGCACCTCCCAGGCGCAGGCCTCCGCCTTTTCCTATCTGTTTGACCGCTTGAAGGCCCAGGGGCACCAGGCGCTGTGCATCACCATCTCCTCCCGCTTAAGCGGCACCTTTGCCAACGCTCTCAAGGCGGCTGAGGAGACCGGGGAGTGCATCCAGGTGATCGACTCCCGCACCACGGCGGGGGCCCTGTACCTGATGCTGAAGGCCGCCCGGGAGATGCTGGACGCGGGCGCCAGCCTCACCCAGTGCTTTGAGGCGATGAAGCAGCTCAGAAAGCGCACCCACACCATCTTCACCATCCAGGACATGGACCCCTTAAGGCGAAGCGGGCGGCTGGGCTATGTGCGCTCCTCGGTATCGACGCTGTTAAACCTGCGCCCGCTGCTCAGTTTGTCTGACGGCAGCGTGGTGAGCCACTCCCTGGCCCGGGGCAAGCAGGATGTGCAGCGCCTGATGATGCTGGGGCTTGTGGGCAAGCCCCAAGAGGTGATCGTCCAGCACTGCGGGGACGAGGAAAGCGCCCGCGCCCTGGCCCAGCGCCTGGAGGAGCAGGGCATCCAGGTGATGATGCGCAGAATCGGCATCGTCCTGGCCATCCACCTGGGGGTGCCTATCCTGTCGGTGGCCTGGGTGAGCGCGCCATGAATCAGGAGAGAGTGCAGGCTTTTTTGGGGCAGGCGCTTCCGGTGCGCTGCTTTTCCTCGCTGGACTCCACCAACACCTATGCTAAGCGCTGGGCCGCCCAGGGCGCGCCCCATGGCGCCAGTGTGTTTGCCGGGGCGCAGACCCAGGGCCGAGGCCGCCGGGGGCGCAGCTTTTTTTCGCCTGAAGGGGGGCTTTATATGAGCCTGATTGTGGACAGCGCGGGGGCTTCCCCCGGTATGTTCACCACCCTGGCGGCGGTGGCGGCAGTGGCGGCGGTGCGGGAGGTGGCCGGGCAGGACCTCCGGATCAAATGGGTGAACGACTTGATCTTTGACGGGCTCAAGGTGGGCGGCATCCTGACGGAGGGTGTGGTGCTGGACGGCGCGCTCAAAAAGGCGGTCATCGGCATTGGCATGAACCTGGGAGCTGCTGACATGCCGGCGGATTTGGCCCGGATCGCGGGCAGCTTGTTTGTGCCAGGTCAGGAGATTGACCGGGAAAAACTGGCGGCGCTCATCATCCGGGGTATTCTGGCGGGGCTGCCGCTGGCCCCTGCCCACCTGGATGCCTACCGCGCCAGCTGCCTCACCCTGGGGCAGGTGGTTTCCTTTGAACATGAAAACCAGCCCTGTCAGGGGCTGGCAATGGATATCGATGATACCGGGGCCTTGATGGTTCAAGCTGGCAGCGGGCTTGTCC
>DHQX01000039.1:30184-44844 GCA_002411105.1 Christensenella sp. UBA5327 | reverse complement strand
AGCGGGCTTGTCCGGCTGATCGCGGGGGATGTGAGCATCAGGCCCGCCTGATCACAGCGCCCGGGTGATGCTGCCCAGCCGGGGCGCCAGGAAGGCCGCCGCCAGGCATTTCAGCGCGTCCCCCGGCAAAAAGGGGAGAACCGCAAAGCCCATCACCTCGCTTAGCGCCTTGCCGGTCAGCCACGCAAGCCACAGGGTGCCGGTGGTGTAGCAGGCCAGCACCGCCAGGGCGCAGATGAGCACCCTTCTTAAAAAAGTGTCCGCCCAGGGCGCAAGCGCCGAAACAACCCCCACTGACAGCAGATAGCCAATCAAATACCCGCCGGTAGGCCCCACCAGGTGCTGGGGCCCGCCCCGCATGCCTGAGAACACCGGCAGCCCCACGGCGCCGATGAGCAGATACAGCAGCACCGAGGCCATGGCCCAGCGCTTTTCCAGCAAAAATCCCGCCACAAACACCGCCAGCAGCGCCAGGTTGATGGGCACCATGGGCAGCGGGATCGCGATTTGCGATGCCACGGCGATGAGGGCGGCCATCATGGCGGACAGGACCATCCGGGAGAGCTTCATGCTGCGGGCGGCGGTGTGATTTGTTGTCATGGCACTTCAACCTTCCACTTCAGGGATCCGCTTGATCCTGGGATCGGTGAAGATGTCGGATTCATCCCGGCTGGTGGTGGAAAACTCCGACACGATGGCGCCCTCGGGCCCCGCCTGGAACCAGTGCAGGGTGTTGGGGTAGAGGGTGTATTGCTGGCCGGGGGTGAGCTTGATCTCGTGGAACACGGTGTAATAGGCCTCGTTGCCCTGGGGCGGCCTGGCGCCGGGATTCTGGGTTTTTTCGCCAGGCACATACAGGTAGACCGTGCCCCAGCGGCAGCGGAAAGTCTCCTCCTTGCCCTCAACGCCGTTCACCTCGGGGTGGCGGTGCTCCGGGCAGGTCTGGTGGGGGAAGAGCACCAACTCCTTGGCGCAGCACTTCTGGGTGTTCAGGTAGGTGACCAGCTCAAGCCCGGTCTTCTCCAATTCACCCAGGCCGAAGTCCGCCACCTCGATGTTCTCTTTTTCGTGATCGGTCAGCGCGATGCCCGCCTTGTCAAAATAGGCCAGGGTGCGCTTGCGGGCGTCTTCATAGGTGGATTTTTTCATGATATTTTCCTCCTTCCATTGGAAGCCGATGGTTTTTCTGCTATTGTAGGAGGGAAGCGAAATACTGTCAAGCGAAGGGGGGAAAGGGCATGCGCAAAATCGCCGTGATCGGCAGCATGAACGTGGACCTGGTGTCCCGGGTGCCCCGGTTTCTGATGCCGGGGGAGACGCTCACGGGCCTTGACTTTGGCGTGTTCACGGGCGGCAAAGGGGGCAACCAGGCGGTGGCGGCTTCGCGCCTTGTGCCTGAGGTCATGATGCTGGGCAAGCTGGGGGATGACCAGAACGGCGCCCTTTACCGGCAGATGCTGGCGGATAGCGGCATTGACGGCGCCTGCGTGGAAACGGTGCCCGGGGTGAGAAACGGCACCACCGTGATCGAGGTGGCTGAGGACACGGGAGACAACCGCATCATCTATTTCCCGGGCGCCAACAAGCTGGTTGACAGGGTGCAGATAGACGCCTATTTTGATCAGCTGCTGGCCTGTGACCTGTTTTTGATGCAGCTGGAGATCCCCCTGGAGACAGTGGCCTACGCGGCTGAGAAACTGCATCAGGCCGGGAAGGCCGTGATTCTGGATCCGGCCCCGGCCGTGCCGCTGCCCCAAGGCATGCTTGAAAACATTGACTATATCACCCCCAATGAGACGGAGCTGGCCCTGCTGACCGGCCTTGACACCGGGAGCCCGGACAAACTGATTGCGGCCGCCAAAGCGCTCAACCGCATGGGCGCGGCCGCTGTGATCGCCAAGGCGGGGGCGGACGGCGCCTATCTGATCCGCGGGGATGAGGTGCACCACGCGCCGGGCTTTCAGGTGAACGCTGTTGATACCACCGCCGCCGGGGACAGCTTTAACGCCGGCTTTGCCGCAGCCCTGTGCCGGGGCATGGGGGAGCGGGAGGCCCTGCGCTTTGCCAATGCCGCGGCGGCACTGTCCACCCAGGGCGCCGGCGCACAGGGCGCCATGCCCGCATATGACGCTGTACAGAGGTTTTTGGATTCATATCAGAAAGGGGAATAAACCATGATCGCACTGGGAAGTGACCACGCGGGGCTGCCGCTTAAACTGGAGATCATCAAGCTTCTGGAGGAGCGGGGCATCGCCTATGAGGACTTTGGCACCCACAGCCATGACAGCTGTGATTACCCGGTTTACGCCAGGAAGGCCGCCCAGGCCGTGGCAGACGGCCGCTGCAAGAAGGGGCTTGTGTTTTGCGGCACGGGGATTGGCGTGTCCCTCACCGCTAACAAGGTGAAGGGCATCCGCTGCGCGGTGTGCTCAGACTGCTACTCCGCCATCATGTCCAGAAACCATAATGACTGCAACATGCTGGCCCTGGGGGCCCGGGT
Source organism: Christensenella sp. UBA5327 (assembly GCA_002411105.1). Classification (GTDB taxonomy): domain Bacteria; phylum Bacillota; class Clostridia; order Christensenellales; family Aristaeellaceae; genus UBA6115. The sequence continues at coordinate 42,344 of DHQX01000039.1, read as the reverse complement.
GGTGGGCGTTGATTTGGCCCGGATGATCGTCTCCATGTGGCTGGACGCCGGCTTTGAGGGCGGCAGGCACCAGCGGCGGGTGGATTTGATCATGGAGACGGAGAACGAGGAGTTCTGATGGCGTATTCGGCGGCGCATCTGGAGACTTCCCGCAAGCGGGGGTTTGAGGACACGGCGCTGCTGCGGGAGATGTATCAGCGCTTTTTGCGGCTGGATGCGGGGACCCGGATACTGGATATCGGCTGTGGCACGGGCTTTTTCACCCGGATAATGGCGGGGCTGCCCGGGGCACGGGTGACAGGGCTTGATATGGACCCCGGGCTGCTCCATGCTGCGCGCGGCTTTGCCGTGGAAGAAGGGCTTGATATCCGCTTTGTGGAAGGAAATGCCCTGGCGCTGCCCTTTGAGCCGGCCTCCTTTGACCGGGTCACGGCCCATATCATGCTGGAAGTGTTTGAGCAGATGGCCCAGCCTCTGTCTGAAATGGCGCGGGTCTGTGTGCCTGGCGGCTGGGTGCTGGCCATGGAGCCGGTGTACACCGCCTACATGGCCTATGCGCCGGGGCTTGATGAGGAGGAGAACCGCCTGTTTGGCCTCACCATGACCCGGGGGCGCCCAATCGGCCCCGGGATGCGGGTGCCGGATGCCATGAAGCGGGCAGGGCTTCGCAGCATCAGTGCCGTCAGCTGGTTTTGGGGAGGTTTCCCCGAAAATCCCTGGCGGAGCATTCCGCAGCTGGAGCGGCTCAAAGGCGACGTGCTGGAGCGCTATCCGGAGCATTACAGCGCCTCGGAACGCAAGGCTGTCGCCCGGGTGCTGGACAAGCTCATAGACCTGGCCGCGCGGCCAGGGCCAAGGGACGAAATTGGCGTGAACGGCATGCCGGTGCTCATCACCAAAGGGCAGAAGCCGGATGCTTAACCTGGCCAGATCAGGCGTACAGGATGAGCGCCACCATCTCCACGTCCTCTGTTCCTGCGTTGTGCACCCCGTGGCTGTGGCCAGCGTGGCACAGGTGCATGTCACCGGGGGATAGGGTGTGGACCTCCCCGTTGTCTGTGAGCTCCGCCTGGCCGCTTAAGATATAAAAGGCCTCCCACTCGTTTTCGTGGGTGTGCACCCCGATGCCGCAGCCCGGCGCCAGGGTGATCTGGCTGAACAGCCGGCCCTTGCCGCCCAGCTCCTCCTGGCCGTTCATGATGGCGGTCATCTTCACCGCCCCGGCCCCCCCGTAGCGGTTCTCAAATACGTTTACCGGGCGCTCATCCTTGCGTCTGATCATCGAAAGCTCCTCCTGTTTTTGCAATGATTATATCCAAACACGCTCCATAAATCCATGAGAGTTTTAAGGGTGGGGTCTGGAAAGGGGATTTTAGAACCTCCCCTCCCCGGCGCTCCATCGTTTCTGGTATCCTGGCGTCCACCCCTTGCGCGGTTTCGTGGGCTCTGCTATACTGCCTGACAATTGCACAGGCAATCGCGGGGAGCAAGCGGCCAGGAAAAGCGAGCGCGGAGGGTGGAAGCGCGCACAGGCTGATGTCCCGCCCCGTGGCCGCGGCTAATCCCCGCCGAGACCCCGCGTTAAGGGAATCAAGCGGGCGTGTAACAGCGCCAAGCAAGGTGGTACCGCGAAGCGAGGCTTCGTCCCTGCATGGGACGGGCTATTTTTTTAGGAGGCGTTATGGCAAAGGGCAAGGAACAGGCGTTTGTGCAGCACATCACCCCGAGGGATGAGAATTTTTCTCAGTGGTATACCGATGTGGTGCGCATGGCGGATTTGATGGACTATACCCCGGTGAGGGGCTGCATTGCGCTAAAGCCCTATGGCAACCGCATCTGGGAGCTGATCCGGGAAGAGCTGGACAGGCGCTTTAAGGAGACCGGGCATGAGAACGTGTCCATGCCCATGCTGATCCCCGAATCCCTGCTGTTAAAAGAGGCGGAGCATGTGGAAGGCTTTGCGCCGGAAGTGGCCTGGGTGACCCAGGGCGGGGGCGAGGTGCTGCAGGAAAGGCTTGCCATCAGGCCCACTTCTGAAACCATGTTCTGCACCATGTTTGCCCAGTGGGTGCAGTCCTGGCGGGATTTGCCCATGAAGTACAACCAGTGGTGCTCGGTGATGCGCTGGGAAAAAACCACCCGGCCCTTCCTGAGAACAGCTGAATTCTGGTGGCAGGAAGGGCACACCATCCATGCCACGGCAGAGGAGGCCCAGGAGGAGACCCTCCTGATGCTGGAGGTGTACCGCTCTTTTTGTGAGGATGTGCTGGCGGTGCCGGTGTTCTCAGGCCAAAAGAGCGACAAGGAGAAGTTCGCGGGCGCCCGGGCCACCTACTCGGTGGAGGCCATGATGCAGGATGGCAAGGCCCTTCAGGCGGGCACCACCCACAACTTCGGCACCAACTTCTCCGTGCCCTTCAACATCCAGTACCAGAACAAGGAGGGCGAGCTGGCCTACGTCCATGAGACCAGCTGGGGCATGTCCACCCGGCTCATCGGCGCCATCATCATGACCCACGGGGATGAACGGGGGCTGAAGCTGCCCCCGGCGATTGCGCCCTTCCAGGTGGTCATCCTTCCCATCGCCGCCCACAAGGGCGGGGTGATGGAGAAGTGCGGGGAAGTGTTTGATCTCCTCAAGCAGGCTGGTATCCGGGTGAAGCTGGACGACCGGGATCATCTGTCGCCGGGCTGGAAGTTCAACGAGTGGGAGTTGAAAGGCGTGCCCCTGCGGCTTGAAATCGGCCCCCGGGACATTGAAAACGGCGTTGCATCCTATATGAGAAGGGACAGCTTTGAAAAGGGCACCTTGCAGCTTGACGATTTGACAAGCGGGGTCAAAACGCTGCTTGAGGGCATTCAGCAGGGCATGTTTGACCTGGCTGATGCCTTCAAGGTTGAGCGCACCCAGGATGTCAGTAACATGGAGGAGCTGACCGCCCAGGTGCAAGTGGGTTATGCCCGGGCCATGTGGTGCGGCAACCGGGCCTGTGAGGACAAGATCAAGGATGAGACCAGCGCCACCAGCCGCAATATGCCCTTTGACCAGACGCCCTTTGGCGACAGCTGCGTGTGCTGCGGGGAGAAGGCCCGCAAGGTGATGTACTTCGCGAAAGCATATTGAGATTTAACTCCAATAACTTTAAAACAGGCCGGCGCATCATGTCGCCGGCCTGTTGCTGTTTGGGGTTTGCTTATACGGCGGCTTCCGCCTCGTCCACGTGGGGGGGGTTGCCGTTGCGGCCGGGCACTTTTTTGAACAGCCCCGTGATCATCAGGGCAATCGCGCCGTCGCCGGTGACGTTGCAGGCGGTGCCGAAGCTGTCCTGCAGGGCGAAGATGGAGAGCATCAGGGCGATGCCGTTGGCGTCAAAGCCAAGGACACCGGTGATCAGCCCCAGGGAGGCCATGACCGTGCCGCCGGGGACGCCGGGGGCCGCGATGGCGAAGATGCCAAGCAAGAGGCTGAACAGCACCATGCTGCCCACCGCAGGCAGCGCGCCGTAGAGCAGCTGGGACACGGTCATCACGAAGAACACCTCGGTGAGCACGGAGCCGCACAGATGGCAGTTGGCGCACAGCGGCACCACGAAGTCCCGGATCTTGGCGTCCAGGGTGGGCGCTTTCTTGGCGCATTTGAGGGCCACGGACAGGGTGGCGGCGGAGCTCATGGTGCCCAGGGCGGTGACATAGGCGGGGCCATACTTGCCAAGCACCTTCATGGGGTTGGTCTTGGAGATGGCGCCCCCGATCAGGTAGAGCAGGGCCAGCCAGATGTAGTGGCCCACGATGACAATCAGGATCACCGTGAGGAAGATCGGCAGCTGATGGATGATGCCGCCTTCATAAGCCAGGGTGGCGAAGGTGGCGGCGATGAACACCGGCAGGATGGAGAGCACCACCTTGTCAACCAGCCACAGCACCACGCGGTTGAGCTCGCTGAACAGGTTTTCCATGGTGATGGACCGGGTGCGCAGGATGGCCAGGCCAAAGAACACCGAGGTGACAAGCGCGGTGATCACCGGCATGATGGGGGAGATGTTCAGGTTGAACAGCAGGGTGGGCATCTCCCGGGTGCCGGCGACATCGGTCGCGATGTTCAGGCTGGGGATGATGGCATAGCCGGAGGCCATGGAGAAAATCGCAGCGCCGATGGAGGAGAGGTAAGCGATGATCAGCGTGACGGACAGCATCTTCCCGGCGTTTTCTTTCAGCCCCACGATGGCGGGGGTGATGAAGCCCAGGATGATCAGCGGCACACAGTAGCTGATCAGCTGGCCCAGCAGGGCCTTGAGGGAACCCACCACCTGCATGGTGGACTCATTGGCGATAAGGCCCAGGCCGATGCCCACGGCGATGCCCAGGACGAGTTTGAACAAAAGGGACTGATACCAGGCTTTTTTGGTTTCCATGAGATTATGCCTCCTTGTGATCTGGGTGATTGGATTGATCGGTCATGATTTTCAGGATGACCTGATCTGTGGGCACCATGCCCTCAGCAGCGATGGTTCCTATGTTGCGGATGGTGTCCTCCACGGTCTGGCCGACGATGCCGTCCCTGGGCTGGAAGACCTTGCCTCTGCGGCTCATGTCTATGGCCAGGGCGGCGTTATGCAGGGAGACGGCGATCTTGGATGCGCAGGAGCCCTTGGCCCCGTCGCAGATGATGCCGCCGGAGGTGGCCAGGGTGTTGGTCAGGGTCATCTGGATTTCATCAAGGGGCATATCCTGAAGAAAGGCTATGCCACAGCCGGCGCCAGCAGCGGCGGTGACCACCCCGCAAAAGGCGGAGAGCTTGCCGATGAACTGCTTCGCGTAGATGGCGATGAGGTTGGAAAGGATCAGCGCCCGGTATAGCTTTTCCGGGGGCGCTTTCATGCTGTGTGCCATGTGCACCACCGCCACCGAGCAGGTGATGCCCTGGTTGCCGCTGCCGGCGTTGATGGTGACCGGCGAATCACAGCCGGCCATCCGGGCGTCGGATGCGGCGGCGGCAAGGGCGATGGCCTCCCGGAAGGGGTCGCCATCGGCCATGTCATGGAGGGTTCTGCCCACCTCCTGCCCCCAGGGCTTGGCCAAGCCCTCCCGGGCGATGTCCATGTTGCTGTGGATCTGCTGGTCCAGAAGCGCTGTGAGCTCAGGACTGTCCTCCAAAGAAACCGAAGTGGCATAATCATATATGCCCTGAAGCGACATCCCGCTGCGGTCGGTCAGGCCGCCGGAGGACTGCTTTTCCACATCCAGCAGCACCTTACCGTCCAGTTCCTGATAGCTCAGGTGATGGTGCACCTGGGAGATGACGGCCTGGGCGGTGTGGCTGGCGGTCTTGACCTTCACACGGATATAGATGTTGTCCACGTTCTTTTCCAGATGCAGCCTGACATGGCCGCCGGCTGTCAGCGCCAGGGCCTGCTTGAGAATGGCATCGTCAACCTTCTGCAAAACCCGCAGCTTCAGCTCCGGGGCTGCCGCCACGGCACCCAGCGCCGCGGAGATCAGCACCCCCTGGCGCCCGCCGGAATGGGGAACATAGACGCTGTTGGCATTTTTGATGATGGAGCCGCTGGCATACACATCGATTGTCTCAGGCTTTTCGCCTGTCAGAGCCCCCGCATGCGCCGCGGCAAGCGCGATTGCGATGGGCTCAGTACAGCCTAATGCAAGGATCAGTTCCTCCTGGAGAATCTTCAAATAATTGGGCATTATCGGTTTCCTTTCATCTTAATGGGCCCGGGCGTGCGTCTCTACCCTCCTTTCCCGCTCTCATTTTGTTCTGCCGAACCCATTATAGACAAAAAAATCAGAAAAACAAGAGAAAATGATAAAAAAATCGCAGGGTTTTTCGGAAGGATGAAAATATAAGTGGAATAACCGCTGAAAAGCACATGACATTGATTGACTGAGAAATGTGCCGCGGAAAAATGATAATAATTTATCGCGGCGCGGGTTGGTGCATGCCGCCCTCAGGCCCAAGGCGGGGCCGCGGCCGTCAGAATGCGATACACCCGGAGGGGTGGACAATGACGCTGGCCAAAAAGGCATAAAAAGATCGCAATATCGGCAAAGATTTCTGCTGCATGACAGAAAGTTGACAAAAATGAGTGAAAAAACGCTTGCTTTTTTTTCGGGGTTCAAATATAATGTTCAAGCTGTCTGCTTATTTGGGATGAAGCGATAGGTTGCCGCCCCGGCCTTGGGCGGGTCATTATCGCAGACCAGGCCCGACAATCGGGCGACGGGCTCACAGTCCGGGAGACAAGCGCCCCGGCGCGCGGGAAGCGCCCGCGCATGAGAACGCGAGTTAAAGGAGGAAATCTAATGGCCAGCCAGAAAATCCGCATCAAGTTGAAGGCGTACGAGCACCACCTGATCGACCAGTCGGCCGAGCGCATCGTGGACACCGCCAAGCGCACCGGCGCCCGCATCTCAGGCCCCGTGCCGCTGCCGACCGAGAAAGAGATCATCACCATCCTGCGTGCCCCCCACAAGTACAAGGACAGCCGCGAGCAGTTCGAGCGCAGGACGCACAAACGCCTGATTGATATCCACAACCCCACTTCCCGCACGGTGGACGCCATGATGAAGCTTGATCTTCCCGCCGGCGTCGAGATCGAAATCAAACTCTAAGGCAGGAGGCAAGCACGATGAAGAAAGCGATCTTGGGCAAGAAACTGGGCATGACCCAGCAGTTTTTGCCGGATGGCCGCCTGGTGCCCGTCACGGTGGTCCAGGCAGGCCCCTGCACAGTGGTGCAGAAAAAAACCCAGGAGAAGGACGGCTATGATGCCCTCCAGCTCTCCTTTGACCAGCTTCCCGAGCATCGGGTGAAGAAGCTGGTGCGGAGGCCAGTGGCCGGCCACTTCAAAAAAGCCGGCGTCGCGCCCGCCCGGCACCTGAAGGAGTTCCGCCTGGACGACATCAAGCCCTATGAAGTGGGGCAGACCCTGTCCTGCTCCCAGTTTCAGCCGGGCGACCTGGTGGACGTGACCGGCACCAGCAAGGGCCATGGCTTCACCGGCGTCATCTACCGCTGGAACCAGCGCCTGGGCCCCCGCTCCCACGGCTCCAAGTATCACCGGGGCATCGGCGCCATGAGCGCCAACACCGACCCTGGCAAGGTGTTCAAGGGCAGGCACATGTCCGGGCACTATGGCGTGGAGCGGGTGACGGTGCAAAACCTGGAAGTGATCGCCGTTGACGCCGAGCGCAACCTGCTGCTTATCAAAGGCGCCGTCCCCGGCCCCAACAAGGGCTTGCTGATGGTGCGTGACGCCTGCAAGGCCTAAGGAGGAGAAACCAATGCCTACGATTCCAGTCCTGAACATGCAGGGCAAGTCAGCAGGGGAAATGACGCTCAGCGAGGAAGTTTTCGCCATCACCCCCAACGTGGCTGCCATGCACCTGGTGGTCCGCTCCATCCTGGCCAACAAGCGCCAAGGCACCCAGAGCGCTCTGACCCGCAGCATGGTGCGGGGCGGCGGCCGGAAGATCTACCGCCAGAAGGGCACAGGCCGTGCCCGCCACCACAGCAACCGCGCGCCCCAGTTCCGCCACGGCGGCGTGGTGTTCGCGCCCCAGCCCCGGGATTATGTGGTGAAGGTGCCCAGGAAGGTGCGCCGTTTGGCCATGAAGTCCGCCCTGTCTGCCAAGCTGGCCGCAGGGGACCTCATTTTGCTGGACCAGATCACCCTCAAAGAGGGCAAGACCCGCCATATCGCCAAGATGCTCTCAGATCTGGGCGTTTCCAAGTCCTGCCTGATGGTGCTACCCGGCCGGGAGGACAACGAGCTGGTGCTGCGTGCCTCCAAGAACATCAAGGCGCTGAAGGATGCCTATGTGGCCACCATCAACGTCTACGACATCCTGCGCGCGGACAAGGTGCTCCTCACCCAGGACGCTGCCCGTGCCATTGAGGAGGTGTACGCGTCATGAAAAACCCCCATGATATCATCCGCCGCCCGGTGCTCACCGAAAAGGGCTATGACGGCATTGCCGACAAGCGCTACGTGTTTGAGGTGGACAAGAACGCCAACAAGGTGGAGATCAAGCGCGCCCTTGAGGCCGTTTTCAAGGACATTCAGGTGGAAAAGGTGAACACCCTGCGCACCATGGGCAAAATGAAGCGCCAGGGCCGCACCCAGGGCCGCACACCTGAAACCAAAAAAGCCTATGTGACGCTGAAGGAGAGCTCCAAGCCCATCGAGTTCTTTGAAGGCATGGTCTAAGGGAGGAGCGATAGAATGGCCATCCGACTGTATAAACCGACTTCCCCTGCGCGCCGCTTCATGTCGGTGAACGCGTTTGCGGAAATCACCAAGAAAAAGCCTGAGAAGGCGCTGGTCGCCAGCAAAAAGAAGCATGCCGGGCGCAACCACCACGGCAAGATCACCGTGCGCCACCAGGGCGGCGGCAACCGGGTCAAGTACCGCATCATCGATTTCAAGCGGGACAAGCTCCAGGTGCCTGCCAAGGTGGCAGCCATCGAGTATGATCCCAACCGCTCCGCCTTCATCGCCCTGCTCCACTATCTGGACGGCGAGAAGCGCTATATCCTGGCCCCGGTGGGCCTGAACGTGGGCGACATGGTGGTGGCGGGCGAAGGGGCCGACATCAAGCCCGGCAACTCCCTGCCGCTTGCCAACATCCCCACCGGCACCCTCATCCACAACCTGGAGCTGCGCGCGGGCGCCGGCGGACAGCTGGTCCGCTCAGCCGGTGTGTATGCCCAGCTGATGGCCAAGGAGGGCGCCTATGCCCAGGTGCGCCTGCCCTCAGGCGAAATCAGGAAGCTGCCGGTGAACGCCCGGGCCACCATTGGCACCGTGGGCAACACCGACCATGAGAACATCCGCATCGGCAAGGCTGGCCGCAAGCGCCACATGGGCATCCGCCCGAGCGTGCGCGGCGTGGTCATGAACCCGGTGGATCATCCCCACGGCGGCGGTGAGGGCAAGTCACCCATTGGCATGCCCGCCCCTGTCACCCCCTGGGGCAAGCCCGCGCTGGGACTGAAAACCCGGAAACGCAAGAAGTATTCCAACCGGCTGATCGTCAAGCGCATTAACGAAAAGTAAGCCCCAAGAGGATGAAAGGAGGACGCCCCACAGCATGAGCCGCTCAATCAAAAAAGGACCCTTTGTCGACGAAAGGCTCCTCAAGCGTGTTGAAGAATTGAACAAATCGGGCAAGAAGTCCGTTTTGAAGACCTGGTCCCGGGCCAGCACCATTTTCCCGGAGTTTGTGGGCCACACCGTGGCGGTGCATGACGGCCGCAAGCATGTGCCCGTCTATGTCACCGAGGACATGGTAGGCCACAAGCTGGGCGAGTTCGCCCCCACCCGCACCTTCCGCGGACACGCGGGAGACAAGAAGACCGACCGCAGATAAGCGAAAGGAGAAGCAAACACATGGCAACCAACACCCGTACAAAGGGCGAGCGTCATGACCAGACGCGGGAAAAACGCCCCCATGCCCATGCCAGGCACATCCGCGTCTCCTCACGCAAGGCGAAGCTGGTGGTGGATCTGGTCCGCGGCAAGGACGTAAGCGAGGCCCTGGCCATCCTGGCCTTTACCCCCAACGCCGCAGCGCCTGTGCTGCACAAGCTCATCAGCAGTGCCCAGGCCAACGCTGTCAACAACCTGGAGATGGACGCTGACTCCCTCTATGTCGCTGAGATTTATGCCAACCCCGGCCCTACGCTCAAACGCTTCCGCCCCCGCGCAAGGGGCAGCGCTTCCACCATTTTGAAGCGCACCAGCCACTTCAGCGTAGTGCTTGACCAACGATAAGGGAGGGAATCAAGAAGCATGGGTCAGAAAGTCAATCCCCACGGCGCCCGGGTCGGTGTGATCTTCGATTGGAGCACCCGCTGGTACGCCGATAAGAAAACCTTTGCGGATAACCTCATCGAGGACCACAAGATCCGCAAGATGCTCAAAGAACGCTACTACAACACCGGGGTGAGCCGCATCGATATTTCCCGCAGCGCCGCCCGCATGACCATTGACCTGTTCACCGGCAAGCCCGGCATGGTCATCGGCCGGGGCGGCAAGGGCATCGAGGAGCTCAAGGCCTTTGTGGAAAAGGAACTGGGCCATTCGGTCAACATCAACGTCATCGAGGTGAAAAACCCCGACACCGACGCCCAGCTGGTGGCTGAGAACATCGCCCAGCAGCTGGAGAAGCGCATTTCCTTCCGGCGCGCCCTCAAGCAGTCCATCCAGCGCACCATGCGCGCGGGCGCCAAGGGCATGAAGGCCTCAGTGTCCGGCCGCCTGGGCGGGGCTGACATCGCCCGCACCGAGCACTATCACGAGGGCTCCATCCCCCTGCAGACGCTGCGCGCCAACATCGACTATGGCTTCGCCGAAGCCAAGACCACCTACGGCCGCCTGGGCGTGAAGGTGTGGATTTACAAGGGACAGGTGCTGCCCCAGGCCAAGAAGCGCCCGGGCGCCCGTGTCGAAGGAGGCAAGTAAACCATGTTAATGCCAAAACGCGTCAAGCGCCGCAAGGTTTTCCGCGGCCGCATGAAGGGCAAGGCCATGCGCGGCAACGTCATCGCCTACGGCGAATACGGCCTGGTGGCCATGGACCCCAGCTGGATCACCAGCCAGCAGATTGAGGCCGCCCGTATCGCCCTCACCCGCTATACCCGCCGCGGCGGCCAGGTGTGGATCAAGATCTTCCCTGACAAGCCCGTGACCGAGAAGCCTGCCGAGACCCGCATGGGCTCTGGCAAGGGCTCGCCCGAATACTGGGTGGCGGTGGTCAAGCCCGGCCGTGTGCTGTTTGAAGTGGCCGGCATCGACGAAGCCATCGCGCGGGAGGCCCTGCGCCTGGCCTCAACCAAGCTGCCTGTGAAGTGCAAGATCTATTCCAAAGCGCAGCTGGATCAAATGAATGGTGGTGACAACTGATGAAGGTGAGCGAATACTTAGCCATGAAGCCCGAAGAACTGACGGCTAAAATCAATGAGCTGAAGACCGAGCTGTTCAACCTTCGCTTCCAGCTGGCCACCGGCCAACTGGAGAACACGATGCAGATTCAGGCGGTCAAGCGGGACATCGCCCGCGCCCTGACCGCCCAGACCCAGGCCCAGAAAAAGGCCGCCCAGGCCAGATAACCGCGAAAGGAGGCAAGATCCATGTCAGAAGTTAGAACCAGCAACCGCAAGACCCGGGTGGGCATGGTCACCAGTGACAAGATGGACAAAACCTGTATCATCACCATCACACACCGTTTCCGCCACCCCATGTACGGCAAGTACGTCAAGCGCATCAGCAAGCTCATGGTGCACGACCAGGACAATGCCTGCGGTATCGGCGATACCGTCCGGGTGATGGAAACCCGGCCGCTGTCAAAGAACAAGCGGTGGCGCCTGGTGGAAATCATCGAGAAAGCGAAGTAAAGCCCGTCCCATGGGGCAAAGCCCCCTGGATACCGGCATAGAAGGAGGAACCCCTTATGATCCAGCCGCAATCACGGCTTAAGGTGGCCGATAACTCCGGCGCCAAGGAAATTATGTGCATCAGGGTGCTGGGCGGTTCATTCCGCCGCTCGGGCAGCGTGGGTGACGTGATCGTCGCCAGCGTCAAGTCCGCGGCCCCCGGCGGCCAGGTCAAGAAAGGCGAAGTGGTGCGTGCCGTCATCGTCCGCGTGGTCAAGCAGAACCGCCGGCCCGATGGCTCCTACATCCGCTTTGATGACAACGCCGCCGTCATCATCAACGACCAGAAACAGCCCCGCGGCACCCGCATCTTTGGGCCGGTTGCCCGCGAACTGCGTGAGAAAGACTACATGAAGATCGTCTCCCTCGCGCCTGAAGTGCTCTGAGGAGGCGCCCCAAGATGAAAGTACATGTGAAGACAAAGGACGAAGTGATCGTCATTGCCGGCAAGGACAAGGGCGTCAAGGGCAAGGTGCTGGCGGTGGACCCCAAGAGCGGCCGGGTCACTGTTGAAGGCGTGGCCATGGTCACCAAGCACCAGAAATCCCGCGCCCAGGGCCAGCCCGGCGGCATCATCAAGAAGGAAGCCGCCATCGACGCTTCCAACGTCATGCTGGTCTGCCAGAAGTGCGGCAAGCCTTCCCGCTCAGGCCGCAAGATTCTGGAAGACGGCAAAAAAATCCGCACCTGCAAAAAGTGCGGCGAACA
>DHQX01000039.1:0-29988 GCA_002411105.1 Christensenella sp. UBA5327 | reverse complement strand
ATCAACATGGGCCTGGGCGATTGCAAGGACAACGCCAAGGCGCTGGAGAACGCGGTGGAGGAACTCACCCAGATCTCAGGCCAGAAGCCCCTGGTGACCAAAGCCAAGAAATCAATCGCCAACTTCAAGCTCCGCGAGGGCATGAACGTGGGCGCCAAGGTAACCCTGAGGGGGGAGCGGATGGAGGAGTTTTTCGACAAGCTGGTCTCCATCGCCCTTCCCCGCGTGCGCGACTTCCGCGGCGTGTCCGCCAAGGCCTTTGACGGCCGCGGCAACTACGCCCTGGGTGTCAGGGAGCAGCTGATCTTCCCCGAAATCAACTACGACAAGGTGGAAAAGATCCGCGGCATGGAGATGATTTTCGTGACCACGGCCCATACGGACGAGGAAGCCAAGGAGCTTCTGAGCCTTCTGGGCATGCCGTTCGCGCAGTAAGGGAGGAAATAGACAACATGGCAAAGACCAGCATGCGCATCAGACAGTCCCGCCCCGCAAAGTTTTCGACCCGCGCCTATACGCGCTGCCGCATCTGCGGCCGTCCCCATTCCGTGCTCAGGCGTTACGGCATCTGCCGTATCTGCTTTAGAGAATTGGCCTACAAGGGCCAGATACCCGGCGTCCGCAAGGCGAGCTGGTAAGCGAACAACGCAAAGGAGGTTCCCCCATGGTCGTGAATGATCCCATTGCCGATATGCTGACCCGCATCCGCAACGCGCAGATCGCCAAGCATGACACGGTAACGATCCCTGCCAGCAACGCCAAGAAGGCCATTGCCAAGATTTTGCTGGACGAGGGGTACATCAGAAACTACGAAAAGATCGATGACGGCATCCAGGGCCAGATCAAATTGACCCTGAAATACGTCAACGACAAGCAGCAGCCCGTCATCGCCGGCCTCAAACGCATCTCAAAGCCGGGCCTTCGGGTATATGCCCGCTGCGAAGACCTGCCTAAGGTATTGGGCGGCCTGGGGGTGGCGATCATCTCCACCTCAAAGGGCCTGATGACCGACCGCAAAGCGCGCCAGGATAAGCTGGGCGGCGAAGTGCTGGCCTACATCTGGTAAACTGATCACGCATTTGGAGGTAGAAACATGTCTCGTATCGGAAAGCTTCCGATTACCGTGCCACAGGGCGTGACAGTGACCGTGGATGACAACAACCAGGTCGTGGTCAAAGGCCCCAAGGGCACGCTGTCCCAGCAGGTGAACAAGGATATCACCCTCTCCCAGGACGCGGGCGTCCTGCACTTAAACCGCCCCAGTGATTCAAAGCCTCACAAGGCCCTCCACGGGCTGTACCGGTCTTTGGTTCACAACATGGTGGTGGGCGTCACCGACGGCTTCTCAAAAACCCTGCTGCTGGTGGGCACCGGCTACCGCGCCCAGGTGGAAGGGAAGAAGCTGACGCTGTTTGTGGGCTATTCCCACCCCGTGGTGTTTGAGGCACCCGAGGACACCACCTTTGAAACCCCCAACGCCACCACAGTGATCGTCAAGGGCATCAACAAGCAGGTGGTGGGCGCCCTGGCCGCTGACATCCGGGCCACAAGACCCCCGGAGCCCTACCTGGGCAAGGGCATCAAGTACCATGACGAACGCATCCGCCGCAAGGAAGGCAAGACCGGCAGCAAGTAAGAAGGGAGTGAACGCATATGTTCAAAAAGCGCGACCGCAATGAAGTCCGACAGATCCGCCACGCACGCGTCCGCAAGAAGGTAAGCGGCACGCCCGAGAGGCCGCGTCTGTGCGTATTCCGCAGCAACACCATGATCTACGCCCAGATCATCGACGATACCAAGGGCGTGACCCTCGTGCAGGCTTCCAGCCAGGACCCTGCCATCCGGGAAGAACTCGGCGAACTCAACAAAACCGGCGCCTCCAAGGCCGTCGGCAAGCTGGTGGGGGAGCGTGCGCTCAAGGCAGGCATTGACCAGGTGGTCTTTGACCGCAGCGGCTATGTCTATGCCGGGCGTGTGGCTTCCCTGGCGGACGGCGCCCGCGAAGCCGGGCTCAAATTCTAAGGGAGGAAGCTTGTAAATGCAACGCAGAGACAGAGACAATCCCCGGGACCGCAGGGATCGGGAAGAGCAGAGCGAATTCAAGGAGAAGCTGGTCAACATCAACCGCGTCGTGAAGACCGTTAAGGGTGGCCGCAACTTCCGTTTCGCAGCCCTGGTCGTCATCGGTGACGGCGCGGGCCGTGTGGGTGCCGGCATGGGCAAGGCCGCGGAAATCCCCGAGGCCATCCGCAAAGCCAACGAGAACGCCAAGAAGCACCTGATCACCGTCCCGCTGTCAGGCACCACGGTGCCCCACGCTACCACCGGCTACTTTGGCACCGGCAAGGTGGTCATCCTCCCGGCCCCTGAGGGCACGGGCGTGATCGCCGGCGGCGCTGCCCGCGCGGTGCTGGAACTGGCAGGTGTCAAGGACATCCGCACCAAGTCCTTTGGCACCAGCAACCCCGTCAACACTGTGAAGGCGACCATTGAGGGGCTCAAGCTCCTGCGCTCGCCCGAGCAGGTGGCTAAGCTCCGCGGCAAGACCGTGGAAGAGATCCTGGGTTAAGGAGGCCGCGATGAAACTGCACATTACACTGACCAAATCCCCCATCGCCAGGCTGGACAAGCAGATCCGCACCGTTGAGGCGCTGGGCCTGCGCAAAATCGGCCAGACGGTGGTCAAAGAGGACAACCCCTGCGTCCGCGGCCAGATCTTCAGGGTCCGGCACATGGTCAAGGTGGAAGAAATCGAAGAGTGATAGGAGGACGTCCTCATGAAATTACATGAATTGCAACCGGCCCCCGGTTCAACCAAGGATAAAAAGCGCCTTGGCCGCGGCATCGGCAGTGGCCTGGGCAAAACCTCCGGCAAGGGCCATAAGGGCGCCAAGGCCAGGAGCGGCGGCGGCAAGGCCCCCGGCTTTGAAGGCGGCCAGATGCCCCTCACCCGGCGTGTGCCCAAGAGCGGCTTTACCAACATCTTCCGCAAGGAATACGCCATCGTGAAGGTGGAGAGCCTGGAAGAGCGCTTTGAAGCCGGCGCCACGGTGAGCATTGAGATGCTCAGGGAAGCCGGGCTGGTCAAAAAGACCATGGACGGCGTGAAGATCCTGGGCAATGGCGAGATCACCAAGGCCCTCACCGTTCAGGCCCACAAGTTCACGGCCCAGGCCAAGGAAAAGATCGAGAAGGCCGGTGGAAAGGCCGAGGTGATCTGAGATGTGGGATACGCTGCGCAACGCCTGGAAGGTGCCGGAACTCCGTAAAAAGATCCTGTACACCTTCATGATGCTGCTGATCTACCGCCTGGTGAGCGTCATCCCCGTGCCCGGCATCAACGCCAGCGTCGTCCAGGAAGTGGCCGGCTCGTATGACATGCTGGGCCTGGTCAACATGATGACCGGTAACGCCTTCAGCCAGATGACCGTCATGGCCATGGGCATCACCCCCTACATCAACGCTTCCATTATCATCCAGCTGCTCACCGTTGCCATCCCCGCCCTTGAGCGGTTGCAGAAGGAAGGCGGCGAGGAGGGCAAGGAGAAGCTCAACAAGATCACCCGTTACTCCACCGTGGTGCTGGCGGCCATCCAGGCCATCGGCATCATCGCCGCCCTCAACTCCGGCACCACCGCCGGGGGTGAAAAGGTGCTGGAAGCCAGCCACAACAACTTCTTTGGGCTCCTGTCCATCGGCGTCATCATGGCGGCGGGCACCTCCTTTGCGATGTGGATCGGCGAGCGTGTCACCGCCAACGGCATCGGCAACGGCATCAGCCTTCTGATCTTTGCCGGCATCATCTCAAACCTCTTCTCCGGCATCCTGACCGCGTTTACAGACGTTCTGGGCATCACCCAGTACGGCACCACGGTCTCAGCCTTCCTGATCCTGATCCTGACAGCGCTTGTCATCATCACCGTGGTCACCTTCATCGACCTGGGTGAGCGGCGCATCCCCGTGCAGTATGCCAAGCGGGTGGTGGGGCGTAAGATGTACGGCGGCCAGTCCACCCACATCCCGATGAAAATCGTATCCGTGGGCGTGCTGCCCCTGATCTTCGCCTACTCCTTCATGGCCTTCCCGGGCACGGTGATCGCCATGTTCGGCCCGGGCTCCGGTGCCGCCAAGTGGTGGGAAGCCAACATGCACCAGGCAGCGCCGCTGAATCTTCTGGTGACGGCTCTGCTCATCGTGGCTTTCACCTACTTCTACGCCTCCATTTCCTTCAACCCCCAGGACATCGCCAAGAACATCCAGCAGCAGGGCGGCAACATCCCGGGCATCCGCTCGGGGCAGAACACCGTGGCCTTCCTGGCCCGGATCGCCAAGCGCCTCACCCTGTTCGCCGCCATCTTCCTGGCAGCGCTGGCCACGCTTCCCACGCTCCTGTCTGTGTGGCAGAACGTGCGGATTCCCTTCGCCGCCTCCTCCATGCTCATCGCGGTTTCCGTGTCGCTGGAGACGGTGCGCCAGGTGGAAGCTCAGCTGGTCATGCGCAACTACAAGGGCTTCCTGTAAGATACCTGGCTGCCCTTTGAAGGAGACACCGTGAACATCATTCTCTTGGGCCCCCCAGGCGTAGGCAAAGGCAGCCACGCCAAGATGTTTACCCAGGATCTGGGCATCCCCCAGATTTCCACGGGCGATATGCTCAGGCAGAACATCAAGCGTGAAACCACGCTGGGCCTTGCAGCCAAGAAGTACATAGACGCGGGCGAACTGGTGCCTGACGAGGTGGTGATCGGCATGGTCCGTGAACGCCTCCAGGCGCCGGACACCCAACAGGGTTATATCCTGGACGGTTTTCCCCGCACTGTGGCCCAGGCGGAGGCCCTGGCGGATTTTGCCAGGATTGACGCTGTGGTCAACCTCATCGCAAGAGAAGAGGTGATCATGTCCCACCTCACCGGGCGGCGTGTGTGCAAGGACTGCGGCAGCACCTTCCACATCAGGCGCCTCAAGCCCGGACAGACCACCTGCCAGGTCTGCGGCGGCACCCTCATCCACCGGGATGATGACAAGCCTGAGACCATCGCCAACCGCCTCCAGGTGTACCAGCGCCAGACCGAGCCCCTCATCGGCTACTACCGGGAAAAGGGCCTGCTGCGGGACGTGGTGGTGGAGGGCACGCTGGAGGACAACCACGCGCTGGTGTCCCAGGCCCTGGGTTTGGACGGATGATTTCCATCAAAAACCCGGCGCAGCTGGAAAAGATGCGCAAGGCTGGGCACCTGCTGTATGAAGTGATGCAGAAGCTTCAGGAAGTGGTGCGCCCGGGGGAGAGCACCGCTGCCATTGACGCCTACGCGGAGGAACTTATCCGCCGCAACCACGCCGTCCCCTCCTTCCTGGGCTACCGGGGCTTCCCGGCCTCGATCTGCGCGTCTGTGGATGACGAGGTGGTGCACGGCATTCCCTCTGAGGGGGTGACCCTCAGGGAGGGCAGCATCCTGAGCATCGACTGCGGGCTGATCCTTGACGGCTGGCAGGCGGACAGCGCCTTCACGGTGCCGGTGGGCGAGATTTCGGACAGCCTCAGGCGCCTGATCGAGCTCACCAGGCAGTGCTTCTTTGAAGGGGCCAGGGCCGCGGTCACTGGAAACCGGGTGGGGGACATCGGCCACGCCGTGCAGACCTTGGCAGAAGGCCGGGGCTTTGGCGTCATCCGGGACCTGACTGGCCACGGCATCGGCCGCAACATGCATGAGGACCCTTCGGTGCCCAACTTCGGAGATCCGGGCACCGGTGCCAGGCTCCGGCCGGGGATGACCCTGGCGGTGGAGCCGATGATCTCCCTGGGGGGCTGGCATGTCAGGCAGATGGATGACGGCTGGACCATCAAAACCCTGGATGGCTCGCCCTGTGCCCACTACGAGCATACCATCGCCATCATGCCGGAAGGCTTGCCCGAAATCCTCACCCTGCCCGGGTTTGTCTGGGAATAGGCGGTGAAATGCCCATGAAACCGGAGATCAAGCCGGGGCTCGCCGTAATTTCCCGCATGGGGCGTGACAAGAACAGGGTTTTTGTGGTACTATATGAGGTGGATGCCGATTTTGTGATGGTGGCTGACGGGCAGGGGCGTACCCTGGCCCGGCCCAAGCGCAAAAGGCGCAAGCACCTCATGGCCACGGGGCGTGAATTCCCCGATATTGCGGAGAAAAACCGCAATGGCAACCTGACCGACCATGACCTGCGAATGGCCCTTGCCAGCATGCAGAATCCCCCCCAAGACCCAGCCTGAAGGAGGCAAGTTTGTCCAAAAGCGATGTCATTGAAATCGAAGGCAGAGTAGTTGAAGCGCTGCCCAACGCCATGTTCTCGGTGGAGCTGCCTAACGGCCACAAGATCATGGCGCACATCTCCGGCAAAATGCGCATGAATTTCATCCGCATCTACCCCGGGGACAGGGTGACCATTGAGCTCTCCCCCTACGATCTCACCCGCGGCCGGATCACCTGGCGCAGCAAGAACTAAGCGAACTGAGGAGGTAAACCCCACATGAAAGTCCGTCCTTCCGTGAAGACGATCTGCGAAAAGTGCAAGATCATCAAGCGCAAAGGCCACGTGATGGTCATTTGCGAGAACCCGAAGCACAAGCAAAAGCAGGGCTGAGGGGTTTATTCCGTGTGGACCGCCATGCGGGCGGCTGCCGGGGGCACGCCTCCGGACCGTGTGGCGCCAGGATATTCCAATGCCGCCGGGCGATGCGCCCGGCCACCACGATCAACAGATAAATTTGGAGGTGTTTCCAGCACATGGCACGTATAGCGGGTGTTGACCTGCCCAGAGACAAGCGGGTGGAAATCGGCCTGACCTACATTTTTGGCATCGGCCTCACCACAAGCAAGCAGATCCTGGCGGAGACCGAGATTAGCCCCGACACCAGGGTCAGAGACCTGACTGAGAACGACATTTCAAAACTGCGCGAGTACATCGAGCACCATGTGAAGGTGGAGGGTGACCTGCGCCGTCAGGTGTCCCTTGACATCAAGCGTCTGGTGGAGATCGGCTCCTACCGCGGCATCCGGCATCGCCGGAGCCTGCCTGTGCGGGGCCAAAACACCAAGCAGAACGCGCGCACGCGCAAAGGCCCCAAGCGTCAGGTTGCCGGCAAGAAAAAGGCCGCCCGCTAAGGCAAGAACACATTAAGCCCATCTGGGCACGGAGGAAATAATGGCAAAAGCCAAGCTTAAGAAGGTATCGCGCAGGCGCCGTGAGAAGAAGCTCGTGGAGCGGGGCGTTGTGCATATCCGGTCTTCGTTTAACAACACCATCGTCACCATTACCGACACCCAGGGCAATGCCCTTTCCTGGGCTTCCTCGGGTGGCATGGGCTTCAGGGGCAACAAGAAGTCCACGCCCTTTGCGGCGCAGATGGCGGCTGAAACCGCTGCCCGCGCGGTTGCCGAGTTTGGCATGCGCACAGTGGACGTGTATGTGAAGGGCCCCGGCTCAGGCCGGGAAGCGGCCATCCGTTCCTTGCAGACCGCAGGGCTTGAGGTCACCATGATCAAAGACGTGACCCCCATCCCCCACAACGGCTGCCGCCCGCCCAAGCGCAGAAGAGTGTAAGAAGGAGGTTCCGTCAAGATGGCAAGAAATACCGGTTCTGTTTGCCGCATGTGCCGTCGTGAGGGCACCAAGCTCTTTCTGAAGGGCGAGAAATGCTTCTCACAAAAATGCGCCGTGGCCAAACGCCCCACCCCTCCCGGCCAGCATGGCCAGGCCCGCCAGCGTAAGATGAGCGAATATGGCCTGCAGCTGCGGGAAAAGCAGAAGGCGCGCCGCGCCTATGGCCTGCTTGAAACCCAGTTCCGCCGCACCCATGACAAGGCGCTGAAAATGAAAGGCGTCTCCGGCGAAAACCTGCTCCAGCTGCTGGAGCGCAGGCTGGACAACGTGGTCTACCGCGCGGGGCTGGCCAACTCCCGCCCCCAGGCAAGGCAGTTGGTCAACCACGGGCATTTCCTGGTCAACGGCCAGAAGGTGGACATTCCCTCCTTCATCGTGGACGCGGGGGATGAGATCACCGTGCGCGCCTCCAGCAAGGACATCGACCTGTTCAAGGCCGCCCGTGAGGGCAGCGCCAGGATTTTGCCCAAGTGGCTCTCCTGCAACACTGAGGAGCTCAAGGCCACCGTCAGCTCCCTGCCTGAGCGCAGCGACATTGACTTTGCCCTCCAGGAGAACATGATCATTGAGTTCTACTCCCGCTGATCCGTCGCCTTTTAGTTCAACATCGACTGATCAATAGAGAGGAGAAGAGCCGTGACCACAGAATCCATCAGCCCACGGATAGAGCGGGTTGCCTATCGGGAAAACGAGTTTTACGGCCATTTCGAGGTGGAGCCGCTTGAGCGCGGCTTTGGCCACACGCTGGGCAACGCGCTAAGGCGTGTGCTGCTCAGCTCTCTGCCCGGCGCTGCCGTCACCAGTGTGAACATCGAGGGCGTGCAGCACGAGTTTTCCACCATCCCCGGCGTCAAGGAAGACGTCACTGAGATTATCCTGAACCTGAAGGAGCTTTCCGTCAGGCTCCACGTGGACGCGGTCAAGCAGGTGGAGATTGAGGCCACAGGCCCCGCGGTCGTCACCGCCGGAGACATCCGCGTGGACAGCGAGGTGGAGGTGGTCAACCCCGACCTGCACATCGCCACCCTGGCCGAAGGCGCCAAGCTGCACATGACCCTCACCATCGAGCAGGGGCACGGCTATGTGTCCGCTGAGCGCAACAAGGTGAGCGCCATGCCCATCGGCGTCATCCCCATGGATGCCATTTTCACCCCCATGCGCAAGGTGAACTACTCGGTTGAGGACACCCGTGTGGGCCAGATCACCGACTATGACAAGCTGGTGCTGGAAGTGTGGACCAATGGCTCGGTGACGCCGGAGGAGGCCATCAGCATGGCCGCCAAGATCCTGACCGGACAATTGGGCATCTTCAGCCACCTCACCGAGCAGCCCCTGGAGGAGGCGGAAGAAGCCGCCGATCCGGACCATGCCGGCGCCAACGCTGAGATGACCATTGACGAACTGGACCTGTCAGTCCGCGCCTTCAACTGCTTAAAGCGCGCCGGCATCAACACGGTGAGCGAGCTGATCCAGAAGGATCAGGAAGACATGATGAAGGTGCGCAACCTGGGCAAGAAGAGCCTGGAAGAAGTAGAGCAGAAGCTGGCCCTCCTGGGCCTGTCCCTGCGCAAGTCCGAAGAATAGTTAAGTCGCCCGCTCAGGGCTAAGGAGGAACACCACACATGGCACAGCAACGCAAGCTTGGCTTGAGCAGCGACAAGCGAAAAGCCCTCATCCGCAACCAGGTCACCAGCCTCCTCTGGCATGGCCGGATTGAAACCAGCCTGGCCCGGGCCAAAGAGGTCCGCAGGGTGGCGGAGAAGATGGTCACCCTGGCCGTGCGGGAGTATGACAACACGGTGGAAGTGAAAAAAGAGTTCCACAACGAGAAGGGACAGATCGTCACCATCGATGTCACCAATGACACCGCCAGCAAGCTTCACGCCAGGCGGCTGATGATGGCCTATCTGTACAACCAGAAGGAGCTGCGCAAGGATGACGAATCTCGCAGCGAATACCGGGAGCGCACCGGGGATGTGAAGTTCCCCGTGGTGGAGAAGCTCTTCCGGGAGTATGGCCCCAAATACCGTAAACGCAACGAGGAAAAGAACAGCGCCGGCGGCTACACCCGCATCTACAAGCTGGGCCCCCGCCGGGGCGACGCCTGTGAGCGCGTGCTGATCGAGATGGTCTAAGCCGGTCATCAAAGTGCCTCCGGGCACTTTTTTTGTTGTGAAAATTGAGGAGGAAAGCGGATGAATTATCAGGAGATCTTGAAAAGCGCCAGGGACCAGATGGGCCCCTTTTGCAAATCCTGCCTGGTGTGCAATGGCAAGGTCTGCGGAAACACCATGCCTGGGCCCGGCGCCAAGGGCAGCGGCACCGTCTTTATCCGGAACTATCAAAAGTGGCAGGAGATACTATTGAACCTGGACGCCATCCATGAGAACAAGGAGCCGGACACCGCTTTTTCGGTCTTTGGACAGGATTTTGCCCTGCCGGTTTTTGCGGCGCCCATTGGCGCCATGAAGCTGCACTATGGCGACAAGTATGATGACCTGGCCTATAACGACCTGCTGCTGCCCTCGGCCATTGACGCCGGGATCGCTGCCTTCACAGGCGATGGGGTGAACCCTGCCATCATGCAGGGGGCGGCCCAGACGCTGAAGAAATATCAGGGAAAGGGCATCCCCACCATCAAGCCCTGGGGGATGGAGCTGGTGCGGGAAAAACTGGCGATGGTGGAGGCGGCCCAGCCCATGGCGATTGCCATGGACATCGACGCGGCAGGGCTGCCCTTTTTGAAGGGGCAGACGCCGCCTGCTGGCAGCAAAACCGTGGATGAGCTGCACCAGATCGTGGCCTGGGCCAAGCGGCCCTTTATCCTGAAGGGCATCATGACCGCCTCGGGGGCAAAAAAGGCCGTGGAGGCAGGGGTGAGCGCCATTGTGGTGTCAAACCATGGCGGCCGGGTGCTGGACCATTGCCCGGGCACGGCTGAGGTGCTGCCGGAGATCGTGCAGGCCGTGGGCGGCCAGGTCAAGATCTTTGTGGATGGCGGCATCCGAACGGGCCAGGATGTGTTTAAGGCCCTGGCCCTGGGGGCTGACGCGGTGCTCATCGGCCGTCCCTTTGTGAACATGATCTATGGCGCGGGAGCAGAGGGGGTGCGCGTGTATGTGGAGAAGCTGGCCAGCGAGCTGGCTGACACCATGACCATGTGCGGTGCTTCCTCGCTGGCGGAGATCAAAAGGGATATGGTGCGGGTGTAGGCCCGTCAACAGGATTCCTCATAACAGCAAATAATGTCTATGTGTTGAATGAGGGATACCAGACACAATCACAAACGCTTTGATGAGTGGCTGCGTTGATGCCTTGGTTTGGTATCAGCTGATTGGCCGGGTCTTGCCGCCGTGGATCTTGAGGTTGGGGTCGTTGTCCATCCCGGCGATGATGGGCTTGGCCCGCGCAATCAAGGATTGAAAGACCGGCATGCCCAAAGAGGCCTGGTGGGCCGCTTCATCCACCCACACCTCATAGATGTGAATGACATCCGGCTCCTGGTCGCTGGTGCCCACGATATAGCACAGGCAGCCGTCCACTGCCTCCATGCCCTGGGCGGCATCCAGCAGAATTTGAAGCAGTTCCTGGCCCTTTCCGGGCTGGGCGGTCAGCTTTCCGCTGACGCCATGATACGGTATTGCCATCGTTCCACCTCCTGATGTGTTAAACGTATGATCACAGTATACCCGCCGGGACGGGATGCGATTCTTCCCTGAAGCGGCAGACATGAACACAACACAAAGGGGATACCCTATTGCGCAGCGACTGCTTTCCTGCTACACTTAATGAGAACAAATGTTCTCGTTAAGGGGTGGCGCAATCATGGATTTGGAGCAAAAGCTGGCCATTTTGACCGACGCGGCGAAGTACGATGTGTCCTGCGCCTCCAGCGGCAGCAGCAGGCCGGGGGTCAAAGGCGGGGTGGGCAACACCGCGGCTGGCGGCATCTGCCACAGCTGGACGGCGGATGGGCGCTGCGTGAGCCTGTTAAAGCTGCTTTATACCAATGTGTGCTGCTATGACTGCGCCTACTGCGTCAACAGGCGCAGCAACGATGTGCCCCGGGCCAGTTTTACGCCGGACGAAGTGGCGCGGCTGACCATTGATTTTTACCGGCGCAACATGATTGAGGGGCTTTTTCTAAGCTCGGCTGTTGCCATCAGCCCCGACCGCACCATGGAGCGGCTGATCCGGGTGGCGGAAATCCTGCGGCAGCGGGAGCGGTTTAACGGCTATATCCACATGAAAGTGATCCCCGGTGCCAGCGCCGCTTTGGTGCAGCGGCTGGGCTACCTGGTGGACCGGGCGAGCGTGAATGTGGAGTTTGCGACTGACCGGGAGCTTTCTCTTTTGGCACCTGACAAGACCCGGAGGGGCATTGAGGGCAATATGCTGGCCATCCGGGATAAAAAGCTGGAGCTGCTGCCAACGCTCTACCATGGCGCGGCGCCCCCTGCCTTTGTGCCGGCGGGCCAATCCACCCAGATGATTGTGGGGGCCGCCGACGGCAATGACCGGGACATTTTGGGCAGGGCCGAAGCCCTCTATCAGCAGATGGGCATGAAGCGGGTGTATTACTCCGCCTATGTGCCGGTGAACCTGCCCTCGTCCCAGCAGGCCAGAACGCCCCTTCTCAGGGAGCACCGGGTGTATCAGGCGGACTGGCTGATGCGCTTTTATGGCTTCAGGGCAGGGGAGATTCTGGGGGAAAGGCCCAACCTTGACCTGGCGGTGGACCCCAAGATCGCCTGGGCGGTGGCAAACTACCGGCTGTTCCCCCTGGATGTGAACACCGCGCCAAAAGAATTGCTGCTGCGGGTGCCGGGGCTGGGGCCCCGCTCGGTGGAGCGGATCTTGGCGGCCAGGCGCCTGGCCCGCATCAGCTATGAGGCGCTGGGTAAAACCGGGGCGGTGATGCGCCGGGCGCGGTATTTCATCAGCGCCCAGGGGCGCAGGCCCTACCCTTTGGTGGATGACCCGGAGCGGGTGTACCGGGCGCTGGCCGGGCAGGACAAGGAGGCCCACCAGCAGCTCTCTTTTTTGGAAGCCGTATGATATATTGCGCGTTTGACGGCAGCTTTGAGGGCCTTATGACCCTGGTGTTTGACACCTACCGCATCAGCCCCGAGGTGGGGGAGGTGGGGACAGCGGCGGAGGGCTCAAGCCTCTTGCCCGTGCGCGTTTTTGTCTCCGATGACGCGAAGGCCCGGCGCATCAAAAACTATCTGGAACACCAGCTGGGGGCGGAGTTTGCCTTCATGGTGAAGGCGGCCTTCCTCTCCTCCAGGCCCGGGCGCTTCCGGGCCATCGTAAAGATCATCCACCGGGCCTGCCAGCTGGGGCCTGAGGTTCTGAGCCTTTTGGATGAGGACACCCTGGCCTTCCTCGCCTGCCAGCGGGAGGTGCGCCGGGAGGCCCACCGCTTCCAGGGCTTGCTGCGCTTTAGCGAAATGGCGGATGGCAGCCTGCTGGCGGTGTTTGCGCCCCGCCACCATGTGCTGCCGCTGATCATGCCGCACTTTGCCGACCGGTTTCCTGGGGAGGAATGGGTGATCTATGATGAGGCCCGCCAGGTGGCGGGGCTGTATGACCGGGGGAGCCTCACCTTTGCCCAGGTGGCGGAGATAAACCCCCGGGAGTCGGCAAGCGAACAGGAAGTGCAGAGCCTCTGGCGGGTATTTTTCCGCGAGCTGGCCATCAAGCAGCGCCTGAACCCAGCCCTCCAGCAGCAGCACATGCCCAAATACACCTGGAAAAACCTGCCTGAGATGCGGGAGATGATGCCTCTTGAAAGCCTGAGCGCGAAAGGCTATGATGTTTTCGACCACAAAAGGAGGTAGGACGGATGAAAAAGGTGCTGTTTTACGGGATGACGGGGGAAAAGAGCTGCTTCATGCACGTGCTGCTAAACGCGGTGGACCTGCACCAGGCAGGCCATGAGGTGAAGGTGATCTTCGAGGGCGCGTCGGTGAAGCTGCCGGGCAAGTTTGCGGACGAGAAGAACCCTGTGTTCCTGAAGGCGAAGGACGCGGGGCTGATCGCCGGCATCTGCCTGGCCTGCTCCAAAACCCTGGGTGTGTATGAGGAGAATGAGGCCCTGGGCTTGCCCTTCCTGTCGGAGATGAGCGGGCACGCCGGCGTGAAAAGCTACCTTGAGGCAGACTACGAGGTGATCAGCATCTAATGCCAAATTCAATCACAAACGCTTGGATAAGCCGGTGCTTATCCGTGCGTTTGTTCATTCATTTTGCATGAGCAATATGCAGCATAAACTGGCCGCCCTTTTGCGGCGCAACCGCCTGCTGGGCACCCTGCTGGATCTGCGCGGCAACGCCCGCTATTGCCTGTTGACAGAGCCCATGTGGGGCATCCCCAACACCCTGTATGTGCCCCTGGTGGCCAAATACATGGAGGCGCTGGGGCTGAGTGCCCTTCAGATCGGCGTGGTGCTGACGGCGAACCTGCTCAGCCAGATGGTCGCCGCCTTCATGAGCGGCGCGGTCACAGACCGCCTGGGCCGCAGGCGCACCACCATGCTGGTGGATTTTATAGCCTGGTCGCTGCCCTGTCTTCTGTGGATGGCAGCCCAGGGCTTTGCCTGGTTTCTGGCGGCGGCGCTGCTCAACGGCCTGTGGCGGGTGACGGAAAACTCCTGGAGCCTCTTGATGGTGGAGGACGCGCCCCAGGACAAGCTGGTGGGCATCTATGCGCTGAGCAATGTCGCGGGGCTGCTGGCGGGCTTCCTGTCCCCGCTGACCAGCGTTTTGGTGGGCCGGTTTTCCCTGGTGGCCACCATGCGGGGGCTTTATTTGTTTGCCTTTTTATCCATGACAACCAAGGCAGTGCTGCTCTATCGCCTCACCCGGGAAACCAGGCTGGGGCATGAGCGCATGACGGCCCTTGCGGGCAAGCCCTGGCATCATGCCTTCCGGGGCTCGGGGCAGGTGGTGAAAGGCATGCTGGCCAACCGCCCCCTGATGCTCACCCTGGGGATCATCTCCTGCGTGATGGTGATCCGGGGCGTGATGGAAAACTTCTGGCCGCTGCTGGTTACGGGGCCCCTTCAGGTGGGGGAGGAGATGCTACCCCTGCTGGCAACGCTCAAAAGCCTGGTGATGCTGGCCTGCTTTTTGCTGCTATCCCACCGGTTGCGGGCGGAGCATTACCGCCGCCCCATGGCCTTTGCGCTGGGGGTGATCAGCCTGATCAGCCTGGTGATGCTGGTGCTGCCAGCGCAGCTTAGCTGGCTGCTGGTGCCAGGCGTCATGGCCGAGGCGCTGGCGCTGAGCATCCTGATACCGCTGTATTCCTCCCTGCAGATGCTGCTGCTGGATGCAGGCGAGCGGGCGCGGATGTTTGGGATCTCCCTGGCCTTTTGTCTGCTGGTCACAGCCCCCTTTGGCACGCTCAACGGCCTGCTTTCCCGGATTCACGCCGCCCTGCCCATGGCGGTGTGCGCGGTGCTGGGCATGCTGGCGCTCTATTTGCTCAGCAGGCTCCAAGCCTGCCTGCCACCTGAAAAACTGCGGGAGGCAGCTGACGTCTGAATTAGATGTATGAAGAATATCATATTTTTGGGGCTGGTCAGCTTTTTTGCGGATATCTCAGCGGAGATGGTCTACCCCATTATCCCGTTGTATTTAAGCCGGACCTTTGGCGCGACCCCTGCGCTGGTTGGGCTGATTGAGGGCATCGCGGAGAGCCTGGCCAGCCTGCTGAAGGTGTTTTCCGGCTATCTCACCGACCGCTTCAAACGCAAGAAGCCGCTGGCTTTCATCGGCTATGCCACGGGCGTTTTCTATAAGCTGGCGCTGGTGTTTGCGGGCTCCTGGACGGGCATCCTGGGGGCCAGGGTGATAGACCGCCTGGGCAAGGGGCTGCGCACCTCGCCCCGGGATGTGATGGTGGCCCAGAGCGCCCAGGAAAACGGCCTGGGACGCGCCTTTGGCGTGCACAAGGCCTTGGACATGGCGGGGGCGGCGCTGGGGATTATGCTCAGTGCCGTTTTGATCGGCAGGGCCAGGGATACCGCCGCTTACCGGCAAGTATTCCTGTGGTCGATGATCCCGGCGGCATTGGCGCTGGGCATGTTCGCTTTTATCAGAGAAAAGCAGGCATCCGGGCAGCTAAAACCCCGGGAGCGCTTCTGGCAGGGTGTGCGGCAGCTGGATGGCCAGCTGAAGCTGTACCTGGCGGTGGCCACGGTGTTCACCCTGGGCAACTCCTCAAACGCCTTTCTCCTGCTGCGGGCCTATAGCCTGGGCTTTGACAGCGTGCAGACCATCTGGCTCTATTTTATCTACAACCTCATCGCCTCCCTGCTGTCCATCCCGCTGGGCGGCCTGTCAGACCGGGTGGGGCGCAAGCGGCTGTTGGTGGGGGGCTACAGCCTTTTTGCCCTGGCATACCTGGGCTTCGGGCTGGCTCAAAACGCCTGGCAGCTGATCGCTTCCTTTGTGCTGTACGGCGTTTATACCGCCATGACCACCGGGGTGGAGCGCGCTTTCATCGCCCAGATTGCGCCACAAAATCTAAAGGGCACCATGCTGGGCCTGCATGGCACCCTGGTGGGGGTGGCGCTGCTGCCGGCCAGCCTGATCGCTGGCCTGCTCTGGAACGGCCTGGGCCCGGCCGCCCCCTTTATGCTGGGGGCGGGGCTGGCCATCATGGCAGCCTTTGCTTTGGGGCTGCTGTTCAGAGCGGATGGTGCGCGCGCCAGTTAGGCCATTTAGCGGGCAGGATGATGCGCTATCACATTCCCGCGGCCTCATCAATTGCCCTGAGCTCCTGGGCGCTCAAAGGGGCCGCATCCTGCGCCTTGACGCAGTCCTCAATCTGGGAGAGGCGGCTGGCGCCGATGATGACCGAGGAAGTGACCGGCTCCTTGTGCAACCAGGAGATGGCCATCTGGGCCAGGCTCTGTCCCCGGGCCTGGGCAATGGCATTGAGCTTGGCAATCTTTTCAAGCGTGGCCTGGTTCACCTGCTCGGCGCTGAGGAACACGCTTTTGCCGCCCGCCCGGGAATCGGCCGGGATGCCGTTTAGATAGCGGTTGGTGAGCAGCCCCTGGGCCAGGGGGGAGAAGGGGATGGCGCCCACGCCCTTGTCAGCCAGCACCTGATACAGGCCCTCCTCGGGCTTCCGGTCCAGGATGTTGTAGCGGGGCTGGTGGATGAGGCAGTGGATGCCCATATCAGCGAGCATATCGATGGCCTGGGCCGCCCTTTCGGGCCCGTAGTTGGAGATGCCCACATACAGCGCCTTGCCCTGGCGGACGGCCTGGGCCAGGGCGCCCATGGTCTCCTCCAGCGGCGTGTCCGGGTCTGGCCTGTGGGCATAGAAGATATCCACATACTCAAGCCCCATGCGTTTGAGGCTCTGGTCCAGGCTGGCCAGCATCTGCTTGCGGCTGCCCCACTCGCCGTAGGGGCCTTCCCACATCAGGTAGCCCGACTTGGTGGAGATGATCAGCTCATCCCGGTAGGGGGCCAGGTCCTCCTTCATGATGCGGCCAAAGGTGGTCTCGGCGCTGCCGGGGGTAGGGCCATAGTTGTTGGCCAGGTCAAAGTGGGTGATGCCCAGGTCAAAGGCGCCCAGCGCCATCTCCCGGGAATTATCATGGGGAAACTGGCTGCCAAAATTGTGCCACAGGCCCAGGGACACATAAGGGAGCTTGAGCCCGCTGTTGCCCACGCGCTTGTACTGCATGGTGTCATAGCGGTTTTGCTTGGCCAGATACATGTTTTTCGCCTCCTGCAGTGTAGTTGCCATATATTGCATAGAATATACCCGTTTTCTGGGTATACTCCCCTTGAACAATCAGCGCCAGGCGCGGCAAGGAGCATATACACATGAAACTGGTATCCTGGAATGTCAACGGGTTTAGGGCGGTGTTGGGCAAGGGCTTTGACGAGGCCTTCATCGCCCAGGATGCGGACATCTTCTGCCTGCAGGAGACAAAAATGAAGGAAGGCCAGGCCGCCTATGACCCGCCGGGCTACACTGTCTACTGGCACTCCGCCCATCGCCCGGGCTATTCGGGCACGGCGGTGTTCACCCGGGAGGAGCCCCGGCAGGTGGTGTATGGCATCGGCGGGGATCATCAGGATGAGGGCCGGGTGATGACACTGGACTATGACAGATTCTACCTGATCAACGCCTATGTGCCCAATGCGCAGCCCGAGCTTAAGCGCCTGCCCTACCGGATGGATTTTGAGGACGCGATGCGGAGCTACCTCAGGAGTTTGGCGGCTGACAAGCCGGTCATCTACTGCGGAGACCTGAACGTGGCCCACCAGGAGATCGACCTGAGGCATCCGGCTGCCAACCGCTTTAACCCCGGCTTTTCTGACCAGGAGCGGGCGAAAATGACCGAGCTTCTGGGCGCCGGATTCACCGACACCTTCCGGCATCTCTACCCTGACAGGCGGGATGCCTACTCCTGGTGGAGCTACCGCTCCAATGCCCGGGCCAACAACACCGGCTGGCGCATTGACTACTTCCTGGTGTCAAGCGGGCTGGATGAGAAGATCAAAGCGGCCACCATCCAGAGCCAGGTCTATGGCTCAGACCACTGCCCGGTGACGCTGGAGATTGACTTGTAAGGCGCGGCCTAAGGCTTTTTTGCATCATCCGGCAAAACATGATATAATTCATTGGATTTCCCGGGAGGGAACAGGGAGCCGGCCGCGCTGGCTGAGCGCTGCGAACGGCTTCCACAAAATTGAACGATGAGGTGAATCACATGACCAAAACAACGGATTCTTTGAAGATAAAGATCCAGCACCGGGAGCCCATGAGCAAGGGCGGCATCAAAAGCCTGCGCAAAGAGGGCTTGCTGCCGGCCTCCATCTCCGCCCGGGGCGAGGACTCCCTGTCCTTCTCCATCAAAAAGGATGAGCTGATGAAGTCCCTCTCCCAGAACGGCCGGATGGCGGTGTTCAAGCTGACCCTGGGCCGCAAGGTCTACAACGCCATGCTCAAGGAAGTGCAGTACGCCCCCGTCACCCGGGAGTGCCTGCATGTCACCTTCCAGCATATCGACCTGGATGT
The DNA here is from genome assembly GCA_002411105.1 of Christensenella sp. UBA5327. Lineage (GTDB taxonomy): Bacteria > Bacillota > Clostridia > Christensenellales > Aristaeellaceae > UBA6115. The sequence goes on along the minus strand of DHQX01000039.1, from coordinate 11,295 downwards.
GGAGACCAAGGCGGATGTGTTCATCAAGCCCCTGGGCAGGGAAGACGTGCTGCACAAGCAGCTTGAGTTCCTCCAGCATCTGGATACGCTGCCGGTGACCGGCCTGCCGGGTGATATCCCCAACACCATTGACATTGACGTCTCCCATATGGAGGCGGGGGACAACCTCACCGTGGCCGACGTGAGCCTGCCTGAAGGCATTGCCACGGATATGGAGCCTGACCGGGTGATCTTCACCGTCAGCCACCCCCGCATCCAGGAAGAGCCTGAGGCTGAGGCCGAGGCTGAAGGCGAGGTCGCCGCTGAGGAACCCGCCGCTGAGGAAGCTGAGCAGGAATAAGCCGATCTGTCTGCACAAACCAACGCGGGGCGCTGTCAAAAGCGCCCCGCGTTTTTTGACGATCGGCTTTTTACTTGTTCATCTCGTTGTTCAGCGCCACCGCGGTGTCAACCCACTGGTAGAAGAGTTTTTCCTCCACCACCTTGGCGATGATCCCGTTGAGCGCTGCCAGCAGCTCCGGCTCGTCCTTGGGTACGGCGGCAGCGATGCCGGAGGAGACATAGTCGAACTTGGACTCACAGATCACCAGGTCTGGGTAGTTGGCCACGTATTGGTCGGCCACCACGCTGGCCAGGGCCAGGCCCGCCACCTTTTTGGTGAGCAGCTCCATCACGCCGTCAGGGATGAGGGTGATGAGGGTCAGTTCGCTGTCAGGCAACTGCTCGGTCACCAGGGTCTGCTGCAGGGTGCCGTTCTGGGCGGCCACCTTTTTACCCTTGAAATCCGACAGGGTTTTGATGCTCTGCGCGTTGTCCTTGTGGATGAGGATCACCTGGTTGGTCTCGTTGTAGTAGATATCGGTGAAGTCCATGCTGGCTCTGCGCTCGGGGGTGGGGTCCATGCCGGCGATGCCGATGTCAATCTTGCCGGCGACCACGGCGGCCAGCACTGCCTCAAAGCTGTAGGACTCCACCACCAGCTCAACTCCCAGCTGCTGGGCGATGTATTTTGCGAAGTCTATGTCAGCGCCCACCGGGGTGCCGTCCGGCCCGGGAAACTCATAGGGCGCGTAGTCAGGGGAGGTACCCACCACCAGCTTGCCCGCTGCCTTGATGGCGTCCAGGCGGCCCGTGGCCAGGGCAAATGAGGTCAGGGACAGGATCATGAGGGCGGCCAGCAGGCCTGCGAGCAGTTTTTTCATGGGGTCATCCTCCTTGATGTGATGGGGGCAGTGTACAACGCTTCAGAGTGCATGTCAATACATAAATTGCGATTAAATATAAGTTCTGAAAAGAGGGTGAGCAGGAATGATGAGTAAAAAATAAGAAAAAAACAGAGAAATAGAATTGCAAAGAACGATTAAAGAACATCGAAATATGAATTTAAATCCATATATTGATCAGCGCTTCATGGGTCTGCGCAAAAAAACCTCTCCCCAGGATGCGATGGGAGTGTCATGCTGTATTCCCATCAAGTGGCTACGCTGAATAAAAGGACTCATATGTCGCTGCTGGGGAGACCACAGGAAAACCCACAAAGGGCGGTGCCGGACGCCGGCCGGGGCATGGCGGAAAACGAGGTCACACAGGGTTATTAATAAAATTGCGAACAAACCGCATAAGACCCTGTACAAAGCGCTTAAAACGTGATAATGTAGCGACATAGTTGCATAATCATGCAACAAGAAAGGAGGGGCCATGCCACAGATCAGCCAGCGCACCGGGAGGTTTACAGAGTCGGTCATCCGGCGCATGACGCGCATTGCTGATGGCGTGGGGGCGATCAACCTCTCCCAGGGTTTTCCGGATTTTGATCCGCCCCGGGCCTTGATGGAGGCTTTGGCCGTAGCTGCCTTTGCGGGCCCCCATCAGTACGAGATCACTTACGGCGCTGCCGCCTTCCGCCGCGCGCTGGCGGACAAGCAAGGGGCTGCGATTGGCCGGGAGATTGACCCGGAAACCCAGATGGTGGTCACCTGCGGGGCGACGGAGGCCATGGTGTGTGCGATGCTGGCAGTGATCAACCCCGGGGACAAGGTGGCGGTGTTCTCCCCCTTTTATGAGAACTACGGGGCGGATGCCATCATCGCGGGGGCCGAGGCGGTGTTTGTGCCGCTTCTTCCGCCGGATTACGCGGTGGATTGGCAGGCGCTGGAGGCGGCGTTTGCCGGCGGCGTCAAGGCCCTGGTGGTATGCAACCCACAAAACCCCTGCGGCAAGGTGTTTACCCGGGAGGAGCTGATGAAAATCGGCACCCTGGCCAAAGCCCATGACGCCTGGATCATCACCGATGAGGTGTATGAGCATATCGTCTATGCCCCCAACATCCATGTGCGCCTGTCCGCCCTTCCCGGCATGTGGGACCACTGCCTGACGGTGAGCTCGCTGTCCAAGACCTACTCCATCACCGGCTGGCGCCTGGGCTATCTGATTGGCCCTGAGCAGGCGGTGGAGGCCGCACGGAAGGTGCATGACTTTCTCACCGTGGGGGCGGCGGCGCCCCTTCAGGCAGCGGCGGTGGCGGGGCTTAAGGCCGGGCCCGAATACTATCGGGGTCTGACCGATATCTACACCGCCAAGCGCCAGCTGTTCCTGTCTGGCCTTGAGGCGATTGGCCTGCCCCATACCAAGCCCCAGGGCAGCTACTTTGTGATGGTGGACATCAGCCGTTTTCTGGCGCTGTCCCGGTTTAGAGGCTTCAGTGACCTGGCCTTTTGCGAATACATGACCGAGCACATTGGTGTGGCCGCGGTGCCTGGCTCCAGCTTTTTTATGGGGGAGCCGGAAACCGGGCTCATGCGCCTGCACTTTGCCCGCAGTGAGGAGAGCTTGACGGAAGCCCTGAGGCGGCTGTCCAGGCTGAACGATTTATGAAGAAGCTTTCCAACCCCCAGGCCTGCCTGACCTGTGCCCACCCGCCATTCACCGTGGGGTCCATGGCCTATTCCGGCGTGGGGGACGCCATGCGCCCCTATGGCAAAAAGGCGCTGCTCATCGGCGGAGACAGGGCGCTGGCCGCAGGGTTTTACCCCCTGCAGGAGGCGGTTGCCAGCCAGGGCATCACGCTGTCAGTGCGCCCTTTTTCGGGCGAGGCCACCATGGAAACCGCCCAGGAGGCGGCGGAGGCAGCCCGGGTGCTTGAGGCGGGCGTGATCCTGGGCATGGGGGGCGGCCGGGCCATTGACACCGCCAAGGCGGCTGCCCACTATGCCGCAAAGCCTGTGATCACGCTGCCCACCATCCCTGCCACCTGCGCTGCTGCCACGGCGCTGTCGGTGCTGCATCACCCGGGGCTTACGGCCTATGATCCCTTCCTGTTTCTGGATGCGCCGCCCCTGCATGTGTTCATCCACACCGGCATCCTGGCCGCTTCCCCCGCTATGTACCTGCGGGCAGGCATTGGCGACAGCCTCACCAAACATGTGGAAGCGGCATACAAGGCGGGGGACGAGGCGCTCGGCTATAACGACCGCCTGGGCCTGGCGGTGGCCAGGATGGGCTATGAGGCGCTGATGGCGGTGGGGGAGGCGGCGCTTGATGACGCGAAGCGGGGCCTGGACAGCGCGGCCTTCCGGCTGGCCTGCCAAATGTGCATCATCAACACGGGGCTTGTGAGCCTCCTGGTGCAGGACCGCTTCAACGGTGGCCTGGCCCACGCGCTGTATTACGCCCTGCATGAGCTGCCTGAGGTGGCGCGCCACCTGCACGGGGATGTGGTGGCCTGGGGCAGCCTGGTGCAGCTGTGCCTGGAAGGGAAGGAGGACCAGGCGCTGCTGCTTCGGGACTTCCTGGGGAGGCTGGACATTCCCTGCACGCTCCAGGGCCTGGGGATCGCCCTGGACGACGCGCGGCTGCTGGCGCTGCTGCCGGATGCCCTCAGCCAGCAGGACATGGCGGACGCGCCCGGGAAAGTGGATGAGGCGATGCTGCGCCGGGCGCTGATCAAGGCCGAGACACTGGGATGATAAGGAGAGAGGATGTTTACTAATTTTGTCCCGAACATAGGCCGGGTGCTCAGCAAATACTGGGCGCTGTTTTTGCAGGGGGCGGGGTACACGCTGCTGCTGAGCTTTATCACGGTGCTGTTTGGCACGGTGCTTGGCTCCATCCTGGCGCTGATGCGCCGGAGCCAGAACAAACTGGTCAGCGGCTTTGCCTCGGGCTATGTGGAGGTGATCCGGGGCACGCCGCTGCTGCTGCAGCTTTACCTGTTCTACTTCATGCTGCCAGAGCTTTTGCCGATGCTCAACCTCTCCAAGTTCGCCTGCGTGTCCATCGCCCTGGTCATCAACTCCTCCGCTTATGTGTGCGAGGTGGTGCGCGCGGGCATCCAGGCAGTGGACTACGGCCAGACCGAGGCGGCCAGGACCCTGGGGCTTAACGCCCGGCAGACCATGCTGCGCATTGTGATGCCCCAGGCGGTTAAAAACATCCTGCCCGCCCTGGGCAACGAGTTTGTCACCGTCATCAAGGAGACCTCCCTGGCTTCCACCTTCTTTGTGGGCGACCTGATGACCCAGTATTCAACCGTCAGGGGCAGCATGTACCTGGTGATAGAGCCTTTGGTGGTGGTGGGGGTCATCTATTTTATCCTCACCTTCACCCTCTCCAAGGCGGTCAATGCGTTTGAAAGGAGGCTCCAGGTCAGTGATTGAGACGGTCAGCCTGTATAAAACCTTTGGCGATCTGGGGGTGCTGCGGGACATCAGCGAGAGGATTCAGGATGGGGAGGTGGTGTCCATCATCGGGCCGTCCGGCTCCGGCAAGTCCACTTTCCTCAGGTGTCTGAACCTGCTTGAGGTGCCCACCTCAGGCTCGGTGTTCTTTGACGGCGTTGACCTCACCCAGAAGGGCATTGACATTGACCTGTACCGGCAGAGGATGGGCATGGTGTTCCAGCACTTCAACGTGTTTCCTCACCTCACGGTGCTGGAAAACGTGACCCTGGCCCCGGTGATGCTGAAAAAACGCTCCAAAGCCGACGCGGAGGACTATGGCAGGCAACTGCTGGCCCGGGTGGGTCTTTCCGATAAGGCCGCGGAGCACCCCCGCCGCCTCTCAGGCGGGCAAAAGCAGCGCCTGGCCATCGTGCGGGCGCTGGCCATGGACCCTGAGGTGATGCTCTTTGATGAGCCCACCAGCGCCCTTGACCCCGAAATGGTGGGGGAGGTGCTGGCGGTCATCCAGGACCTGGTCAAAAACGGCATGACCACCATCATCGTCACCCACGAAATGGGCTTCGCCCGGGAGGTCTCCACCCGCGTCCTCTTCATGGACGAGGGGCAGATCGCAGAGCAAGGCCCGCCTGAGGCGATATTCAATCACCCACAGAACCCCCGGACCAAGGAGTTTTTGGGAAAGGTGCTGAGGTGAGGGGGAGGGGAAAGACGATTTTTGGGGGCTTTCTTAAAAGAAAGCCCCCAAACCCCAAAGAACTTTGGAATGATATTGATTTAGAATAGTATTTTGATTTATTAAAGTTTTCTGGGAGGGGTTCGGGAGGGCTCTTTTTCAAAAGAGCCCTCCCCGAAAAAACACCATTTATTTCATATATTTCTTTATCGTCCCTGTATCATCCGTCAGGGTCAGTGACATCCTAAACGTCCTGCTTTCCCCGGCCTCCAGGAACTGAAGGCTGCCATCGGCTCGGGCTGCCGGGCGGCCCATGACACCGGAGGTGGTGGGCTCAAGGCCCAGGGCGTAGTCACCCGCGCGCATACACTTCCACTGGCACAGCAGGGGGAGCGCTTTGGCGTCAAAGTGCAGGATGGCGGCCATGCCCAGGCTTTCGTTGTGGAGCATGGCATAGGCGCCGGTATCCGGGTGCTGGGTGTGGAAGAAGCACTCCTCAGGGCGCAGGACGCCGGGGGCCTCCATAAGGGAATGCTTGTCAAAGTTGGCCTGGGCGGTGTCATCCCGGGGGGTGATCTGCCCGGCTGAGGTGTAGACGCGCGCGCCTTCATCCAGCATTGGGTAACCGAAATTCACGTGGTAGACCAGCATGAGGGGCGTTTTGGCGAAGCCCTGGTTCTCCACGGTGTCCTCAATCTCAAGAACGTTTTTCTCGGTGTGCAGGCGAAGGGTGCGGGAGAGCACCAGGTTTTCCTCAAACACCTGGGCCTGGCGCACCTGGCCTGAGATCTCAAGCACCATCTCGTCCCCGTCATAAAGGGTGCGGGAGGTGACTTTCTCCGCTGGCAGGTTGCTGTATGGCCCGTGAAGGCCCAGCGCCTGGCCGTCCTCAGTGGCGGGGGCGCCGGCATAGGTGAGGCCGCAGGTGGTGAGCAGCCCTGCGTTGAACTGCTTGAGGAAGCCCCTGACCCCTTCTTCCTGATAGAGGAAGGGGGAGCGCAGGCCGGTTTTGGATTGGAAGGCCACGTTTGTGCCCTTGAAGCTGAGGCTGGGGATATCCAGGCCCCGGTCCGGGAGCACGGTGAGGCGGGTGCCCTGGCCGTTATCCAACTCAAACGCGCGCATGCCCCGGGCGGGGCCATCGTTGAAGGTGTAGTCCTTGATGCCGCAAAGGCTCTCCAGGTTGCCTGCTTTCTGGCGCAGGGCCTGTTCCTGGGATTTTTTCATGGTTTCCTCCTTTTTTGCTTGTATGCTGCTATGAGGGATTGTACAATGGGGCGGAGCCAGGCGCAAGGGCGCGCCGGAAGACATAAGGAGGCAGGCATGCGCGCGGTGATGTATGGGGCCGGAAACATCGGCCGGGGGTTTATCGGGCCGGTGTTTGAGCGGGGCGGCTATTTTGTCCAGTATGTGGATGTGAACCGGGAGCTGGTGGACGCGCTGAACGCAAGGGGCACTTACCCCCTCCGGGTGATCCGGGACCAGGCGCATGAGGATCAGCCGGTGGGTCACTTTGAGGCCATTGATGGCAAGGATGCGGGCAAAGTGGCTGAGGCCATCGCCAGCGCTGACATCATGGCGACCGCCCTTGGCGCCAAGATCCTGCCGCTGATTGCGCCGGTGTTGGCCGAGGGGATCAGGCGGCGCTTTGCCAGGACTGATAAAACCCTTGACATCATCGTGTGCGAGAACCTGATGGACGCCCATCTGGTGCTGGCGGGGCTGATTAAAAGCCACATGACCCCAGAGGAGCAGCAGCTATTTGACCAGCGCGTGGGGCTGGTGGAGGCCTCCATTGGGCGCATGGTGCCGGTGCAGACAGAGGCCATGCGGGATGGCGACCCATTGCGGGTGTGCGTTGAGGAATATGCCTTTTTGCCGGTGGACAAGGCGGGGTTCAAGGGGGAGATCCCCGACCTCCCCGGGCTTACGCCCTTTACGCCCTTTGACTATTACATCAGGCGCAAGCTGTTTGTGCACAACATGGGGCACGCCACCTGCGCCTATTTGGGGCACTATGCCGAGAAAACCTATATCGCTGAAGCGATCATGGACGCGGACACGGCGCTGGTCACCCAAAACGCGATGCTGGAGAGCCTGACGGCGCTGTATCGGCGCTATCAGGTGCCGGCGGACGCGCTGCTGAACCATATTTGGGATTTGCTGGGCCGTTTCGCCAACACCGGGCTGGGGGACACCTGCCAGCGGGTGGGGGCGGATATCGCCAGGAAAATGGCGCGGGATGACCGGATGATAGGCTCAGCGCTGCTGTGCCTGGAGATGGGTGTGCGGCCTGACTACATCGCCCTGGGGGCAGCACTGGCGCTATACCAGCACATGAAAGAGCAAAGCCTTGAGGTGACAGAGGAAGCGGCGCAAAAAGCGCTCAGCGCACTCAGCGGGCTGGGCGCTGAAACAGAGCTCTCGGGCATCATCATGGGCTATATGCAGCTGCTTATAAAAGGTGCGAGCGTGGCGGAACTGCGGCTGGCTGCGTCAGAAGGCAAGCGGAAGCACTTGGAGCCGGTGGTGTAACGCAAAAGAGGGACTATTCCCCGCCTAACTCATAGTAAAAATCCATAGAATCCCGCAGCAGGCGCACGCCTGAGTTGGCGTCGGAAGCGCCCAGGGAGGCAGCGGCGGCGGCGGTGCCCAGGCGCAGGGCTTCCTTGAGGGGCATGTCTTCATGCGCCCCATAGAGGACGCCAGCGCAAAAGGCGTCGCCGGCGCCGGTGGTGCTGCGGATGAAATCATGGGGCAGCTTCAGGCTGGGCAGGCTGATGAAGCTGCCATGCTCGTCCAGGCCAAAGCAGCCCTCTGGCACGTGGATGGCGGCCCAACGGGTAACGCCCAGGGCCTTGAGCGCGTGAAGGGCGTCTGGCATCAGCTGCTTGTTGAGCTTGCCCGCCTCATCCCGCAGGGGGATGCCGGTGGTCTTTCCGGCCTCATATTCGTTGATGATGCAGTAGTCCACATGCTTTAGCGCCGGGGGCACAAGCTTACTAAAGCGGTCGCTGGCCTCGCTGACAATGTCAACCGAGGTGAGCATGCCCTGCTTCCTGGCGTCAGCCAGCATCCGGGCCATGTTGGTGCCGTATTCCGGGTCCTCCGCGTCCAAGCCGTCCATCAGCAGGATATACCCGGCGTGGAATATTTTGGCAGGGATGCTGTCCCAGGCGATGTCCTTGCCATCAAAGGCGGCATTGGCGCCGCGAAACTGGAAAAAGGTGCGCTCCCGGGTGGTGGCGTCGTTCATGGCCAGGGTGTAGGAGGTCTGCCCGCAGGTGGCGATGCCGGTGGTGTTGATATTTTTGTGTTTGGCGAACTGGGCCATGATAAGCCGGCCCTCCGGATCATCCCCCAGGCAGCCCAGGATGTGGATAGGCAGCTCCCGGTCAAGCATGGCCAGGTCAATGCCCACGTTGCAGGCCAAACCGCCCACGGTCATGGTCTTGTCCTCCAGGATGGTCACCAATTGCCCGGGGCTGGGAAAGGCAGAAACGTGATAGTTGATGTCCACAATCAGGTTTCCTGCCACGCAGATGCCGTTTCGGTTCATGTCAGCCTCCTGTATAAAGGGGTGTGAATTCTAATGGCATTAATTGTACCATATTTTGAAGTCCAATGGTGCTGGAACAATTGGGTTTGACATCCGCTCTTTTTCACGCAACTTCAATTCCTCTGCAGATTCGCTGAAAACTGAAGGAATACAATAAAATCGCCTTGACCCGTATTTCCCCTTGTGTTAAAGTGACTCTGAAAGAAATTGATGATATGTGGTCGAGAAAACGTTTTTTGCTAATGGAGGTGTCATGACCGATCTGTTGACGATGACCGGAATCAGCAAGAACTTTGGCGTTGTCCAGGCGTTGGACAATGTGGGCATCACCCTGCGCGCAGGGGAAGTTTTGGCTCTTATGGGGGAGAACGGCGCTGGAAAGTCCACCCTGATGAATATTCTTTCCGGTTCCATTGTCAATTATAAAGGGGATATTTTCATTGATGGCAAAAAGGCTGTTATTACCAGCCCCTTGACGGCCCGCTCCCTGGGAGTGGCCAAAATTCACCAGGAGCTTCAGCTGGTGCGTGAGATGTCTGTGGCTGAAAACTTCTTCATGGGGCGCGAAATCACGAACAAGGTCGGTATTGTCAACAAGCAAGCCCAAGAGAAAGAGGCAGCATACTACTTGGCGATGCTTGAATCAGATATTCATCCTACTCGCCTGGTGAGGTCTTTGCGGGTGGTAGAGCAGCAGATGGTGGAAATTGCCAAGGCTATTTCGCTGAATGCCCGGATTCTGATTATGGATGAGCCCACCAGCGCCTTGTCCAAAGCGGAATCCCGGCGGCTTTTTGTTGTGATTAACCGGCTAAAAGAGCGTGGCGTGGGCATCATTTACATTACCCATCGCATGGAGGAGGTGTTTGTCATCTCCGACCGCATTACCGTCCTGCGGGATGGGCGCTATGTGGATACAGTGAACACGCAGAATACTGCGGAAGGGCAGCTTATTTCCATGATGGTTGGCAGGGAGGTTGAAGACATCTACCCTTCCAGAGATCCTCATGCAGCGAATGAGGTGCTGCGGGTTGAGCATCTGAATGTTACCTTCCCGGCGGGCAGTTTCAAGCGATCCCTTAAAGATATTTCGTTTTCTTTGCGTGCGGGTGAGGTGCTGGGAATCGGTGGGTTGCTGGGTGCAGGGCGTTCGGAGCTTATGGAGACACTCTTTGGTGTGAATGCGTCCCATGTTACGGGGGATATTTTTCTGGGGGGAAAGGCACATAAGCTGACCTCGCCGGCTGCCGCCATTTCCGCAGGCATTTCTTTTGCCACTGAGGACCGCAAGGGCAAGGGCCTGGTGCCGCTGCGCTGCATCGGAGAGAACATGTCCTTACCCAAGCTCAGGCACTTCTCTCCCTTCGGGGTGATGCGCCGTCAGGAGGAGTACAAGGAATGGCAGCAGCAGATGATAAGCCTGAGTGTCAAGGCACCTGGCACCTTTACATTGGCCCAGAGTTTGTCAGGCGGCAACCAGCAAAAGGTCATTCTCGCCAGGTGGCTGATGACCAATCCCAAGGTGCTTTTGTTGGATGAACCCACCCGGGGCATTGATGTGGGGGCCAAAGCGGAGATCTATACATTGATTAACCGGCTGGCCGCCCAAGGCATCGGCATCATCGTGGTTTCTTCTGATTTGCCGGAGCTGATGGGCATATCTGACCGGATTATCACCCTATGTGAGGGGCGCGTGTCGGGTGAATTCATGAAAAATCAGGCCACGCAAGAGGATATCCTCTTTGCGGCCACCCTGACAAAGGAGAAAGCCATATGATCCAGCAGCAAAGCCCAGTTCCTACTCTCAGACAGGAGCAACGCAGAGCGGAGATATTTGCATTCCTGAAAAAATCACAGGCATATATAGCGCTTATTGCGATTTTTGCCACTGCCTCGATTATCAACGTCAAGGATGGGCGGAACCTGTTCCTGGATGTACGCAATTTCATGAACATCCTTCGGGCAGTGTCTGAAAATGGCATCATCGCCATTGGCATGACGATGATTATCCTGCTGGGGGATATTGATCTTTCGGTGGGATCGGTTCTGGGGCTGGTATCTACTGGCAGCGCAGCGCTGATGGTGAAAAATGGACTGGGGTTCATTCCCACGGTGCTTATTTCCTTGTTAATCGGCGCTTTATACGGCCTGTTTAATGGGACCGTGGTTACCCGGATGAAGATTCAGGCTTTTATCGTCACCTTGGCTTCCATGAATATCGCCCGGGGGCTTGCACGTTTTTGGTCGGGGGGCATTGGCATTCCGTTGGCCTATGGTGTGGGGCCAGGGTATGCGGCGCCGGAGTTTGAATGGCTCAGCGCCCGTATCGGAGGACTTGTGCCCATGCCTTCGATTATCTATTTAGTGTCTCCTGAATAACCAAC
>DHQX01000044.1:3049-16782 GCA_002411105.1 Christensenella sp. UBA5327 | reverse complement strand
AACCGCTTTGTCTTCGCTCTGAAAGGGCCTTGCGGCCCTTTATTAAGTTGCTCTTAGAAGCTCCTCTGGTTGTGCTTGCCGAAGCAATCGTGGCAGTAGACCGGACGGTCACCCCGGGGCTGGAAGGGCACCTGGGTGGTGGCGCCGCACTCGTCGCAGATCACAGAGTACATCTGGCGCTCGCCGCGGTTCTGGCTGCGGCGGTTGGCACGGCAGCTGGGGCAGCGGCCGGGCTCATTCTGGAAGCCTTTTTCGGCGTAGAAAGCCTGTTCGGAAGAGGAGAAAACGAATTCGGCGCCGCACTCACGGCAGGCAAGGGTTTTGTCGGTGTACATGATATCATGCCCCTCCTAAAGTATTGTCCAAACCGATGCGATGAGTGTTTCCGTGGCGACGCATCAGTTACCTGATGGACAATACCGGTAGGAACACCTTAATCCCTGGGCTTGGTCCGATTGCGATATTAACATATTATTTACAAATTGTATAGGGTTTTCACAGGAAATTTTTTGTCAGGCCAGCATATTCTTCGTTCTGAGGGAGAAACCGGAGGAAGGATGGGCAAAAGTCAATTGTTTTCATACAATTCGGGCATCTTGCTAAAAAACATCCTGGGTCACCCCATCAGGGCTGCAGGCCAGGGCGTTTTTGTGGGCCTTCGGCGCGCTCACCCTTGCCAGTGCAGACGTTTTGTTTTATAATTGTATCAATAAGAAAGCGAGGGAGCATGCATGAAGTTTATCGTTGAAACATCAGCCCGCCACGGCCATCTGTCGGACAAGGACCTGGAGACGCTGTTTGGCAAAGGGGCCAAGCTGACCGTTAAAAAAGAGCTGTCCCAGCCCAATCAGTTTGCGTCCAATGAGCGGGTCACCCTGGTGGGCCCCAAGGGCGAGATGAAGGTCACCATCCTGGGCCCCACCCGCAAGGCCACCCAAGTGGAAATCTCCATGACCGATGCCCGCACCCTGGGCCTGCAGGCCCCGGTGCGTGAGTCTGGCGACATCGCCGGCTCTGCCCCCTGCAAGCTGATTGGCCCCGCGGGGGAGTTGGAGCTGTCTGAGGGCGTCATCGTGGCCAAGCGGCATATCCACGCCCAGCCTGAGGACGCGGAAAAGATGGGTGTGAAGGACAAGGACGTGGTGTCTGTCAAGGTGGAGACCGACGGTCGCTCCCTGATCTTTGGCGACACCGTGGTGCGGGTGCATCCCACCTACCTGCTGGCCATGCACATTGACACCGACGAGTCAAACGCTGCCTCAGCGGGCGGCGTGGTCTACGGGGAGATCGTGAAGGGCTGAGTTTTTTCACCGGAATAAGCAGCGGGGAGAAGTCTGTGCTCACAGAGATTTCTCCCCGCTCGCTATTGGAGGTTTTGCGGCTTTATGGAGGCTCGCCATCAACCCAAACAATCATCCGGCCACCTGATGGCGCTGGTGTGCGTCATCGTCTGGGGCTCCACCTTTGTGGTCTCCAAGAGCCTGATGGCGCATCTCCGGCCGGCGCAACTGATGCTGATCCGCTTCATCCTGGCCTATGGCGCCCTGTGGGTGATCCACCCCAAGTGGCAGTTTCACTGGCGGGGGGAATGGCGGTTCCTGCTGATGGCGATATTCGCAAACACGCTCTACGCCTGGGCCGAGAACACAGCGCTCACCTTAACCCAGGCATCCAATGTGAGCATCCTGGTCACCACCTCGCCCATCATCACGGCGCTGGCACTCTCGGCATTGTACAGGGAGGAGCGGCTGAGCCGCAAGCAGACCATTGGCTTTGGCACCGCTTTTGCGGGTGTGGTGCTGGTGGTGTTCAACGGCGCGGTCAGCCTGCGCCTGCAGCCCATGGGCGACCTGCTGGCCCTTCTGGCGGCGGCGTCCTGGGCCGCATATGGCATCCTGCTGCGCCGCTGGTCTGGCGCTTACAACAGCGTCCTCATCATCAGAAAGCTGATGTTCTATGGCATTTTGACGGTGCTGCCCCTGGTCATCGCCCAGGGGCAGCCCTTTGTGTTTTCAGCCCTCATCACGTGGGAAAGCGCCATGAAGCTGGCCTATCTGGGTTTTGTGGGCAGCGCGCTGTGCTATTGGCTGTGGGCGGGTGCGGTGAAACAGATCGGCGTGCTGAAAGCCAATCTGTATATTTACATCGTACCGCTGGTGACGCTGGTGGTGAGCGCGGTGGCGCTTCAGGAGAGGATCACGGTGATGGGTGTGACGGGCATGGCGCTGGTTATTGCCGGCATGGTTTTTGCCACGGTGCGGGGAAAAGCAGGCTGATGACCCTGGCGTAAACAGGATCCAAGCACAAAAGATGAATGAGTTGCATATATCATTTACCAATATTTAATTCCCTCTTTGCTACCATTTTACTTGGTTGGGATAAGGTCAGGCAAGTATCGTGTGCAAAGGGGGCTGTTAGATGCGAAGAGCGTTGCTGGTAGTTATTGCGCTATTGCTGATGCTGGCGTCAGCTACAGCAAGTCAATCCATGTCCGTCGCCCGGGTGACCGGCCAGGTGATGGACGAGACTGGACAGTTTTTGGTTTCCATGATACTGGTCGAAGACCTTGCCACTAACACGCGGCGTACTCACTTTACAGACTTAACCGGGCGGTTTGCGTTGGAGCTTCCAAAAGGAGAATATCATCTCACTTTCCAACAGGGTTCCCAGTATGAAAAAGTGGAGACCACGATCAATATCACAAGCCGTATTCCCAAAGACTTGAAAGCGATTGTTTTAACACGTTTGTATCATCTAAGTGCCCGGGGTTGGTATGGGGGCGACTTGCATCAGCACACCTTTTTTAGTGATGGGGCGGATTCCCCATTAGCACTGCTTACCGCGGGACTTGCAGCAGGGCTTGATTTTGGTGTAGTCACCGACCATAACCAAGTGACGGGACAGGCGGAGTATATGGAGTTTTCCTGCCTCCGAAATGGGTCAGATTCGTTTCTTGCCTTGGGAGGGGTGGAAGTAACCTCCGAAGACAAAGGGCATTATAATGTGATTAATACTAGCAAGGTCTATCCCTTCACCTTTGTCAGTGCGGAAGATTTCGCGATTTCGGTGGATGAGGCGAAGGGCAAGGAGCGTTTTGTCCAGGTCAATCACCCCAGCCGCAGGGATATCCTCGGCTTTGCCTACTGGGAGATCATAGATCGTTTTGACGGCATTGAGGTATGGAACGGCAAGGATATTCCACCGCTTTCCTCCACCAATTTGAGTGCTAAGGAGAAATGGTTTGAGCTGCTGAATGAAGGCATCAGGCTCACCGCTACTGCTTCATCGGATGTACACAGCGTGATTGGAAACTCCCTCAGGAAGGATCTGGACCCCTTAACCCTAGCCTGGTATACGCGGGGCACCTTCGTTGGTATGCCACGAACCTATGTAAAGTTGCCTGAACTCACCGCTTCGGCTTTGGTTCAAGCCTTAAAAGAAGGGAAAGTCTTCTTGTCAAACGGCCCGCTGGTCATCGCTGATATCTCAGGTAAAGCCTATGGAGAGGCTGTGCCTCCAGGGGACAGGAAGCTTAGCTACGAGATCCTCAACAATGAGGCGTTAAGATTGCTAAGGATGTATATTAACGGCAAAGCCGTCCAGGAGATTCCGCTTGAGGGTCTGACTGCTTTTGGGCATATCGATCTGACGCTTTCTGCGGGACAGCATGTTGTGCTGGAAGTGGAAGCTGAAAACTTGGGATATGCCCTGACTAATCCAATATACTGCGAATAGAAATAAGGAGAAAGCCATGAAAAGGTTTGTCGTGCTTCTGATAGTCTTATTGCTTATTACAGCTGCGTGCTTTGCAGAAACTGCCCCCAGGCCGATTGAGTTGGGGGTGAGCATGGTGAATTTTCGGATGCAAATTATCGATGCTGCCCAAGATGACCAAGTGCCGGAAGCCACCGTGTACTTGGATCTGGCCTATGAATCCCGGCTGATGGATAAGACCATCGCTAGTCACTTAGACAAGGCAGAGGAACTGATGAGTCTCACCATATTCAGGGATGAGGCTGGTGTATTCACCGGGCTAAAAAGCATTTCTTATGAAACCAATCCTATCACCGAATATCCGGAACGGAAAAACACAGACACCCTCAGCTGGAAGGTGTTAGTAAACGGAGAAAAGCAGGATATGGCCTATAAAGTGCAAGAGGACGATCTGGTTCAATTAGTGTACACTGCGTCTGATACACTTTCGGGCAAGGTGGAAGCCCGATATGCCAACAAATACTTTTTCAAGCAGAACGATACCGTCTGTTATGACTTCACAATGACCATCAAGCCTGAAGCCGAGACAGTCCTGGCTGAGGGATTATACAAGCTTTATGTCAACGCCGACAAAGTTCCCGAGATGATGGTGGCTGATCTCATTGAGGCGGTTTGCGCGCATCATGGCTTGGAGTTCCATTTTGATGGAATGAGTGTTTACATTGGTGACTACATCGCGGAACAGGACGCAGATGGCAACTATCACTTCTGGGGGCTGCGTGATGTGACCACTGGCTTTGGTTCAAGTCTTGGTTTGGGTGGTGAATGGGGCGTTGTGGCGGGTGCTGGAACGCACTATGAAATCGTTTATCGATGATGTGACGGCGATTGAAACAACACCGCGGGGCTGTCAACCGACAGCCCCGCGGTTAATTGAACTATACTCAAGTGATTGTGCCGCAACTCCACTTCCATAAAATATAGCGTTTTGATGTCTTGATTGTTAGCCGTAGGTGATCTTCACCAGGAAGGGATGTCCCCAGATATAATAGGTGATGTGCAACTCCCGCACCGCGTGCATGCCGCGTTTGGTGAGGAGGTAACAGTGCAGGGTGGTCTCCTGGCCCGGGGCCAAATTGAGCGGCTGGTTCACGTCCTGGCCCTGGGCGTCCTGCTGGGAATAGCACAGCACATCGCCCTTGGCTGGCACCACCATGGCCTCCAGCATTTTGGCCGGCAGGAAGCCGCCGTTTTTAACCCTTAAGGTATAGCGCAGGATGGTGTAGTCGTTGGGATCGCCGGTAACTGCCTTGTCAAACACCGTGCCCCGCACGGCGTTGTGGTCCAGCAGCCCCATCAGCCGGGTGAACTCGCCCAGTTGCGTATCCGCCGGCATCACCAGCGCATCCTGGGCATCCACCTGCAGGGTGGCCTGGCTGATGCCAAAAAGCGTGGCGCCGCAGAGAAGCAGCGCGATCAAGGCCACAATCATGGCGAATTTTTTCATGGATCAGCGGGTTTTGAGGATGTCGTTCATCTTCTGGATCATCTCGCTGTCCTTGAGCCTGAACTGGATCTCCACGCGGCGTGAGGCATCCATGTTCTCCGTGCCGTCCGGGTTCATGATGCGGTCAGAGAAGCTGCGGCCCTTGGCGGTAATGATCTCCTGAAGCAGCTGGAGCTGCTCGCCTGTGAGCTGGGGCAGCTGCAGGCAATAGGTGGCCACCTTCAGCGCGCGGTTCTGGGACAATTCCAGGTTGAACAGGTAGCTGCCCTTGGAGTCGGTATGCCCCACCACCGTGACCTCGGCCACATAGGGCTTATACTCGGGCCGCAGCAGCACGCTCAGATACACCGGGATGAGCTTGGACAGCTCCGCCTGGCCGGCGGCTGAGATCACGTCGCTGCCGGTTTCAAACATCAGCTGGCTGTCAAGGACGATGTCGCCGGTGGCGGTGTTGACCTTGACGGCGATGTTGTTGGCGGCAAAGCTCTGGCTGAGTTCCCGGATGATGTCGGTGCGCACGCCCAGCAGCTCGTCAATCTGCCGCTGCTGGTTGTTCAGCAGTATCTCCTGGCTGGCCAGGGCATCCTGCTGGGCCAGCAGCTGGATTTGGAGCGTCGCCTGCTCCTCCTCCTTGGTTTTGAGCGCCGTTTGGGCGGCGTGCAGGTCTTCCTCCTGCTTTTGCAGCTGGATCTGGATGGAGGCCACTTCCTCCTCCTTGCCCATGAGGGTCACCTGGGCGGTCTCCAGGTCCTTTTCCTTTTGCGCCAGGGTGATCTGGGTGCGGTCCAGCTCCGCCTGCTGCTCGTTGAGCTCCTGGGTTTTGATGTCAAGGAGGCTGAAATACTGATAGATGCTGAAAAAAACCGCCAGGATGAACACCAACAGCAAAGAGGAGAGCATGTCGGAAAAGGATATCCAATAGCTCCCCACATCAGGCCGTGTGATCAGCCGTCGTTTTCTGGGCTTGATACGCTGCATTTAAGCGCCCTCGGCCATGCGCTCCGCGGCCTTGGTGGCACGGCCCAGCGCCTGGGTCATGTCAGACAGCGCCTGCTGCACGCGGCTGAACTGCTTGAGATCAAGCGGGCTGGGCTCGCCGTCCGCCTCGGCCGCTTTTTTCAGCTGGCCCACCATCTCCTGGGTCATATCGCGCATGTTCTCTTCAAACAGGCCCATCGTGCGGGCCAGGCCGGTGGAGATGTTCTCCACAAAGCTGGTGTAGCTGTCCTGGAGGAGCTTGCCGGATTTGCCCATCTCGTTGGCCACCTCGTGGCTGCGCTCCGCCGCCTTGTCGCTTTGCTTTTCCACCGCCTCAAGCACCCGGCCGGACCAGGAGGCATACTCCCGCATCTGCTCGGCCAGGTCGCTCTGGGCCTCCTGGAGGGCCTTGTAGCGCTCGTTTTGCTGCTTGAGGTCATCATGCATGCCGGAGAGCAGCTCCGCTGTCTGCCGGGAGACCTCAGCGCTCCCGCTCTGGGCCTGGCTGAGCTCTGCGATATACCCGTCAAAGCGGTCAATCACCGTTTGGGTGACCAGGCTGGTGCGCTGGATGCTGTCCATGATGGTGTCAGCTGCACTCATGGCGTGGTTGACCGATTCCACGCTCACCGTCTGGGCTTGGTTCAGCTGGGACATGGTCTTGGCCAGCTGCACAAACTGGCCATTTAGGGCATGGTTCAGGTGGGAGACGAATTCATTCACGATGTGGTTCAGCCCCTCCACCTGGGCCTGGGTTTCCGCCATGATGAAGGCGTTCATGTTTTGCCCGATGGGGGCAAAGGCCCGGTCGATGGCTACCCCGATGCCGGTCTCCAGCTTGTGGTTGATATCGCCAAAAGCGCCGTTTAAGAACAGGGCCTGGTCCTCCAGGTAGCAGGTGTTGCGCACATGGTCGTCCAAGGGGCGCTGCATCACCGCCTGGGTGAAGGCCTCGTTGAAATCATCCAGGGCGCTGGTGGCGGCTCCCTGGGCGGTGCGGAAAAATATGTTGAAAACAAGCGAGGCGGCAAGGCCCGCGATGGAGGTGCCATAGGCAAAGCGCATGCCGCCGATCATGGTGGTGATGGAGGACATGGTGCGCTCAGCGCTGGTGAGGTCAAGCTCCCCCAGCCCGCGCATGAGGCCGATGAAGGTGCCCAGGATGCCCAGGGAGGTGAGCAGCCCCGGGATCACCTCTGAGAGTTGCAAATGGGCATATTCCGGGAAGACCTCCTGGTCGTTGATGTAATCCTCCACATCACAGCTAAGGCCCCTCTGGTCGAGTTGCTCTGCGTTCACCAGAAAGCGTGCCCACTGCTTTTGCATGGGCTTGCCCAAAAAAAGGCTGTCCTGCCAGTCAGGCCGGGAGGCATCCTGGGGTTTGAACACCGCCATGTTGTGGATGGCCCTGCGGAACAGCCGCGCCAGCCTGCGCAGGGGGATGATGCACTTGGCAAAGCCCAGCACAAGGCTGATCGCGATGGCGCCATATATCAAGAGGCTGATCAGGCTGCCTGTTAGATTTTCGAATAGCTCGGGCACTTCGTTCACCGCCTTTTATACCTATGCCGGTTCGCCGGCCAATCAGTATCAGGCAGTATTGTAACCTTTTATTATCAAAATTGCAACAATTCTGTGATGAATTGAAATGGCGGTGTCAGTAGAGCACCAGGTATTTGTCCACTTCCCAGCTGGAAACCCGGGTGGCGTACTCCGCCCACTCCTTCTGCTTGCCGCGGATGAAGTGGGTGGCCACATGCTCGCCCAGGGTGTCAAGCACCAGTTGATCCTGCTGCATAAAGCCGATGGCGTCCTTCAGGGAGGGAGGCAGGCCCTTGATCTTGAGCTGCTCCCGCTTCTGGGGGGTCATGGTGAAGATGTTCTCCTGGATCTCCTCCGGCGGCTTGAGCCCCCGGGCGATGCCGTCAAGCCCGGCTGTGAGGCACAGCGCCAGGGTCAGGTAGGGGTTGCAGGCCGGGTCCGGGCTGCGCAGCTCCAGGCGCGTGCGCTGGCCCCGGGCTGCAGGCACGCGGATGAGGACGCTGCGGTTGGTCACCGACCAGGAGAGGTAGCAGGGCGCCTCAAAGCCGGGCACCAGGCGCTTGTAGGAGTTGACCAGGGGGTTGGTGATGGCGGCCATGCCTTGCACGTGCGCGAGCAGCCCCGCGATGAAGCTGTAGGCATCTCCCGACAGCTCCAGCCGGCCCTTGGGGTCACAAAAGGCGTTTTCTCCGTTTTTGCACAGGGACATGTTGGTGTGCATGCCCGAGCCCGCGATGCCGTAGATGGGCTTGGGCATGAAGGTGGCGTGCAGGCAGTGGCGCTGGGCCAGGGTTTTGACCGCCAGCTTAAAGGTCATGATGCGGTCGGCGGTTTCCAGGGCACCGGCGTATTTGAAGTCAATCTCGTGCTGGCCCGCCGCCAGCTCGTGATGGGAGGTTTCGATCTCAAAGCCCATTTTTTCCAGCGCCAGGCAGATCTCCTGCCGCGCGGTCTCCCCCCGGTCCAGGGGACCCAGGTCAAAATAGCCCGCCTCATCCCCGGTATGCGTGGTGGGGCGACCCTTTTCATCCAGATGGAAAAGAAAAAACTCAAGCTCCGGCCCCACGTTGAAGGTGTAGCCCATGTCCTCCGCCTTTTTGAGGGCGCGCTTCAGGACATAGCGGGGGTCGCCCAGGAAGGGGCTGCCATCGTGGTTGTGCACATCGCAGATGAAGCGGCCCACCCGGATGCC
The DNA here is from genome assembly GCA_002411105.1 of Christensenella sp. UBA5327. GTDB lineage: Bacteria > Bacillota > Clostridia > Christensenellales > Aristaeellaceae > UBA6115. Next base: position 7,849 of record DHQX01000044.1, on the reverse strand, counting down.
GTCCTCCTCCCAGGGCAGCAGCACAAAACTGTCCAGGTCGGGAAACAGGCGCATGTCGCTCTCCTCAATCCGGACAAAGCCCTCAATGGAGGAGCCGTCGATGGTGATCTGGTTGTCCAGCACCTTTTCAATCTGGGAGGCGGTGACGGCCACGTTTTTCATCTGGCCGAAGATATCAGTAAATTGCAGGCGGATAAACCGCACCTGCTCGTCGCGTACCCGGCTGATAATCGTTTCGCGCTTGCTCTGGTCCATCAATTCTCCCCTCCCACTGAAAAAAGGGCTGCTTGCGGCAAGGCCAGCCCTTTCGCAACAGAAGTATAGGATTGCGGGGGTCCATCTGTCAAGAAAAAACAGGGAAAGTGCATGGCAAGGGAGGGATGATAGAATGGGTTGAACGCATCACTTGATTTTCTCTGCTGCCCATCGTCTATATGGGTGAGGAGGTGAACGCGGATGGAAACTGTCCAGGGCCCGGACATGAGCCGTGAAGCGCGGCTGACAGTCATGGTGAGGCAGTATGAAAAAGATTTGCTGCGCATGTGCTGCGTCTATCTGCGGGACATCACCCTGGCGCAGGACGCGGTGCAGGATACCTTCCTCAAAGCATATCAAGCCATGGCCAGCTTCCGCGGGGAGGCCAGCGAAAAGACCTGGCTGATGACCATCGCCATGAACGTGTGCCGGGACTATCGCCGCAGCGCCTGGCACCGGTATGTGGACAGAAGGGTGAACCTGGACAGCCTGCCGCTGCCCGTGTCCCCGCCCAAAGCGGAGCACATCGACCTTACCGGCCAGATCATGCGCCTGCCCCGCAAGCACATGGAGGCGGTGCTGCTGTACTACTATCAGAACCTGAACATCCGGGAGATCGCCCAGATCATGGGCGTTACCCCTTCGGCGGTGTCAAACCGGCTGGTGAAGGCGAGAAAGCTGCTGGGCAGCGCCCTTAAAGGAGGCGAGAGGCATGAACCCTGATGCCATGACGGATAACCCGGTGCGCAGCGCCATTGATGACTGCCTGTCAGGCGTCTTGGCCCTGCCCACTTTGCGGCATGACATCCTGACAAAAGCAAGAGGAGAGATCACAGTGAAAAGAAAAATATCCCTGGCCCTGGTGTTGGCCGTGGTATTGATCATGGCGGCGGTAACCGCCCTGGCGGTGGTGACCATCCAGGAGGTGGCCCGTCACATCGCCCAGACCCAGCAGGAGGAAGGCTACTTTGTGGACTGGCCGCTTGCCCAGAAGACCAAGCTGATCAAATCCCTCGGTGATCTGGGCTATATCCAGCAGACAGACAGGATGAAGCGGCTCATGGCAGGCGGGATGCCGGAGGCTGAGGCCCACAGCACAGCGGATCAGATGATGGCTGCCTACACTGGGCAGGAGGTCCGGGAGGTGAGCTTCCTGTCCATCATGCAGGTGCCCATGGGCCCGGTTGCCACATGGACCCATGAGGAAAAGGCCTGGTACTCCCAGCTGATGAAGGAGGTGGGGGAGGTGACAGAGGGCAGAACATTCTATGTGGAACCATCAGGCCCTGTTGATGAGGCGGAAGCCATCGCCATCGCCCGGCGCGAAGTGGCAAAAGGCTATCAGGTGCCTGAAAGCGCCCTGGATTCCTATGACATGCAGGTGGATTTTGAAATCCCAGAGGCCCATGCACCGGGGGATGAGCAGGCCTGGTGGCATGTGAGGTTTTCAGCGCCCGAGGGAATGGGGGAGGAGGAGCGGCTGTTTATTCTCTTCCCGGTGTATGTTCATCCGGAAACAGGCGTGCTCATGCGGACGGTGGAGGAGATGATGGCACCACCCCTGCATCAGCGCCCCACCAACAGCCTCTATCAGGCCGTTGATGCCCTCCACCGGGAGGCGGAGCAGCAGGGAGCCTTTAGCTTCCGCATCTGGCCCCTTGAGCTCAAGGCGCGCTACACCCAGGAGATCAGGCCCCGGGTACAGGAGATTCTGAAAAGTGGTGACCTGAGCGACCTGATCAACGCCGGGCAGCCGGACATGGAGGTCATCGCCAGCGCCAGCTTCCTCTATGGCCTGCCGGGGGAGGGGGACCTGCCCCAGGCGGAGGCCTTTGACCTGGCCAAGGGGGCACTGTCCGAGCATTTTGGGATAGACCGCAGCGTTTTTAACCGGTATTCAGAGGAAATCGTGTTCTTTGATGTGACCGACCCTGAGCGCCCGCTGTGGAAGTTTCTGTTTAACGCCGGCGCTCTTAAGTGGAACACCCTGGAAGGCGGACTGGATAACCCGCTGAAGGATTTTAGTTACAAGGCGGAGCTGGAGGCCCGCACCGGCCGGGTGGTGAAGCTGGAGGAATTTTTGTTTAACCACTCTGGCGATTTGCCTCACTCCCTCAAAATGTATTGAATTTTTCTATGCTCCGGGGCTGCCGCATGGTCGCGGCAGCCTTTTTCAGCCCAGATAAAGCCCCTGGTCTTTAATGTATGCCGCCACCTCCGGGGGAACCAGGCCGGTAATGTCCTCGCCCTTTTCCCGGGCCTCCCGGATCTGGCTGGAGGAGATAGGCAGGCCCCGGGCCTCCAGCAGCCGGCTTACCAGGCCATATTCCTGATGCAGCTTGCGCTGCTCTGCCTGGACCGCTGCTTTTTGGTCCCCCTCCCGCATCACCACAAGCATCGTGCACAATGTCGCCACCTTCTCCGCCGTGCGCCAGGTGGGGAAGAGAAACAGGGTGTCAGAGCCGATGAGGTAGACCAGCTCCCGCTGGGGCTCCTCTTTTTTGAGGGCCAGCAGGGTGTCCACGGTGTAGGTGCGGCCTTTCCGCCTGATTTCCATGTCCGACACCCAGAAGCAGGGCTCATCACAGATGGCCAGGCGCACCATGCGCAGCCGCTCCCGGGCGGGGGTTTCGGGGGTTTTGTGGGGCGGGTCGCCGTCTGGCAGGAAAAGCACGCTGTCAAGCCCGCCCTCCCTGAGCGCGGCCCGGGCCACATGCAGATGCCCCAGGTGAATGGGGTCAAAGGTGCCGCCCAAGATGCCCAGTTTCATTCCGGCCTCCTGATACTGATATGGGATAAAGCGAGTATATCATACCCGCAATGGCGGGCAAAAGCCGGTTTTCCTTGTCAAATACCGCGCAGGGGATTATGATACAAGGCATCAATGGGTATAACTTCACGCAAAGGGGGTGCGCGTTTGGAAGACCTGCGCGTGATGGCGGCATCGCTTGCGGCGGGAAGGCCGGGGGATGTGGCGGCGAATGCCCGCGCTGTTTTAAGCCGGGTAGAGGAGGCAAAGGCCGCCGGGGCAAACCTGCTGGTGCTGCCGGAGCTGTGCCTGACTGGGGTTAGCTTTGGCGACTTGACCGCCCATCCGCTGGTGCTTGAGGCCTGCCGCCTGGCGGCTAGGGAGATTGCAGGCGCAGCAGGCACGCTGACGGTGGTGTTTGGGCTGCCGGTGCAGATTGGGAACAGGGTCTTTAACGCTGCCGCTGTAACAGGCACAGGCGGCTTTCAAGGCATTGTATTAAAAGAACAGCTCACCTGGCGGGAGCGCCGGGTGTTTGCGCCGGGAAGTGAACAGGCGGGCTCTGGCTGGCCCTGCCCGGTGTTTTCTCAGGAAACGGGCAGTTTTCGCCTGGCTGATGGCAGGGCGTTGGAGGTGGCTTTCGCGGATGATATGCGCATTCAACCCGCGGCCGAGGTGCTGGCGCTATTGGGCAATAGACCCTCCGTGGCTGGCGGCGGCGGGGAGCGGGTTTCCTGGCTGACCGGCCTATGCGGGCATGCCCTGTGTGCCTGGGCTAACGCCGGGGTCAATGAATCCACCACCGACCGGGTGTATGACGGGCAGGCGCTGGTGACTAAGGATGGACACATCCTCATGAACAGCAGCCTGACCGGGCTTCCCCCCAGTGCCTCTGCATGGCAGCCTGACCCTGCCATGCCCTATGCGCCCCTTGAAGGGCCTGCCAGGGCCATCTGGTGTCGGGAGGCGCTGGAGATCGCCGCCCGGGGCCTTGCTGTGCGCATGGCGCGCATCGGGGCCAAGGGGCTCAGCCTGGGGCTTTCCGGCGGGCTTGATTCCACCATGGCGCTGCTGGCGGCGTTGCGGGCGCTTGAGATAAACGGCCTTGACAGGCAAAATCTATACGCGGTTTCCTTGCCTGCCTTTGGCACCAGCGTGAAAACCCGGGGCAATGCCCAGGCGCTGCTTTTGGCCTGCGGTCTCCCCGCGCGGGAGATTGACATCACCGACAGTGTCTCGCGGCATTTCAGAGACATCGGACACCCGGAAGGCCAGCATGACGCGGTGTTTGAAAACGCCCAGGCCAGGGAGCGCACCCAGGTGCTCATGGACATCGCCAACCAGATTTCCGGCCTCATGATTGGCCCCGGGGATATGAGCGAACTGGCCCTGGGCTTTACCACCTTTGGGGGCGACCACATGAGCATGTATGGGGTCAACGCCGGGCTTTACAAAACCGCCATCCGCCTGATGGTGGCACAGGCTGCCCGAGACACAGGTAACCCCGCCCTGGCCCGGGTGCTCCAGGATATTCTGGAGACCCCCATCAGCCCTGAACTGATCCCCGGGGAGGATGGAAAAATCAAGCAAAAGACCGAGGATATCCTGGGGCCTTATGTGCTCAACGATTTCTTCCTGCACCATTTTCTGGACAGCAGGCCCACCCCGGCCCAGCTGCTTTCCCTGGCAAAGAGCGCCTTTGGCCCAGCATATTCCCGCCAGGAGATTTTAAGCCGGATGCGCGGCTTTTTCAGCCGCTTTTTTGCCAGCCAGTTCAAGCGCAGCTGCCTGCCGGA
>DHQX01000044.1:2265-2898 GCA_002411105.1 Christensenella sp. UBA5327 | reverse complement strand
GCAGCTGCCTGCCGGATGGCCCCCAGGTGCTGGGGATTTCCCTCTCGCCCCGGGGCGGGCTTGACATGCCCTCTGACGCCGCGGCCACCCTGTGGACCAGCGCGATTGATGCACTCACCGACCAGCAAAAAGGAGAATGACCATGAGAAACCTGACCATGCTCACGGACCTGTATGAATTGACCATGCTCTCCGGCTATCGCCGCCACCACATGGGGGGGCGCAAGGCGGTGTTTTATATGTTCTACCGCGGCGGGAATGACCTCTCCTATGCCGTGATGGCTGGCAACGCCCAGTTTAAGGATTATATCCTGAACCTGCGCTTCACCCCGGAGGACATCGCCTATTTGCGCAGCCTGGGGATATTTGAGGCGGGCTTCCTGGACAGCCTCCGGGATTTCCGTTTTGAGGGGGATATTGACATCATGCCCGAGGGCACCATCATCTTTCCCGGGGAGCCCCTGGTGCGGGTGACAGCGCCCCTCTCCCAGGCGCAGCTGATTGAGACCACCATGCTCAACCTCATCGGCCACCAGACCCTCATCGCCACCAAGGGCAACCGGGTGGCCCGCGCCGCCCAGGGGGATAAGGTGATGGAGTTTGGCTTAAGGCGCGCCCAGGGGCCGGACGCGGG
>DHQX01000044.1:863-2047 GCA_002411105.1 Christensenella sp. UBA5327 | reverse complement strand
GATGAGCTTTGAAAGCGAGCTGGAGGCCTTCCGGGCCTACGCGGAGGATTTCCCCGACAGCTGCCTGCTGTTGGTGGATACCTATGACACCCTGCGCTCAGGCGTGCCCAATGCCATCACGGTGTTTGAGGAGGTCAGGGCCCAGGGCGGCAAGCCCCTGGGCATCCGGCTTGATTCCGGCGACCTGGCCTATCTGAGCAAAGAGGCCCGGAAGATGCTGGACGCGGCGGGTTTCCCGGACACCATCATCGTGGCCTCAAACGACCTGGATGAGCACATCATCCGGGATCTGAAGCTCCAGGGCGCCCGCATCAACCTGTGGGGGGTGGGCACCAAGCTCATCACCAGCGCCGGGCGCTACGCCCTGGGCGGGGTTTATAAGATGAGCGCGCTGGAGGAAAACGGCGCCCTTGTGCCCAAGATGAAGCTGTCTGACAATCCTGAGAAGATCACCCTGCCGGGCGCCCATGAGGTGTACAGGCTCTATGACGAGAACAACATGGCCATTGCCGATTTGATCACCCTGCAGGAGGAGCGCATTGACTTCACCCGGCCGCTGACCATCTTCCACCCCCAGGACACCTGGAAGAAGATGCGGCTGGAAAACTACACCGCCCGGAAACTCCTTGAGCCCATGATCAAGGCAGGCCAGGACGTGGGCGAAAACCCCACCCTGCCTGAGATCCAGGCCTACCGGGAGCGGGAGGAGCAGACCATCTGGGAGCAGCATCTGCGCCTGGTGAACCCCCAGCCCTACAAAGTAGACCTGTCGGACAAGCTCTGGCAGCTGCGGGAGAGCTTAATCCACGGGCAGCACGAAGCATAAAAAAGGCTTCCGCGCCCAGGCGGAAACCCATATTGCTTGCCACCGGTCAGCCTTTGAGCCACTCTGACCCCAGCGCCGCATACCAGTACAGGTCTGCCCAGGCGCCATCGGGGCCAAGGGTATGCTGGCGGAAGATACCTTCCTCCCGCATGCCCAGTTTTTTCATCAGCGGGACAGAGGCCGCAGGGTCAATGGTTTCCGCGCAGATCTTGTGCAGGTGCAGGGCTGTGAATCCGTGGTCCATCAGCGCCTTGGCGGCCTCATAGGCATAACCCTGCCGCCAGTAGCGGCGGTTATATATCCAGCCAATTTCATAAATGCCGGTTTCCTCACCCGGCAGCTGCTTGAACAGCGCGTG
>DHQX01000044.1:312-653 GCA_002411105.1 Christensenella sp. UBA5327 | reverse complement strand
GCCGCCCGGTCATAGGGCGGCTCGCAGTGCCGCATGACCACAGGGTCAGAGAAGATCTCGTGGAAGTCATCCAGGTCGCCTGGTTCATAGGGGCGGATGATCAGGCGTTGGGTTTGCAGCGTCATTGATCGAGTTTTCCTTTCTGGAAAGCAGCGGGGAGCCTGCGCACAGGCTCCCCGGAGTATGGTTGTTGGGAATGAATTACTCTTTGTTGCCTTCGGCGGCCAGGCGCTTGTAGCTGTCCAGGCGCTCGGAGGCTTCTTCCTGGGCACGCTGGAACAGGGTGCCGGCGGCATCCGGGAAGGCCTTGAGGAGGGAGGTGTAGCGCACCTCGCTCTTGA
>DHQX01000044.1:0-186 GCA_002411105.1 Christensenella sp. UBA5327 | reverse complement strand
GGTGTAGCGCACCTCGCTCTTGAGGTAATCCTGGTAGGACTCGGTCGGGTCCTTGCTGTCCAGGATCATGGGGTTCTTGCCCTCCTCGGCCAGCATGGGGTTATAACGGTAGAGGTTCCAGTAGCCGGAGGCCACGGCCTTCCTGATCTGGGCCTGGGAGAAGGACATGTTGATGCCGTGGTTGAT
>DHQX01000022.1:1683-12474 GCA_002411105.1 Christensenella sp. UBA5327 | reverse complement strand
GAATATACCATACCACCACCACCGTGTCAACTAATTAATTTTATTTATTTCCCGTCTTCAAAAAGCCTGTCCGGCTGCTCATCCACCCCAATCTTGGCAGTCTCCCCTCCGGTGTGGTATACTCTTTACAACCAATACATAAAAGGGGGAATGTCCCATGATACAAGTCATTCACGGCAAGAAAGGCTCTGGCAAGACCAAAAGAATTATCGACATGGCCAACGAATCGGTACAGGATCCGCACGGCGATGTCGTTTTTGTGGATGACGACAACCGCTACATGTTTGACCTGCGCCATGAAATCCGCTTTGTAAACGCCGGGGAGTATGGCATGGTGGGGCCGGAGATGTTCTATGGTTTCCTGTGCGGGATGCTGGCGCAGAACTTTGACGTGACCACGGTTTTCATCGACGCTTTTTTGAAGCTGGTCAACGTGAAGCCCGAGGAGACTGAATGGTTTTTCAATAAGCTGGAAAAACTGGGCGATCAGCGCAACATCCTCTTTGTGCTGTCGGTGAGCTGCGATGATGCTGAGGCACCGGAATACATCAGGAAGCACTTCATCTAATATCATATGAAATGGATCTGTAAAATCTGCGGCTATATCCATGAAGGGGATGCGCCGCCCGCCATCTGCCCGGTGTGCAAGGCGGACAGCAGCAAATTTGAGCTGCTGGCAGAAAAGCCTGCGGCCAGGGCGTCAGGGGCAGCCTCCACGCCCCTGACCCGCTGGATCTGCAAGGTCTGCGGCTATATCCACGAGGGGGACGCGCCCCCCGACACCTGCCCGGTGTGCAAGGTGGACAAGACCCACTTTGAGCGGCTGGGAAACCAGCGCGTCTACGCTGACACCCACCGCCTGGGCGTTGCCCGCGGGGTGGACAGCCAGGTGCACGCAGGCCTCAAAGCCCTCTGCCAGACCGCCTGCCAGGCGGTGGCCCAGACCCTTGCCATGGCCCGGGCCGCTGAGCGGGAGGGGTACCCTGAGGCGGCGGCCATGCTGCGCAGCAACGCCCGGGAGAAGGCCGCCCACGCCGCCAGGCTGCATGAGCTGCTGGGCGAGGGCATCGCGCCTGAGACCGAGGACAACCTCCTGTTGCGCGCAGACAGCGAGCTTGCCGCCTGCAAGGAGGCAAAAGCCTTAAGCGAGCGGGCAGGGGTGCTGGGCCTGGAGGAGATCCAGGGCGTGCTGCTTGAGATGTCACGGGATCTGGCCCGCCATGGGCGCGCGGCAGAGGGGCTCTTAAAAAGACTGTTTCCATAACGGACATTCCAACACCTGAACAAGGGGGAGGGCCGCGGCCCTCTCCTTTATGCTGTTCAGGGGCGAATGTTCACTGATGTGCCCATCCCAAAGCGGCGGCTGCCCTGTATGTTTTTTATGTTGACTACCATTGACAGCCACTGGGTACATCTATATAATGCGGCCTACATCGAAACAACCCACAATATGTGGTAGAACACGCATCGGAGAGGATAGACATGAAAACGTTGACCGGCATCCCCGCGCAGATCACCAAGCGCAGCGGCCTCAGCGAGGCCTATGATAACCGTAAAATCCGGGAGGCCATCCGCAAGGCTTTCCTGGGCACCGACTCCCCCATCACAGAGGCCCAGCTGGACAGCCTGGTGGAAAAAGCGGAGGCGCTGGTGGCCCAGGGCCTTTCTCAGGGCCAGGCCTTCAGCGTCGAATTCGTCCAGGACCGGGTGGAGCAGGCCCTGATGGAGGCCGATTGCTTTCCCCAGGCCAAGGCCTATATCCTCTACCGGGAAAATCGCCGCAAACTCAGAGAGGAGCGTCAGCGCCTGCTGGCCTTTTTCCCCGATCTTCCGCCTCTGGCCGACACCCTCTCTCACATCGCGCAGGATTTTCCCCAGGACAACTACTCCCTGGGCGCTCTCACCCGCAAGTTTCAGTCATTATATAAAGAAGACCGGGAGCTGGAGGAGCGCATGGCGCTGTTGGTGCGCGCAGCGCTTGAGCTGACCGACAAGGAAGCCGCCCGGTGGGAGATGATCGCGGGCAGGCTGTACAGCACGCTGTACCACTTCCGCCTGGGGGAGCGTACCCGCGCCCTTGGCATCACCGGCTATGTATCCAAGATGCACCATCTGAATCAGGAAGGGCTGCTGGCCAGGCAGATGCTGGAGACCTATTCCGATGATGACCTGAAAGAGGCCCACAGCTTTATCGTCCCTGAGCGGGATCACCTGCTGCCTTATTCCGGGCTTGACCTCCTGGTGCGCCGCTATGTGATCCACGACCGGCAGCACCGGGGGCTGGAGAGCATCCAGGAGATGTACCTGAACATCGCCCTTTTCCTGGCCATCCCTGAAAAACCGGAAGCGCGCCTCAGCTGGGTGAAGCGCTTTTACGATATGCTAAGCCAGCTGCTGGTCACCATGGCCACCCCCACCCTCACCAACGCCCGGAAACCCTACCATCAGCTCAGCTCCTGCTTTATTGATACGGTGCCCGATGACCTGCAAGGGATTTATCACAGCATTGCCAACTTCGCCAACGTCTCCAAGTTTGGCGGCGGCATGGGGCTGTATTTTGGCAAGGTGCGCGCCCATGGTTCGGACATCCGGGGCTTTGAGGGCGCCGCTGGCGGGGTGATCCGCTGGATCAGGCTGGCCAACGACACCGCCGTGGCGGTGGACCAGCTGGGCGTACGCCAGGGCGCTGTGGCGGTATACCTGGACGTGTGGCACCGGGATTTGCCGGAGTTCCTCCAGCTACGCACCAACAACGGCGATGACCGCATGAAGGCCCACGATGTCTTCCCCGCGGTGTGCATGCCGGATTATTTCTGGCAGCAGGTGCGGGACAACATGTCAGGCGACTGGCACCTGTTTGACCCCCATGAGATCCTCACCAAAAAGGGCTATGCGCTGGAGGACAGCTTTGGCGAGGATTGGACCTTAAAATACCTGGACTGCGTGGCGGATGCCGCCATCAGCCGCCGGGTGATCCCCATCAAGGACCTGGTGCGCCTGGTGATCAAATCCGCGGTTGAAACCGGCACCCCCTTTGTCTTTAACCGTGACCTGGTCAACCGCGCAAACCCCAACCCCCACCAGGGCGTCATCTATTGCAGCAACCTGTGCACCGAGATCGCCCAGAACATGAGCGGGGTCTCCCAAGTCTCCCAAACCGTGGAAACGGTGGATGGGGAGACGGTGGTGGTCACCACCACCAAGCCCGGCGACTATGTGGTGTGCAACCTGGCCAGCCTCAACCTGGGCCGCATCCAGGTGGAGGACGGCGCGGCGCTGGAAACCCTTATCACCGCTGCTGTCCGGGCGCTTGACAACGTGATTGACCTGAACTACTACCCCGTTCCCTACGCCAAAATCAACAACCGCCGCTACCGGCCCATCGGCCTGGGGGTAAGCGGCTATCACCACATGCTGGCCCGCCGTTTCATCGACTGGGAGACCAACGCGCACCTGGCCTTTGCCGATAAGGTGTTTGAGGACATCAACTACTACGCCATCAAGGCCAGCCTCGCCCTGGCCCAGGAAAAGGGCGTTTACCCCCTCTTCCCCGGCAGCGACTGGCAGACCGGCGACTACTTTGACAAGCGGGATTACAGCACCGAGCGCTGGCAGACGCTCAAGGACACGGTCGCAAAAGATGGCCTGCGCAACGGCTACCTCTTGGCCGTGGCCCCCACCTCCAGCATCTCCATCATCGCCGGCACCACCGCGGGCATTGACCCCATCATGAGCCGCTTTTACTACGATGAGAAGAAGAACGGCCTCATCCCCCGGGCGGCCCCTGACCTGGACGCTGACACTTACTGGTACTACAAAGCCGCCCACCAGATCGACCAGCACTGGTCCGTCCGCGCCTGCGGTATCCGCCAGCGCCACATCGACCAGGCCCAGAGCATGAACCTCTACATCACCAACGATTACAGCTTCCGCCAGGTGCTGGAGTTGTACATCGCCGCCTGGGAGGCGGGCGTCAAGACCCTTTACTACATCCGCTCCAAATCCCTGGAGGTGGAGGAGTGCGAGAGCTGCTCTACCTAATAAGGGCATGAGCTAGAGCACTTCTTAATCTTTCAACCTCTCCCCTTCTTATAGAGGAGAGGCTTTTGTTTTGGAAAAGAAAAATATAGTTGACAAAATGCAATTTATATATTACACTTTCATCTAGCAAGCAAAAGGAGGAATGTGGATGCATCCAGTATCCCGGACGAAAGTGGCGCGGGTTCAATTAGGGCTAACCCAGCAAGAGCTAGCAGATCAAATCGGCGTCACCCGGCAAACCATAGGACTCATTGAGCAGGGGAAATTCAACCCCTCCCTGGCGCTGTGCATCCAGATTGCCAAAGGGCTGGGGAAAACCCTTGACGAACTATTTTGGGAGGAAGAAACATGATGAAGAACATGGCCAAGCCAGGCAGCGGGCCCTCCAAATCGGTCTGGGACGAGCGGCAGCAGCAAAGCTATCATACCATCAACAGCAGGGCCTTTAACCTGGCCTGGACGTTGCTGCTGCTTTCCTTTCTGGTGCAAGTGGTTTTATTCCCAGGGGAGCCAGGCCGGTGGCTGGTGGAGATGGGGCTGTTTATGGTGCTGAGCATCTATATGGGGGCAGCGTATTTCCGTGCCGGTCTCTGGACGATGAGAAGCCAACAGCCAAGCCTTCGACAAAGTCTTTTGGCAAGCGTGGTGGCAGCCCTTCTCATCACGGCTTTCAGCCTCATCAGAATGGCTGTTTCCGGGCAATGGGAAGGCCTTCAGCAGGCAGACAACGCCTGGTCGATTATCTCATACCTTCTTTTGCAGGCCATCATTGTGTTCGCGGCAGCGCTTATCCTCTTAAGCTTGATCAGCCATTATCACCGCAAAAAGCAGCGGGAAGCCGATGCAGCGCTGGACACGGATGAATGAGGCTGCGTTGCTTTGCAGGGAGGGCGCTTTGAAAAGCACCCTCCCTGAAAGTTTGATGCCTGTTATGGCTTGACAAATTCATCAGCAAGATCCTTCAAAATACTAGAGGAAACATCTTGTCCTGATGCAGTGTTGTTGTGAAGGGTGTAGGTGGCCGAGGTGAGTTTCTCGGGTTCCAAGGGATAATCAGCTCTATCCGGGGCGATGGTGAAGTAGTCCATCCGGCAGGCGCCGATGGGACCAAAGCCTGCATGCTTGAGGAAAAGCTGGTTCCAGCCTTTTCGCTCAAATAGCAAAGCATTTTCAAAGCCTGGGATAGTGATGGTCTTGACGTTGTCCCCCTGCCAAAGGCCAAAGTTCTCATTTGCCCCTGTCATGCGCGCCTGCAGGCGCAGCTGGTCTCCCTTTTTGTTCACAAAGTGAAGGGTATAGCCACTGAAGTCCCCCAAGGCCTCCTGGGGCAGCCGGTAACCCTTGAGGGTGAGGCCGGGCTGTGGGTTTTCATCCGTCAGGCGCTCCAGGCTTTCATAGTTTCGCGTATCGATATAAAGGGATAATTCCCCGTCATTAAAGGCGTACTCCCCGGGAACATTTTTCGGCAGCATCAAGGGGGAGCCGCTCTGAGCCAGCAGCTTTTTTGCCTCCTCAAAGCTGTTCACCCGGATTTTAGGGAAGAAGGTCAGCCACCCGCCCTCCCCCATCCTGGCCAGCCACAGCTCCTCCGGCGGTTTTTCGCCAAGCGCCTCATAGGCGAGGCGTTCCAGCCGCTGCGCGTCCATGTCAACAGGGTTATCGGGCACATAGGTGGGTGTCAGCTCCAATTCCTCAGGGGTTTTGTTGCCCTGCCAGTCCACCGTGCCCAGAAACTGGCTGGCGGAGTAGGCAACCCCCGCGACAACCACCAGGGCAAGGGCCAACGCCAGGGCCTTTTTGAATGGTCTGGGTTTAGGGCTTTTTTGATCGCTGAGGGTAAAAAGCCTGTTAAACCGCGCCTCATCCATCTGGACATCGGCATATTGCCGGTCAAAGGCTTGCTTGATGGGGTTGTTCATCCTCATATCCTCCTTTTAGGATGGGTTTTAGCATCCCACGGCCACGGCTGAGCCGTGTATACACCGCGTTTTCTGAGATGCCAAGCGACAGGCTGATCTGCCGGGCGTCCATCCCCTGCCAGTAGTGCAGCAGCAGGGCCTCCCGGTATTTGGCGGGCAGCGCCATCACCGCCTCCACCACGCTGTGGTCGCTGTGTGTCATCGGGGCGGCGGGCTCCGGCAGCGTATGAAGGGGCTGACTTAAAAGTAGCCGCTTAAACCAGCCCGTCCGCCTGATGTCCTTGCAGGTGTTGATCAAAATCCGCGTGGCCCAGGTGCTGATGTCTCCCTGCCCCTGAAACTTGCCATAGCCTTTGATCACCTTCAGATAGGTTTCCTGCACCGCGTCCTCCGCCAGGGCCGTATCGCCCAGGTAGAGGGCGGCCAGCCGCAAAAGCCTTGTGCCATGCGCCCGGAACAGCTCTTCCGCCGCCGCCTGCGCGCTTGCGTTCATTCCCCCACCCCCTTCACTGATTAGACGATACAAAACCCCATTTCCTGACAAAAAAGCACCAGCCAATCAGCAGGTGCCCTTCAAAGTTTTTAGGAGGGGGTCTGGGGGAGACCTTTTTTCAAAAAGGCCTCCCCCAGCAAAAACCCTATCAGTCCTTCATCCGGTCCACAAAGGTCTTCACATCAGCTGCCGCCACCCAGGCGTCACCCGCCTCGGTAAAGGTCGTGTCCTTCTTGGCGGTGAGGAGGGCATCGTGGATGCTCTGGCGCACGGTGTCCAGGGCAACAGGGCCTTCGGGGATGTCAGCGGCGTACTGCACGATGTAGTAGCCATAGATACCCGGGCTGGGCTCCGCCACATCCCCAACCTTTGCAAGGGCCATGGCGGGGGTCATGAAGGCCTTGTCAAAGCCGACAAAATCCTTGAACACCGCGTAGCCCTGGGCGGGCTGGCCGGCGTCATCGTTGTATTCCTTGATGAGGGCGTCAAAGTCGGCGCCTTCGGCCACAGCCTTGGCATAGGCCTCGTTGGCCCGGGGCAGGATGGCGGCATAGGCCGCGGCTTCCTTGGCGGTAATATCAGCCTGCTTGGCATCGTGGTTGGCCGTGGCCTCCTTGAGCGCGTTTTCAAGCGTCACCAGCTCCCCTTCATCGGCCTGGGGGGCTGCCTCGTCCTTGTGCTCGTCCTTGTACTGGTCTACTGCCGCCTGGGCCGCGTCCCTGGCATCGGCGAGGGGTTTGAGCTCTTCCTTGAGCGCAGTGATGGCGTTCTGGTCTTCCTCGGTGAACTTGACCAGAATCTGCTTCACAAACCGGTAGCCGGCCGGGGCATAATACACGGCCTGCCCGCCATTGACGGCCTTGCCATAGGCGGAGGCGTCATTCTCGTAGCTGATCTTGGCGTCTTCCACCTTTTGATCATAGTCGGTCTTGATCTCTTCATCGCTCACCGCGACATCCTTGGTGGCGTAGTCCTTGAGCTTTTCATAGAGGATGTTGTTCTTCTCATCCTCCAGGATCCGGTCCATGGAGATCTGAAGCTCACTCGCCTTGTCCTTCAGGGCTTTGTCCAGCTCCTCGCCGGCCAGCTCTGTGGCCGGGAAAAACTGCGTCTTGATCTGGTCCAGGATGTCTGCGAACTGCTTGTCCGCCGCCTCCTGCACCTTGGCCTCCTCCTCAGGGGTCAGCACGTCCAGTCCCAGCTCCTTGGCCTTCTGGAGCATCACCATGTCCCGCACCACAGCGGTGGCGGTGGAGGAGAGCACCTCATCCCGGTTGATGTTGATCTGCTGGATCATGCCATACTGCTGATAGAGCTGCTGCATGGCGTATTCCTGGTTATAGGCGTTGTTGAAATACTGGGTAAAGCGCTCTTTGGCGACCTCCTCGCCGTTCACCGACACGATCACCTGCCGGGCATCCACCTCCGGATCCTTGATGATGAGGTTGCAGGCGGAAAGAAACACCGCCACCGCCAGCAGCAGGGAAACCATCAGAATTTTCTTGGTCACAGTCTTGTTGTTCATCGGGCACACTCCGTTTTCAAGATCGCAAAAGCGCGTAAGATGTATTATAGCGTGATTGCACAATCAGGGCAAGGCAAATCAGCGTTTGGGCACCAATTCACCGGAAACCTTGAGGATGCTGTCCGGCGGGATCACCCCGCGGGCCGATGTGGTGGGATAGACAGCGCTGTGGCGCCCCACCACGGTGCCGGGGTTTAAAACGGCATTGCAGCCGATCTCCGCCTCGTCCCCCATCAGCGCCCCCACCTTTTTGCGCCCGGTGGGGTAGAGGTCACCCTCCTGATCCTTCACCACCACCAGGGATTTGTCGCTCTTCACGTTTGAGGTGATGGCCCCGGCCCCCATGTGCGCCTTGTAGCCCAGGATGGAATCCCCCACGTAGTTGTAGTGGGGCACCTGGACGCCATCAAAGAGAATCACATTTTTCAGCTCCGTGGCGTTGCCCACCACACAGCCCTCCCCCACCAAGGCATTCCCCCGGATGAAGGCGTTGTGGCGCACCTCGGTGCCAGGCCCAATGATGCAGGGCCCCGTGATGGAGGCAGAGGGCGCCACCACAGCGCTCTTTGAGATCCACACATCCTCGCCCGGGCGGTCATATTCCTCCCGGTCAAGCGCCGCGCCAAGCGTTAAGATCAGCTCCCCGATACCGCCCAGGGCCTCCCAGGGGTAGGTGAACTGGCTCAGCCATTCCCCGGCCAGGGAGTGGTTCAGATCAAACAAGTCAACAATTCTAAGCATGTTTCGCCTCCGGCACGTGCCCCCGGGCGGCGATGACTTTTACGATGCTGTCCACCGCCTCCTGGCATTTCTCCTGGGTCTGGGCCTCCGCCATCACACGCACCAAGGGCTCTGTGCCGCTTTTGCGCAGCAGCACCCGGCCGCGGCCCGCGAGCCCCTCCTCCGCGGCTTGTGCGGCGGCCAGCACCTCCGGGTCCTCCATGGCGGCGTCCTTATCCAAAACCCGCAGATTTTTAAGGATCTGGGGATAGATGGTAACCGGCTCGGCCAGCTTTGACAGGGGCGCCTCCTTGGAGATCATGGCCTGCATCAGCTTGATGGCGGTGAGCACCCCGTCCCCCGTGTTGGCGTATTTGCCAAAGATGATGTGGCCAGACTGCTCGCCCCCCAGCAGGTGTCCATGCTCCTTCATGCACTCAAACACATACCGGTCGCCCACCGCCGTCTGCTTGTACTGGATGCCGATCTCGTCAAAAGCCTTGTACAGCCCAAAGTTTGACATCACCGTGGTGACCACCGTGTTGTCAATCAGGTTGCCCCGCTCCTTCATGAAGGCGCCGTAGATATAGAGGATCAGATCCCCATCCACCACATTGCCCTTTTCGTCCACCGCCAGGCACCGGTCCGCATCTCCGTCAAAAGCGAAGCCCACGTCCAGCTCGTTTTCCACCACCAGGCGCTGCAGGTGCTGGATGTGGGTGCTGCCGCTGTCCAGGTTGATGTTCAGGCCGGTGGGCTGGTTATTGATCACATAGGTCTGGGCGCCCAGCGCGTCAAAAACGCTTTTGGCGATCATCCAGGTGGAGCCATTGGCGCAGTCCAGCCCCACCTTGTAGCCCTGGTAGGAGTTGCGCGCCATGGAGATCAGATAGCCGATATACTGGTTGCGCCCGCCGTAATAGTCGATGGTTTTGCCGATGTGCTCCCGGGTGGCGTAAGGGATCTCCCCATAGGCGCCGTCCAGATAGTTTTCAATTTCATCGGTAAAGGCCTCGTCCATCTTCTCGCCGCTGCCGCTGATGATCTTGATGCCGTTATCATAATAGGGGTTGTGGCTGGCGGAGATCATCACCCCGCAGTCAAACCGCTCTGTCCTTGTGATGAAGCCCACGCTGGGCGTGGTGGTGACGTGCAAAAGATAGGCATCCCCGCCGGATGCCGTGATGCCCGCCGCCAGCGCGTCCTCCAGCATATAGCTGGAAAGCCGTGTATCTTTGCCGATGACGATGCGCGCTTTGTGCTTTTTACCAAAGGCGTGGCCCAGGAAACGGCCGATCTTCACCGCATGGTCTACCGTCAGCCCCACGTTGGCCTCGCCCCTGAACCCATCCGTGCCAAAATACTTGCCCATATCATCACTCCTTTTCAGGCAGAGTATACCTCATCCCGCCCCGCGCTTCAATGCCGCTTTACAATTGTCCGCGCACACGGTATCATGCCACGGAGTGCAGATGCCGGGAGGAAGCCAATGAAAAACACCATGAAGCTGGCGCTGTCCGCGATGTTCATCGCGGTGATGCTGGTATTGGGCTATATTGAGAGCATGTTTGCCCTTGGCCCCATGCCTGGCATCAAAATCGGGCTGGCTAACGGCGTGCTGCTGCTCTCCCTGTATTGGCTGGGCATCCCCATTTCCCTGCAGCTCATGGCGGCCAAGGTGGTGCTCTCGGGGCTCCTGTTTGGAAATCCGATGGCCATGCAGTACAGCCTGGCCGGCGGTGTCCTCAGCATGGCCGGGATGATCCTGACGATCTTTGTGATGAAGGGCATCAGCCCTATTGGCGCCGGCATTGTGGGCGGCGTGCTGCACAACGTGGGCCAGGTGAGCCTGGCCATGATCGTGCTTGAGACCACCAGCCTCTTATACTACATGGCAATCCTCGTGGTGGTGGGCGCTGTGATGGGCGCCATCACCGGCACCGTGGCCAAGACCATGATGCACCTTCTGCCTTATGAGCGCCGCGTGGCGCTGGGCCTTTCCGGGGATAAAAGCAGGGTTGAAGCGCAAGCAGAAGAAGCGAAGAAAATAGACTGACCGGAAACTAATTGGGGGTCTTTCTCGAGAAAGACCC
>DHQX01000022.1:1202-1524 GCA_002411105.1 Christensenella sp. UBA5327 | reverse complement strand
TCTTTCTCGAGAAAGACCCCCAAACCCTTTAAAAACTCTCATTTGATAGAGTCACGCTGAATTATTCCACCGTGATCCCCCGCTTCCTAAGCAGCCCCACCATGGGCACGCCCAGCAGGTAGCACACCGCCGCCTGCCCTGCCCCCACCGTCAGGAAGCTGATATAGGGATGCAGGCCATAGACAAGCCACAGCATACCGCCTATCACCACGGCGTTGATAAGAACCGGCATCAGCGCCGCCAGCCAGAGCCTCTCCCGGAAGCGCCGGGTGAGGAGGGCGGCAATCAGCGTGGCCAGGGAGCCAAACACCACATCCTGCCA
>DHQX01000022.1:625-1061 GCA_002411105.1 Christensenella sp. UBA5327 | reverse complement strand
CAAACACCACATCCTGCCAGGGCTGGCCGGTGATGAGGTTGGCGAGCAGGCAGCCGATAAACAGCCCCGGCACGCTGGCAGAGGACATCACCGGCAATAGGGTGAGCGCCTCTGCAATGCGAAACTGGATCTGCGCAAAACTGATGGGCGCAAAGATCAGCGTCAGCGCCGTATACAGCGCCGCCACAATGCCAGCCGAGGCCAGGGAACGGGTGGTGAGCCAGGATTTCATCGGACACCTCCAGTGCATAGTACCAGGGCATTATAGGCAAATGCCGGGCTTTTGTCGAATGGTTTGCTTGTATGTCTCCTTTCCGGCTGATATAATCATCCCGAAGAACGTTCATATGCGGGCGCTGCCCATGGAGGTGTGTATGAGAATAAGAAGACTGGTTCTGGCATTGCTAGCGGCTGCCTTGCTGCTGGCGGCAGGCGG
>DHQX01000022.1:0-323 GCA_002411105.1 Christensenella sp. UBA5327 | reverse complement strand
AAGCGCATCAACGCCTATGGCCCGGTGGCCCAGGGCACGCTTGATTATTACGAGATCGTGCTGTCCCGAAATTCGCCCGTCTATTACGGCCCGGGCTATGACTATGCCCAGCGGCCAAAGCCTGTGCCCGCCGGCAGCTGGCTGAGGGTGTTCACCCACGAAAACGGCTTCATCCTGTGTGATTACCAGCAGGACGGCAAGTGGGTCAGGGGCTACCTGCCAGGGCCTTTGGAGGGCGGGCCATCCTATCCGCCACCAACGGCGGAGCCTTATTACCCTGCCACCCCCTACACCCCGGCTTCCCTCAACCAGCGCATGGCCAC
>DHQX01000009.1:113142-113462 GCA_002411105.1 Christensenella sp. UBA5327 | reverse complement strand
TCACCAACCAGCGGGAGACCACCCTCATCTGGGAACGGGACACCGGCAGGCCCGTGCACCATGCCATCGTGTGGCAGTGCAGGCGCACAGCCTCCATGATTGACCGGCTGAAGCAGGAGGGCCATGCGGGCCTGATCCAGGAGCGCACGGGCCTTCTGCCCGATGCTTACTTCTCCGCCTCCAAAATCCGCTGGATCCTTGACGAGCTGGGCCTGCAGCGCCAGGCGGAGGAGGGCAAGCTGTGCTTTGGCACGGTGGACAGCTTTTTGGCCTGGCACCTGCTTGAGGGCAGCCCCCACGTGACCGACGCCACCAACGCC
>DHQX01000009.1:112773-113025 GCA_002411105.1 Christensenella sp. UBA5327 | reverse complement strand
CAACGCCAGCCGCACCATGCTGTTTAACCTGAAAACCCAGGGCTGGGACGAGGAGCTGCTCAGGCTGTTTGACATCCCCCGGGCCATGCTGCCGGAGATCAGGGACACGGCGGCTGCCTTTGGCCAGCTGCGGCCTGGCATCCTGGGGGAGCGCGCGCCGGTTTCGGCGCTGGCGGGGGACCAGCAGGCGGCGCTCTTCGGCCAGGGCTGCTTTGCGCCAGGTGAGGTAAAAAACACCTACGGCACCGGCTG
>DHQX01000009.1:65403-112670 GCA_002411105.1 Christensenella sp. UBA5327 | reverse complement strand
ACCGGCTGCTTCATGCTGATGAATGCGGGGGAGACCCTGCCGGCGCCTGAAGGGGGGCTGCTTGCCACCATGGCCTGGCGGCTTTCAGGCAAAGCCTGCTACGCCCTGGAGGGCAGCGTGTTCACCGCCGGGGCCTGCGTGCAGTGGCTGCGGGATGAGCTGGGCCTGATTGACACAGCTGCCGCCAGCCAGGCGCTGGCCCAGTCAGTGCCCGATACCCAGGGGGTCTACCTGGTGCCCGCCTTCACGGGCCTGGGTGCGCCCCACTGGGAGATGTATGCCCGGGGCACCCTGGTGGGCCTCACCCGGGGGGCGAACAGGGCCCACATCGCCCGGGCGGCGCTGGAGGCCATCGCTTACCAGTCAGACGATCTATTGAAGCTGATGGCCGCCTCCCTGGGGCACAGGCCAGGGGCCATGAAGGTGGACGGCGGGGCCACCGCCAATGATTTTCTGATGCAGTTCCAGGCGGACATCGGGGATATCCGGGTTATGCGCCCGGCAGTGCGGGAGACCACCGCCCTGGGGGCGGCGCTGTTGGCGGGGCTGGGGGCCGGGGTGTTTGACAATCCGCAGCAGGCCGCGGCCCAGTGGCAACTGGAGAAGGAATTCGCACCCCTGATGGATCAGGATGCCCGGCAGAAGCTGCGACAGGGCTGGGAGCGGGCGGTGAAAACCGCGCTGTATGAGGCGTCCCTGCGCCGGGAGGGTTCATGTTCATAAGTGATAAATGGCAGGACTATGAGGTGCTGGACAGTGGCTGCGGCATGAAGCTGGAGCGCTGGGGCGAGGTGATTCTGGCACGCCCTGACCCCCAGGTGATCTGGCCCCGGACCAGCCCCGCGGGCTGGCAGAAGGCCGACGGCACCTACACCAGAAGCGCGGACGGCGGGGGCAGCTGGCAGTTTTCAAGACGCCTGCCCGAGCGCTGGACGATCGGCTACCGGGGTTTGAAGTTCTATGTCAAGCCCACCGGATTTAAGCACACCGGGCTTTTTCCGGAGCAGGCGGCCAACTGGGACTGGATGCGCGGCCTGATAAAAAACCGCCCCGGGGCCACGGTATTGAACCTCTTTGCCTATACCGGCGGGGCTACTTTGGCCTGTATGATGGCGGGCGCCCATGTGACCCATGTGGACGCTGCAAAGGGTATGGTGCGCTGGGCCAAAGAGAACCGGGAACTGACCGGGGCACCTGAAAACCAGTGCCGCTTTATCACCGAGGATGCCCAGGCATTTGTGCAGCGGGAATTGCGCCGGGGCCGCCGGTATGACGGCATCCTCATGGATCCGCCCAGCTACGGCCGGGGGCCGGGAGGCGAGGTGTGGAAGCTGGAGGAGGCGCTCTATCCGCTGGCGGATCTGTGCGCCCAGCTCTTGAGCGACAACCCCCTCTTTTTCCTCATCAACGGCTACACCACCGGCTTTCAGCCCACGGTGCTGGCCAACATCCTGCGCCTCACCGCGCAGGCCCGCTTTGGCGGGAAGATCGATGCCCAGGAGCTGTGCCTGCCCGTCACCTCCGGGGGCTTCCTGCCCGCTGGGGCCAGCGGACGCTGGCAGCCATGACCAATAAGGAGAACGCTTTGGAACAAACAGCCCACCCGCCCATCCTGTTTGAGGACAACCACCTGATCGTGGCCCTCAAGCGCCCCATGCTCTTAACCCAGGGGGACAGAACCGGGGATGAGGACCTTTTAAGCCTGCTAAAGGCCTATGTGAAAGAAAAATACGATAAGCCCGGCGAGGCCTACCTGGGCCTGGTGCACCGCATGGACAGGCCCGTGGGGGGGCTCTTGGTGTTTGCCAGGACCAGCAAGGCGGCCTCACGCCTGAGTGAGCAGCTGCGGGAGGGCCTGATCCACCGGGAGTATGTGCTGGTGTGTGAAGGCCAGACCCCTGACCGCTTTACCCTGAAGGACTACCTGAAAAAAGACGGGGACACCAACACCGTGGCCGTGCTGCCTGCCTACCTCAAGCGCCAGGGCAAGGAGGCCATCCTCCATGGCCAGACCATAAGCCACACCGCCGAAAAGAGCCTGGTGGCGGTGAAGCTGGAGACCGGTCGCGCCCACCAGATCAGGGCGCAGATGGCGGCCTTTGGCCACCCCCTTTTGGGCGATGCCCGCTATGGGCAGGGCGGCAAAGGGGCGCTGATTGCGCTGTGGGGCATGCGGCTGTCCTTCAACCACCCCATCACGGGGAAGGCCATGGTGTTCATCTGCCCGCCGGACGCGGCGCCCGAGGGCTTCCCGGTGAGTGGCTTTTTTAAGGACTATCAGCGGGAGCTGGACGGGCTCTCCCGGATCTGGCCGGATATCGCGCCATGACAAAGCCGGCTGTGACCTTTGAACTGGTGCATACCTGCGCCGCCTCCGGCGCCCGGGCGGGCATTTTGCACACGCCCCACGGGGATGTGCCAACGCCGGTGTATATGCCGGTTGGCACCCAGGCGGTGGTGAAAGCCATGACCAGCCGGGAGATGAAGGAGATTGGCGCCCGGATTGTGCTGGCCAACACCTATCACCTGAACCTGCGCCCAGGGGCCGATCTGATCGCAAAGGCTGGTGGCCTCCACGGCTTTATGGCCTGGGACCGGCCGATCCTCACCGATTCGGGCGGTTTTCAGGTGTTCTCCCTGGCAGGGCTGCGCAAGATCACCGAGGAGGGCGTGCGCTTCAGGAACCACCTGGACGGGTCTGAACTGTTTATGAGTCCTGAGGTGGCGGTTGCCATCCAGGAGAAGCTGGGCGCTGACATCATCATGGCCTTTGACGTGTGCAGCGCTTTTCCCTGTGACGAGAAAACCGCCCGGGATGCCATGGAGCGCACCCACCGCTGGGCCCAGCGCTGCAAGGCCGCCCATAAGCGGCCTGACCAGGCGCTGTTTGGCATCGTGCAGGGGGCATTCTCCCGGGAGCTGCGCATCCAGAGCGCCAAAGTGCTCAGGGACATGGATTTCCCCGGGTACGGCATCGGCGGGCTATCCGTGGGGGAACCCAAGGACATCATGTATGAGATGCTGGACGCCCTCATGCCCGAGATGCCAGCACACAAGCCCCGCTACCTGATGGGCGTTGGCACGCCTGACTGCCTGCTTGAAGGCGTGCTGCGCGGGGTAGACATGTTTGACTGCGTGCTGGCCACCCGCATCGCCAGAAACGGCACCGTCTTAACCGGTGAAGGGCGCCTGGTGGTGCGAAACGCCAGCTACAAGGAGGATTTCCGCCCCCTTGAGGAGGGCTGTGACTGCGAGGCCTGCCAGCACTATTCCAGGGCCTACATCAGGCATCTGCTAAAGGCCGGTGAGATCACCGGCGCCAGGCTTTGCAGCATCCACAACCTGAGGTATCTGGAGCGCCTGATGCAGGGCGCCCGGCAGGCCATCCTTGAGGACAGGTTTGCGGATTACCGGGCTGATTTTTATCGCCGGTTTGATATGCGCGGTGCCTTTAACCGCGGAATGGAGACAGCATGACGACGATCCCCCACCTGGTGCTGGACCAGGTCACCTACCGCTATGAGCCGGAGGCGCCCCCGGCGGTGAACCAGGTGAGCCTCACGGTTCCCCGGGGCCAGTTCGCGGCCGTGCTGGGGCACAACGGCTCGGGAAAATCCACCCTGGCCAAGATGCTCAACGGCCTTTTTTTGCCGACTGAAGGCAGTGTCCTGGTCAGCGGCATGGACACCCGGGAGGAAAAGCACACCTGGGATATCCGCCAGGCGGCGGGCATGGTGTTCCAAAACCCGGACAACCAGTTGGTGGCCACCCGGGTGTATGACGATGTGGCCTTTGGGCTGGAGAACATCGGCGTGCCAACGCAGGAGATGCCCCCCCGGATTGACGAAGCGCTCAGGCTGACCGGAATGAGCGAGTTTGCCGACCGGCCGCCTCACCTGCTCTCAGGCGGGCAGAAACAGCGGGTGGCCATCGCCGGGATTCTGGCCATGCAGCCCGAAGCCCTGATTTTGGACGAGGCCACTGCCATGCTCGACCCCCAGGGGCGCAAGGAGGTGTTTGACACCGTGGCGCGGCTGAACCGGGAGCAGGGCATCACCGTGGTGTGGATCACCCACTTCATGGAGGAGGCGGCCAAGGCCCAGCGGGTGCTGGTGATGAACCACGGCGGGATTGAAATGGACGGCACGCCCCGGGAGATCTTCTCCCGGGTGGAGGAGATCAGGGATCTGCGCCTTGATGTGCCGCCGATGACCAAGCTGGCTCACATGCTCAATGCCCGGGGGGTGCCCGCGGCGCCTGATGTGTTGACGGTTGAAGAAATGGCCAGGGAGGTGAAGCGGCTGTGCCCATCGTGCTGGAAAAACTAAGCCATATCTATCAGCAGGGCGCGTCCACCACCACCGCGCTCAAGGACATTGACCTCACCATCGGGGATGAGGACCTGTTGGCGCTCATCGGCCACACCGGCTCCGGGAAATCCACCCTGGCCCAGCACTTGAACGGCCTCATCAAGCCCACCTCAGGCCGGGTGCTGCTCGACGGGCGGGACATCAACGCGCCCGGGGAGGACAGCCGCAAGCTGCGCTTCCGGGTGGGGCTGGTGTTCCAGTATCCGGAGCATCAGCTGTTTGAGGAGACCGTGTATAAGGACATCGCCTTTGGCCCCAAAAACATGGGCCTCTCAGAGGTGGAAATAGACCAGCGGGTGCGCGGCGCCATGGACACGGTGGGGCTGCCCTTTGAGGAGATCAAGGATCGCTCCCCCTTTGAGGTGTCAGGCGGCCAGATGCGCAGGATCGCCCTGGCGGGGGTTTTGGCCATGCGGCCCCAGGTGCTGGTGCTGGACGAGCCCACAGCAGGCCTTGACCCAAGGGCCAGGGATCTGCTGCTTTCTGACATCCAGCGCCTGCACCAGGAGGGCACCACGGTGGTGATGATCTCCCACGCCATGGACGATGTGGCGCGGCTGGCCACCCGCATCGCGGTCTTGGAAAAGGGCGCCCTGGCCATGGTGGGGACGCCGGGGGAGGTCTTCTCCCGGTATGAGGAATTGACCGCCATGGGGCTGGACGTGCCCCAGGGCTGCCAGCTGACCAGGCTGCTGAGGGAGATGGGCGGGCCTGCCATGGCGGATTGCTACCTGCTGGAGAGCCTGGCCGACAGCCTTACCCAGCAGATCAAAGGGGGTGACGGCGGTGCTGCGTGACATCACCCTGGGCCAGTACTACCCGGTGGACAGCCCGGTTCACCGCCTTGATCCGCGCACCAAGATCATCCTGACGGTGCTGTTTATCATCGCCGTGTTCATGGCGGATCAGCTGTTTTTGTACCTGTTCATCCTGGGCTACCTGGTGATGGCGGTGTATGTGAGCCGGCTGCCCGCCCGCATGATCATCCGCAGCATCAGGCCCATGCGGATCCTGCTGGTGTTCACCTTTGTGCTGAACCTCTTTTTTGGTGCGGGCACCACAGCGCTTTTCACCATCGGCCCTGTCACCATCTGGAAGGAGGGGCTGATGAACGCCGTGCATTTCACGCTGCGGCTTGTTTTCCTGGTGATGGGAAGCTCCATCCTGACCCTCACCACCTCCCCCGTCACCCTGACGGACGGGCTTGAAACCCTGGCCTCCCCGCTTAAAAAGATCAAGTTCCCGGCCCATGAGATGGCCATGATGATGACCATCGCCCTGCGCTTTATCCCAACCTTGGTGGAGGAGGCCGACAAGATCATGAAGGCCCAGACCGCCAGGGGTGCTGACTTTGAAACCGGCAACCTCATGGCCCGGGCCCGCGCCATGGTGCCGCTGCTGGTGCCGCTGTTTGTGAGCGCCTTCAGGCGGGCGGGGGATTTGGCCATGGCCATGGAGGCCCGCTGCTACCACGGTGGCGAGGGCCGTACGCGTCTGCATGTGCTGAAAATCAAACGGGGCGACATCATCGCCTTCCTGACGATGGCGGCGCTGTTTGTGCTGTTGCTCTTGCCCCGCTGGCTGTGAGTGAGATGCGTCGCATCCTGCTCACCCTGGAATATGAGGGCACGCACTATGCCGGCTGGCAGCGGCAGTTAAACGGCCCCAGCATCCAGGAGGAGGTTGAAAAAGCCCTGGAGAAAACCCTGGGGCAGCATGTGGGCGTCACCGGGGCCAGCCGCACGGACGCAGGGGTGCACGCCCTGGGCCAGCGGGCGCACTTTGACACCGACAGCCGCATTCCGCCCGCCAAGTGGCCCTTTGTGCTCAACACGCTTTTGCCCCGGGATATCAGCGTCACCGCCGCCCGGCAGGTGCCGGACACCCTTCATGCCCGCTTTTCAGCCCAGGGCAAGCGCTATTTTTACAGGATTCATAATCGCCCCCAACCCTCGGCATTGACGCGGAACTTTTCTGCCTTTGTGCCGCTGCCGCTGGATGCGGGGCTGATGGCCTCCGCCCTGCCTGCCCTGTTGGGACGGCATGATTTTGCCGCCTTTGCGGCCGCGGGGCACAGCGCCAAAACCACGGTGCGCACCATCAAGCGGGCTGAAATCATCCAGGAAGACCGAGGCTTCCGCCTGGTGATTGAGGGGGACGCCTTTTTGTACAACATGGTGCGCATCATCGCGGGCACCCTGATTGCCATTGGCCTAAAACGCTTGCCCCCTGACGCCTTTGCCCGGGGGATTGGGACGGGGGACCGGCTGGCCCTTGGGCCCACGGCCCCGGCCTGCGGCCTGGTGCTTGAAAAAATCTGGTATCCGGGCGAATGAAGGCTCAGGAAACGCTGCGTATCTCTGTGCGCGCGCTGGTGGGCTTCTCTCTTTTTCCGCCTGATATTATGCCGGTGTCAAGCAGACTCATGGCCCTGGGCCGGGAAGGGCACCTGAACCGCCAGGCGGGGAGCACTGCCCGGGCGGAAACCGCCCTGCGCTGGACGGGGGAGTGCGAGGGCCACATGGTGGAGGTGCAGGGCCGCATGGACCTGTATGACGACAGCGCCATGCCGCCTATGATAGAAGAAATAAAACTGGCGCTGGGGGATGCGCCGGATGAAGCGCTGCCTGAGCATCTGGCCCAGGCGGTTTGCTATGGGCACATGCTGTGTGAGCAGGAGGAGATGGCCCACGTCACCCTGCGGGTGTGCTATGTGAGCCCTGCCGGGGAGGAAAGGGCTGCTTTCACAGAGCAGATGGGCCGGGACACGCTGCGGGAGCGGTTTTTTGCGCTGCTGGTCCCCTTTGTGCGCTGGCAGAAACGGCTGGCGGAACAGAAAAACATCAGGGATGAGAGCATCGCTGCCTTGCCTTTTCCCTATGGGGATTACCGCCCCGGGCAAAAGGAGATGGCGGTGCAGGCCTATACCGCCATCAGCCGCAGGAAGCGGCTGTTTGCCGTGATGCCCACCGGCACCGGGAAGAGCGCCGCCGTGCTCTACCCCGCCGTCAAGGCCCTGGGGCAGGGGGCCTGCCGCCAGGTGTTTTACCTCACCGCCCGGGGCACCCAGCGCCTGGCAGCAAGAAAGGAGCTGGACCGGATGGCGGCCCAGGGGCTTATGGCCCTGGGCCTGACCCTTTATGCCCGGGAGAAGATCTGCCCCATGGAGGAGGTGCGCTGCCACCCGGATCACTGCACCCGGGCAAAGGGCCATTACCTGCGCCAGGGCGCGGCTGTGGAGGCGGCGCTTGGGCTTTATCGCCTGGAAAAGGAAGAGCTGCTGGCGCTGGCTGATGCCCACCACCTTTGCCCCTTTGAGTTGGGGCTGGCGATTTGCGAAATAGCCGATGTGGTGATCGGCGACTATAACTACGCCTTTGACCCCCGGGTGAGGCTATCCCGGGTGTTTGACAGCCCCCGGGGGGTGGCGCTATTGATTGATGAGGCCCACAACCTGGCCGATAGGGCGCGGGATATGCTCTCGGGCGAATTATCCCTGTCGCAGCTGAGCGATGCCAGGCGGGAGGCTGGCAAGGCCTATGGCAGGGGCAACGCCTTGTACAAGGCATTCACGCGCCTGATGAGGCTGCTGGACAAAGCGGAGGTGCCGCTTCAGCCCGAGGCGCTTGAGGCTGCCTGCGGGGTGCTTTTGGATGAGCTGGGAGGCAGCCGATTCCCTGGGGCGGGCGATTTGGCCCAGGAGCTGATCGCCTTTTTATCCGCCTTCAGGCGGGGCCAGGGGGACGCGGACTATCACCTGATTTGGCGGCCTTTACCCCGGCATGGCCGGGCGGCGGTGATCAACCTGAACCCGGCCCCCTACCTGAGCGAGGTGACCGGGAGGTTGTCGGGCTGCGTGTTTTTCTCCGCCACGCTCTTTCCGCTGGATGCCATGAAGCGGCTTTTGGGCGGGGAGGAGGGGGACGCCTGCCTGGCCCTGCCCTCGCCCTTTCCCAGGGATCATCTTTTGACCCTGCAATACCCCATCAACACCCGCTACCGCGCCCGGGAGGGCAGCCTCCTGCCCGCGGCCCGGGCCATCGCGGCGCTGTACACAGCCCATCCGGGCAAGGTGATCGCCTACTTCCCCTCCTTTGCCTATTTGCATCAGGTAGCAGAGGTGATCAGGTCAGAGGCGCCGGATGTGCCCCTGATCATCCAGGAGCGGGCCATGGACGAGGCCGCCCGGGAGGATTTTCTGGCGCGTTTCACCCAGGATGAGGAGCCGCTGCTGGGCCTGTGCGTGATGGGCGGTGTTTTTGCCGAGGGGGTGGACCTGCCGGGCAAGCAGCTGATTGGGGCCGCCATCCTGGGCGTGGGGTTGCCCCAGGTGAATGAGGAGCGGGGGCTGTATCAGGCGCGGATGGAGGAGGCCTTTGAGGACGGCTTTGGCTTTGCCTACCGCTACCCCGGCATGCAGAAGGTGGCCCAGGCGGCAGGGCGGCTGATCCGCTCTGAAAAAGACCGGGGCGTATTGCTGCTGATGGATGACCGTTTCTCACAGCGGGGCTATCACCAATTGTTGCCCGAACATGTTACAATGAACCGGGTACGACATATCGATGAGATCATCGCCCTGACCCGGGATTTCTGGGAAAACGCCTGCCAGGAGGAGCCATGACTGATTTGCCAAAACGCCGCCTGGGGGAGGTGGAGCGCAGGCTCCTCACCCTCTATGCCCTGCGCGCCCTTGGCCCCTGCAGCAACATGCAGCTGATCACCTTTGTGGGGGAAACCGAGGTGATGAACTATTTTGACCTGCAAACCGCCTTGTTTGAGCTGTTGCAAAGCGGCATGGTGGATAAAACCGCCCTCACGGGGGACGACCGCTTTGTGCTGACCCCGCAGGGGGAGGAGGCCATCGGGCTGTTTGAGACGCGGGCGGTGACCAGCGCCACCAGCCTGATTGATGAAAAAGCCCCTGACTACCGCGCCCGCTGGCAGCGGGAGCGGGAGGTGTTTGCCCATATCAGCCACGAGGGCCAGCATGAATACCATGTGAAAATGGGCGTGTCAGACGGCGACATGGTGCTGATGCAGCTGGATTTATCCCTGCCAACCCCAGCCATGGCGGAGCGCTTCCGCGCGGCCTGGCAGGAGGAAGCCCAGGGTATTTACGATCATATTCTGCACCGCCTCTCAGGTGGGGAGGATGCGCCATCATGAGCGCCTGGGGCATCCTGGTGGCAGCTGGCAGCGGCAGCCGCCTGGGGGCACAGCAGAACAAGGTGCTGCTGCCCCTGGGCGGGGAGGCGCTGTTTTGCCATGGGCTGAGGCTGCTGCGCCAAGTGTGTGCGGGCGTGGTGCTGGTGATAAGGCCGGAGGATGAAGGCGCGGTCAAATCTGCCCTGCATCAAGCGGCGCTGAGTGCTGACAAGATCGTATATGGCGGGGACACCCGGCGCCACTCGGTGGAAAATGCCCTGGCGGCCTTGCCGGAGGAGGCAGAGGTGCTTTTGGTGCATGACGCCGCCCGGCCCTTTGCCGGGCTTGGGATGGCCCGGGCGGTGCTGGAGAAAGCCGGGGAAGTTGGCGCCGCCGTGCCCGCTGTGCCCGTGACTGATACCCTCAAAAAGGGGCAGGCGGGCCTGGTCACAGGCACCCAGGCCCGGGAAGGCCTTTTCGCGGTGCAAACGCCCCAGGGCTTTAAGCGGGAATTGCTGGAGCAGGCCTACGCGGCATGCGCCGATGCCCTGAGCGATGACGCGGGGCTGGTGGAGCGGCTGGGGCTTCCGGTGGCGATTGTCCCCGGCAGCCGGAAGAACATCAAAATCACCCTGCCGGAGGATTTCGTGATGGCTGAACAGATGATGGGCACGCCCCGGGTGGGCATGGGCTATGATGTGCACCGCCTGGTTTTAGGCCGCCCGCTGATTTTGGGCGGGGTCACCATCCCCCATGCGATGGGTCTGCTGGGGCATTCAGACGCCGACGCCGCCCTCCACGCCCTGACCGATGCGCTGCTGGGGGCCTGCGCGATGGGTGACATCGGCCAGCACTTCCCGGACAGCGACCCCGCCTACAAGGGCATCTCCTCCATGGTTCTGCTTGAAAAAGCCGTGGCGCTGATGAAAGAAAAGGGCTTTGTCCCAAGCCAGTGCGACCTTACCATCCAGGCCCAGCGCCCCAAGCTGGCCCCCCACATCCCCCAGATGCGCGCCAACATCGCAAGCGCCCTGGGTCTTCCCATAGACCATGTGTCCGTTAAAGCCACCACCACAGAAGGCCTGGGCTTTGTGGGCCGGGAAGAAGGCATCGCGGTGCAGGCGGTGGCGGTGGTGGTGGAATTTTAAACAAATCAATCCTATAAATTTTCTGTAATTCGAATATATTTAAAATTATTACAAGATGTTTTTCTTCCGAAAACACATTGTTTCGTGTTGATTTGAGTGAAAGAAGCATGTATCATAATCAACTGAAAGTTTGCATATGTCATTGGGACATGCGCAACAGAATAAAGGAGGAAACCCCATGAGATCTAGGAGAAGCCTTGCCATTTTGCTTGCTTTGGCGATGTGTCTGTCCGTGTTTGGCACGGCTGGCGCGCAGGAATTTTCCGCGGAGGCGCAGGGATTTGGCGGACCGGTGAAGGTGTCCTTGACAGTTGAAGACGACAAAATCACGGCCGTTAACATCACGGGTGACGCGGAGACCGCGGGCATCGGCAAATCTGCCATGCCGGCCATGGCTGAAGCGATGGTTGCCCAAAACTCTGTGGAAGTTGATAGCGTCGCTGGCGCTACTCTGACCAGCAACGCCGTCAAGGAAGCGGCGGCAGAGGCATTGAAGGCTGCTGGCCTGAGCCCGGAAGATTTGGCGGTGGTCGCGGTTGAGACGGTGGAAGAAGAAAAAAGCACCGAGCCGGCGTTTGAGAATCCTGACGTCATCGTCATTGGCGGCGGCGGCGCGGGCCTGATTGCAGCGATTACTGCTGTGGAAGCGGGCGCTAAAGTCTATCTGTTTGAGAAAACCGGTGTGCTGGGCGGCTCCAACAACTACTCTGGCGGCAGCCTTTCGGCGGCGGGCACCCAGCTGCAGAAGGATGCCGGCATCGAGGACTCCCCTGAGAACTTCGCGGCGGATATTTTGCGCATGGGCGGCGGTGCCAACATTCAAGAGCTGACCAAGACCCATGTGGAAAACGCGGTCGCAGCGGTTGAGTGGGTGGATTCGCTGGGCGTGGACCTGGGTGACCGTATTCCCACCATGTCAGCGGCCTATGACGCTTTCAACGTGCCGCGTCAGTATATGATGCACCTGGACGGCGTGCCCACCAGCAAGGGCTTGCTGGCTAAAATCATCCCCTTGCTTGAGAGCTATCAGGACCAGGGCAATGCCGCGATCATGATGAACACCGAAGTTGGTGACATCATCATTGATGAAAACGGCGCTGTGGTTGGTGTTGTCATCAATGACGAGGCAAAAACCGAGTACTATGCCGATGCCGTCATCCTGGCGACCGGCGGCTATGGCCACAGTGAAGAGCTGGTCAAGCGCTATAACTTTAAAAACGCTGTGTCCACAGCGCCCGCTTTTGCCACAGGCGACGGCTACCGCTTTGCTGAGAAAGCCGGCGCGCAGTTTTCCAACATGGAATATATCCCCGGTTATGTGGGCGCAGTGCCTGTCAACAGCGGCACCTTCGCCAAGACTGTGGGTGTGAACGCAAACTACGATGGGACGATTTGGGTGAATAAGGATGGCGTGCGCGCGAGCGCCGAAAGAGGCGGCCTTGACAGCCAGAAGAAAGCCATGTATGAAAACGCGCCTGAGAATTTGGTGTTCTTCATCATTTCCCAGGACATTCGGGACACGCATGATCCCATCATCACAGGGGACGATGAGAACTGGAGCAAGTTTGAGGAACTGCTGGCGGCTAATGATTGTGTGT
Organism: Christensenella sp. UBA5327; assembly: GCA_002411105.1. Taxonomy (GTDB): domain Bacteria; phylum Bacillota; class Clostridia; order Christensenellales; family Aristaeellaceae; genus UBA6115. The sequence continues at coordinate 100,409 of DHQX01000009.1, read as the reverse complement.
ACAAAGGCGAGACCATTGAAGACCTGGCGAAGGCCGCTGGCATCAACGCCGAAGCGCTGGCCGAAACGCTTGAAAAATACAATGGTTTTGTAGCCGCTGGCGAGGACAAGGACTTTGGGCGCGACCCCGCCACCTTGGTGGCGCTTGAGAAGGGCCCCTACTATGCGATTAAGAGCTGCCCATCTGTGCTGCTTACAAAGGGCGGCCCCCTGATGAACAGCGACGCGCAAGTCATCAATACCAAAGGCGCCCCCATCGCAGGCCTGTATCAGTGCGGCGAGATCGTTGGTGGGGCGAACATTGGCGGCCATGCCTCTGTGGGTGGATTAGCCAATACCATCAACATTGTGTGGGGCAAAATCGCTGGTAACAGCGCAGCCGAGTACGCGTTGTCCAAGTAAAGAGCATAACAACCTGGTTTAATTAACTGGACGCCCGCTGTGTATAAGACAGCGGGCGTTCTTCAAGCAATCAGACAGGTTCACCCTGAAACGGCGCTAACTATATGTTGATTTACTGAGGAAATTCCTTGACTTTTCATCGATATATGATAGAATCAGGTAGCAAAAAAGAATAAACAGGAGGTCACCCATGGGTAAAAAACGGTTGCTTTTAATTCTGTTTCTTTGTGCTTTGATGGTGTTTCCAATGAATCTGACCCTCGCGTCTGCGGAAACCAAGACCTATGAAGGAACAGGACATGGCATGCAAGGCCCTATCACCGTCAGCATCTCGGTGGACGACGGCAAAATAACCGGCATTGATTTTGTGCAGTATTCGGAGACGGCCAATATCACCGCTGTCGCCAAAGAGCGCATCCCCAGCCAGATCATTGCGCATCAGGCTTTGGGGCTGGACACGGTTGCTGGCGCCACCCTGACCAGCTATGGCATCATCAATGCGGTGGCGGATGCCGCTGAAAAAGCTGGTTTGGATGCAAAAGAGCTTAGAAACACAAAATATTCCCCTGAGGCAGGCCCGGATGAAACATGGGATACCGACGTTTTGGTGATGGGCGGCGGCGGCGCAGGCTTTTCCGCGGCGATCACCGCAGCCCAGAAGGGGGCAAAGGTCATCCTGATTGAAAAGGGCTCTGTGCTGGGCGGAAATACCCTGGTGGCTGGTGCCGCATATAATGCGGTGGATCCGGCGGCACAGTCGCATATGAAACTGTCCAAGGCGCAGCAGGAGACCATGGAATCCTACCTGGCCATGGACGAGAACGACCCGGCGCTCAAGCTGGACCTGTATCCGGAATGGAAGCAGGCCCTGAAGCAAGTGCAGGCGGACATCAAGGCCTTTTTTGAGGCGAACCAGGGGAAAACCGTGGGCGAAGACATGCCCGGCTTTGACTCCATCGCCATGCACATGTGGCATATTTACATTGGCGGCCTGCGCCAGATGAATGACGGGAGCTGGATAGCTTCTGATTATGACCTGGCGAAAGTGCTGGCCGAGCAGGCTTTGCCCTCTTTGGAATGGATGGGCACCATTGGTTTGAACCCCTCCTATGGCGATGCGACAGCCGAAAGGGGCCTGACAACGGTTCTTGGAGCCATGTGGCCGCGGACCCATTCGTTTATGTCTGGCGCTGACCGTATTCCTCAGCTGGCCAAGGTCGCCGAGGAGAACGGCGTTAAGATCTATACAGAAACCGAGGGCACAGAGCTGCTGGTTGACAAAAACAACAAAGTGATCGGCGCCAAGGCTGTCAAGGCAGACGGCACAAAGATCACCATCAATACCGCCAAGGGTGTGGTTCTGGCAACTGGCGGTTATTGCGCCAACCCAGCCATGGTAAAGGAATACGATAAGTATTGGGGAGATGATTTGTCTGACCGGACCTTGTCCACCAATATGGGCACCAATGAAGGTGATGGCATCATCATGGCCCAGAAAATCGGCGCTGATGTGACCGGGATGGAAATTGCGCAGATGATGCCCTCCTCATCCCCGGTGAAGGGAACCATGACCGATGGCATCTGGGGTGACGCCAGCGAGCAGATTTGGGTGGACGGCGCCGGCAATCGCTTTGTCAACGAATATGCTGAGCGTGACGTGCTGGCAAAAGCCTCATTGGCGCTGGACAATGGCATTTTCTACATCATCTATGCTGGCCGGGGTGACAGAAACAACCCCACCCAGTTCCTTTCCGGCACCGACATGAACGACCGGGTGAAGGCCATGGTAACAGGCGGCCATATCTGGGCGGGTGCCACCTTGGCAGAACTGGCTGAAGCCTCCAAAACGCCTGCGGCAGGCGTGGCCCCTGCGTTTACTGAAGAAGCGCTCCGGGCGACCATTGAAAAATACAACGGCTATGTCACCAAGCAGCACGATGATGATTTTGGCAAGGAAGTGATTGCGGGTGGTATTGACCTGGAGGCGTTTGAAGCTGACCCGAATCTGTACCTGTGCATCAGCCCCAGAAAGTCTTCCCTGCACCACACCATGGGCGGCGTTGTGATCGACACACAGACCCGTGTGCTCAAGGATGATGGCACCATCATAGAAGGGCTGTGGGCCGCGGGCGAGGTCACGGGCGGCATCCATGCTGGAAACCGCCTTGGCGGGAACGCGATTGCTGACATCTTCACCTTTGGCCAAATCGCGGGCGAAAATGCGGCGCAGTAAGAATCAGCGATGAAGCTGTTGCAGGACAATCGCAATTAACCAACCTGGCAGGGGCCTTCTGCGAAGAAGGCTCCTGTTTTTTACAGGAAGGAATTGTCAAAAATCGTTGTGACAAATGCGCGGCTATGCTAAAATAAATCAAATTCTAAGGCATTAGGCTGTGCAATATGAAACGAACGGAGGATATGAATATGCTGCTTGACAACAAGGTCTGGCTGGGCACATCCCAGGAGGGGCCGGTTTCCATGCTGCCCCAGATGGCCAACCGCCACGGGTTGATTTCCGGCGCCACCGGCACCGGGAAGACGGTGACGCTGCAGGTATTGGCGGAGGCTTTTTCCCAGCTGGGGGTTCCGGTGTTTATGGCGGATGTGAAGGGTGACCTGGCGGGGTTGGCCAAACCCGGCGAGGTGAATGAGAAGATCCGCGCCCGCCTTGACCAGGTGGGGGTGGAACACTTTACGCCCCAGGGCAACCCGGTGACGCTGTGGGATGTGTACGGCGTGTCAGGGCACCCGGTGAGGACCACGGTGAGCGAGATGGGGCCCCTGCTCCTCTCCCGGATGCTGCAGCTAAACGACACCCAGGCAGGTGTTTTGCACATCGTGTTCCGCATTGCGGATGATGAGGGGATGTTGCTCATTGACCTGAAGGACCTCCGGGCCATGCTGGCCTACTGCGGGGACAAGGCGGGGGACTATACCCTGCGCTATGGCAACATCACCAAGGCCTCCGTCGGCGCCATCCAGCGGGCGATTGGTGTTTTGGAAGACCAGGGGGGCGACAAGTTCTTTGGCGAGCCGGCCCTTGACATCGCCGACTGGTTTGTCAGGGATGAGGAAGGCCGCGGGATGATCAACATCCTGGCGGCTGATAAGCTGTTCCTCAGGCCCTATATGTACTCGGTATTTATGCTGTGGATGCTGGGGGAACTCTATGAGCTGCTGCCCGAGCAGGGCGACAGTGAGCTGCCCCGGATGGTGTTCTTCTTTGATGAGGCGCATCTGCTGTTTGAGGATTGCCCGAGGGAACTTTTGAGCAAGGTGGAGCTCACCATCCGGCTCATTCGCTCAAAGGGCGTGGGCGTGTTTTTCATCACCCAGAACCCGGCCGATGTGCCCTCAAGCGTCCTCTCCCAGTTGGCCGCGCGGGTGCAGCACGCGCTGCGCGCCTTCACCCCCCAGGAACAGAAGGTGATTAAAACCGTGGCCCAGACCTTCCGCACCAACCCGGCCTTTGACACCGAGCAGGCGATCACGGAGCTGAAAACCGGCGAGGCGCTGCTATCCTTCCTGGATGAAAAGGGCGCGCCCAGCATCACCCAGCGGGCGGTGATCCTGCCACCCCAGTCCGCCATTGGCGCGATTTCTGACAGCCTGCGCCAAACCTTGATTGACACAAGCGAGCTTAAGGACAAGTACACCCACATGTTTGACCGGGAGAGCGCCTATGAGATGCTGGCGGCCAAATACAGCTCCCAGGGCGTGACGGGCCTGGCCAGGGTGATCCTGGAAGAGAGCCAGGGCGTGGTGGAAGAGGTGGCGCAAAAGGCTGAGCAGGTGTTTAAAACCACCTTCAAGGTGTTTGACCCGGCCACCGGCCAGTATGTGGAGCGCCAGGTGGAAGCACCCATGGCGCCCGACCCCGTGGTGTTACCCCACCAGGAGACAGCCCCCGTGCCCCAGCAGAGCGTGCGCAAGGTGGAGCAGACGCCCCCACCCGTCCTGGTGTATAACCCCCAGACCGGCCAGTATGAGCCCCAGGCGGTGGTGCCTGTGAAGGAGGCTGCGCCGGTGAAGGTGGAAGCGAAGAAAACAGTCGCTAAAACCACCAAGACCGTGAAAACCATTGGCGAGAAGATGCTGGATAACTTCACCCGCTCCACCGCCTCCGGCGCCGGCTACACCATGGGCAGAACCCTCAGCCGGGGGATTCTGGATATCCTGGGGATCAAATAAGCTGAGCAAGTGGGGAAGGAACTTTTTGAAAAAAGCTCCTTCCCCATACCCCGTCCTCAAAACCCATACGTGAAAGGAAACAAAGCCTATGCGCATCGGAATCCTGACCAGCGGGGGAGACTGCCCGGGCCTGAACGCGGCCATCCGCGGCGTGGCCCGGGCGGCCTACCAGACGCTTGACGCGGAGATCATCGGCATCCGGGCGGGCTATCGGGGGCTGATTGACGGGGACTACCAGATCATGCAGCAGTCCCAGTTCTCCGGCATCCTCACCCTGGGTGGCACCATCCTGGGCACCAGCCGCACGCCCTTTCGCAACATGCGGGTGGTGGAAGAGGACAACGTGGACAAGGTCTACGCCATGAAAATGAACTATAAGGCCATGAGGCTGGACTGCCTGGTGACGCTGGGGGGCAACGGCACCCACAAGACCGCCAACATGCTCAGCCAGGAAGGGCTGAACATCATCGGGCTCCCCAAAACCATCGACAACGACATCTACGGCACCGACTTCACCTTTGGCTTCCACACCGCGGTTGATATCGCCACCGACGTGATTGACCGCATCCACACCACCGCCGCCAGCCACAGCCGCTGCATGGTGATTGAGATCATGGGCAACAAGGCCGGCTGGTTGACGCTGTATGCCGGGATGGCAGGGGGCGCTGACGTGATCCTGTTGCCGGAGCTCCCCTATGACATCGGGAAGGTGGCCAAGGTGCTGGATGACCGGGCGAAATTGGGCAAGTACTTCACCATCATCGCCGTGGCCGAGGGCGCCATGACCCAGGAGGAGGCCGCCATGAAGCGCAAGGACCGGGAGGCCGCCCGGGCGCAGAGTGAGTATAATAACATCTCCCAGCGCATCGCGGTTCAGCTTCAGGAGCTGACCGGGGTGGAGTGCCGCACGGTGATCCCCGGCCACATGCAGCGCGGCGGCAGCCCCTGCGCCTATGACCGGGTGCTGTCCACCCAGTTTGGCGTGCACGCGGCCCAGTTGATCAAGGAGGGCCAGTTTGGCGTGACGGTGGCGCTGCAGGGCAACCGCATCACCCACAACCGGCTGGAGGACATCGCGGGGGTGCCCAAGCCGGTGGACCCGGACAGCCAGATCGTGAAGGCCGCGCGGGACATCAGCATCGCGTTTGGGGACAAATAGGCGCCCCTGCGCGCCATCTCCAACGCCCGCCGCATGAAAACCCACGCGGCGGGCGTTGAATAGGGGAGAGAGAACGGATGGAGGAGAGAAGGATGTGGATTTGCAACCGCTGTCAGACGGCCAACAAAGAGGGGCACACCCAGTGCGTGCAGTGCTCCGCCCCGCGCAACGCCCGGCGCTTTGGCGCGGGCAGGCCGGTGGAGGCGCCCAGCGTGCAGACAGCCTCCCCTGAGCGGCGCATGCAGCATCAGGAGCCGGTTCCCCGGGAAGCGCCGCCGCCCCCGCCCGTCTCCCGCCGCCCTGCGGAGCCGGCTCAGCAGATGTCCAGGCGGGGCAGCAGCGGGGGTTTTATCCGCCTGGTGGGGATGCTGCTGGCAGTTTTGATGCCGCTTCTGACGGTGCTCATCGCGGTGATGCGGCATGACGTGGTTTCGCCTGTTATCAACAGCCTGTTTTTCAAGCCCCCGGCACCAGACGTGCTGGGCTATGTGGCCTACGCTTTTGTCACCTTCCTGGCGGCGCTTCTCACCATGGCGCCGGGGCTGGCGCTGGTGGCGCTCAGCCGCCTGATGGGCCTGGCGAGGCGCGGAAGATGAAGGTTGCGCTCGCATCGGCCAGGTTTATCAACGGGGATATCCCGCACAACCTGTTACAGATGCGGCGCTTTGCAAGCTGGGCGAAGACCGCGGGCGCAGATGTGGTTGTGTTTGGTGAGGCCTTTTTGCAGGGCTTTGACGGCTTTGTCTGGGAATATGAAGCGGACAGGGAGATGGCCATCACCACCGATGGCCCGGTGTTTGCGCAGCTGAAGGCCATTTCCCAGGACACGGGCATTGACCTGATGACAGGCTTTTTGGAACGGGAGGGAGAGACGCTGTATTCCTCCTGCGGGCTGATTGAGGCGGGAGCCCTGGCCCAGCGATACCGCCGGATATCCCGGGGGTGGAAGGAGTATAGCTGCACCGATGAGCACTACCGGGAGGGGGAGGAGACCACGCCCTTTTTCTACCGGGGCAAGCGCTGTCTGATGCCATTGTGCGGTGACCTGTGGGATGATCCTGAGCGCTTTAGGGGGGCAGAGCTGCTGTTTTGGCCGGTGTATGTGAATTTTTCCAAACAGGAGTGGGGCAGCCATGAAGAGCTGGCATACGCCCATCAGGTGAACCCCCTGGCGGAGGACGTGCTGATGGTCAACTCCCTCTCGGATGATCCGGATGCCCATGGGGGCTGCTGCTGGTTTTCTGGCGGCAGGGTCAAGGCCAGCCTGGCTATGGGTACAGAAGGCATTCTGATGGTGGATATTTAGGGATGCGCCTCTTTATCGCGCTGGATCTGCCTAAGCCTCTTTTGCCGCTGCTGGCGGAGGCGGGCGGCGTTTTGCATGCCCATGCCCATACAATCAGCCTGACCAAGCCCCATCACCTGCACCTCACCCTGCGCTTTTTAGGGGAGGTGGCGGAAGACCGTCTGCCTGCCCTCAGACAGCTGATCCGCAAGGTGCCGCTGGGCGGGCGGGTGGCGCTGAGCCACTACGGCAGCTTTGGGACGCCAGATGGCCTGACCCTCTGGGCCGGGCTTAGTTGTGATGAGGCGGTTCTGGCCCTGGCCCGGGCGGTGGAAGAAGGGGTGCGGGTGCTGGGCTTCCCCGCAGAAACCCGCGCCTTTGTGCCCCATGTGACCCTGGCGCGCAGGGCCAAGCTCACCACACCGCTCATTGACCTGAAGGCCCTCCTCCCCGTATACACAAGCTTTCTGCCTGTGCCCGCCCTCGCGCTGTATCAAAGCGTTTTGGGGCGGGAGGGCCCTATTTATACAGCGCTTGAAAGGCAGAACCATGCGCACTGAGCGGCTGCTGAAAACCCTTTATCTTTTGCTGGAAAAGGGCAGGATGACGGCGGCCCAAATGGCTCAAGCCAACGAGGTGTCTGTGCGCACCGTGTACCGGGACCTGGAGGCCCTGGCTGTGGCGGGCTTTCCGGTGTGCGCTGTGCGCGGCAGGGGAGGCGGCATGGGGGTGATGGAGGGCTTCACCCTGGACCGCACCCTCATCACCCAGGCGGAAAAGGACCTGCTGCTTCAGGCGGTTTCGGGCTTTCGCCAGGCGGACCCTGAGGTTGCCCAGACGCTTTTGCACAAGCTGCGCGCGCTGTTTGAACAGCCCGTGCGCGACTGGATGGAGATTGACCTCTCCCGCTGGTGGGAGCCGGAGCCGGGTCCCGACCTGTTTGACACGGTTAAAGCGGCCATTCTTGCCCGCAGGCAGCTAAAGATCCAGTATTGTTCCAGCACCTCCGGCACCGCCTTGCGCCAGGTGTGCCCGGTGAAACTGGTTTACCGGCACAGCGCCTGGTATGTGCAGGCTTATTGCCTAAAGGCCCGGGGCTATCGCCAGTTCAAGCTCACCCGCATCCTGGGCGTTGAAAGAACCGATCAGCCTTTTCCCGGTGGGCTTGGCCCTGCGCCTGCGTTTCAGGCAGGCCCGGAAGGAAAGCCTGTGCGTTTGGTGTTGATAGTGCCGGAGAGCCTGGCTTTCCGGGTGTATGATGAGTTTGGCGCAGGGCAGGTTAGCCAGCAGGCGGACGGCAGCCTGCTGGTATCAGTGCGGGTGCCGGAGGGGGCATGGCTGATATCCTATCTGCTGAGCTTTTTAGGGGCAGTCAAAGTGCTTGAGCCGCCGGAAATCAAGGCCGCGATGGCCCGGGCGGCCCATGAGGTTTTGGACAGCCTTGAGATAAGCTGACAGACAGTTGTCAGCTTATCTGCCTTATGATGCAGGCAAGGAGGTGGGTTTTTATGGAACAGCGGTATATCACCCTCAGGGATGACAACTTACAAGCCGAGCACCTGTGCTGTGCCATTGCTGACAAGAAGCATCAGGCGGGGGTGGCTGGGAAGAAAGCCTGGATAAAAAACCGGCTGCCTGAAGGGCATGTGATGCGCAAGCTGGATGCCAAGGCCAAGGTGTTCATCGAGTATGCCCCGGTAGACAGTGCCTGGGCGCCGGTAGAGGGAGAGGGCTTTGTATATATCTACTGCCTGTGGGTGTCGGGGCAGTATAAGGGCCAGGGGCATGCAAGGCGTCTGCTTGAAGGCTGCATCCAGGAGGCCCGGGAGAAGGAGCAAAAGGGGCTATGCGTCATCACGGGCAAAAAGAAGAAGCCCTTTCACACAGACGCCTCCTTCTTTGCCAAATTTGGGTTTGAGGTGGCGGACACGCTGCCCGAGGGCTACCAGCTGATGGCGCTGCCCTTTGGCGAGGAGCGGCCGCGCTTTACCCAGGCGGCCCGCAGCTTCGAAACGGGGGAGCAGGGTCTGGTCATTTATCACAGCCCCCAGTGCCCCTACATCGCGGATTGTCTGCGCCAGGCGGAGGCAGTTTGCCAGGCGCGGGGGATAGCGTTTACGGCGCACCCGGTGACCTCAGCCCAGGAGGCCAAGGCGGTCCCCTGCGTGTTTAACAACTGGGCAGTTTTCTATGGGGGTCGCTTTGTCACCACCCACCTGTTAAACGAAGGATATCTGGCAAAAATGCTGGATAACCTCAAGGGAGCATAGCCATGGCAAAGACATTTGACTTCAAAAATGAATATAAGGACCTTTACCTGCCACCGGAAGCGCCCACGCTGATTGCGGTGCCAAGGATGCGCTTCATCGCCGTAGACGGCGCTGGCAACCCCAACACCGCCCCGGCATACGCCCAGGCGCTGGAAATCCTCTATGGACTTTCCTACGCGATCAAGATGGCCAAAATGTCAGGTGATGTGCCAGAGGGCTATTTTGACTATGTGGTGCCGCCGCTGGAGGGGCTGTGGCGGCTTTCTGACACCAGCATCCCGGCTGAGGAAATCATGCACCATAAAGACGCGCTCATCTGGACCAGCCTCATCCGGCAGCCGGGTTTTGTGACGGATGAGGTGTTTGACAAGGCCAGGGAAACCCTGGCTAAAAAGAAACCGGGGCTGGACCTTAATCGTGCCAGGATGTTGGACTTTGAAGAGGGGCTGTGCGTGCAGATTATGCACCTGGGCCCTTATGATGAGGAGCCCGCCTCCGTCAGGCGGATGGAGGCCTACGCCGCCTCCCAGGGCTATCGCGTCGCTTTTTCAGATACCCGGCTGCACCATGAGATCTACCTGGCCGACCCCCGCAAAACCGCGCCGGAGAAGCTGAGAACCGTCATCAGGCATCCGGTAGAAAAAGCATAATAAATGGCGCCTGGCTCTTCACCAGGCGCCTGATTTTTAGGGCTTCCCTCTCACTGTCCCAGTTTCACGGTGAAGGCGTTGTCCGCCAGGTAGGTATCTTCAATGATGGGGTTTTCGCCGGGGGTGGTGGGGGTCAGTTTCTGGATGTAGGGCACGAAAGTGATTTCATTCGGCATCGCGTCAAGCGGTTTCATGTCATAGATGCCCATGAAGCTGTATTTACCGTCCTCTGTTTCGTCGGGCTTGCCGGAACTGAGAGCGGAGTACTGGATTTTGGTGCCGTTTACGCGGGCTTCAAAGTACAGCCGCTCATCCTCGCCCAGCAGGTCTGCCTTCTTCATGTCAAGGCTAAAGGTCACATCCATGTTCATGCGGGTGGCCACCAGGCTTTTGATGGTGATGTCATACTCCGGGAAGTGATACACCTTGTCCGCCGCTTCCGCATCCGCCCGGTCTGCCTTTTGGGTGGTGAAGCTGCGGCTGAACCGGTCCACCTCGTCAAACGCGCCGCTCCTCACCAGGCGCTCCCACTCGCGCATCCGGTGAAATTCATCCTGGCTTATGCCCTCAGGCGCTGGCAGGTAGGCGCTGTATTCCACGGTGGCATCGTTATAGGTGAGCAGGATCTTCTTGTTTTTGTATGCATCCCGGAACAGCTGCTCATAGTCCTCGTGCTTGATCTTGTCGCTTTCATAATAGCCCTTGGTGGAATACTGATCCACCTCCAGGGGCCAGTTGGGCTTTAGGACATGGAAGGTGAGCGTCCAGGTGATGTCCCCCTGGGCACCGGGCAGCACATCCTCCATGATGTAAAAGTCAGCAGCGTAGTTGCCGGGGCCGGCGGGATTTTCCACCTTTTCAGGCAGCCAGGCGCCGTCAAAGAACTCAAACCCGCTCTCCAGGTCCACGTCTAGCTTCTGCCCTTCGCTCTGGGCCGTGATAATGGGGAAGACATACACTTCATCCGCCCCTGCCTTGTGCGCCATGCTCAGCGCCACCGTCATGCGGGAGCCGTCTGAGATGGCGTCGTTGAGAGACAACTTCAGCCAGTCGTTTTCATAGTTGTCGTTGATTTCGGTCACCTGATCGGCGAACTTGGGGTCCAGGCTGTCTTTCACGCTGTATCTGGCCACAATGGCCACAGCGCTGGCGGCCAGCGCCAGGATCAGCACGATGGCCAGCGCCAGGGACAGGGTTAATCTCTTTTTCATGGGTTCCTCCTCCTTGAGTCCATTCAGGGTGCGCACAAACTGCGCGTGCCCCATCTCGGAAACAGGAGGGTAGGCCCGTTTCAGGTCGTCGAGTTTCATGGCATTTCCTCCTCCTCCGATAGTTCAAGCCGGAGGGACTGACGGGCGGCAGACAAGCGGCCCCGCACGGTGCTTGCCGGGATGCGCAGAAGCCTGGCGATGTCCGCTGTGGGCAGGCCCTCCAGGTAGTGGAGCATCACCACGATGCGCTGCTTTTCTGGCAGCCGCTCCACAGCGTCCATCACATCAAGGTCTGGCGGATTGGCCGGGGTTTCAGGTAGGCGTTCCATGGGCACCAGGCGCTCCTGCTTCCTGTAAATGCCCTTGCAGGCGTTGATCAGGATGCGGATGAGCCAGGTGTCAAACAGCGCCTCGTTCCTAAGGGTGTGCCGTTTTTCCCAGGCTTTGAGCAAGGCCTGCTGCATGGCGTCATGCCGGTCCGCTTCCGTTCTCAGCATGCCGCAGGCCACGCGGTACATCAGGCCCTCCATCTCCACTGCCTTGCGGGCAAAGGCCAGCTTGTCAAGCAATCAGTCACCTCCTGCGCAGGGGCCCCTGCGCTTCGTCATACTAAACGCCTTCGTTCAGTATCAGATGCATCTGCCTATTAGATGCGCGTGGAGGGGGAAATGTTTGGTGGGGGGCGATGCGAGGAACCTTTTTTTCGAAAAAGGTTCCTCGCGCTCCTCCAAAAAACTCTGCAATGAACAAATACTATCAACGTTCTTTGAAGGTTTGGAAACTTGCTTTCAAGAAAGTTTCCAAGCCTCCCCCACCGTCACCCGTTTCTCAAACGCTCTTTCCCACTTTGCCGTTACCTGATGAGAAATCACGAAAAGCGTTGTGTCTTCAAGGCTTGCAATGGTGTTCTCGATCATGCGGGCGGTGTCGGGGTCAACGTTGGCCAAAGGCTCATCCAGGATGAGGATGGGGGTGCGGCGCAGCAGGGTGCGGGCCAGGCAGATGCGCTTGCGCTCGCCGCCGGAAAGGTTTTTGCCGCCTTCCTCAATGGCGTAATCCAGGCCCTGGGGGTTGGCGAAGCGGTGGAGGCCCAGACGGCTGAGGATGCTGGTGAGGGCATCGTCGGGGAAGTCTTGATAGAAGCAGAGGTTGTTGCGCAGGCTGTCTTGGAAGAGGACGGGCTCCTGGCGCATGATGGTGATGAGGCTGTTGAGGTTGGCGATGTGGCTGGCGGGGACGCCGCTGATGGTGACCGTGCCCCTGTCTGGCGGGTAGTAGGCCACCAGCAGGTTCATGAGGGTGGTTTTGCCGCTGCCGCTGGGGCCTGTGATGAGGCATTTTTCATGGGGGCTAACCTGGAGGCTGAAATCACGAAGCAGCGGGCGCCCCGCCTCAAAGCCGAAGCCCACCTGATCAAAGGCGATGCCGGTCAGTTCGCCAAGCGGTGTTTGCGCCTGAGGGGCGGCGTCACCCGTATCTATCTCCGATAGGAGCTTGTTGTTGATGGGCCTGGCGGCAATGATCTCCTGGAGGTAGATGGAAATGGTGATGATGGGGTAGGAGAGCTGGTCGATCATGCCCACGGCGATGAAGAAATCCCCCGCGGAAAAGGCGCCCGACACCACCAGCCAGGCGGAATAGGCCAGGATGATGAAGTGGGAGAGGTAGGACAGGATGGTGGACAGCGTGCGGGAGAGATAGGACAGCTTGCGCATGGCGTAGTCCTTCTCCCGGAGCTTCTGATTGGAAGTTAGGAAGCGGTCCAGGATCGGCACTTCCGCGCCATAGTTTTTGATGAGTTCAAAGCCGCTTAGCCACTCGGCCACCTGGCCCAGGTGGGCCTGGAAGGCGGCGGTGGTTTCACTTTGGGCCTGTTGCAGGCGGCCCTCGATGATTTTGGGCACATACAAGGGCGTGGTAAGAAGGGCCAGGGTGAGGAGCGCCACCCGGACATCCAGCCAGAAGAGTGCGGCGGATACCAGGATGATTTTGAGCACCACATCAAAGAGCAGCGGCAGGTTGAACAGGTAGTTGTTGCATACGGTGTCCACCTGGTCGGTGTAGGCGGCCAGGATGTCGCCCTGCTTGTCGCCGGTCATCTGGGGCGGGGTTTTGCGCAGCTGGGCACGGAAGAAAGCCTCCCGGAGGGCGGCCTTGGCCCGGGTGTAGTATTTGCCGCGGAAGCGGTCAGACAGGTAATAGCAGGTGATTTCAGCGGCGATGATAAGAAGCAGCAGGGCAGCGAGTCTCAGCGTCAGCCCGCCCTCGCCCTGAAGGGCCGTGTCCAGCAGGCTGCCTTTGGTGAACTGGACGAGGACAGCCAGGCCGCCCGCCGCCACAGCAAAAAGAACCGTGCAGGCAAACAAGCCCGCATGAGGACGTATAAAGCGTTTCATGTTTTTTCCTCCTGATCAAATGATGTGATGTATCATTCGATAGAAGGCTTTGGGTTATCGCCTTCTATCGATCAGAAGGCGCTGCGCAAACGAATCATTAGAATATCTCCTTATGACTGGGCGGGGCGTTCATTGCCCCGCTTGAAGTTGCCGGTGAGCTTGGCCAGAATCAACTGGATATCCGCAGGGTCAGCCACGGCCAAGCGGGTCTGGGCTGCCTGGGCTTTGCTGCCTGAGAGAATCATCACACAGCGGCCCCGATAGCTGATGAACAGCTTGTCTTTGCTGAGGGTGTAGGAAAACTCGGGATGCTGATCTTGCGGTGTGGTCATCGGGCTATTGTCCTTCGAAGGCCGAGATAGCGGCGGATGCACCGATGCGCTCCACCCCCTGGGCCAGGTAGCCCTCCATGGCTTCCCGGGTGCGGATGCCGCCGGAGGCCTTGATTTTGACCTGAGGGCCGATGTGCTGCTTGAACAGCGCGATGTCTTCAGGCGTGGCGCCGCCGGTGCCAAAGCCGGTGGAGGTTTTGATGAAATGGGCCCCCGCCTGGGTGACGCAACGGCAGGCGGCGATTTTTTCTTCCTCTGTGAGGTAGCAGGTTTCCACAATGACCTTCAGGGGCTTGCCGCCGCAGGCTTCCTTCACGGCCTTGATCTCGGCGGTGACGGCGTCAAAGTTGCCGTCCTTCATGTCGCCAAGATTGATGACCATGTCGATTTCGTCAGCGCCCTCTCCCACCGCCTGGCGGGTTTCATAGACCTTGACCGGGGTGGTGTTGTAGCCCAAAGGGAAACCGATGACGGTGCAGACCTTGAGCTTATCCCCGTATTTGTCCTTGGCTTTTTTCACAAAACGGGGCGGGATGCACACGGTGGCCATGCCATAGGTGACGCCCTCCTGGCAGATTTTGTCCACCTCTTTCCAGGTGGAAACGGCCTTTAGCAGCGTATGGTCAACATGGGAAAACACTGCGTTCTTGTCCATGGTGATGCTCCTTTCAAGGTGTTGATCTATGGTGAAGCATAACAAAGCACGGGGCGGATTGCAAGGGATTTGACCCCGGCGGCTTCTGGGTATACTCATAATACCAACATAAAGAAAGCAGGTGACGGATATATGACTTTCATACAGGAAGAGAACCGTTTTTATATGGGCGACAACCCGGCGCAGCCCCAGGCGGAAATCACCTTTAAAAAAAGAGGGGAAGACCGTCTGGTGGTCAACCATACCTTTACGGATGAGTCGCTGCGCGGCCAGGGCATTGCCAGGAAGCTGGTGGAGCGGGTGGCGGAATATGCCAGGGAAAAGGGCTACAAGCTGTTGGCTACCTGCTCATATGCTAAAAAGGTGCTCTCTGAGGATGCTTTCAGTGATGTCTATGTGGGCGGCCGGGAATAAACCCTGTCCGGGGGCTTTCCCAATTTGAGAAAACCGCTTACAATAGAGGTGTATCTGAATAACAGAGAGGAGACGTTCCTATGAAGACCACAATCAGCGCCAAAGGGATGAACGTAACCCCGGCCATCGAAAACCGCGTGCTCAAAAAGACCCAGACCATGAGCAAGTACCTGCGCCCGGACACAGAGATGTTTGTGCGCATGCGCAAGGAGAAGAACCAGCGGGTGGTGGAGATCACGGTGCCCATGAACGGCGTGCTGCTGAGGGCTGAGGCCTCAAGCGATGACAACCTGTTTATGTCCATTGACAAGGCCCTGGCGAAGATGGAGCGGCAGATTTTAAGAAACCGCACCCGGCTTGACAAACGCCTGCGGGAAGGGTTCCCGGCGGAGATCGTGCCGGAGTTCATCGAGGAGATGGGCGTTGAGGATCAGGAAGCGCGCAAGGTGGTGCGCTCCAAGACCTACACCGTGCGCCCCATGAGCCAGGAGGACGCGGTCCTTCAGATGGACCTGCTGGGCCACAACTTCTTTGTATACATTGACATCGACACCGACCAGGCCCATGTGCTATATCTGAGAAAGGACGGGGCCCTGGGCATCCTGGTGCCGGAGGTTTAATCCTGATAAAACCTGATTGAAAAATGTGAGGGCGCCCACAGGGGCGCCCTCTCGGTTTAGCTATGGGATTTGATCAGACCTTGGTCACCTGGCAGAGCCCTTCCTTATAGGAGGGGAAGCCGGAGATGGGGTCAAAGTCGCGGGCGTGGACCAGATTGACATTGGCCTGTTCCCAGCCATGGAACATGTCAATGGTATCGTCCCGGACGATGTTAGTTACCTCAGCCTTGGCGCGGATGGAACCCAGTTCTGTAGACAACTCCACATCGTCTCCTGTTTCGATGCCGCGCTCGCGGGCGGCCTTGGGGCTCAGACGGCAGATGGGATCGGGCATGAGGGCACGCAGCCAGGGCACGTTGCGCTGCTTGGAATGTGTATACATGGGCACCCTGCTGCCTGTGTTGAGAATGAGCGGGTAATTCTTAGCCACCTCCGGCGTACTCACCGGGCTCCAGGTGGGCTCGAGGTAGACAGGCCGCGGATCCAGGTCATAGCCACGCAGAATTTCACTGATGAATTCCACTTTGCCTGTAGGGGTTTCAAAACCAGGCTGCCCGTCCCTGCGGAAATAACCGGTTTCATATTTTTTAATCTGCGGTTCACCCTTGAGCGGGACAGTGATCCCCTCGGGTGAGGCGGCTTGCAGCTCCTCATAGCTAACGCCACAGCCGCTGGTCTTGAGAATTTCGCGCATGCAGTTTTCTTCGGCCTTCTCGCCGCCACCCCAGAATTCTTCCTCAAAGCCAAGAGCCACACCGATATCGCAGCAGATGCGGTAGTCTGGGCGGGCCTCACCTGCGGGTTCCATAGCGGGCTCGCGCAGGAAGAGTTTGCGGCCATAGACAGTCAACGGACAGGAACGCTCAAAGGACATGGCAGCTGGCAAGAGCATGTCAACATAGTCGTGGGTTTGGGGGCGGATATAAAAATCCGCTGTTACAATGAATTCCATGTCCTGGAAAGCTTTTTGGTATTCCTGGGTCTGAGGCCACATCATGGCATTGGTTCCAAGCGCTACACAAGCCAGGATATCGCCATCCCTGACATATTCTGGCAGGGGGTTGAGCTGCAGATTGCCTTGGCCGCCGTGATAATCTTCCATATCAGCCCAGACAGGGAAGTATTTGCGATCAACCCGCTTGTCATCCAAAGCGGGGAGCTTTTCGCGTGCATAGTTGAAGGTAGGTGTGCCACTCCACTGATCAAAATCCATGGGCTCCGGCGGCAGACTGACACCGCCAGGCACGTCCAGGGAGCCGGTGAGTGGAATCAGTGACCACATGGCCCGGAAACTATTGACCCCGTTGACATGGTGAGGCCAAGCGGCGGCGGTTTTGCATACCAGAGGTGCGCCTTGGGTGACTAAGATGTCAACGGCTTTTTGGATATGCTCCTGGGGTACGTCGCAGATTTCAGCGGTTTTTTCGACTGTGAACTCTTTGCAGTAATCCGCATACTCTTCAAAGCCGTGGGTCCATTTTTCGACGAACTCCTTGTCATAGGCGCCGGCCTCAATCAGGGAGTTGGCAAAGCACAGCGCCAAAGCACCGTCAGTTCCGGGGCGGAGCTGAATGTGCACGTCTGCCAGAGAATGCACGGTGGGGGTTACGCGGGGATCCACTACAATGTATTTACATTGGCCCTTTTCTTTGGCGTTTCTCAAACCACTCATGCTGAATGGCGCCGACCAGGCAGGGTTAGTACCCC
The DNA here is from genome assembly GCA_002411105.1 of Christensenella sp. UBA5327. Taxonomy (GTDB): domain Bacteria; phylum Bacillota; class Clostridia; order Christensenellales; family Aristaeellaceae; genus UBA6115. Next base: position 83,118 of record DHQX01000009.1, on the reverse strand, counting down.
AGAAAATGGCTACCTTGGTTTTGTCGGGTACAGGGTTAGCGCCGGTTGCGACCTTGCTGGCCACTTTGTGATAGGGGCCATATATCAGCTTGTTGGCCAATTCAGTTGCCAAGAAGCAGGTGGAGGACTCGGTTCCGAAGTTGGGTGAGCCAAATGCATAAGCCAGGCGCATCAATGCGCTGCGGGGCTCCTTGGGGTCGCCGGTGATGAAGGCTACTTTTTCAGCGCCATGCTTTTCCTTGATGCTGTTGAGTTTCTCAGCGATGGTAGAAAGCGCCTCATCCCAGGAGATGCGCTCCCACTGGCCTGGCTCGCCCTTAGGATTGGTGCGCTTCATGGGGTAGAGCAGGCGCTCGGGATCGTAGATCTCCTGAATGGCGGCGACGCCTTTGGCGCAGATCAGGTTGTTGTTGTAGTTGCCGCGTTTTTCGATGCGGTAGAGTTTGTCATCCTTAAGAATCAGTTTCATGCCACATTTGGGGCCGTGGTTGCACTGAACACAGTGGGTATACCGCACAACCTCGGGTGAGGTGCTCTCAGCCAAGGCGGGATCAGCGCTCTGGAACAGGACATTGCTGCCCAGCACCGCGGCGCCGGCGCCGGTGGCTGTGGCCAGCTTTAAAAACGTACGTCTGGAAATATTGGGCATTTGCGCTTTCCTCCTCTTACTTCGCGTTCAGTTTGGCCAGGTAGGTGGTCACCGGGTCCTTGGGCAGGAACTCATCTGGCATATCTGCTGGGGCCACATACCAGATATGGGTGCCTTCCACACGGACGGCGTTTCTTTCCGCAATGTACTTAGAAATCTCGCTCTCCGGGTCGTCTACATCGCCAAAGACGCGGCACTGGCCTGGGCAGTGCACGGCACACATGGGCGTGCCGCCGTCCTTGACCGCGCCATAGCAGAAGGTGCACTTCTCCACGATGTTCAGCCGGTCGCTGGCCTCTTCCTCATTGGGCAGCACCACGCCCGGGAAGCTGGTGACATCGTCGGTGACCAGGGTGCGGGCGTCATAGGGGCAGGCGGTGACGCAGTCTCCGCAGCCGATGCACTTGTCATAGTCCATCAGCACCACGCCCTCCTCGGACGCATAGGTAGCGCCCACCGGGCAAGCCTTCACACAGGGCGCGTCGATGCAGTGCATGCACATGGGCAGCTGATAGCGCTGCTTGGCATCGGGGAACTCGCCCCATTCCACGGGCACGACGCCGTTGTAGTCCACCCCGGGCCGGGTGCCGTAGAACATCTTGCAGGCCACTACGCAGGTGTAGCAGCCCATGCAATGATCCAGGTTCAGAACCATGCCATATGTAGCCAATTCGATTCTCCTCCTATATTATGATCGGGTATTGCAAAGCGATTCAATATACAATGATACTGTAACATAATCAGCTGTAAGTGGGGCTGACGAAAATGTACTTTATAGCGGCACAAAATGTACGGGTTTGATATTGGATGGACAATTCCCTCGCAAATGACATTTGTGATTGACAAGCGTGTACACTTTTGCTATTCTGTGCGCACACAATTGATAATCGCGTGATGGATGACAGGAGGCTTATGGAGGCATCAAGGGGAAGGGACTTGCCGCTGGCGGAGAAGACGCTTGCTTTTATGCAGAGTGTCACGGATACCAGTGACCTCAACGCCCTGGTGCGGGTGACGGCGGAGCTGCTGGATAACCCCGTCAGCCTCATCGATGCGGAGGCGCAGCTGCTGGCCTGCCATCCCGGGACGATCGCGGACCGGGTCATGGATAGCCCCGAGGCGCTGGGCCAGGCGATGGCGGACATCCCCCGGGCTGAAGAGGCGCTGGTTGTGGAGGAATACGGCGACTGCGGCAGGCTGACCCTGTATGCCGCAAGCGGGCCCATCGGCGATGAGGACAGAACCTTCCTGCACCTGGCGGCCCGGGCCATTGCCATCATCATCCGCCCCCAGATCGGCATCAAGGTGATGACCCAGCTGAGCAAGTTACAGCTGATGCGGAAACTCCTGGCCTACAAGCCAGGGCTGCGCGCGCAGCTTCTGTATGACATCCAGACCGAGCACCTGGACAACATGGGCGGCACCTTCCGGGTGCTGTTCATCCATGTGGATGATGACAAGCGCGCCCAGACGCCGCGGTACCGCTCCGCCCTTGGAAAATACCTGCGCAACGCCTGGGCCTTTGTTCATGGGGAGGACATTGTCTGCGTGTTCAATGAGGCCATCGTGCTGCCCAAGGACTATTTGACGGCGCTGGAGAACTACCTGGAGGCGATGAAGCTCACCGCCAGCCTGAGCATGCCCTTCAGCTACCTGATTGACCTGCGGCGCATGTATGAGGTGGCCCAGGCCTCCTGGCCTGCTGCCCGCAAGCGCGACCCGGAGCACCGCCTGCACCAGGCGATGAACTACCAGGTCTATGCCTTTCTGGCCCGGTGTAGCATGTGCTTCAACCCTGCCGACTACTGCCCCGACGGCCTGTACCGCCTGATAGAATCAGACCGGGACAGCGGCCGGGATGACCTGAAGACCCTGTATGTGTTCATCGAAAACGGCCTCAACGGCAATGCTGCCGCCAAGGAGCTGCACATCCACAGAAACACGCTGATGGGCCGTCTGGAGCGCATCCAGGAGATTTTGGGCCTGCCGCTTGATGACCGGGATGTGGTTTTGTTCCTGAGGATATGCTTTCGCATTCTGGAAATGCAGCAGTGAGCTTATTTCCGTTTTCTCTGGCTGGCCTGGCAGCGAGTGCAAAGTGTGTCTGCCGGCCCAGGCTTCACGGGCCCGCCGCATTGGCTGCAGTGGGTGGTGAGGGCGGGGTTGATGAAAAACTTGGCCCGGGCGGGCAATGCCCCGTAGCCAAAGCCGGTGATGGCCTTGTCCGGGCAGATGGACTGGCATAAGCCGCACTGGGTGCAGCGGTCAGGGTAGTGGAGCAGGTAGCGCTGGTCCTCCGCCTCATCCAGGTAGACCGCCAGCGCCTGGTGGGGGCAGACGCTCTGGCAGATGCCGCAGGCCCAGCACAGGTCAGCATCCACCACCGGGGTGGCCCAGGTGAAGGCCTGGGGGAGGGATTCATTTTCCAGGCTGTCCCGCACCTGGCGCTGCAAAAGGCGCCTGATGAACAGCGGGTTGTTGTCCAGCTTCCGGGTATCGGGCAGAATGGCGCCCACGCCGGTGCGTGCGCCCCGGGACAGGCTCCTGAGCGCCTCCCGGCGGGTGAGATCAATCGGGGGCAGGGTGTCGCCGGCCTCAAGCAGGGTGACCCGGGCGTCAAAAAAGGCCTCCCCGGCAAACTGCCGGGCCCGGGCCAGGGCCTGGTCAAAATCCGCCAGGTGGCCCTCCCGCTCGCAGCCCTTGCAGCCTGCCCGTTCGATGACCACCTTGCCTGAGAGCGCCAGGGAGGCCAGCAGCTCCCAGGGGATGACGCCCAGGCACCAGGGCCCGAAATCATGTTCACTGGCGGATTTCTCGCAGGCCAGCATGCGGGTTTCCCGCTTGGTGGTGACAAGCCGCAGCACGCGCTTGAAGTCCTCATAGCTGGGGGCGATGGCGCCGGCAGGGCAGCGCACCACGCAGAGGCTGCAGCCTATGCACTTGTCCCACGCTGCCCCCTGGCCGGCCGGGGGGGTCAGGGCGCCCACAGGGCAGATGTCCACGCACACGGTGCAGGGCACCTTGCGCTGCTTGGTGTTCAGGCAGCTGGCCCTGACAAAGGCGGGGGTATCCTCCTGGGTCAGCCCCTGGACGGCCAGCTGGACGATTTTTTTCTCAAGCATGGACATTCCTCCCGGAGATTGGTACGATAAAGTCATGATAGCATGTTGCCCGGGGGACGGCAATCTCAGCAGAAAGGAGCCTGATTCGGTGGACAAACAGCACACGGCTTTTGCCATCCTCTGCGGCGGGAAATCCCGGCGCATGGGGCAGGATAAGGCTTTTATCCGCCTGGGAGAGGAGAGCCTGCTGCGCCGGCTGGCCCGCATCGGCCAGGGCTTTGGCGAGCGGCTGGTGGCCACCGATGAGCGCCTCATGGCCCAGGAGACCGGCTTTCGCCTGGTGCCCGATGTGGTGAAGGACGCAGGCCCGGTGGGCGCGCTGTATTCGCTTTTGTCCGCGATGGAAAGTGAAGCGGTCCTCACCCTGCCCTGCGACATGCCCTTTTTCCCGGCGGCGCTGGCGGATGCCATGCTCATGGCCATGCCGGCGGAGGCACAGGCCCTGCTGCTCATGGGCCGCAACGGGCGGGCCTTCCCGCTGTGCGCGCTGGTGCGGGCAAGCTGCCTGCCGGTGGTGCGGGAGCATGTGCAGGCCGGCAAGCTCAAGGCCATGCCGCTGATGGAGAGCCTGGGCGCTGTGAACATGCCGCTGCCGGAGCGGTTTTCAGACCGGGTGCTGATGAACCTCAACACCCCCCATGACCTGGCCCTGGCCAGCAAGCACCAGGATTACACCTTGCAGGGGAGCAGATAGGGATGTTTAACATCGGTGCGGGGGAACTGTTCATTATATTCCTGGTGGCGTTCTTTGTCGTGGGCCCCAAGGACCTGCCCAAGGTGATCAAGGGGATCAAAAGCGCCTTGCAGACCATCAAATCCCTGATCACCGACCTGAAGGCCGAGAGCGGATGGGACGACATCGTCAAGGAGATGAGCGACACCAAGGAGGATGTGACCGGCACCCTCAAATCCCTGGATGTGACCCGTGACTTGAAGGACGCGAAGAAGAGCATCGAAGGCAGCATGAAGGACCTGGACATCAAGCAGGACTTTGAGGAGGCGAAGAAGGCCCTGGAAAAGGGCGTGGGCACCATCAAGTCACCGCTGAAGGCTGCTGCCGCAACCATCAAAGCTGAGCTGGACCCGGGGGCCATAGCGGCCGCCGGCAAAGCGCAGCCAACACCGCCCCTGCCAGCGGAGGATGCCCCCCGGGAGGAGGGCACGCCCGCTGAGGAACCCAAAACCGGCCCTGAGGCCGCAATAACGGAGGGAAAAATATGAGACTTGGTGTATGGGAAATCGTTCTGATCCTGGTGCTGGCCCTGGTGCTGTTTGGCGGCAACAAGCTCTCAGGCGTGGGCAAGGCCCTGGGCCAGAGCATCCGCGACTTCAAAAAGGAAGTGCAGCCCGAGGAGAGCCCCAAGGAAGAGACCGCAAAGAAGGAAGACACCCAAGAAAAGGTATAAGCTGATTTATGGCTGAAAAACCAATTCCCCAGGACAAAGGCAGGAAGCCCCGGGAAGTGAAGGACGTCCAGCCCATCATGCAGCATATCATGGCGCTCAGGAAGGTGCTGCTGGTGAGCGTGATGGCGATTCTCGTCGCCTTCATCCTCTCCTTCTACTTCGCCGGCGACTTCCTGGTGGATCTGCTCACCAAACCCATCGTGGAGCGGGGCATCGCCATCATCTACACGGCGGTGAGTGAGGCGCTGCTCACCAAGATGAAGGTGTGCCTGGTGGCCGCCATGGTGCTGGCAAGCCCGGTGGTGCTTTATGAGCTGTGGAGCTTCATCAGCCCCGCCCTCTACCCCCGGGAGAAGCGCAAGTTCAGCCTGCTGTTTGTGGCGGCGCTGTTCCTGTTCCTTCTGGGCATCGCCTTTTGCTATGGGGTGGTGTATGCGATGGCGCTGGACTTTTTCCTGGTATCAGGCGAAGGCCTGGCCACGCCCATGCTCTCCATTGATAAGTACATCGGCTATCTCTTTGGCTTTGCCCTGCCCTTTGGCATCTCCTTCCAGGTGCCGGTGGCGATCTACATCACCACCTCCATGGGCCTCACCACCCCCAAGGGGCTGTCCAAGGCGCGCAAGTTTGTGCTGCTGGGCATCGCCGTGGGCGCCGCCATCCTGACGCCGCCTGATGTGGTCAGCCAGGTGCTGCTGGGCATCCCCATGTGGATTTTGTATGAGATCAGCGTGGTGATCTCCCGCATGGTGAAGAAAAAGGAGCGGGCGTAGGCCCGTCAGACGGGTTTTTCCGGCTGGTGCTTTGACGCGCCAGCTTTTTTTATTGGCCGCCGAATAAAAAGGCCTTGGTTTGCGTATATAGGGGTGAGGGAGGTGAGGGCATGGAGCAGACGCGGGAAGCGCGCCTGATGGACTGGATGGAGCGCTACAGCCAGGCCATTTTGCGCACCTGCTTTGTCTACCTGGGACGCCGCCAGGAGGCGGAGGATGCCATGCAGGACACCTTTCTGAAGGCCTGGAAAGCCATGGACAGCTTTGACGCTGCCCGGGGCGCCAGCGAAAAAACCTGGCTGATGAAGATTGCGGTCAACGTCTGCCATGACTATCACCGCTCCCGCTGGGCGCGTTTTGTGGACATGAGCCGCTCGCTTGAAGACCTGCCGGGGCGTTACCTGAGGCTGGAGCCGGAGGAAGAAACCCTGCTGATGGACGTGATGCGGCTGCCTGAAAAGCAAAAGCAGGTAATCCTGCTCTATTACTACCATGACATGACCATCAAGGAGGCGGCGGAGGCCCTGGGCGTGGCGCCCTCAACCGTCTATCAGCGGCTCAAGAAGGCTGAGCAGACGCTTAGAATCAAGCTGACAGAAGGGAGCGGCCATGAGAATGAATCCGATTAAGCATGTGATTGACAAAGGCCTCTCCGGCCTTCAGGTGGATAGCCTGCGGATGAACCAGATTTTATCCAAAGCCAAAGGAGGAGAACCAGTGAAACGCAAACTGCCCCTGGTGCTGGTGGCGGCGCTGGTGGCGCTGAGCATAGCGCTCACCGCGGCCGCGGCAACGCTGTTGTGGGAGCACTATGTGCTGGAGATGAAACAAAAAGAAAAAAGCCAGGGCACCTATGTCACCTGGCCAGTTGATGACAAGGTGGCCCTGGTCAAAAACCTGAGCGAGATGGGCTATATTGAAGAAAGCGAGCAGGTGAAAACACTCCTTTCCCAGGCGACCCCGGAGGAGGAGAAGGGCGCCCTGGCGGACCAACTGATGCTGGCATTGACCGGGCAAAAGGATGTGCGGGAAATACACTCCGACCTTATCACCTATGCGCTTTTGGGGCCGGAGGACTTTTGGACCAGCGCCCAGCGGGTGTGGTGGACGCATGCTATCAACTCTGTGCGGGATACCTCCCAGGACCCGGATGAGCTGGTGCTGCCCCTGGGGCATGAGGTGCCCGAGGCGGAAGCCATCGAAATCGCCCGGGCGGCCATCATCCAGGCCTTTGAGATGGCGCCTGGCGCGCTGGATCAGGCACAGCCCGTGGCTGACCTCTACACCACCAAGACCCGGCCTGATTACAGGCGCTGGATGGTGCAGTTCAAGTTCTATAAGGAAGGCACAAGCACCTGGACGGAGCGGGTGTACTTCACCGTGGTGGATGAAAAGGGCGAGGTCATCGCCGACCCGGATGTAGGCACCCCCTCACTGGAAGAAATGGCGGCCAGCTACAAGGAATTGGAGGCGCAGAAAAAAGCGTCCAAGCCGCCCATCATCCAGGCCTATATAAACTATGTGGAGCAGGAGAATTACGCCCCTTTCTGGGACTGGTCCCTGGAGGCCAAGGCGGCCTTCTCCCGGGAAATTCGCCCCATGATGGCGCAAGCGGAGAAACAGGGAGAGCTGAAACAGTATTTCACACAGGAGGGAAGGGTGATTGCGGGCGGTAACCTCTCCCTTTACACCGCCTTCGCATACGGCCTGCCGGGTCCGGAGGATATCCCCCAGGATGCGGCCCTTGAAAAAGCGAAGCAGGCTTTGGTGGATGCTTGCGGCGCAAGCCGCCAGAGCCTGGAAGGGGCAGCCAGCGTTTTTGTGTACTTTGATGTGACCGACCCGGAGAAACCCCTGTGGAAATTTTTCTTTGGCCCCAATTGGGTGGAAGAGATGGCGCCCGGAAAGGCCTACCGGGCTCAGGTTGATGCCCGCAATGGGGAAATTGTGCTGAGCGAGGCCCTCAACTGGAAAGAATTAAAGGGGGATGATTTGCGCAGGTTTTAACTAAGGCCGCGCCAGCACTTCCCTGGCCTGAGCCAGCAGCTCCTCCCGGTCATTTTCCAGGTAGCCTGAGAGCACCTGATCCAAGAGGAAGTTCAGCGTCCTGCCGATGCCTGCCCCCTCTTTGAAACCTATCGCTATCAAATCCTGGCCGTCAATGGCCAGGTCCCTGATAAACAGGCAGCTGCCGGAACGGATCATCTCCTCCGCTTCATCATAGAGGCGGAGGATTTTGTGCGCCTTTTCCGCCACATGGGGGGCGTGGGTCAGGGCATCGGCGTACTGGAGCTTGAGCATCAAAAGCCCTGCCTCCGGCCCCAGGCGGTTGAGGCTGCGCTTCAGGTTGTCAGGGCCGATGCGGTCATCATGATACCTGACCAGGGTGACCACCAATTCCCGAAGCGCCCGGGGCTGCTTGAGGCGCAGCATGATTTCCTCAGTGATGCCGGCGGAAATGGCGGCGTGCCCCTTGAAGTGGCTGGTGCCGTCCGCATCATGGGTGGCGGCGGCGGGCTTGCCTGCGTCGTGGAGCAAGGCGGCCCAGCGCAGGGGCAATTGCGTATCGGTGGCTTCCACGGTTCTCAGGGTGTGTTCCCACAGGTCATATGCGTGAAAGGGGGTGCGCTGGGGCGTGTGCAGCATGGGGGAGAGCTCCGGCAGCGCCAGGAACAGCACCCGGGGATAATCCCGCAGCGCCTGACCGGCGTGGGGGGCCAGCAGGGTGCGGTTGAGTTCCTCGGCGATCCGCTCGGCGGAGATGTGGCTGAGGCCCTCCCCGGCTGCCATCATGGCTGAAAGGGTATCGCCCTGGATCGCAAAGCCCAGCCTGGCCGCAAAGCGCAGCGCCCGCAGGATGCGCAGGCTGTCCTCCCGGAAACGGGTGTGGGCATCCCCCACGGCGCGGATGAGGCCGGCATGGATGTCAGAAAGGCCGCCCACAACATCCACCAGCCCCCTCTCCGGGTGCCAGGCCAGGGCGTTGATGGTGAAGTCCCGCCGGAGCACGTCCTCCTTGAGGGAGCGGGTGAAGGTCACGGCATCCGGATGCCGGCCGTCGCTGTAGGTGCTGTCCTGGCGGTAGGTGGTGATCTCCATGTGAAGCCCATCCTTTACCAGGGTGATGGTGCCGTGCTTAAGCCCGATTTCCAGCAGCTTTTCCCCGGCCAGGGCGGCTTTGATCTCATCAGGCGTGGCCTGGGTGGTGATGTCAAAGTCAGTGGGCGTGCTGCCCAGGCAGGCATCCCGCACGCAGCCGCCCACCAGAAAGGCCTCAAAGCCGGCGTCGCCAAGCCGCTTGAGCGCAAAGGATACCGGGGGCGGCAGGGTCATCAGGTGTGTCATATCAGTCATATCGCCTGCATTGTAGGGGCGGCTGGCTTGCTTGTCAAGAAAGGCCCGGCATGCTACAATTTGGCTGATGAACAGCTGTGATTTTTTAAGCCAGGCCCTGAAAAAAGCCAGGGCACGGCTCCTTGACCCCACCCCGCTGGCCCGCGACTGCGGGCGGCTATGCGGTGCTGCCTGCTGCCAGACCGATGAGCAGGGCCGCGGCGGCATGCTGCTGTTCCCCGGCGAGGCGGCGCTGTATGAGGGGCGGATGCCGGCGGGCTTTGCCATCCACCCGGATGACAGCGTCCTGCCGGGGGGGACGCTTCTCACCTGTTCAGGCACCTGCCAGCGGGAGGACAGGCCCCTGGCCTGCCGGGTATTCCCGCTGGTGATGCGCCTGGCGGAGGCGGGGGAGCCCCGCCTGGCCCTTGACCCCCGCGCCTGGCCCATCTGCCCGCTGATGCCCTCCGGCATGGCGGGCCTGTCATCTGGCTTTGTGGAGGCGGCGGAGGATGCCGCCCGGACACTGGCCCAGGTGCCGGAGTTCCGGGCTTTTTTGGCGGCGCAGACGGCGTTTTTGGGGCGGCTGCAGCAGCCCCTGTGGAAGGATGGGGTGGCAACATGATCTGGCAGCGGGCGGAGTGCTTCCGGGAGATCAACGACCGCATCAATGATGGCGGCTATCTGCTGCTGGGGGATGCGCTGGAAGCGGACCTGGGGGAGTTCATGGGCCAGGCCCAGTGTGTGTATCTGGACCCGCCCGGCATCACCGGAGGTAGCTTCACCTGCCGGATGCGGGTGGGGGAGGCGGGCTGGCAGAGTGGCAAGAAATATGTGGAGCTGCCGGCGTATGAGGACTTTCATCCCAAGCCCCGCCAGAGCCATGACGCCTTTTTAAGGGCGCTGCTGCGCCGGGCCCGGGCACTGCTTCATGACAGCGGCTCCATCTTCCTCCATGCGGATCAAAGCACCGCCGCCCGCGCCCGGATGCTGATGGATGAGGTGTTTGGCCCGGATAATTTCCGCAACGAGATCATCTGGCGCTACCAAACCGGCGGGCGCAGCAAGCGCTATTTCAGCCGGAAGCATGACAACATCTATTTCTACGCCAAGTCAGCTGAGCATTATTTTGATATCACCCAGGTACCCGCCCAGAAGAAGGCGGAGCGCAGCAACCACATGAAGCGCCATGTGGATGAGAAGGGGCGCAGCTACCGCAGCATCACCACCGGGGGCAAGACCTACATCTACTATGACGATGAGCCGGTCTACCCGGATGATGTGTGGGATGATGTGAGCTCCATGCAGCAAAAGGATCCCCAGCGCACCGGATATCCTGCGCAAAAGCCCCAGGCGCTGCTGGACCGGATGATCCTCTCCACCACAAAACCCGGCGACCTGGTGGTGGACCTCACCTGCGGCTCGGGCACCGCCCTGGCTTCAGCCGCCGCCCATGGCCGGCGTTTTCTGGGGGTGGACAGCAGCCAGGTGGCCCTGGCCGCCTGCCGCAAGCGGCTGGATTCCTACCGCCTGGTGATCCAGTCCCCCCTGCAGGAGAGCGAGGCCCTGGTGGATGCCAGCGCCATGCCGGGCATCGGCTTTTATACCGTGGCGCTGCATGCCTACACCCTGCCCTCAGGCCCCCTGGCGCCCTATCAGCACAGCCCCGCCGGGCTTGATTTGGTTGGCCTGGACGGGGTGGATCAGTGGTATGCGGGGCTTCTGAACGGTGGGGTTTTCACCGCCTATGCCTCAGCCCTCAGGCAAAAGCAGACCCCAGCCCTCCCCCGGGAGCTGGAGGTGCCGCTGCTGCGTGGCACCGTCGCCATCCTGATTGTAGATGTGATGGGCCGCCGCAGCCTGTGGACGGGTGCCCGGGCAGAGTGATACTGATTGTCAATGCATCCCCGAAAATCCAGCGGATCTTTTTCGCGCCATCCAACCTTGAGCCTGTGGTTCGCCTCCTTGCAGGACGAAAAAACCCCTCGCTGCCTTCTGCGCGGCTCAATCGAAAATCAGGATGACCCATGCATATTACTGGGAAAGTGGGGATGGGGGCATGTTTATTGGCGTATTTTACAAAAATTGTGGTAATTGTTACCATTGCGTGTTATACTGTGTAAAATCAAATGCGAAGTTGTGACGAATCGATGCATTTGGTTTACAGTTTAACCAGCAAGGGGTGGTCCCATGGCAGCAGTTGAAGACATCGGCATTGACTTAGGATCTTCCAATGTGCTCATCTGTGAGCGGGGCAAGGGCATCGTGCTCAATGAGCCGGCGGTGCTGGCGGTCAACCATGATACCCGCAACATCATCTCCATCGGCCTTGAGGCCTATCAGATGATGGGGCGCGAGCCTGCGGGCATCTCGGTGGTGCGGCCGCTGCAGCGGGGCACCATCCAGGATTTTGACATGCTCAGCATCCTGCTCAACTACTTTGTCATGAGGGTGGTGGGCAAGCATCTGTTCAACCGCCCCCGGGCGCTGCTGTCAGTGTCCGCCACCGCCAACGAGATTGAAAAACGCCAGCTGATTCTGGGCATGCTTGAGGCCGGCGCCCGGCGCACCCAGCTGATTGAGCGGCCCCTGGCCGCAGCCATCGGCGCGGGCATTCCCATCAATGATGTCACCGGCCGCATGGTGGCTGACATTGGCGGCGCCACCACCGACATCGCCGTCATTTCCTCTGGCGAGATCATGGCCCGCAGCATCCTGGAGAGCGCCGGTGACCAGGTCACCGACGCCATCATCCGCTATATCCGGCTGAAGCACAACCTGCTCATCGGCTGGCGCACGGCAGAGGACGTGAAAAGCGCCATCGGCTCAGTGGATCCTGAGGACCAGACCGCCCTCTCCCTGCCTGTGGCCGGGCGCAACCTGGTCAGCGGCCTGCCCCGCCAGGTGGACATCACCAGCGACGAGATCGTGGAGGCGGTGGAGGAGCCCCTGCGCCTGATGGTGGAGGGTTTCCACAGCGTGATTGAGCGCATCCCGGCGGAGCTGGCCAATGACGTGTTTGACGATGGCATTGTGTTAACCGGCGGCGGCGCCAGCCTCCGGGGGCTGTCCACCGTCATTCAGCGGGAGATGCAGATTCCCGTCTATGTGGCGGAGCACCCCCAGGAGTGCATCGCCCTGGGCTGCGGCCTGGCCCTGGAGCGGCCGGGCGAGTATCAGCGGATTCTGGGCGACGCCCGGAAGCGGCGCTAAGGTAAGAACGGACGGGGACGCTGGGGGCTTTTGAAAAAGCCCCCAGACCCGCAAAACTTTGGTATCTTTATTTTAAAGGTGACCTATGAAAAGCTATCGGAAAGAGCTGGTGTTCAATATCCCTGCAAGAAGAGGGCTCACCAACATCACCCATGAGGTGCAGCAGGCGGTGGATGAGAGTGGGGTCATGGAGGGGCTGGTGTTGGTCAACCCCATGCACATCACCGCCAGCGTTTTTATCAACGATGATGAAGCCGGCCTCCACCATGATTTTGAGGTGTGGCTGGAGAAGATAGCGCCGGAAAAGCCACACAGCCAGTACCGCCACAACGGCTTTGAGGACAACGCCGATGCCCACATCAAGCGCAGCGTCATGGGCCGGGAGAGCGTGGTGGCCATCACCCGCGGGCGCCTTGACCTGGGCACCTGGGAGCGGATTTTCTATTATGAGTTTGACGGCAAGCGCGACAAGCGCGTGCTGATCAAGGTGATTGGCGAGTAACTTTCAAGCAAAACAACAAGGGGCTGCCGCGTCGTCAAGCGGCAGCCCCTTGGCTTTGGTCTTTGTCAATACTCCGGCGGCACGTTCTGCTGAATGTGCTTGTTCATGTTTTGGGTCTTCACCTTTGAGGTGTTCGCGTCGTCATCCGGCGCGGTGGGGGAGGGATGGTCCATCCCGTGGGGCTGGGAGGGCTTGGGGCGGTAGGTGGTGCGGTTGACATCCAGGTCAAAGGGGGAATCGGTGACTCCGGGCTGGCCGATGCCCTCCTCATCGGAGAAGGAGGCATGCTCACCCTCGTCCACCAGGCGGGCGAAGATCTTGCGCTCCTCCTCGCCCAGCTGGCGCACTTCCCTGGCCAGGCGGGTGAGGCGCTCCTTTTCCGCGCGCACCTTCTGTTCGATCTCGTCCTCGGTGAAGGTGTCCTTCACCTTGTCCACGGCTTTTTTGCCCAGCTCCACCGCTGACTGGAAAACGCCCTCGCCCTTCTCGGCCATGTTCTTCACGCCGTCGCTGTGAACGAACTCTTCAATGGCGTCTTTGGACTTTTCCACTGTGTTGCTGATAGCACCAAGGCCTGCCATGATGATTTTTCTGATCTCCTTGTCTAGGCTTCCCACAATGAACACCTTCCTTTCCCCCCTATTATACCCTTTGGCGCAGGAACAATCAGGCTTTACATCATTTTAATGTTATATCGCTGTTTTGGCGTGTATAATCTTTTTGTTCCTATTCAACCCTAAGGGAAAAAGGAAGGAGAAACACCATGTTAGTCAACATCCTCTTGTGGATACTCTTTGGCGCGGTTGCTGGCTGGATTGCCAGCAAGCTGATGGGCAGCGCCAACAGCCTGCTGACCAATATCATCCTGGGCATCATCGGCAGCGTTGTGGGCGGCTTTGTGGCCGGGCTTCTGGGCATTGATGCCAATGCCGGGTTCAACATCGTTTCCCTGCTCATCGCCATCGGCGGCGCCTGCCTTGTCATCCTGCTGGCCAGGATGGTCAGGCGCTAAACCAAGCCAACCGCTTCTGCCAGAGGGAGGGTGCGATCGCACCCTCCCCCTTTTTGGTTTACATGAACAGCAGCAGGCTGATTGCCATCAGCGCCATCCCTGCTACCAGGCCGTAGATTGACAGATGGTGCTCTCCATAGGCCTGGGCGGCTGGGAGCAGCTCATCAATGGAGATGAACACCATGATGCCTGCCACTGAGGCGAACAGCATCCCGTAGACGGTGTCAGACATAAAGGGCAGCAGAATAAGATAGCCTACCACCGCGCCCACAGGCTCCGCGAGGCCAGAGAAGAAGGAATACAGAAAAGCCTTTTTCTTGCTTCCCGTGGCATAGTAAATGGGCACGGACACCGCGATGCCCTCGGGGATGTTGTGCAGGGCAATGGCCACCACAATGGGGATGGCCAGGGAGGGGGACTGCAATGCCGAAACGAAGGTGGCCAGCCCCTCGGGAAAGTTGTGTATGGCGATGGCCAGCGCTGTGAAAAGCCCGGTGCGCATCAGCCGCTGGCGGTGCTGCGGATGATGATGTTCCGGGATGGGCTCCTGCACTTCATGGGGGTTGTGCTCCCGGGGAATCAGGCGGTCGATGAGGCCTATCAGCAGCATTCCCCCAAAAAAGGAGGCCACTGTGGCCACCGCCCCGGGCTTTTCGCCAAGGGCGGACTGCAGGGAGGCCTGGGCCTTGAAAAAGATCTCCACCATGGAGACGTAAATCATGACGCCTGCTGAGAAGCCCAGGCTGAGGGAGAGAAATTTTGTGTTGGTTTTCTTGGCGAACAGGGAGATGGCACTGCCAATCCCCGTTGAAAGCCCGGCGATGGCGGTCAGCCCCAACGCAAGCCATACATTGTTTTCCATGTTCATGATCCTCCTGATTCATCAGTTAGAAGTGTCTAACTAAAAAGAGTATACCCAGGAAAACAAAAAAATCGCCCCGCAGCGGGACGCGCGGGACAAAATAAAGGGGAGAGGCTATGTTTTCGTCAAATCCTGCCGCAGCACATCATAGATCATCAAACTGGCGGCCACGGCGGCGTTTAAGGACTCGGCCCCGCCGGGCATGGGCAGCTTCAGCCGCAGATCGGCCAGCGCCAGGAGGTCAGCCGGCAGCCCCGCGCCTTCATTGCCCACCAGCAGGCAGGTTTTTTTTCCAAAGGGCGGATGGCCGAAGAAATCATCGCCGCCCAGGTCGCCAGCGATCAGCTGCCAGCCCCCGGCTTGAAGCCCGGCCAGCTTGCCGGCTAAATCCTCAAAGGCATACACCGGCACCCGGAACACCGCCCCCATGGAGGCGCGCAGCGCCTTGGGCGAGAAGGGATCGGCGCAGCCGCTGTCGATGATCAGGGCATCGTTGCCTGCGGCATCCATGCTGCGCAGGATGGCGCCCACGTTGCCAGGGTCCTGCACCTGGTTTAAAGCCACCAGGCGGCGTCCCAGGATCTCAGGCGGGGTGAGGGACGGCATTGGGCAAAGGGCCAGGATGTCCTGGGGGGTTTTGCTGTCGCTGATGGCCTTGATGACCTCATGGCCCACCAGAAAGGCCGGCAGCCCGCCCGCAAGCAAAGGGGCATGACGGGCCTGGCTGCCGGCCTGAATGATGAGGGCCAGGGCCTTCCCGGCCTTCACTGCTTCCTGGCTGAGGTGTTCCCCCTCGGCCAGAAAGCGGCGCTGTGCCCGCCGACCCGCGGGGGTCAGCAGCTGCCGCCAGGCTTTGACCTGGGGGTTTCTGGTGCTTGTGATCTCTTTCAAAGGAGCCTCAGCACCTCCGGCCGGCCGGAAAACAGCTCGCTGAGCGCATCGGCGGTTACGCCCTTTGACAGCGCATAGGGCAGCACAAAGGCAGCGGCGGCAAAGCCGAGCGCGGTTTCCTCATCCGGCAGGAGCGCGCCCGCATGGCGCAGATAATAGCTGATGTCACGCCTGAGGGCTAAGGGCAGGGGCGCATCCAGCGCGGCCAGGCGCCGCTGCCAGGTGTTGAGCTCATCCGTTGCCGCGGCGCTCAATGCTCCTGGGTGCTGGCGGATCTGCTGCTTGAGCTGATCCAGGTTCAGCGCTGAGGTGACGGGCGCTTCCAGCAGCCAGCCCTCTGCCGCCTCCACGCTCACCACCGGCCAGGGGGAAAGGGCATAGGCCGCGGCGTTTTGAAGCGCCGCGCTATGGGCCTGGGAGACGATCACCTGCCGTCTGACCTCCGCCGTAATGCTGGCCTGGGGGCTTAGCACCAGGCGTTCAGCGCTGCCCGGGGGCACCTCGCCCGAGAGGGTCATCAGGGCTTTCAGGTTCAGAAGGCCAGCCATCGTCTCGCCCGCGGTGACCGCGTCCGCCACGCAGGGGGAGGAAAGCTGGAGCCTGGGAAACAGCAGGCACATCATGAGCAGGTGGGCGGCCTGGTCCTCATCACACTGGAAGCCCGCCTGGTGCAGCGCATCGCACGCGGCGGCGGCGGCCTGCCTGAGGCTGTCATGGGACATCGGCAGGGGCTGCCTGCGCCTGAAAAACAGGTCCGCCAGGGAGCGGGCAGCACCCACCGGCTCCGGCGGCGTCCGGCGGCTTTCGCCGCCCGCGGCGCACTCACGGCCGGGGGCCTCGGGGGCCTGCGGCCAGTAAAAAAGCCGGTGCTGGTTGTCGGGCATGGCCACCAGGAAGAGCCGGTCACAATCCGGCGGCAGGGTCTGGGAGGCGCCCTCCACCTCTTCCCCGGTGAGGGTAAAAGGCCCATTGATAAACCCGCCGCTGCGCACATAATACCGGGGGGTGAGGGGCGCGTGGCGGGCCTCCTCCTTTGCCACCACCTCATAGACCATGTCCTGGGGCAGGGCCTTGATGGCATCGGAATAGACGATGTAGCGGTTGTTTTCGCCCCGGTTTGGGGCATAGTTGCGGTTGGGCCGGACCTTGCCCTGGGCGGCGTCCTGCAGGTCCAGCACACAGAGGGTTCCCAACTCCCGCATCCGCTCCTTAAAGGTGTGCTGCTCCTGACGGTCTGGCGCCACGCGCAGGTAGCCATGGTCCCGGTAGGCGGCGATGTCCTCCGCCGCGATCAAGCCCTGGGGTGAGAGCAGGGGGCGCACCCGGAAGAGCACCCGCTGGGTGTTGTCCTCCTGCAGATACGCCAAAACACGCTGACCTGATAAATCCATTCGCATCCTTCCTGTCAAAAAAATATTTGCCCCTTTGCCTCATTGTATGCGCGGGCTAAGGATGCGTCAAGGCGAGAAGCAGAATTATCTAAGCCTGCTTCCAATTTCCTCTATGCTTGTGCTTTCCACGGTGAAGCTCTGGGAGGCGGGAAGGCTTAAGATGATCAGCAGCAGGGAAAGGATCAGCAGGCCCAGGAGCACCAGGCCGATTGTTTTCCATATCCGCCTGCTGCGCCGGTTCCTCTCTGCCAGCTGGATATTTATTTTAGCCAGGCTTTCTGCGATGTCGGAAGCCTGGCTGGAGGGCGTCATGGTCTCCCCCAGCAGCTTTGCGCTTGACACGCCAAAGAAATCTGCAATCCTCAGCAGCATCTCCGCATCCGGCACCGACAAGCCCTGCTCCCATTTTGAAATGGTTTGCCGCACTACGTTGAGCTGCACGGCCAGATCCTGCTGGCTGATGCCCTTTTCCTTGCGCAGGTTTTTGATGTTCTCTCCAAGCATTATTTCCCTCTCCTTGCTAGTTGATGGGGTGAATATAGATCAGGCGAGGGCGTGGCT
>DHQX01000009.1:34735-65288 GCA_002411105.1 Christensenella sp. UBA5327 | reverse complement strand
AATATAGATCAGGCGAGGGCGTTGCTGCAAGCAACGCGCGTTAACATGGGGTGTTTTTGGCTGTTTGATTGACAGTCCCGTCTCCCGGGCCTTACAATATGCGGGAATACAAGGGAGGTGGCGGGCATGGGAATTATACCCTCCAGAAACCTGGAAGAGCAGCGGCGGGAAAAGGACGGCATCGTCTATTTTGACCGGGGACGGATTCAAGGGACCGATGGCAGGGCGTATGAGCGCTTCGCCATCCAGACCCATTTTGTCCAGGTGGGGGAGGATCAGGCGGCGCTGGTGGAGCGCTATGTGAAGCCTCTGTTTCAGCCAGGGGATGTGCTGTCCTTTGGTGCTAAGGTGATGGCCATGTGCGTAAAATCAGTCAAAACCAGGGATGAGGTCAAGCCCGGCTTCTGGGCCAATACGCTCTGGCGCTTTGCGGGCATCAACCACACCGGCGTGGGCATGCATGAGCCCTATAAGCTCCAGCTGGTCATCGACCAGGTGGGCCTGCCCCGGATGCTGCTGGCGGCCTTTTTGTCCGCCATCACCAAGCCCTTTGGCATCAAGGGCGTGTTCTACCGCGTCTGCGGCCAGGGCGTGGGAGGCATCGACGGTTTTTACACCCGCTCCAGCTTCCCCATCTACCATGACCTGGCGCTGATGAACCCTTCAAACCCGGTGGAGTTGTGCGATGAACTCTGCGCCAAAACCGGTATCCCCACGGTGCTGATGGACGCCAACGACATCCAGCGCGACCAGTTGGGCAAGTGCTCCGCCTTCCCGCTCACCGATGAGGAAATTCAGGATGCGCTAAGGGATAACCCCTCCGGCCAGGGGGACGAGCTGACGCCCTTGATTTTGATCAGACCGGTATAAAAGCGACATGAGACGCGCTATCGTGATTGGCTGCCCGGGCAGTGGGAAAAGCACCTTTGCCCGGGCTTTGCATGTGAAGACTGGCCTGCCCCGGCCTGACTTGCCCGGGTCAGAGCAGAATGGGGACGATGATTTTTAGCAAGCGGCAGGAAGCGGCGGCCTATCTGGATGCCTGGGTATGAGGGAATGAATGGATGGAAAGAACAGAACGGGTGACCCTGACCAACATGTGCATGATTCAGGACGGCAGCCGGGTGCTGGTGCAGGACAAGGTCAGCGGCGATTGGCCAGGCACTACCTTTCCCGGCGGCCATGTTGAAAAGGGAGAATCTTTCACCAACGCAGTCATCCGAGAGGTGCTGGAGGAGACGGGGCTTGCCATTGCCCGGCCCAGGCTGGTCGGCATCAAAAACTGGTCAAACGATGACGATTCGCGCTATATGGTGCTGCTATACAAAACCAGTTCATTCACAGGCGAACTGAGATCCTCCGATGAGGGGGAGGTATACTGGATAGAAATGGATGATCTCTATGAGATGCCGCTGGCCTATGATATGCAGGATTTGCTCAAGGTTTTTATGGATGATGACCTGAGCGAATTCCAATATTATCAAGAAGATGGTGTTTGGAAATATCACATGAAGTAAAGATGCCGAAACAGCAATGAGATTTAAGGGTTTTTCGCCACGACAAGTTAGAATTTACCGAACTAATATTCCCTCATAGTATTGCTCTTGAAACTGAATCGCTTGCAATATTTCTTCATCGGAGTAAATTTTATCATCCAATGAAACGATCCATTTATCTTCTACATCATGCGTGCGATGGTATATCGCAATGACTTTTCCTTCAAATGATTCCAGTGGTTCATTTGCTCCAAGGATATAGGCATCCTGTTCTTGCCCATCACCACCCATTATTCCATCAACAAATCCATAGTTTATCTTGTAAACCAGATCCGGATAATCTGGATGTGAACTCCCCAGCGGACGATCTATTTTCCCGGTAACGGTTAAGCCTAATATATGTTGTCTCATAAAGCCTCCAACAAATTCTACGCCCATCTTCAAAACCACAGCCCGTAAAATCAATCAGGCAACTGCCTGAGTGACAAAACGCATCCAGCTTACAGTCTCAAGAATGAAAAACACCCTTCACCTAAAACACGATTGTCTTAATGTGGGTTGAGTTGCGCTGATGCTTAAACGGGGCTGTCGCTTCTGCGACAGCCCCATGTTGAGGATGATTATTCCGCCCCAAACCCCCAGTCCACCAGCTGCTTCCACAGCGGGTGCTCCTGGCTTAAGACCAGGGTGCTGTTGGCTTTGAAGCTGCCTTTCAGTGCCTGGAGGGAGCGCCAGAAGCGGTAGAATTCCGGGTCGGCCTTATAAGCTTCGTTATAGATCGCCATGGCGGCGGCGTCTGCCTTGGCCCGGGTTTCGCCAGCGGTGCGCACGGCCTCCGCCTCAATGCGGGCGGCCTGGAGGTCGGCATCGGCCACCTTCATGCGGTACTGCTGATCGCCCTCACTCCTGAGCTGCTGGGCCACCTTGGCCCGGTCAGCCTTCATGCGGTCATAGGTGGTTTCCACGTTGGCCTGGGGCAGGATGGTGCGGTGCACCTGGATGTCGGTCACCTCAATGCCCCGGATAGCCAGCTCCCGGTTCACCGTGTCCCGCCCGGTTTTAAGCGCCTGGTTGAGCGCGTCCTTGTTGGAGATAAAATCCTCGGCCAGAAGCCGGTTGATGGCCTGCACAATCACCGGGTGGATCAGGTTGTCCAGCTGGTTTTCGGCGTTCAGTTCACTGGAGAGCTTGAGCGAAAACAGCGCCGGGTCGGCGATGCGCCACTGGGCGTAGGTGGTGATGTTGTACTGTTTTTTCTCGCTGGTGTTCACGGTTTCAGAGTTTGAAGTGTAGTTGAACAGCAGGGAGGGGTATTTCTCCACCTTGTCCACAAAGGGCACCTTCATGTGAATGCCGCTGCCCCGCTTGATGGCCACCTCACCAGTGCCCGTGATCTCCCCGGCCAAACGGTCCTTGAAGCGCTCATGGAAGGTGTTCTTGTTGTCCAGGATGATGGACTTGATGACGCCAAAGCGGCTGACCACCGCCTGCTCGGCCTCGCCCACGATGAAGAAGGCTTCGTTGAGCAGCACCAGCCCCGCCACCAGGATGACGGCAAAGATCACCAGGGTGCGGGTGTTCTTCTGGGCGTAGTTTTTCAGCCATTCCAGCGCCTTGTTGGGGGTCTTGGGCGGGCGCGGGGGCTGCTGGGTATTCTGCCGGTTCCAGTTGTTTTGATACTGATTGAAATCCATGGCTTATTCCGCCCCCTTTCCACTCTCAGCAGGCGCTGTCAAGTCTTCGCCAACATCCAGGTGCTTTAATACCTGGCTGTTCTCATCCACCACCACAATGCGCCCGGCGCCGCCCAGGATGTCCTCCATCGTCTCAATCAGCATGCGGCTTCTGGCGGTGTCCTCCTGGGCTTTGTACTGGGTCAAAACCGCATCAAACACGGCGGTTTCGGCCTGGGCTTTTGCGGTGATATCCACTTCATAGGCCTGGGCCTGCTGGATGAGCTCGTATGCCTGGGAGCGGGCCTGGGGCAGCACGCGGTTTTCATACTGCTGGGCTTCGTCCAGGCGCCTGGTCATCTCGTTTTTGGCGTTGTTGACGTCCTCATAGTTGGCGATGACCTCTGTGGGCACGGTGATGTTCTGGATGTGCACGCCGTGCACCTTCACCCCCATGTCGTAGGAGTCGATCAGCGCCTGGAAATCCGGCAGCACCTCCTG
The DNA here is from genome assembly GCA_002411105.1 of Christensenella sp. UBA5327. Taxonomy (GTDB): domain Bacteria; phylum Bacillota; class Clostridia; order Christensenellales; family Aristaeellaceae; genus UBA6115. Next base: position 61,618 of record DHQX01000009.1, on the reverse strand, counting down.
CTCGATGGCGTCTTTGTTGAGCAGCGCGTCATCCAGCGACCGGTTTTGGATGTTCCGGCGCAGGATGGCCTCAAAGGCCAGGTGCATGGTGCCCACCGGGTCCTCCACGTCAAAGAGGTATTCCTTCACGTCCCGGATGGTGTACTGGTAGATGGCCTCCAACTGCACGATGCTGTTGTCGTTGGTGAGCATCACCGATTCACTGATGACATCGGTGTACTGCGCTGCCGATTTGCTGGTGCCGGCGATGGAGGTGCGATAGCCGTATTCCACATTGTGGATGGTGGTGACGCTGCGGGAAATCACCTGCTGCACCCCAGGCATACGCCAGTAAAGCCCCGGGCCGTTGGTATCGGTCACCTCGCCAAAGGTGATCACCAGCGCCTGCTCCCCCTGGCCCACCCGGTAGAGCCCGCCCAGTCCAATGGCCGCGATGACCGCCAGGATCACCAGCCAGATCGTTATCTTTCTGCGTTTTTTTGCCATGTGTCGGCCTCCTTTACGGGGTTACTCTAACATAGCTCCCCTGCTTTGTATACCACCAATGGCGCCGGGTGAGCGATTTTACGTTTGCTTGCTTGACACCGCCCTTTTTCCCGGTGAAAATAGGCGTGGTCACATTGAGGAAAGGGAAAGCATGGGATGAGAAGGTTTTTGGCGGGCTGCCTGGCGGTCATGCTGTGCCTGGCACAGATTCCAGCGCTGGCTGGCGGCCGGGTGGGGGCCGTGGGGGAGGCGGAGCCTTTTGCCCCGGGGACAGAGCTGCTCCACCTGTATGTGCTGGACCTGATGGGGGCGGACTGTATGCTGCTGCGGCATCAGGGGCAAAACCTGCTGATTGATTTAGGCGGAGAAAGCCAATACCCCCAGCTGCGTGCCATGCTTAATTGGCTGAAAGTGGCGGAGGTGTCTGTGTTCAACACGCATCCCCATGGCGACCATGTGGGTGGGGTTTTCCCGCTGCTGGATGGCCTTAAGGTCAGCGCATTCTACACCTGCTTTGATGAGGATGAAACCAACGACCGGTCGCGCCAGCCGGCGGTCATCAAGCGCCTCAAGGAGGCGGGCGTTCCGATACACCGCCTGGCGGATGGAGACCGGATGCCTTTTGAGGGCGCGGAGCTGACTGTTCACCAGCAGGCGGGGATGCCGGTGCTCAATGACTGTTCCGCCATGGTCTACCTGCGCTTTAAGGAGGCCACGATGCTCTTGACCGGGGACATCAGCCAGGCCAGCATGACCTTTTTCTCCAAGCGCCCGGGCCTGGGAGCTGACATCATGAAGGTGCCCCACCACGGGGTGGAGAAGATGCCGGTGCGCTTCCTCCGCGCGATCAGCCCCGGGTTTGTCTTTTTCACCCACGGCAGCGGCGATACCCAGGCCGCCTGGCGACAGCTGCGGCAGATGAAGATCCCCCACCTGTTCTCCACCCGGGGCATCATCCACTTCACCACCGATGGCGAACGCTGGCTGGTGGAGCAGGTATTTTCCTCTGATGCCCTGCCTGAAGCCGCCGCCTCCGACTGAAAACAGGACAGCACCGCAGGCTGAGAAAAGGGAAGACAAAACGGTTTTGGCCGGATGGCCAAAACCGTTTTGTCTTCGGGGCTTAGCGCCGCCGGAGGTTACTGATTGTCTGCCACAACGCTTTCCCCTGCGATGCGGCCAAACACCGTGAAGTCCACAATGGCGTTTCCGCCCAGGCGGTTGCCCCCGTGGATGTTGCCGGTGATTTCGCCCGCGCAGTACAGGCCGGGGATGGGCGCGCCGTCTTTGTCAAGGGCGCGGGCAGATTCGTCAATGCGCACGCCGCCCATGGTGTGGTGAACAGCGGGGCTGCGGGGATAGGCATAGTAGGGGCCGGTCTGGATTTTACCCGAGAAGGACAAGCGGCCCAAGGGATCGTTGCCGCTTTCCACATAGCCGTTATAGTCTGAAATGGTTTTTTCCAGGTTGGCGGCGGGGATGCCCAGCTTGCCGGCCAATTCGGCCAGGGTCTCGCCCATTTCATAGCCGGAGAGCTTGTTGTCCAGGTAATACTGCAGGCTTTGCCCGCCAAGGGTTTTGGCCTGGGAAGCATCCGGGGCCAAATCCGCGGAGAACAGGATATACATGATGCCGTCGGGCTGCTGGATGATGGCCTTGCTCATCACATCCCGCCTGCCATCCTCGCGCACAAACCGCTCGCCGTTTTTGTTGATAAACACGTTGCTCATGGAGACCGAGGTGATGTCATAGGTGGCGCCGGTCTTGGGGTTGCAGCAGTGAAGCAGCTGGATCTGATCCATGTTCACCAAATCCGCCCCCACATCCCGGGCCATGAAGATGCCGTCGCCTGTGACGCCAGAGACGTTTGAGGTGGGAATCTGGGGTCCCAGGTCGGGCCATTTATCCCCTTCGCAGTATTCCTGGCGCAGCTTCACATTGCCGGCAAAGCCACCTGTGGTGAGGATGACGCCTTTTTTGGCGTTCAGGGTGATGAGGCTTCCGTCCTTGCCCTTGGCCAGAACGCCGGTGACACGCCCATCCTGGGTCACCAGGCTGGTGCCTGTGGTGTCCATCAGGATCTGCACATTGTCCATGCTGTCCAGGGTGTCCACAAAGGTGCGGATATAGCCGGTGCCATTTGGCTCGATGGATGCATGGGTGCGGGGATACAGGGAGCCAGCCCCGTGGAATACCCGGTCCTCAAACACCATGCCCATCTCCCTGAGCCATTCCAGGCCGGACAGGGCAGAGTTGGCCAGGGTTTGTACCAGCTTCAATTCCGCCACCTTGTCGCCGCCGTTCCAGGTTTGCAGGGCAAACCAGTTGGGGCTGTCATACAGCGGCTTGTCGGTTTTCTTGAACGCCTCATACTCGCTGCGGACGGCCTCCATCAGCGCCTTGTGCTCTTCGATCACCGGGGCCTCGGCCATGGCGGGCTCCATCATCTGCTCAATGGCGATTTTTTCGGTGTACTTATCCTGCAACGCGGGGTCCGGAGCGTTATAAATGCCGCCGGAGACAATGGAGTTGCCGCCCAGAAAGCCGGTTTTCTCAATCAGAATCACGCTGGCACCCTGTTTGGCAGCGGACACGGCCGATGCCAGGCCGGCGCCGCCGCCCCCAACGATGACCACATCAGCATCCAGGGTTTTATCTTCAGGAGCAGGCTTTTCTGCTTCTTTCTTAAAGGAGGCGACATCCAGGCCCGCCTCTTTGAGCATCTCCTGCACTGTGCCCATGATAATCAGGCTGGTGAAGGTTGCGCCGGTCACCACATCCACGCTGACAGACTGTTCGCGCTGGATGCGTTCCGGGATCGCTTTGGCCGCGACCGAACCAATGCCAGGCGTTTCCACCTCATCGGTCACCCGCACTTCTTCAATTTTGCCGTCCTTGATGGTCATCTCAAGGGTCATCGGGCCTTGCATCGCGGTCACGGTCTTGGTATAGGTGCCATCGGGTGATTGTGCCCATCCCGTGGCGGACACCCCAAGAAGCATCGCGACAGCAAGCACCAGAGCCAGTAGTTTCCTCATGGATACACGTTCCTCCTATAAAATTTGGTTGTCTATTAATAAACACCGCTGCTATGCTATCCCCCTCGCCGGGCTTTGTCAAGCCCGGAGGGCGAAAATAGTCCCGGAAGAATTGGCGCGGCTTTCCCGCCGGCAACTTCCCAGGCTGTTCAACAGAAACGCCATGTTTTTATTGGGTTTTCTGCCTGAATGGGGAAGGGGCAGGGCGGAGTCCTTCGTTTACAAACCAGGCCCTGTATGCTATCTTATGGGGGCGGAATAGGCATGAAACAACAGGAGGGGAGGGGCATGGCGGCTATCGGGCGGGTAGCGCACACGCTGCGCCCCTGGCTGGGGGGCGCTTTCATTGCCCGCAACGCGGAGACAATGGAGGTGCTGGCCCTCAAGCTCCTGGGCTTCAGGCCCGAAAAGGACAGCCTGGAGGCCCTGGCCTTCCAGCTGGACAATGTGCTGTTTATGCAGGTGCGCGAGGACACCGGGGGAAAAATGACCCTGATGATGGATAACGAGCAGCTGGTGCGGCTGCGGATGGATGACTTTGGGCTGATGGCTGACGAGCTGCTCTACCTGCTGTTTGAGCGCCTGCCGCAGACCGCGCGCCATCAGGAGATCATCCGCGGTTACTCCATGCGGTCGGTGAGCCTGTCCGCGCTCAGGGCTTTGTACCTGCTCTACCGAGGGCTTCAGACCCCGGAGGAAACCGCCATCCTCAGAAGAATCATCACCGGCAGCCACCCGCCCTTCCGCTGGAAGCAGTGGATAGAGGCGGGCGCTGAATAGGAGGGACATGGGCAAGATCATCGCAATCGCCAATCAGAAGGGCGGCGTGGGCAAGACCACCACCGCCGTCAGCCTGGCTGCGTTTTTGGCGCAGGAGGGGCTGCAGGTGCTGCTTTGTGACATGGACCCCCAGGGCAATGCCACCAGCGGTGTCAACATCAAGGCCGGGCGGGATACCAGTTATGAGGTGCTCATCAACAGCCTGGAGATGGAGCAGGCCCTCACCGCCACCCATGTGAAGGGGTTGGCCCTGGTGCCCAGCGACATCCGCTTGGCAGCGGCCGAGGTGGAGCTGGTGGGCATGGACCGGCGCGAGTTCCACCTGAGGGAGGCCGTCCAGGCGGTGAAGGCGCGCTTCGACTTTATCCTGATCGATTGCCCGCCCTCCCTGGGCCTGCTCACCTTAAACGCCCTGACCGCGGCCGACAGCCTGCTCATCCCCATCCAATGTGAGTATTACGCGTTGGAAGGGGTGACGGCGCTGATGAACACCGTCACCCGGGTGCAGCGGGGGCTCAACCCCCAGCTGCAATTGGAAGGCGTGGCCCTCACCATGTTTGACGGGCGCACCAACCTCTCCTTGCAGGTGGCGGATGAGGTGAAAAAGCATTTCAAAGGCAGCGTTTTTTCCACCATCATTCCCCGCAGCGTGCGCCTGGGGGAGGCCCCCAGCCACGGCCAGCCCATCCACGAATATGACCCGCGAAGTGCGGGCGCTGTGGCCTACCAGCAGCTGGCGCGGGAGATCATCCGGAGGAACCGGACATGAAGAAAAAGTCAGCCCTGGGGCGCGGGCTTGATGCCCTGTTCCCGCCGGAGAGCCCGCTGAGCGAGGTGCGGGAGATTCCCTTGAACCACATCGACCCCAACCCCAACCAGCCCCGCAGCGCCTTTGACAAGGTGGCGCTGGAGGAATTGGCGGATTCCATCCGGGAGGTGGGGCTGCTGCAGCCCATCCTGGTGGAGCAGCGGGGGGAGCGCTACCGGATCATCGCCGGTGAGCGGCGTTTCCGGGCGGCGATGCTGGCGGAGCTGAAAACCATGCCCTGCCTGGTGAAGCAGATGTCGGCCAGGGAGCAGGGCCTGGCAGCGCTGATTGAAAACCTCCAGCGGGAGGATCTCAACCCCATGGAGGCCGCCCGCGCTGTGCGCCGGGTGATGGACGAGGGCAGCTACACCCAGGAGCAGGCAGCCGGGATGCTGGGCAAGTCCCGCCCGGCGGTGGCCAACCTGCTGCGCCTTTTGCAGCTCTCATCCCCGGTGCAGGAGATGCTCATGGCCAACCAACTAACAGAAGGCCACGCCCGGGTGCTGGCTGGCATCCGGGAGCACAAGGCCCAGCTGGCCCTGGCCCAGCGGGTGGTGGCTGAAGGGCTGAGCGTGCGCGCCCTGGAAGCGCTGGTCAAAAAGCCTCAGGCCAGGGCGGCTCTGCCCAAACCCGCCCCGGCGCCGGAATTGGCCGCTTTTGAGGAGCGCCTCAGGGAGGCCCTGGGCGTGCGCGCGGCCATCCGCGGCAACATGAAAAAGGGCAAGGTGGTGCTCAGCTACGCCTCCTTTGAGGAACTGGAGCATATCTATGAGGCCGTGGAGCGGCTGCTGGGCTGAATGAAAGCAGGGCCGAGATGGTAAAGCTCCGCGTGCTGGCGGTGGCGGATGAGGAAAGCCGCTTCATCTGGGATTATTTTGACCGTGCTGTGTTTCAGGGCGTGGATGTGATTGTGGCCTGCGGGGATCTGAAGGCCAGCTACCTCACCTTCCTGACCACCATGGTGTCGGCGCCGCTTTTTTATGTGCATGGCAACCATGACAGCCATTATCTGCAAAACCCGCCCGAGGGCTGTGACAACCTGGAGGAGAAGATGCAGGTCATCAAAGGCATCCGTTTCCTTGGTTTTGGCGGCTGCCGCTCGCGCAGCCCCAAGCCCTTTCACTATTCCGAGCGGGAGATGGCCCGGCAGGTTGCCAGGCGCATGCAGGAGGTCAGCTTTCACGGCGGCTTTGATGTGCTGGTCACCCATGCCCCGGCGCTGGGCCTGGGCGATGGGGATGACGCCTTTCATCAAGGGTTCAGGGCCTACCGCACCTTGCTGGATCTGTTTGCCCCGGCCTACCACTTCCACGGCCACCAGCACCTCTCCTATGCCCACGGGCAGCCCCGGTCCATTCAGCATCAAAACACCCTCATCTACAACGCCTTTGGCTACAGCATCCTCGATCTGTCCTTTGACAAGCCCGGACGCCGGAAGCGTCTGAGCTATCTGAAGACCCGCTATGACTGGGGGAAGGCCTATGCAAGCCAGCCATAATCAGCAGGCCCGGGAAATCTATGACCACGCCCACCGCCTGGGCCAGCGCGATTACGCGGCCAAGGCTGCCCGGGGTGAGCGGGGGTATTTGACGGCGCTGGATGACCTGGGCGGTCAGAGCCACGCCGTGGCCTATATGAAGCAGCCCCCGCGGGAGATCAGCCTCAAACGGGTGGTGGGCACCTACACCGCGGCCCGGGCACGCTCCTTTGCGGACAATTTCATGCCTCTGCACCCATCCAACAGCGAGTTTGCCAGCAAGTGGATCAACCTGTGCGCCATCCACATGTCAGAGGGGCTGAGGGACCCGGTGCAGGTCTATGAATACATGTGGCGCTATTATGTGGTGGAGGGCAACAAACGGGTCAGCATCCTGAAGTATTTTGACGCCCCCACCGTGCGGGCGGAGATCACCCGGGTGGTGCCCCAGCTGGATGAGGATGACCCGGAAACCGCCATCTACTACGCCTATTTGCAGTATGGCAACCAGGGGCTGTTTAAGAACATTCAGCTCTCAAGCGCCCAGAAGTATGAGCAGCTGCGCCAGATTGAGGAGGAGTTGCTGGCGGGCGGGCGCCCGGACAACCAGGTGAACTATAACGGCATGTTCCTGCAGTTTGAGGGGGCCTATGATGCCTCTGCCTGCCCGCTGCCCCTGGGGGACGCCTTTTTGGAGTATCTCCGGGTTTACGGGCTGCCGGTGGACGTGACGATGAGCCAGGTGGCCGAGCGGATCGCGGCGCTTAAGCCCCAGATGGCGCTGCTGAGCCAGCCGGCGGCTGAGCCGGATCTGCTGCTTGGCCCCGTGGAGGCGCCTTCCCCCGGGTTTTTCAGCTGGCTGAAAGGGCAGCGCAAGTCTGCCCGGGTGGTGTTCGCCTATCCTGAGGGGCGTCGGGAAGACAGCTGGACGGGTGCGCATGAGCATGGCCGGCAGGTGATGCAAAGCACCCTGGGAGAGCAGGTGACCTCCAGCTTCATCGATGGGTTGACGCCTGAGAATGTGTATGAAAAGCTGGATGAATCAGCCGCGGGGGCGGATTTGCTGCTCATCACCGCTTCTTCGCTGACGCTTCCGGCCCTGCGCTTCGCGCTGGAGCACCCGAGCTGCCTCACCCTGGTCTATTCCCGGGTCCGGCAGGATCACCGGGTGAGCACCTATTACGGGCGCTATTATGAGCCCATGTTCCTCTGCGGGGCCGCCGCCGGCATGGCCACCCGCACCGGCAGGGTGGCTTACATCACGCCCCGGATCGAGTATAAGCGCCACACCGCGGACATCAACGCCTTTGGCCTGGGCGTCAAATCCGTAAGGCCTGAGGCCCAGGTCTACCTGGTGTGGCGGGATGTGGTGCCGGACGCGCCTGAAACCTGCGTGCTGGGGCTGAAAACCGCTGCCGCCCTGGGGGCGGACGTGGTCTATACGCCCCTGGCCAAGGGGCTGATGAAGGCCCAGGGGCCGGAGCATGTCTTCAGCCTGGTTGGCAGGCTCAATGAGCGCGGGGAGCTGGACAGCTACCTGGCCGCCCCCCAGTGGGACTGGGGTCGGTATTACACCGAAATCGTCCGCAGCTATCTGAGCGGCAGCCTGGACATCCTGCGCATCATCGACCGGGGCGAGCCCGCTGTGGCGGGGCTGTGGTGGGGCATCGGCGCTGGCGTCCTGCGCTTCCGGCTGAACAAAAGCCTGGATGCCACCGGGTCAAACCTGTTGCATTTCCTGCGCGGCGCCATCGGAAACGGCCAGTTCAACCCCTTCTATGGACCCATCCGCGACAAGGACGGCATGCTGCAGGTGCGGCAGAACAACAGCCTCAGGCCCTATGAGATCCTGGAGATGGAGTGGCTGTGCGACTTTATCCAGGTGATTGATTGATCCCCGCGCCCTTTGGCATCCCCGGCGAAAAGCAGTGGCTGGCCATTGAAGAGGTGCCCCTTGGCTGGTCAGCGGACAAGAAATATAAGGTAACAGGCGAGCGCGGCGAAGCGCTGCTGCTGCGTCTGAGCGACGCCTGCTTTTATGAACAAAAGCAGGCAGAATATGAGACGATCCGGCGCTTTGCCGCCCTGGGCTTCCCCCAGTCACGCCCGGTAGCCTTTGGCCTGTGTGAGGATGGGCGCAGCGTGTATATGCTTTTAAGCTGGGTGGAAGGGCAGGGCATGGAGCAGGCGCTGCCAGAGATGCCTGTTAAAAGGCAATACGCCCTGGGGCAGGAGGCCGGCCGCATCCTAAAGGGCTATCATAGCCTGCTGGTGGATAGGCAGCCTGCATCCCGGAAAGAGCGTAAGCTTAAGCAGCTGGCGGCCTATGAGGGATGCTCGCTGCGGGTGAGCGGGGATGAGGCGGTCATTGGTTTTGTGAGAGCGCATATCCGCTATGTTGAAGTGCTCCCGCCCTGCTATCTGCACGGGGATTTTCATCCGGGCAACCTGGTGTTGACCCCGCAGGGGCAGGTCGGCGTCATCGATTTCAACCGCTGGAAGGTGGGCGACCCTTGTGAGGAATTTGTCAAGCTGGGGCTTTTTAGCCAAGAGGTCAGCCCGGCCTTTTGCCGGGGGCAGATAGAAGGTTATTTTGGCGGTGAGCCCCCGCTTGCCTTCTGGCAGGCGCTGGCGGTATACGCTGCTCACACGGCGCTGTATTCCATCCTGTGGGCCCAGCCCTATGGCCAGGAGGACATAGCCGGCATGGTGCGCCGCTATCACCGGACGATGGGGGATTATGATGGCTTTAAAACCCTGGTGCCCGCCTGGTACCGGGTATAGGAGGAGAGATGTTTCAGATTATCGTGGTGGTGGTGGCGTTTGGCCTCATGCCGGTTTTGATGCGCAGGTTCAAGCTGCCCACCTGGCAAGCCACCCTCATCGCCAGCCTGCTGATCCATCTGGTGGCGCTGCGCTCCTGGCCGGCGTCCATTGAAGCGGTCCGGGGCGTATTCACCTGGGGCAACCTGAATACCGTCCTGGCCATCATCCTGGTGGGGGTTTTGAGCGCCCTCATGAAGCGCTATGGGATGCTGGATGCCATCATCACCTCCGCCAAGGGCTTGATTCACAACCGAAAAATCCTCATCGCCCTGGTGCCCGCTGTGATTGGCCTTTTGTCGGTGCCCGGCGGCGCCTACCTGTCCGCCCCCTTTGTCAACAGCCTGGGGGAGGAGATGGGGATGCCAAAGCCCCGCCGCGCCGCCGTCAACCTCACCTACCGCCACGTGACCATGCTGGTGTCTCCCTTTTCCGCGCTCATGCTTTATATCACCTCCCTCCTTCAGGGGCAGAGCGTCTACACGCTCATCGGCCTCAACCTTCCCTTTGTGGCGGTGATGGCCTTGGCAGCGGCCAGGCTCTATCTGCCCAAGGGCAGGCAGCTGGCCCAGGCGGAACCCGGCATCTCCAAGGCCCGGCACGCGCGCAGCCTCCTTCTGGGCCTGTCGCCCATCCTGGTGGTGCTGCTGTCAAACGCCCTGGTCAAACTGCCTATGGCAGGGGCCCTGGCGCTGGCTATTTTATATGTGTGGGCGCTCAACGCCCGGGAGAAAGACTTCATGGCCCAGGCTGTGGGCGGCATCAAGTACGACGTGGCGCTGATCATCGTGGCTGTCCTGCTGGCGCAGAACACCGTGTTCCAGCTGCATGACTTAAGGGCGGTCATCGCCCAGGCTTTCACCGCTTCCAGCCAGTGGACAATGCTCTTCACAGTGTTCCTGGGCGCCCTGTTTCTGGGAACCATCACCGGGCTGTACTACATGTCCGTGGGGCTCTTTCTGCCCATTCTCTTCACCACCACCGTGGGGGCCGCAGCCCTCCCCTACATTTTCTTCATCGCGGTGTTCTCATTCCTGGGCTACTATTTCTCCCCCCTCCACCTCTGCCAGGTGCTCACCTTAAAGGCCATTGACGTGGGACAAAAGCCGGTTTTCCGCGAGCATATCCGCCTGGCCCCGCTGCTGGCCCTTGCCGCGCTTGCGCTGTTTTTTGCCTATCAGCTGCTGATCTGACTGGAGAGGGATGCCCGCCTTCCAAAAATTCCGCTTGCATTCGCCCTCTGTCCTTGCTATACTACCTTAGCTGTCCAAGGACAGTCTGCGCCTTTAGCTCAGCTGGATAGAGTGCTTGACTACGAATCAAGAGGTCGTAGGTTCGAATCCTGCAAGGCGCGCCAGAAAGAAACCGTTGATTTCAACAGAGGATCAACGGTTTTGCTTTGATTGAGGGTGGCCCCTGTTCCCTAGCGCTCCAGCTTCCCCGGGTAGCTCATGATGCCGCCGATGTTCTTCACCGCGCTGTAGCCCATGCGCCCCAGCATCCCCACGGCCATGCCGCTGCGGGCGCCGCTGGCGCAGTAGGTGTAGAGGGTGGTTGCCTTGTCCGGGATCAGGCTTTGCACCCGGCTCAGGCTATCCAGCGGGATGGACAGGCTGCCGGGGATATGGCCCTCCCGGTATTCCTCGGGGCTGCGCACGTCCACCAGGCGAATGCTGGGGTCGTTTTTGATGTTTTCCATGGCCTGGGCCATGGGCAGGGATCTGCCCCTGCCGCCAAATAAATTGAAAATGGTTCCGTCCTCCTTGCGCGTTGTCGGGGGGGATTATACCCGGATGTCGGCCCAAACGCTCAGAATGAGGACAGGGATGGGGAAAGAACGCTTATCATCATGGAGTGGTTTGCACCCTCAGTTGACCGATGTCATTTCCGTGATAGAATATCCATGGGAAAGCAACCGGTGAAACGCTGGTTTTGAAGGCGTTTGGCGGTTTTTTGGCGGATAAGACATGCGGGAGTATTCATGCAATATTTATTGATTGGCGTTATTCTGATTTTGGCGCTGGTGGCCATCCGGCTGTCCAACAAGCACGGCATCCCGGCGCTGTTGCTGTTTATTGTGCTGGGGATGGGTTTTGGGCTGCTGGGGCTTGATTTTGACGATTTTAAGTTTGCCGAGGGCCTGGCCACCGTGGCGCTGATGGTGATCATGTTCTATGGTGGCTTTGGCACCAACTGGAACATGGCAAGGCCGGTGGCCAAAGAGGCCATCATCCTGAGTTCCCTGGGCGTGGTGGCGACTGCGCTGTTAACCGGGCTGTTCTGCCACTTTGTGCTGGGCTTTTCCATGCTTGAGGGCATGCTCATCGGCTCCATTGTGGGCTCCACCGACTATGCCAGCGTGTCCAACATCCTGCGATCAAAAAATCTGAATCTCAAATACGGCACCGCTTCCCTGCTGGAACTTGAGAGCGGCTCCAACGACCCCGCCGCCTTCACTATGACCATGGTGTTTTTGTCGGTGATGATGGGGTCAAGCCTGTCGGTGCCTGTGCTGGTCCTCTCCCAGGTGGCCCTGGGGCTGGTGGTGGGCTTTGTCTATGCCTTCCTGATCGGCAAATACCTGAGGCGCCAGAGCGTCCAGGAGGACGGGCTGTCGGCGGTGTTCATGGCGGCGGCCATGCTCATCACCTTCGCCTCCGCCAGCCTCGTTGGCGGCAATGGCTACCTGGCGCTTTATATCCTGGGCATCCGGCTGGGCAACATGGAGTTTCGCGGCAAGCGGGACATCGTATTTTTCTTTGACGGGTTTGCGGAGATCATGCAAATCGCGCTGTTTTTTGTGCTGGGGTTGCTCAGCACGTTCCAGGGCTTTCTCCGCACCTTTCCCATAGCGCTTGCCATCATGCTGTTCATGACCCTGATCGCCAGGCCCGCCAGCGTCTGGGGGTTGATGCTGCCGTTTAAGCTGAGGAAAAACCAGCTGCACATGGTTTCCCTGGCGGGCATCCGGGGAGCCGCCGCCATCGCCTTTGCGATCATGGCGGTTAACAGCGGCGTGCGGTTTTCAAGCGATATTTACCACATCGTCTTTGGCATCTGCGTGCTCAGCTCCCTGGTGCAGGGCAGCCTGATGCCGCCTGCAGCGCGCAGGCTTACCATGCTGGACCCCAATGACACGGTGCTGCAAACCTTCAACTATTACCAGGACAAGGCGGAGATCGGCTTTCTGGAGACCCGGCTGCATCCGGGTAGCACCCTGATCGGCCGGCAGGTGAAGGACCTCCGGCTCACCTTTGACTTCATCGTGGCCAAGATCGAGCGCGCCGGCAAGACCGTGGTGCCCCGGGGCCAGGTGGTGCTGGAGGAAAACGACCTGATCGTGCTGGGCGGGGAGAAGCACTTTGACCAAAGCGGCCATGACCTCATCGAGTTCACCATCCCCAAGGGGCACAAGTGGGCGGACCGCCTCATCAAGGATCTGACCCTGCCTGCGGACAGCCTGATTGTGATGGCGCAGCGCGGCGAGGGGGACATCATCGTGCCTCTGGGGGACACCCGGCTGATGGTGGGGGACAAGGTGATCATGCTGAAAGTGGACAAACAGGAGACAGTCCCTGCGTTGTGACAGGGGGACCAGCGTGATATAATGCACAGGACAAATCAATCCGGAAAGGTAAATGCAACATGAAAAAAATGACATTCGCGCTTTGCTTTGGCAACCGGGGCTTTATGCCGGGGGAACTGATCCTGTCTGCCCGGGGCGAGATGGCAAAGGCTGTCACCGACGCCGGGCATGACTATATCATGATGGATGAGGACGCCACCCGCTTTGGCGCGGTGGAGACCCGGGATGAGGGCCTGCAGTATGCCCGGTGGCTCAAGGCGCATGAGGGGCAGTATGACGGGGTCATTTTCTCCATGCCCATTTTTGTGGACGAGAACGGCGCCATCAATGCCCTGCAGGATGCCGGGGTGCCGATATTGATGCAGGCCTACCCCGACGAGATCGGCAGGATGAACTTCAAATACCGCCGGGACGCCTACTGCGGCAAGTTCTCCGTCACCGATGTGTTCTGCCAGTGCAAGGTCCCCTTCACCGTACTGAAGCCTCACGTGGTGCACCCGCTGACACCGGCCTTCAGGCAAAATCTGGATGACTTTGCCGCCATCTGCCGGGTGGTGAACGGCATGAAGCGCTTTAACCTGGGCTGCATCGGCGCCCGCACCACCGCGTTTAAAACCGTGCGCTTTGACGAGATCACGCTGCAGAAATACGGCATCAACGTGGAATCTTTCGACCTGTCGGAGCTGATCATGAAGGTGAAGGGAATGGCCGATGACGCGCCGGGGGTTCAGGAGAAACTGGAAAAGCTCCGGGATTACACTGATTTTTCAGGCGTGCCGGAGGAAAACGCCCACACCATCGCCAAGATTGGCGTGGTGATTGATGAGTACATCCGGGATTACCACCTGGATGCCATCGCCCTGCGCTGTTGGAACGAGATGGAAACCTACCTCAGGGTCTGTCCCTGCGTGCTGCTGGGCGAGCTGAATGACCGGGGCATCGCCGCCAGCTGTGAGATTGACGTGTGCTCTGCCGTCACCATGCGGGCGATGCAGCTGGCCAGCATGCAGCCAGCCACCGTCCTGGACTGGAACAACAACTATGGGGAGGATGAGGACAAGGTGGTGCTTTTCCACTGCGGCCCGGTGGCCCAGGGCCTGATGAAGGAAAAGGGCACCGTCACCGAGCACAAGATGTTTGCCAAGAATGACCCTGGCTCTGGCTGGGGCACCAATGAGGGGCGCATGGCTGCCTTCCCCATGACTTATTCCAACTGCAAAACCGAGGACGGCAAGCTGACCGTGTATGTCTCCCAGGGCGAGATGACCGATGACCCCATTGAGGACGGCTACTTCGGCTGCGCTGGTGTGGCCAAGATCGATGGCCTCCAGGACAAGCTGATCCGCCTGGCGCGGGGCGGCTTCAAGCACCACACCTCGGTGGCCAAAGGGCATATGAAAGTGGTGCTCACGGAGGCCTTCACCACCTACCTGGGCTATGACCTGGTGGACATCGACTGATTCGCGTTTTGAGAGGGGGAGATCGCTTGATCAGCCTGGGCGTTGACATCGGCGGCACGGGCGCCAAATGCGTAGCCTTCCGCGAGGATGGGACGCAAATGGCCATCAGCTATCAGGAGTATCCCAATCCCGCGGGCAAAACGGACCTGGACCCGCGGGTTTTGGCAGACGCCGCTTTTGAGGTGATCGCCCAGTGCGCGAAAGCCCTGCCCCCGGGGGAGGCGGTGGCGGCCGTCACCGTGTCCTCCTTTGGCGAGTCCTTTGTGCCCATTGATGAAAAGGGGGAGCCGCTCACTGACATCATCATGTACTTTGCCGATACCCAAAGCGGCGAGTTTGATGAATTGGTGAGCCGGGTGGGGGCTGAAAAGTTCATGGACATCACCCTCACCAAGCCTGACGCCTTCTATTCCCTGTCAAAAATGCTCCACACCAGGCGGGTGGCTCCGCGCCCTGTGTGGAAGCATCTGCTCATATCCGGCTATATCTGCTACTGCCTGTCGGGGGAGACCGCCATTGATGTGTCCCTGGCTTGCCGCACGCTGCTGTATGACGTGAAAAAGGGCGACTGGTCAGACCAGCTGCTGGCGGCCTCCGGCTTTGGCCGGGGTCAGATGCCCACCGTGCTGCCTGCGGGCACCGCCCTGGGGCCGCTGAAGCCCGATGTGGCGGCGCGTCTGGGGCTGACAGGCAAAACCCAGGTGGTGATCGGCGCCCATGACCAGGTGGTCAACGCCCTGGCTTGCGGCGTGTCAAGGCCAGGGGACGCCGCGGATGTCACCGGCACCACCGAGAGCATCGCCCCGCTGTATAGCCGGATTCCTCCGGGATTTGACTTTCAGCGCAGCAACTACGCCTGTGTGCCCTACCTGAACGGACCGGGCTATGTGACCTATGCCTACAACATCTCAGGCGGCGCTGTGGTGCGCTGGTTCCGGGACAGCCTGGCCGCGCACCTTTTGCCCCAGGCCAAGGCCGAGGGGGTGAGCGTGTATGAGCTCTTAAACCGCCAGTGTCCCAAGGGGCCCGGCAGCCTGCTGATGCTGCCCTATCTTCAGGGGCTGGGCGGCACGCCGGACATGCTGCCCCAGGCCCGGGGGATGATGTATGGATTGTCCATGCAGACCACCCAGGCGGATATCTACCGAGCGATCCTGGAGGGGCTGAGCTTTGAGATGGCCATCAACCTGGAGGCGCTTAAGGGCTTTGGCATTGTGCCGGACAGGCTTTTCGCCTGCGGCGGCGGCGCCAAATCCCAGGTGTGGCTTAAGATCAAGGCGGATGTGTGGAACCGGGAGGTGATCCCGGTGTTGACCGAGGAAACCGGCGCCCTGGGCAGTGCCATCCTGGGCTTTGCCGCAGTGTCAGGCGAGAAGGACCTGATGAGGCTGGCCCAGGGCTTTGTGCGCCATGGGGAGCCCATCCGGCCAGACCCTGAAAACGCCGCCTGCTATCAGCAGCAGCTGGTCCGCTACCGGCGGATAAGGCGGCTGATGACAGAGGAACTCAGCGCAAAAGAAAGGACCTATTGATGAACAGCAAGCAAATGGTGAAGCGTGCCTTTGACCTGGGGCTGGTGATCCCCGCGTTTAACATCCCCCACCTGCCCATGGTGGAGCCGGTGGCTCAGGCAGTGGCCGATGAAAACGCCGTGGCCATGATCCAGGTGGCGCGGCTGGAGTGGGAGAAGTTCCAGTCCCAGAGTCTGGAAAAGGTGGCTGAGGAATACGCCAAGTTTAATAAACCGGGGCACACCCTGCTTCACCTGGACCATGTGCCGGTGATCGATGAGGATCATCAGCAGGTGGACTATTTGGCCCTGCTTGAGCGGGCCATTAAGGCCGGCTACCAGTCCCTGATGGTGGATGCCTCCCGGCTTGAGCTTGAGGGCAACATCCAGGCCACGGCAAAGGCCGCGGCCCTGGCGCACGCGGCAGGGCTCCCCATTGAGGCGGAGCTGGGTGCTGTGATGGGGCATGAGACCAGCCAGCAGGACATCCCTTACCAGGAGATCTTCGAAAAGAAGATGGGATTTACAGATATCGCGGAAGCCCAGCGCTTTGTAAAGGAGACCGGCTGCGACTGGCTGAGCGTGGCGGTGGGCAGTGTGCATGGCGCCATTGCCCAGGGCATGAAGGATAAGAAAAAGCCAACTGCCAAGCTGGATGTGGCGCATATCCAGGCGCTTAAGGAGGCCCTCATGATCCCCCTGGTGCTGCATGGTGGTTCAGGGATCGACCAGGCTTACATCACCCAGGCCATCAAGGCGGGCATCGCCAAGATCAATGTGGGCACCGAAATCCGCCAGCCCTATGAGCGGGTGGTGGCCCAGGGCGGCAGCGTCCGCCAGGCCCAGGACGCGGTCTACCGGCGGACGGTGGAGCTCATCCGGGATTTTCTGCAGGTGAAGGACAGCGCGGACAGGCTGGCAGCCCATTGATCACCATCACCGGGGCACACAACACCGCCATCGTCTTCACGGACAGCCTGGAAAAAGGCGCGGAGAGCCAGATCCGGGCGCTGTGCGACATGCCCCAGTTCAAATCGTCCAAAATCCGCGTCATGCCCGATGTGCATGCCGGCATGGGCTGCACCATCGGCACCACCATGACCATCACCGACAAGGTGGTGCCCGGCATGGTGGGGGTTGACATTGGCTGCGGCATGGAGGCGGTGCGCCTTGAGGAGAAGGAGATTGATCTGCGGGGCCTGGATGCTCTCATCCGCCGGCAGATCCCTTCAGGGCGGGACATCAGGAAGCGGGAGCACCCGTTTAGCGACCGGATCGATTTAAACGCGCTGCACTGCGCGGATGAAGTTAATGTGCAGCGGGCCAGGCTCAGTATCGGCACCCTGGGCGGCGGCAACCACTTTATTGAGGTGGGGGAGGATGAGGAAGGCCGCCTATGGCTGGTGGTGCACTCCGGCAGCCGCCATTTGGGGCACGAGGTGGCAACGCTGTATCAAAACAAGGGGTTTGAGAGCCTGTGCGGCGACAGCGCGCCTCAGCGGGGTAGCGGCAAAAAGCAGCATCGGGCGCAGCGCCGCAAGCGTGATTGCCCCGTGCCCCGTGACATGGCCTGGGTGGAAGGGCGGCAGATGGCGGACTATCTGGATGACATGGCCCTGGTCCAGCGCTTCGCGGTGCTTAACCGCCACGCCATGGTGGATGTGATTATAGAGGGTTTGGGGCTAAGCGCCGCCGAGTCTTTCACCACCATCCACAACTACATCGATACCCGGGAGATGGTGCTGCGCAAGGGCGCGGTCTCAGCGCACGCGGGAGAAAAACTGCTCATTCCCATCAACATGCGGGATGGCTCCCTCATCTGCCTGGGCCGGGGCAACCCGGACTGGAACCATTCCGCCCCCCATGGCGCGGGCCGCCTGATGAGCCGGCGGGACGCCCGGGATCGGCTGTCCATGGCGGAGTATCAAAAGACCATGGCGGGCGTATTCTCCACCAGCGTGTCCCTGGCCACCCTGGATGAGGCGCCCATGGCCTACAAGGACGGGGAGGACATCATCCGCCATATCGGGCCCACGGCCCAGATCCTGCACCGGGTGAAGCCTGTCTATAACTTCAAGGCCGCGGAGTGATCAAAAAATGGCTGCCACATGGTGTGACAGCCACTTGATGCTGGCCGGAACCAATGGTTACCTGTGCTTTTCAAAGCGCCGGGCCACCTCGTCCCAGTTGACGGTGTTCCACCAGTTTTTCAGGTATTCAGGCCTGCGGTTCTGGTATTTCAGGTAGTAGGCGTGCTCCCATACGTCAGCGCCCATCAGGGGGAAGAGCCCCTTGGTGAGGGGGTTGTCCTGGTTGGGGGTTTTCTCAACGCTGAGCTTGCCATCCTTGATCACCAGCCACGCCCAGCCGGAGCCGAACTGGGTTTTGCCCGCTTCTTCAAACTTTTCCTTGAAGGCATCAAAGCTGCCAAAGTCGGCGTCAATCTGCTTGGCCAAAGCGCCCTCCGGCTTGCCCTTGCCATCCGGGCCCATGATCTCCCAGAAGATGCTGTGGTTGTAGTGGCCGCCGCCGTTGTTGCGCACCGCGGTGCGGATCTTCTCCGGCAGGCTGTCAAGGTTCTTGATGATCTCCTCGATGGGCTTGTTGGCATATTCGGTGCCTTCCACAGCCTTGATCAGGTTGTCGATGTAGGCCTGGTGGTGCTTGGTGTGGTGAATGCGCATGGTCTGTTCGTCAATATATGGTTCTAACGCGTTGTACGCGTATGGCAGGGACGGAAGGGTAAATGCCATGGGGAATACCTCCTTGATCTTGGTAGTGTGATAATACCCCGACTTTAATGATAATAAACATTATGAAAATGAGACGCGGGAATGGGGATGCTGGCTGCTGCACTGCCGCCGGTGTGGATGAGGTTGACAGCAGAGGTCTGACATGCTATATAAAACCTATCCAATGACACATTGAAGGGATTCACGGAGAGCAATGACAAAAGTGAGGGAAAGAATCCCGCTGTCCCGGTTCGATCAGCTAAAAGAGAAGCTATACGCGTCCCAAGGCCTGGGCAACTTGTCTGACAACTTGTTCCTGGTTCTGCGTGACGCCATTCTTACCAACTATCTGCCAAGCGATCATCTGCTCCCCAACGAAAACCAGCTCTGCCAGCATCTGGAAATTGGGCGTACCACCCTGCGGGAAGCCTATAGCAAGCTTGAAGCGATGCAGCTAATCACCCGGAAAAAATCAGGCACTTACCTGAATGATCGGCGGGTGATTGATGCGGCCATGCCTTTCAGGCAAGTGCTGGAACATGCTGACATCAAGGAAGTGATGGACTTTCGGATGATGCTGGAGGGGGAAATTGCTGCCCTGGCAACAGAAAATGCAAGCCGGGATGACATGGCCCAGTTGGAAGCCCTGGTTGAAAAAATGAAGGAGCACTTCACAAATCTGGTGATGCTGAGCGTTTATGATGCCATGTTCCACAGGCAGCTGGTCATCTGTTCTGGAAACTCCCTGCTCAAGGCTGTTTTTGAGACGGTCCGAAGCCATTTTGAAGAGGTCATCTACAAGGCGTTTGCATCAGATGAGACCATCATGCTCAAAGCGGTTTTCTACCATGAGCGCATCATCAAGGCGGTGAAAGCCCGTGACAGCGCAGCTGCCAAAGCGGTGATGCGGGAGCATATCCAGTGCGTGACAGACACCCTCTTCAACAGAGGTTGACAAAATGCAAAAAAGCCATTATCATCGCGTTGTCTGACAACGTGGTGTTTTTTTGGGATTGTCTATCTGCCAACCATAGGAGGAGTCATGAATCTTCATAAGATGCTTGGGGAGCGCCAGGAAGCGGGCCAGCCGCTGCGGGTGGGAATTATCGGCACTGGCAAATTCGGCACCATGTACCTGTCCCAGGTGCGGAAGGTGTCCGGCGTTCATCTGGTGGGCATTGCGGAGCTGAATCCACAGCGTGCATTGGACAATCTAAAAACCACCCTCTGGCCTGACGAACAGGTAAACGCGAAAACCCTGGAAGAGGCTTACCGCACCGGGAAAACCTGCGTGATGGATAGCGGAGATGACCTGATCGCTTCGCCTTTTACCCAGATCATCATTGACTGCACAGGCAACCCTGAACTGGGCATTCACCACGCGCTATTGTGCTGCCAATACAAAAAGCACATGGTGAACGTGAATGTGGAGGCAGATGCCTTGGCTGGCCCTGTATTGGCAAAGCGTGCCCGGGAGGCAGGCATTGTGTATTCCCTGGCCTACGGCGATCAGCCTGCTATGATTTGCGACATGGTTGACTGGGCGCGCACCGCCGGATTTGAGGTGGTCTGCGCAGGCAAGGGGACGCGCTTTCAGCCCCGGTATCATCAGTCAACGCCTGATACCATCTGGCAGTATTATGGCATTTCTCCGGAGGAAGCCAAGCGGGGCGGCATGAATCCCAAGGTGTTCAACTCATTCCTGGACGGCACCAAGTCCGCCATTGAGATGGCATCCGTCTCCAATGCCACAGGGCTGCTGCCAAATCATGAAGGGTTGCTCTTTCCAGCCTGCGGAGCGGATGATTTACCCCGTCTGCTCAAACCCCGGGCAGATGGTGGGGTGCTGAAGCACGCCGGGATGGTGGAGGTGATCGCCAGCGAGGAGCGGGACGGACGTCCGGTGTTCCGGGACCTGCGCTTTGGCATTTTCGTCACGCTGACTGGGGATTCCGAGTATATGCAGCACTGCTACAAGGAATATGGGATGGCTACGGATGAGACAGGGAGATATACCTGCCTGTACCGGCCATATCATATGATTGGGCTTGAAACCAATATCTCTGTGGCCTCGGTGGGCACCCGGGGGGAACCCACGGGCTTCCCCAAGGCTTTTCATGCCGATGTGGTGAGCGTGGCCAAGTGCGATATCAAAGCGGGCACGGTGCTGGACGGTGAGGGCGGATACTATGTGTATGGCAGGGTGATCCCTGCCAGGCTCTCAGTGCAGCAGCACTGTCTGCCCCTGGGCTTCAGTGGCAACAAAAAACTGCTCAGGGATATCCGGGCGGGGGAAGTGATCCCCTACGATGCGGTGGCATATGATGAGGGGAGCCTGACCATGCAAATCCGCCGCGAATTGGAAACCATGGCTTCACAGTGTTAGAAAAGCATATCATGAGACAGGAGGGAACCAGATGAACTATCTACAGAAGGTGATCAAAGACACGAAGACCCGGTTCTGGGTGAACAACCCCACCCTGGCCGACTGCGAGGCGGCGATTGAAAGCGGCGCCTTTGGCTGCACCACCAACCCTGCCTATTGCTCTAAGCTGTTTCAAACGGCGCCGGAATTCGTTCAGGATGCTATCGACCGGGTGCTGAAAAAAGGTGACCGGAGCTCTCCCGCAAGCGAGCAGGTGTATCATCTGGTGTCGGCAGAGGTCATGAAGCTGTTCCTGCCCATGCATGAAAAAAGCGGGGGGAAAGCGGGCTTTGTCACCATCCAGGAGGATCCCAGGAGGGAGCATGAGCATGAATACATCGTGGCCGCCTCAAAACGCGCAGCCAGGCTGAACAGGAACTTCATGGCAAAGATCCCCGTTACAGCTCCCGGTCTTGTGGCCATCCGGGAGATGGTGGCGCTAAACATCCCCATCTGCGCCACGGAGATATTCGCCCTTTCCCAGGTGGTGGCCTTGGTTGAGACTTATGAGGATGCCTGCAAAAAAACCGGGAACAGGCCGGAGATCTATATCACCCACATCACGGGCATTCTGGACGATTACTTTGGCGCCCTGGTGAAGAACGAGAATCTGCCCATAGCGCCAGAGGTATTGAAGCAAGCGGGGACCATCATCGCGAAAAAGGAATACAAGTATCTGAAAAAGATGGGCTTTGATGGCAGAATGCTGGGCGGTGGTGCCAGGGGCCCCCATCACTTCACCAATTTTGTGGGCGGCGACATGCACATCACCATCAACTGGTCAACCGCTGTGGAATTGAACGCTCAAAACACCCAGCCAGTCTTGGCGATGGACGAGGAAGCCGATGAAGCGGTGGTGAGGGAGCTGATGGAAAAGCTGCCAAACTTCAAGCGCTCCTATGATGAAAACGGGATGAAACCCGAGGA
Source organism: Christensenella sp. UBA5327 (assembly GCA_002411105.1). Lineage (GTDB taxonomy): Bacteria > Bacillota > Clostridia > Christensenellales > Aristaeellaceae > UBA6115. The sequence continues at coordinate 39,566 of DHQX01000009.1, read as the reverse complement.
CTTTGATGACTATGGCCCCACCACGCTCTTCCGCACCCAGTTTATGAACGGCTATGCCCGGCTGATTGATGGGATTGAGCTGTCAAAGAAGTAACGTGATGAAAGCACAGAAGGGCCTGCCAGAAAAAACTGCCGGCAGGCCCTTTTTTATGGACTTCGCTTAGGGGTTGGTTGGGAGGGGGCAGCCGGGGCACAGGGGCTGAGTCTGGTTCCAGCGCTGGCGGCCGCACCCGGGCTGCTGAGCCTGGTTGTTGTCCCAGCGGCTATTGCGGCCCTGGCCTGGCTGGTTAGCGCGCTGTGCCACCCGGGTGAAGGCGGCCAGGTGGTTCTGGGAGGCGGCGTCCAGGCGCAGGAACACCGCTTTAACATCCTCCGGCAGGTTGCCCTGGGCCAGGAAGGCCTGGTACATGGCGATGTTCTCCTCCTCTGCCGTGATGCCCACCTGAAGGGCCTCCTCAAAGGTGGCGGGGGCCGTGGCCGGGCTGGGGGCGGGCTTTGCAATGCTGTATTTTTCCATCAGCGGAAGAAGGAGGGCTTGGTGGGTTTGCTCGGCCTTCACGATGGCGGAAAAGGGGCGCAGCTCGCTTCCAAAGGCACTCAAAATGGCCTGATAGGCGGCTTCCGCATTCACCTCATCCTGAATGGCCCAGGCGACCATCTCGGCCTCGGTGTAGGTTTTGTTCTCGGCCAGGGCTACGCCTGGAACAAGCAGAACTATGAGCAGCAGGGCAACGATCTTCTTCATGGGGATTCACCTCATCTTCGTGTCGGCGGGTTTCCGCCGCGGCATCATTATCCCCGGCAGTTGTGACAAAACAGTGTTTTAGTCAGCACACAAGCCGCACAGTTTGGTGAACGTTCAGCGGATGAAGTTGGTGCGCGCGCCGTACTCATTCTCGGGCTTTTCAAGGCCGTTTTCCCCGGCGAGCTTGAGGGATTTCATCACATGGGCCAGGTTCCGGGTCATGTTGCGGATGGTCTGCATCCCTTCCACATCCTGAAAAACCTCCTCAGGCCGGGCCCCATGGAGCATCGCCCAGTAGGAGCCGGAAACCAGGGGCATCTCGTTATACAGGAAATACTGGTTGAGCACCTGGAGGGCCAGGCTGGTGCCGCCGCGCCGGGCCACGGCAAAGGAGCAGCCGGGCTTGCCCCTTAGCACATTGCCCCCGGCGTAGTACATCCGGTTGAGCACCGAGAGCAGCGCCCCGGAGGGGTGGGAGTAGTACACCGGCGTGCCAAAGACAAAGCCGTCCGCCGCCTGGCATTTGGCAATCAGGTCGTTGATATAGTCGTCCTTGAACACGCAGGTGTTGTTCCGGGTTTTCTTGCAGGTGCCACAGCCGGTGCAGTCCCGGATGGGCTCATTGCCCACCCAGAAAATCTCGGTCTCCAGGCCCTGGGCGCTCAATATTTCCACCATCTGGTCTAGCACCGCGCGGGTGTTGCCGTTTTTCCGGGTGCTGCCGTTTAACATCAATACTTTCATATTCCTCTCTCCTTTGCGCATGTTGCTTTATCCTAACCCAGCCAGTTTCCCCGGTCAAGGGAATGGCTTTGTGGTATGATAAAAGCAGACAAAAAAGGGGGATAGGGCGATGAAGGTACTGATCATCGGCGGCACGGGGCTTTTGGGCAGCGAGGGCGCGCGGGCGCTGATCAGCCGGGGGCATCAGGTGAAAACCCTGGCGCTGCCGCCTTTGCCCCAGGGCGCGCCTTTGCCTGAGGAGATGGAGGTCACCTTTGGCAATTTCATCCAGATGCCTGATGAGGAATTGTTGTCCCACCTCAAGGGCTGTGATGGGCTGGTGTTTGCGGCAGGCGTGGACGAGCGCCTGGAAGGGCCGCCGCCCATCAAGGCGATGTTTGACCGCTTCAACAACCTGCCGCTGGAGCGCCTGCTTAGCCTGGCCAAATCCGCAGGCCTCAGGCACGCGGTGATCTGCGGCTCCTATTTCAGCCATTTTGCCGGGGCGTGGCCGGAGCTCAAGCTGGCGGAGCGCCACCCCTACATTAAAAGCCGGCTGGAGCAGGAGGCGATGGCCTTCTCCTTCGCGGACGAGAGCTTCAGCGTCGGGGTGTTGCAAATCCCCTACGTCTTTGGCGCCCAGCCCGGTCGGCAGCCGGTGTGGATGTTTTTGGTGGAGATCATCAGGAAAATGCCCCTGGCCACCTTTTATCCATCCGGCGGCACCACCATGGTCACCGCCCGGCAGGTGGGGGAGGCCATGGCGGAGGCCCTGACGGCCACCCAGGGCGGGCAGGCCTGGCCCCTGGGCTGTGTGAACATGACCTGGAAAGACATGCTCACCCTCTTCCATGAGAACATGGGGATGCCCCGCCGCCCGGTCATCACCATCCCTGGCTGGGCCTTTGCCCTGGGAACCCGCTCCCGGCAAAACCGCCTGAAAAAGAAGGGCCTTGAAACCGGGCTTGATTATAACCATCTGGCGGATATCATGACCCGGGAGGCCTTTATCGACCCTGCCGTTGGCTGCGCGCCGCTCAAGCTGCCCCCGGAGGACATGAAGGCCGCCATTGGCGACTCAGTTCGCCAGTGCATGGACATCCTCCATGGCCGGGTGCAGGCGATCGGCATGAAAGGGGAATAGATCCCTTGGTGCCATCAGAGCTGGACCGCTACACGCTTACCCTTCACACCGCCCACTATGTGTTTCATGCCATGCCCGGAACAAAAGCCGCAAACGATATTGAGCGCATCGCGGCCTATCAGGAGCAGTGGTTTGAGCGCATCACCCAGGCCTTTGGGGTGGTGATGGATGCGCCTATCCACTATTATCTGACAAACAGCCCTGAGGATGCCGGCAAAATCTATGGGGATGATGAACCCTGCAACGGATTTGCCTGGGGGCCTCACACGGTGGTCGCCACTTATAACGACCAGGTGGTCTGCCTGGGCGCCCATGAGGATACCCACCTGATCACCCAGCGGATTGCGTGGCCTGACAGCCCGTTTATAAGCGAGGGGGTTGCCATGTATATGGATGGTTGCTGGTGGGGAAAGGACAACGTCTGGTGGGTGAAGCGGTTTGTGGCGGATGGCAGCTTCGTGCCGCTTAGGGCTATGCTTTCAAAAGAGGATTTCTTCAGCCACTCAGAGGCCATCACCTACCCCATCTCCGGCGCTTTCACCCGCTTTGCCATGGAACGCTTGGGCAAGGAAGGCTTCATCCAACGGGTGTACAGCTCGAAAAAGCCTGTGCAATCAGCCCTCACGGAGGCTTTTGGCAAAGCGCTGCCAGAGATTGAGGCGGATTTCCTGACCTGGATCGATGCCCTCAATCCCCCCGAAGAATACAAGGCAGACATCGTGTTCTAAAGAGATGAAAATTCCAAGGGATTTTGGGGAGGTCAAGTAATGCTCAATTATTCAAAACCTCTCGAACTGCGCCCGCCGCGGATCATACAGAGGACAACCAGCGGCGTGTTTGACTTTTCATTGCATGCATAGTACCATCTACCCGCATATGCGGACAAAACAATAAACGGATGGAGGTTTTTTTATGCAAAGAACTGGAATAGCGCGCAGATTGTTTATCCTGCTGATGGTGGCTGCCATGCTGGTGCCAATGGCTGTTCTTGCCCAAAGCGGCAGCGCCACAGCCAAGGGCTTTGGCGGCGAGGTAGAGGTCAAGCTGGTGGTAGCCGATGGGGTCATCACAGAGCTGACAGCGGCAGGGGATGATGAAACCCCCGGTGTGGGCACCATGGCCCTTGAGCAGCTGCCAGATAAAATCCTTGCTTCAAATTCCCTTGATGTGGACCTTGTGGCCGGCGCATCGGTGACCAGCAAGGCGGTGCTGGAAGCAGCGGCTGCCGCGCTGGAGGCGGCAGGGATCGTGGAAGGGGATCTGGTCAAGAAAGAAAGCGCCCAGGATGATCAGCCTGCAAAAGCGGTTCCAGCCTTTGATAACCCGGATGTGATCGTGGTGGGCGCCGGGTTTGCAGGTGTCAACGCGGCCATTGAGGCGGCCCAGCAGGGTGCTAGGGTCTACTTGTTTGAGCAGAACACCGCCATCGGCGGGTCTGTCCGCTTTGCGGGCGGAACGAGCTCTGCCGCGGGCGCCAAGATGCAGAAGGATGCCGGGGTTGAGGACTCGCCGGAGAACTTCGCCCAGGACATCCTCCGTATGGGCGGCGGCACCAACATCCCGGAGCTAACCAAAACCCATACCGAACACGCCGCCGCGGCCATAGACTGGCTGGACGAGCTGGGCGTGGACTTTGGCGATCGCCAGCCCAAGATGTCAGGCTCCTATGATGCCTTCAACGTGCCCCGGGAGTATCGCGCACAAGGCGGAGTCAAGTTCATTGAGGCCGTGGCGCCTTTGCTCAATCAGCAGGTTGAAGATGGCCAGGTGTCCCTCATGCTGGAAACCCGGGTTGACGGGCTGGTCATTGAGGATGGCGCGGTAAAGGGCGTAATCCTTTATGATGCCGAAAAAACGCAGTATCGGGCCCCGGCTGTGATCCTGGCAACGGGCGGCTATGGCCATAATGAGGAGCTCATCAACCGATATAACTTCGCCCATGTATTGACCATGTCCCCGCCTTTCTGCACGGGCGACGGCTTTGTGTTTGCGGAGCAGGCAGGCGCGGCTTTCAGGAACATGGACTATCTGCCCGCCTATCCCGGCGGCGTGCCGGTGGATGGCTTTGATGTGTCCTGCACAGCCGTGGTGTCTGGTCTGCCCTCAGTGGTGTGGGTGGATAAGAACGGCAAGCGCATTGTCAACGAGTTTGACGGTCTGGACAGCCAGCGCAAGCAGGCCTATGCGGATGCCCCAGAAAACCTGGTGTTCATGCTGCT
>DHQX01000009.1:33879-34590 GCA_002411105.1 Christensenella sp. UBA5327 | reverse complement strand
TTCATGCTGCTGACCGAAGAGGTCAAAACAGCGGCCGAGCGGCCTCTGCTCAAGGTAGGCGGCGGCTTCAGCGGCAAGCCCGATGAGGGCTGGGATTATTTTGGCCAGCTGGCTGCAGATGAAAACTGCGTCTTCAAGGGTGACACCCTGGAAGAGGCGGCGCAAAAGGCCGGTGTTGATGCCAAAGGGCTTGAAGAAACCTTGAAAGCGTACAACCTGGCTGTTGAGGCCGGCGAGGATAAGGACTTTGGCCGGCCAGCGGAAAGCATGACCAAACTGGAAAATGGGCCTTTTTATCTGGTTAAGACCTATCCCTACGTGATGCTGACTAAAGGCGGGCCGGTGATGAACAGCCAGGCCCAGGTCATAAACCAGGCGGGCGAGCCAATTCCCGGGCTTTATCAGTGCGGTGAGCTGGTGGGCGGCGCTAACATCGGCGGCAGCGCCAACATCGGTGGCCTGGCCAACACCATCTGCGTTGTGTGGGGCAAAATCGCCGGCAGCAACGCTGCGGAGTACGCGCTGAAAACGAAATAAGCTTCCATCAAAACCAACAGGGCCACCATGCTGTCATGCGGCATGGTGGCCTGTGCATATGGGAGTGTCAGGGCTCAGGCGTGGGGCAGCCGGGCCCAATTTGTGCTCTGCCCCCTCCAGGTGCTATAATTGACCTGTTAAGAAGTCAAATGCAAGGAGGGATATGGCTTGATT
>DHQX01000009.1:32919-33772 GCA_002411105.1 Christensenella sp. UBA5327 | reverse complement strand
CAGATATTGTTGGAAACCTCAGGGGCAGTTTCGCCCCAGGCGCCCACAGCGAACTTCGCGCCCAGCGCAGCCTGTCAAGGCGTGTCACGATGCTTCAGGGCAACCTGGTCAACAACACCCGCACCGACAGCCAGGGCGTGTCTGCCCGGGTTTATCAGGGGGGCGTGTACGGCTTTGCCTCCCAGGCGGAGCTGAGCGCTGAGGCGGCACGCCAGGCCCTTTTGACCGCCACCGAGAATGCCCGTTTCCTGGATGGGCATGCCGGGCTGGGCAAGGGCGCCTTGCCGGACATCGTATCTGGCGCGTTAGCGCCCCAGGCGGCCTTCACTGACCTGCCCCAGAAGCACTACCTGGAGTTTTTGCGCACGCTGGACAGCTACATCGCAAGCCGCTACCCCGACCTTGCCAGCCGCACGCTGGTGGCCTATGCGGACTCGATGGAAAAACAGCTGCTCACCTCTGACGGCTTCACCGCCCACACCCTGGCCCCCCGCAGCTATGTCTACATCTTCCTCAACGCCCAAACCAAGGATGGCATGCCGGTTGAGGTGTTCAGGCCCATGGGTGGCAGGGGCACCTTTGATTTGCAGTTTTCAGCGCCTGAGGACCTCTACCCCCAGGTGGATAGCCTCTACGAGCACCTGATGAAAAAGCGGGAGGGCGTATTTGCCCAGGCCGGAAAGAAAACCGTGATCCTCCACGGGGAATTGGCCGGGATGCTGGCTCATGAGGCCGTGGGCCACACGGTGGAGGCCGATCTGGTGATGGGCGGCTCCGTGGCAGGGCCGATGCTGGGCGAAATGGTGGCCAGCCCCCTGGTCTCCATGACTGACTTTGCCCACACCGCCTTTGG
>DHQX01000009.1:32300-32787 GCA_002411105.1 Christensenella sp. UBA5327 | reverse complement strand
ACTTTGCCCACACCGCCTTTGGCGAGGAAGCGCCGCTGCCGGTGTATGTGGATGATGAGGGCGTGAAGGCCGAGGATGCGGAGCTCATCCGCAATGGCCGCCTCACCGGCTACATGGTCAACCGGGAGCTGGGCCGCCATTTCTCCATGCGGCCCCAGGGCAACGCCCGCGCCTTCGCGTTTAACGATGAGCCCCTGATCCGCATGCGCAACACCGCCGTGCTGCCGGGGCGCGACAAAATCGAGGACATGATCGCCTCGGTGGAGGATGGCTACTACCTCATCTCCTCCAACAACGGCCAGGCCGATACCACCGGGGAATTTATGTTTGGTATCTCCCTTGGCTATGAGATCAAAAACGGCCAGCTGGGCCGCGCCATCTTTGACACCACCATCTCAGGGATCGCCTTTGAGATGCTCAAGACCGTGGACCGGGTGAGCGACCGGGTGAGCTGGTCTTCCTCAGGCTTCTGCGGCAAAAAGCAGCC
>DHQX01000009.1:31433-32206 GCA_002411105.1 Christensenella sp. UBA5327 | reverse complement strand
TGCGGCAAAAAGCAGCCCATGCCGGTGGGCCTTGGCGGGCCTGACCTGCGCTGCCAAGTGATGATCGGAGGCAAGTGAGATATGCATATCATCAACCAAACCGTTGACCTGGCCATGGAAACCCTGGGCGGCCTGGGGGCTCAGGTGTTTTCCGCCCGGGGCGTTAAGAGCTGCAAGAATGAGTTCAACGTGGAAGGCGGCAAGTTCAGCCTGTTCCGCACCACCCTTGACAGCGCGCTGACCCTTCAGGCCATCAAGGACCATAAGCGCGGCGTGGTCAGCAGCAACAGCTTTGAGGAGACTTCCGTGCGCCTGGCCTGTGCGGATTGTCTGGCGGCGGCAGAAGCCGGCCAGCCGGACGAGGCATGGGACATGGCGCATGAAGGCGGGGGAGACTTTGAGGAGGGCGCCTACGCGCCAGACATGGATAAGCTCTTTGCCCGTACCCAGGAAATGCTGGACACCATCACCACCCAGTACCCCAAGGTGGTGGTGGAATCGCTGATTGTGGCCCACACCCAGGCAGACAGCCGCTATCACAACAGCTATGGCGTGTGCTACACCGGCAAAACCGGCTGGTATGAGGTGGACATCATGTTCTCCGGCCACGAGGGGGACAAGGCTTCCTCCTTCAATTACACCAGCATCAGAACCAAGAGCCTGGATCAGCCGCTGATCGATCTGGGCAGCGTCCGCCAGCTGCTGGAGGACGCCCAGAACCAAATTCACACCACCCCTGCCCAGGGCAAGACCGAGGGCACGGTGGTCTTCAC
>DHQX01000009.1:28357-31300 GCA_002411105.1 Christensenella sp. UBA5327 | reverse complement strand
ACCGAGGGCACGGTGGTCTTCACCCCCGGCTGCCTGGGGGGCGTGCTGTATGAGCTGGTCAGCAACTATGCGGCTGACGGCGTCCTCATTGACGGCACCAGCCAGTGGAAAGACAAGCTGGGTGAACAGGTGGCTGACCCGGCCCTCACCCTGCGCCTGGCGCCCGAGGATGCCCGCATCCTCACCGGCGAGAAATACAGCCAGGATGGCCATGCCTCCAAGGACTATGCCTTAATTGAGCGGGGCATTCTCCGGCAGTTCATGCTCTCTGACTATGCTGCCAAAAAAACCGGGCACACCCGGGCCCCCAACACCACCTTTGCCCTGGTGGTGGAGCCGGGAGAGAAGCCCCTTGAGGAGATCATCGCGGGCATCGACCGCGGCCTGCTGGTGGGCCGCTATTCCGGCGGCGCCGCCGGTACCAATGGGGAGTTCTCCGGCGTGGCCAAAAACTCCTTCATGATTGAAAACGGCAAGGTCACCCATGCCGTGTCTGAAACCATGATCGCCGGCAACCTGGCCGGGATGCTGGGGAAACTCCGCGGCATCTCAAAGGAGACCGTGGCCGACGGCACCAGCGTTTTGCCCTGGCTGGCGGTGGACGGGATCACGATCTCCGGGCAGTAATAACAACCCCATCATAAACGCACGGATGAAGCGGTTCTTTTCCGCCTCACCCGTGCGTTTATTCATTCGTTTGGTATGAGGGATCACTTAATAGGCGGTGGTCATCCCCCCGTCAATGACGATGGATTGGCCGGTGATATAGGTGTTGGCGCCGGAGCACAGGAAGGCCGCCAGGCGGCCGAACTCCTCCGGCTGCCCATAGCGCCCCAGGGGCACTTTGGCCGCCTGCTGGCGCTGCCAGTCCTCAAGGCTGGCGCCGGCGCGCGCCGCGTTCTGGGCATCCAGGGCCTCAATCCTGGGGGTGTCCATGGGGCCGGAGCCAATGACGTTGACCAGAATGCCCTGGGACGCCAGCTCCCGGGAGAGGGTTTTTACCATGCCCACCACCGCCAGGCGGAAGGCGTTTGACAGCATCAGGTTGTCAATGGCCTGCTTGATGGAGGAGGACGTGATGCACAGAATCCTCCCGCCGCCCTTCTTTTGCATGTGGGGCAGGGCCAGCCGGATGGCGTCCACATGTGCCTTGAGGCTCAGGCGGTAGGCGCTGTCCCAGTCTGTCTCCGTGAGGCTTTGAAATGCGCCCCCCTTGGGGCCGGGGGCGTTGGTCACCAGCACATCCAAAGCGCCAAAGCGGCTCAGGGCGTGTTCTACGGCGCACTTGAGATCCTCAGTTTTGTCAGCGCTGCCCACCACATAGGCGGGCTCATGCCCGGTCTCATCCGCGATGCGCTTTTGCGCGGCGCGCAGCTTGTCCTCATGGGTGCTAAACAGCACCACCCGGACGCCCTCCCGGGCCAGCTCCATGGCCACGCCCCGGCCCAGGCCTGAGCTGGACGCCAATACCAGGGCGGTTTTCCCTGTCAGTTTCAGATCCATGCCGCCACCTCCATGCTACCTGTCGTTTGGAGGATTATACCCGCGCTCCATCAGTCCAGGGTTTTCCTGTACAGCTTGAGGCTCAACAGATACGACAGCCCCAACAGCACCAGCGCAGCCAGCAAAACAAGCGCTGCCGCCAGCCCCGGGGTAAGGGGCAGCCTGGCCAGAAAAGCGGCGATGTTCCCGGTTTGGGAGCCAGTCATCAGATAGGTGGCGGGCATGATCATCAGCATCATCAGCACGATTCTGGCTTTGGACTGGAAGTAGTAGGTGGCGGGGATGGAGACGGCGTTATAAATCATCGACACCCCCCAGAGGATGCCCAGCATCACGGGGATATCACCGGCGGACGCGGCGGGGAAAATCAGCGGCAGGATGAACCCGATGAGGATGAGCAGTGGGCTTAGCGCCAGCAGGATCGTCAGGAGCAAGAGGTATTTGGCCCCCACCCTTTGCTGGATTGTCAGCGGCACCAGGCGCTCCGTGCGCCGCCAGCCGGACGCGTCGTCCAGGTTCATGGTGGTGGTGACCGACATCCCCGCCAGCATCAGCATGAAGGCGGCGATCATCATGCCAGCCATTTCCTTGCCCTGATAGACCAGGAAGGCCAGCAGGCCCAGGTACAGCAGGATCATCTCCTTCCTAATCAGGCGCCGGGTGACCAGAAGGTCCTTGATTATCAAGCCTTTCATCGCGTTTCTCCTTTGATATAAAACAGCAGAATATCGTCAAGCGTTGGCGCGTCCACGGTGAGCTCCGGGTGGGCCTGGGCGACTGCGCGGCGGTTTTTCACCAGGGTTTCCCGGAAGCCCCGGTCCTCCTTGCTGGCCACCACCTGGGCCTCCGCCAGGGCCGGGGCCTGGCCCGGGGCCGCTTTGACGATGCCCCAGTCATCAAGCAGCGTGTCCTTGTCCTCCTGGAAGATCACCCGGCCGTCATGGATCAGCAGGATATGGTCAGCGATGCGGGCCAGGTCCTCGGTCAGGTGGGTGGAGAAGAACACCGCCTTCTCCTGATCCTGGATGAAATCCAGCAGCAGCGCCTCCATGTCATCCCGGGCGCCCACGTCAAGGCCGGTGGTGGCCTCGTCCAGCACCAGCAGATCAGGGCTCTGGCTCACGGCCACCGCAAGGGCCAGCTTGGCCTTCATACCCCGGGAGAGGTCCTGCACCATTTTGTTATCCGGCAGGCGAAAGTCCCGGATCAGCTGCTGATACCGCTGCCTGTCCCAGGCGGGATAAATGTGGCTGTATATCCGGCCTATTTCTTTGGCGTTTAGCTGCGGAGGGAAAGGAGGCTCATCGGGCACCGCAGCCACCCGGGCCTTGATCTTTAGCTCATGCTGTGCCAGGTCAAGGCCCAGCAGCTCCACCTCCCCCGCGTCCGGGCGCATAAGGCCCAGCATCAGGTTGATGGTGGTGGTTTTCCCGGCGCCGT
>DHQX01000009.1:21333-28285 GCA_002411105.1 Christensenella sp. UBA5327 | reverse complement strand
TTCCCGGCGCCGTTTTCCCCGATGCAGCCGACAATACGCCCCCGGGGGACGGTGAAGGAGACCCTGTCCAGCACAAAGCCCGGATAGGTCTTGGTGAGCTCCCGCACGGTTGCGGCGCTCATAGGGTCACGATCCTGTGCGATGGTCATGATGATGGTTCCTCCTTGTAAAAGAGCTGGATGAGCTGGATGAGCTTTTCTTCCGGGATATCATGCTCCCGGGCGGCGGTGGCAGCGGCCTCCAGGTGCTCCTCGATGCGCCGCAGCTGCTCCTCCCGGATGAATTCCCCGCTGGCGCCTGACACAAAGGTGCCCTTGCCCTGGACGGTTTCTATAAAGCCATCCTGCTGGAGCGTTTCATAGGCCTTTTGCACCGTGATCACGCTGATGTGCAGCCTGCGCGCCAGCGCCCGCATGGAGGGAATGGGCTCCCCTGGCCCCAGGCTGCCCTGGGCGATCTGCTGCTTAACCTGCAAAACGATCTGCTCATAGATGGGTGTCCCGGCCCGGTTTGAGATGATGATGTCCAAGAAAAACCTCCTTTCCGCCAAAGTGTACTTGTCATGACAAGTACAGTATAGCACAGACAAGCACAGAGTCAATACCCGAGTAAAAATTATGGTGGTGATCTTGTTGCCTATTTCACTGGGCAGGGGTCAAAATCCCCGACAATTCAAGGGAAAGTGTCGCTTGACATCACCAATCGCACAAGTTAATATGTATTAAAATCAATATTGAGAGGAAATAGTAAAATGAGAGTCAGGCGTACTACCATTTGGGTGCTCGTTCTGGTGATGTTGTTATCTGTGAGCGGGGCTCTGGCAGAAATAGAAACCATCGTTAATGAAGATGGCAGCTACACCAAAAAATACACGGATGATGCTGGTGCACAACATGTAGAAAACTATGATACGCAGGATCATCTGACGTATAGGTGGACTTTGAATGCTGATGGTTCTGGACTGGCTAAAAATTACTATCCAGATGGTGGTGGTGTTCAGTGGGAGCATACCTATAATAGTGAAGGGAACAGCACGCAAGGAATATGGTACCGTGAGGATGGCACACGCTCTGAATTGCAAGTCCGCAATGCTGCTGGCGGCGATGACGGAATCATCTATTTTGAGGATGGCGTCACTGTGCAAGAGACGTACAGCACCAACAGCGACGGTCGAAAAACAGAAATGACAATATTTTACGAAGACGGGACGCCATCGAGAAAGTATCAGGATACTCCTGACGGCGGCCAAATCGCGAGTGAATATTATCCTAACGGCAAGCTATCCAATGAAACCAAGTTTGATGCCGATTGGAACCGGATAAGCAGTGTAAGCTATAGTGAAGATGGAATTCTGTCACACGAATATGAGAAATTGCCTGATGATGCAGAGCGCAACAAGTATTATTCTGAAAGTGGTGCTCTAAGCTCTATTAACACTTTTTATTCTGACGGTAGCACCGAAGATGTTGCATATTATGAGAACGGCAACATTAAATCAGTGCTCAACTGGGCACCGGACGGCAGCTATTCCTCTAAAGAGTATGACGACGCGGGCAAAGTGATCAGTGAGTCTACCGGCAAAGTCACGGTCAACTATGTGTACCGGGACGATGCGCTGTATCAGACGGTGACTCAGATTACAAGCGACTCGGGCGACATGTATACAACCATCAGAAAAGACGCTGCCGGCAATGTCATCAGCGAGAATAAATCGACCTTTGATGCGGAGGGCAACCAACTCACCAATACGGTTACGGACAGCTCGGGTCAGATCATCAGCCAGTCGATTCGCGATCCGGAAACTGGCGCTTGGAGTTACTTTGATGTGGATCACAATGGCGTGAAGACCGTGTACCATGAGGTCGATGGTGAGTATGTGGAGGAGGTTATAGCACTTGACGGCACTGTCACCATCAAGAAAGATACTTACTCCGACGCGGGAGAGTACCTGGGCTATGAGACCTTTGTGGACGGCAAGCTGGTCAGCACCAGCCTTGTTGGCCCCCGTGACGCGGAGAATGAGATTCCTGGTGACAGAGTGACCACCGATGTGAATGGGAAAGTCATCGAAACTTCGACCTGGGGGAAACAGGCGGATGGCAACTTGATAGAGGTCATCAAGAACGCTGAGGGCAAGGTCATAGAGGAACGGCTGTATAATGAGGACGAGCTTTACAATGGCGGCTTTAAGGTCACTGAGGGTGGCATGGAGAAATATTCCTATAACGATTACAACGAAAAAGTCGTTGAGGTCTATGACAAGGCGGGAGTGCTGGTTGAGGTGCTGGTTATCAACCGGGACGGCGTCGTTATATCCAAGGAAGTCAAGAAAGTGATTGAGCTGCCCCCGCAGCCTGCTTATACCTGGTATCCCAACAACACCGTGTCCACCATGGGGCTGAGCTTCCGGGAAGTGAAGCCGGAGCTGACCAAGAAGTGGTATCACTTCACCCCCATTGACCTAAGCCGGGAGGGAGAGCAGGTGATTCCCCTGATGGCCAGCAATGTGTACATCGTGGGCCGGGTGTATGTGAACGTGAAGGGCGATGAGGTGACGGTCACCTACATGGCGCGCGGGCAGGGGAGTGCGGGTACCTTCCGGGTGCACAGCGAGTTTTTCACCTTCTTCCCCGATCTGGCCAGCGTCACCGAGGTGGAGCCGGAGCAGCTGGGTGAAGGCTTCAAGTTTGGCGAGCCCATCAGCATCGAAAAAGACCTGAACGGAGACACCAACGTGCTGCTGTTTGTGCGCAATGTGGCCACCTACCGTGACTACTACACCGGCGACATGAGGCATGTGCGCTACTGGCCTAACCTCAAGCAGCACAAGGAATACCGTGAAGCGCTGCAGGGCATGATGGACTGACACTGATACACAAAATGATTCGCGGAGCGGCAGGCAACTGCTGCTCCGTGTTTTTCGTGGGTAAGAGCGCTCGGTGGTTCCGTGTGAGGGAAGTCCCTCCGATGCCTGCGGGCGGGAGTGGAGAAGAAAAATGCGTGTATGCGCCGAAGGACGCTTCATATCCTGAGCTTGTTGACCTTTCGTGATATTGTTTTATGCATCTGTGAACCTTTTGATCCTGGCGAACGACATCATAGGTGAAAGGAGGGCTGGCAGGTGACAAGGCGGGCAGCGTTTGAACAGGCGGTCCTTCCCCACAGCCGTGGGCTGTATGCCTTTATCCGTCACATGAATCGCCGGGAATGCGACGATATCTATCAGGAAACGCTGCTGGCCGCCTGGGAGGGGTTTGACAGCCTGAAGGACCCGGAGGCGCGCCGCCCCTGGCTGTATGGCATCGCCCGGCACAAGGCCATGGACGCCCACCGCAGGCAGTACCGGCGGGATCAGCGGGAGGAAAGCTGGCCGGAAGACGTTCCCCAGGCCGGGTTTGAAGGGCACAGCACCCTGCGGCTGGATCTGGACCAGGCGCTGAGCACCCTAAAGGACGAGGACCGGGCGCTGCTCTACCTGGTGTTCAACCAGGGCTTCACGTACAAGACGGCGGGGGAAGCCATGGGCATCCCCGAGGGCACGGTGAAAAGCAGGGTTTTTGCCCTGAAAAAAAGGCTGAGGGCCTTGATGGGAGAACAGGAGGAAAACCCGTGAAGAATGACAAACAAGAGCCCCTGGACGATATGGCCTTTGAGCGGGAGGTGGCCATGGCCCTGGCCCGCGCGGAGACGCAGCCCCCGGCCTTCCTGATTCCGCTTGAACTCCCCGTGCCGGAAGCCCTGGCGCACAGCATCCGCCAGGTGCAAAAAGCCATGGACACCTCGCGCAGTGCGATGCGCCTTGCCTTTGGTTTTCTATCATAAATTGACTTAAGAAAGGAAAGATAACAATGAGCAACAACGATTACAGGCCCTCCGAGGACGTGAATGAACTGCGCGATGTGCTGGACACCGTGGGAGACAGGGTGCCCAAGCTCATCCGGGACATTGTGGGCAGCCTCTATTCCAAGGAGGCGGGGACCAACATGGGCCAGTCCGTAGGCGCCTACTATCAGGAGCTAATCGCCTCGGGCATCCCCCAGGAGGCGGCACTGGAGATGACCAAATCCTATTCCATCTCCATCAAGGATTTGGTCAGCAAGAACTTCAGCGCCCAGATTGGCGAGAAGCATCGTTACGGCCAAGAGGATAAGCGGCGCTACGATCCCCACGAAGATAATGGGCAGGAATGACCATGGCAGAACAGGACGGCTGGGGTGAAGTTGCAAGCTTTGTGGGACAGGGCCTAAGAGCCATGGGCTTGGGGCTTAAACTGCTCCCCAGCGCCGTCTATCACCTCACCCGGGGCCACAGGCGCTTTAGCCAGTGCTTTGTGCAGGAGGCGGTGCGCTATGGCATCCCGAAGGAGATCGCCCGGGAGATGGCGGGGGAGCTGCGCCCGGCCAGGCTCATGAAGGCCATCGGCCTGACGCCCGCGGGCAGAATTGGAAAAGAAAAGCGCCCCTGAACACTGCAGGCGGCGCTATTTCCGGGACCGTTTCACCCGTCATATTCCCTTTGCGGGTTCATCGCGGACCTTTCCTTGACAAAAAAGATGAAATACACCATGTGCCCCAGCCACACCAGGGCCAGGATGACCCGCACCCAGGGCAGGGTTTTGAGAAAATAAAAGCTGATACCCATCACCAGGGTGACAGTCGCGATGACGCGGACCTTGGCCGCCCTGGTCAGGCCCCGGCCTTTCAGGTAGCCTTCCAGGTTGTTTTGATAGAGTTTGCTGCTTAAAAACCAGGCCTCCAGCCTCTGGGAGCTTTTGCCAAAGCAAATAAAAGCCAGCAACAGGAAGGGGAAGGAGGGCAGCAGGGGCACCACGGCCGCCAGGGCCCCCAGCCCCAGGAAAATGCAGCCGGCCAGCGCCAGCACTTTTCTCATCTGCCGCGCTCCCTGCCTACGCCAGCGGTGATTGCCCATCTCGTTTCAAATAAACCGCTCTCTGGTTTCCTCACCCTACAATTCCGCCTCCAGCCGCACGCAGCGGCCGACAACCTGCAGGTCGGCCAGGTTCACAATCTCGCTTTCAAAGGCGCTGTCATAGCGCTGCAGCATCACCTGGTAGCGGGGGAGGAGCTTGGCCAGGCGCAGCACCTTGCCCTGGGGGCTGTCCAGCAGCAGCATGGCGCCATCCTCCACCGCCTTGGAGGGCACCACCAGCACCAGATCGCCCCGGTGCACACGAAAGCCGCGCATCTGGTCGTCAGGCGCCTGGAAGTAAAACACCTTGTCCTTGGCAGCGCCCTCCACCTTGCCGTTCTTGACAGGCAGCAGGCGGCTGCCCACCTCCTTCATGACGGCGTTGTAGATGGGCACGCGCTGGAGCACCTCGCTGAGCGCGTCAAGCCAGATGGAGCCGGCGATGCCTTTGGCGGGCTCCGGCGCCGCTTTTGGCTGGGCCACCGGGGCCTTTTCCATGCGGGGCAGGGCAGATTGCAGGTCCACCGTGGCCGCGATGTCATCCAGCGTGAAGCTGCTGGCCATGGGGGCTTCCGCCCCCATGGCCTTGAGGACCCGCTGGGCCTGGTCGTCCCGGGGGATGCGGGTGCCAGCTTCAATTTCCAGCAGAAACTTTTCGCTTACCCCGCACTTTTTGGCCAGGGCCTTGGCAGCGATGCCCCGGCGCATGCGCTCCTGCCTGATCAGATCGCCCAGCCTGCTCATGGCGCTGGCGGGGCGCTTTCCACCTGTTGTTTGAGGCGCTGGTTAAAGGCGATGAAATGGCTTTCGGTTTCCGTAAAAACAGCGCCTGTGAAGGGAATGAGGATCCCGCTGAACGCTTCCCCATGGGTGAGGGTGGAGCCGCCCTCAGGGGCTGCTTCAACCCGGAAGTAGTGTGTCCCGTCAAAAATGCCCGGCACAAGCAGGCTGCCCTGCCAGCTCAGGCCGTTTTCCAGGTCCATGGTTTTTAATGTGGGGCTTATCTCCATGCCTTTTTCTCCTTTTTCATTCACAAAATGGAAGGAGAAGCCCTCGCCCACCGCGCCGGGCGCTTTGGTGTATACCAGGGGGGAGTTCCAGGCGGGGTAGCTGTCAAAATCAGTCAGAGCCTGCCAAACGGCTTCGGGCGGAGCATCGATGTGGGTGACGGTTTCGATGGTGCGCTTGGTTTTGCCCATCAGATGCAGGGCCAACAGCACCAGCGCTGCGATGATCAGGATGATCAGGATTATCTTGATAACTTTCATCTTGCCTCCTTTTCTTCATGGCGGTTGCAAAGCCATGTCTATCCATCATACCCATTTACAGGAAGCAAACTAAAAGCAGCTGGCAACAATGGTGATAACCGGCGCTATCACAAGCGCCGGCAAAAAATCCGCCACTTTGATCTTTGTGACGCCCAGGAGGTTTAAGCCCAGGGCCACAACCAGCAGGGACCCCGCGCTTGAAAGCTCGCTGATGGCCGCGGGGGTCATCACCGGGGCCAGAACCCCCGCCAACAGGGCGATGGCGCCCTGGTAGACCAGCACGCTCAGGGCGCTGAGGCCCACACCAAAGCCCAGGCTTGAGGCCAGGAAGATAGTGGCCACAAAGTCAAGGGCGGACTTGGTATACAGCGTGGCGTTGTTGCCGGTGAGGCCGGCCTCAAGAGAGCCCACCACCCCCATGGCCCCCGCGCAAAGCAACAGGGAGGCGGTGACAAAGCCCTCCGCCACGCTCCCGCCCTTCTGCCGGGTCATGGCCTGGGCCCGATCGCCCAGGCGCTGGACGAAGCCGTCGATATCAAGCAGGGTACCGATGATGGCCCCCAGCACCATGGCGGCGATGAGGATCAGGGTGTTTTCACCCTTGAGCGCGCCCGCGATGCCGATATACAGCGTGCACAGCCCGATGCCGGTCATCGCGGCCTTGTTCAGCCGCTCAGACAGCAGCCTGCCAAAGAGCAGGCCGATGGCGCTGCCCAGGATAACCAGCGCAACGTTGACAAGCACCCCGGTCATAG
>DHQX01000009.1:20746-21187 GCA_002411105.1 Christensenella sp. UBA5327 | reverse complement strand
ATCAACTCCATGATCAGCACCATGCCGCAGGCCCCGGCCGCCACCTTGATGAGGCTCCCGTCCAGCCAGGCGATGGCGATGGCGGCGGCAAAGCCCATCAGGCCCGACCAGATGGAGGCGGTTGACAGCATCATGTCCGGGAAGGCCATGGCCGCCAGCGTCGCATAGGGCACATAGGCTAGGAAGGCCCGGAGGGTGGGGTTTGTGATGGGCCTGCGCACCAGCGCAAAGGGAAAGGCCCGCACCAGAAAGGTGGTGGCGGCGATCACCAGGATATAGACCCAGATTTCAGTCATGGTGGCCCTCCTCAGGCAGGGGGAAGCCCCGGGCGAAGATGTAGGACAGCGGCAGGGCGATGAGGATCACCCGCAAGCCCGGCGCCATGCCGCCCGTCCAGGGCAGCGCCCGCAGAAGGCCGCTGGCCAGCATGGACATGCTCAC
>DHQX01000009.1:19299-20599 GCA_002411105.1 Christensenella sp. UBA5327 | reverse complement strand
GCGATGAACATGGCATACAGCGCCACGCTCACAGCGCTCACCACCGGCGGGGGCAACAGCTCGCCCAGCACCGCGCCCAGGAGCGTTCCCAGCGTCCATCCGGGGATGGAGGCTGCCATCATGCCATAGTAATAAATGGGCTCAAGGGGCTTTTCCCGCGCCAGGGCCAGGGCAAAGAGCTCATCGGTCACCGCGAAGGCCATCAGGAGCCTGCGCCCCAGGGGCTCATGCGGGTCAATGCGCTGGGTGAGGCTCAGGGACATGAGCACATAGCGCAGGTTGATGAAGCCCTGGGCCAGGGCTGTGATCAGCAGGGCTGAGCCTGCGCCGATGGCCGCGATGCCGGCAAATTGCCCCGCCGAGGTGACGGTGATCAGCGACATCACCGTGGCCTGAAGGATGCTCATCCCCGCCTGGCGCGCGGCCAGACCCAGGGTAAAGGACACGCTCAGATAGCCCAAAGCCACCGGCACCGCATCCCGCGCGCCGCGCAAAAATACCTGGCGTCTTCCCATGCCTGCCTCCTTGGCCATGATGCAGCATAGTATAGCCGGGTTTCCGGGCTTTCTCAAGACGGCGCACAAAAATAACCCCAAAACAGGATCAAGCACGCGCGGTATGGTCTGCAAGGTTTCTGCGGGGGCTACCGCTTCACCACCTGCGTCATAAATGCCTGCTTCAGCGCCTCCTGATCCTCCCCTGGGCGCAGGGCCCTGAGGGCCACGGCCAGGCGCTCGGTATCGATGGGGCCGTGGCAGGTGACCAGGGTGAGGAGCTGATCGGTGGGCTGCATATCGGTGGGAAAGACGAGGCTGGAGCGCTGGCGGAGTGTGGCCACATAGGTCTCCTTCTCGCCCTCAGAGGCAAAATTGGCTGCAAACACCTCAAAATAGCGGCTGTCCTTCGGGTCGTTGGAGAAGACGGTCACCGCGTAGGGCACATAGAGGGACTCCTCATACAGGGTGGCAAACTGCATGAAGGGGAAATAGCGGGCGATCTCCGGCTCCAGCATCCGGGCGAGTTTGCCAAACATGGTGCCGTTTTTCATGTTGTGGCCGTGGAGGATGAGGTTGTCATCCTGGGGCCAGATGTGGTTGGCACCGTCCAGAAAGATGGAGCCGGCCATGTTCTCCCGCCCTGAAAAATCCCGGTTGAGGTAGTAGACATTGTCCCGCTGGACGATGGGGAAATCCATCTCCGTGATGCCGGCATAGGTGAGCCAGCCCACCACATCCCGGTTTTTGCGCATCAGCGGCAGGAAGCGCTCTGCCATTGCGGGGCGATAATCAGGGTTCGGCGC
>DHQX01000009.1:14176-19155 GCA_002411105.1 Christensenella sp. UBA5327 | reverse complement strand
AAATCAGGGTTCGGCGCGCGGGAAGGGCTGGGGGCTGGGGCCTCAGACGCGGGGGCGGGCGGGTTGGTCAGGGCAGCGGCCAGAACCTCAGGCGTTCCGCTGGGGGCGGCGCTGTGATACAGCGCGCGCAGGGCCTCCTGCTCTGCCCGGGTCTGGTTGGTTTGGTTCACATAGCTGATGATCAGGACCACCGCTGCCACGGCCAGGCCAACGCCCGCCAGCGCCAGAACCCTGGCCTTGCGCTGCCGCTTGGTGCGCCGGCTGGGCCTGCGGGTGATGAGGCGGTCGGGTTTTGGGCTGCTGTCCTGGTTCACGCTGCTCCTTGGCCTCCGCCTGGCGGGGCGGGGACATTCATTGCATTGATAATGGTGATAGTGTATTGACGCGGGGCGATTTTGTCAATCATTCAGGCTTTTTTGGCCTTGCCCTGGCGCTTGGCGCGCAGCTCGTGGTTCAATTCCTTTTTGCGCATGCGCAGGGACTTGGGGGTCACCTCCAGCAGCTCATCCTCATCGATGAACTCCAGGCTTTCCTCAAGCGTGGGCGGCCTCACCACGGCCAGGCGCATGCTGTCCTCGGCCGCGGCCGCGTTCCTGATGTTGGTGGCGTGCTTTTTGCGGCAGACGTTCACCACGATGTCCCCCGGGCGGCTGGAGACCCCGCAGATCATCCCGGCGTAGACCGGCGTCTGGCTGCCGATAAACAGCGTTCCCCGCTCCTGGGCGGCGTACAGGCCATATTGGGTGCTATCCCCGGCTTCATGGCACACCAGGGCGCCCACATTGCGCCGGGGGATCTCCCCCTTGTAGGGCTCATAGCCATAAAACACCGCGTTCATGATGCCCTCGCCCCGGGTGTCGGTGAGGAACTCGTTCCGGTAGCCAAACAGGCCCCGGGCGGGCACCAAAAAGGACATGCGCACCCGGTCGGTCCCCGCCATGGAGAGCAATTGCCCCCGGCGGCTGCCCAGTTTTTCAATCACAGCGCCTGAGGCGCCCTGGGGCACGTCCACCCGCACCAGCTCCATGGGCTCACAGGTTTCCCCGTCAATCTCTTTCAAAATGGCCTCGGGCATGGACACCTGGAACTCATAGCCCTGGCGGCGCATGTTCTCCATCAGCACCGACAGGTGCAGCTCCCCCCGTCCCTTCACCAGGAATTGGTCGGGCGTCTCCCCGTCGGACACCTTGAGGGAGACATCGGTCTGGGTTTCCTTGTACAGCCTGGCCCTCAGGTGACGGCTGGTGACAAACTCCCCTTCCCGGCCGGCAAAAGGGCTGTCGTTGATGGAGAAGGTGATGGTCACCGTGGGTTCGCCCACCGACACAAAAGGCAGCGGCTCCACCGCTTGGGGGTCGCACACCGTGTCCCCGATGTTCAGATCGTTCAGGCCGGAGATGGCCACGATGTCCCCCGCCGCGGCTTCCTCCACCGGGATGCGCTTCAAGCCGTCAAAGGTGGTCAGCTCGCTTAGCCGGAAGCGGTCATTGATGCTTTTGTCAAGCGCATTGCAGCGCACCAGCTGGCTCATCACCTGGATGTGGCCCCGCTGGATGCGGCCGATGCCGATGCGGCCCACATAGTCGTTATAGTCGATGGTGGAAATCAGCACCTGGCCGGGGCCGGCCGGGTCGGCCTCAGGCCCTGGGATATAGCGCAGGATGGCCTCAAACAGCGGGGTCAAATCCTTGCCCGGTTTCCTGGGGTCGGTGGTGGCGGTGCCGTCCCGGCCCGACACATAAAGAACCGGGTGCTCCAGGGTTTCCTCGCCCGCCTCCAGGTCGATGAGCAGGTCCAAAAGCTCGCCCACCACCTCTTCGTTCCGGGCGTCCGCCCGGTCCACTTTGTTGATCACCAGCAGCACCGGCAGCTTCAGATCCAGCGCCTTTTTCAGCACAAAGCGGGTCTGGGGCATGGGGCCCTCAAAGGAGTCGGTGAGCAGCAAGACGCCGTCCACCATCTTCAGCACCCGCTCCACCTCGCCGGAGAAATCCGCGTGGCCGGGGGTGTCCACGATGTTGATCTTCACATCGCCCCAGTGCACGGCGGTGTTCTTGGCCAGGATGGTGATGCCCCGCTCCCGCTCAATATCGCCGGAATCCATCACCCGCTCTGCCACCTGCTGGTTTTGCCGGAACACGCCCGCCTGCCTTAACATCTGGTCCACCAGCGTGGTCTTGCCGTGGTCCACGTGGGCGATGATGGCGATGTTGCGAATATCCTGTCTGATCATATCCTTAGTGTTTCCTTTAATTTCAATATTGGGCCACCTTAAAGGGATGCCGGGGGATTTCATCCCCCAGACCCCTGACAAGGGACTTCCTCCCTTGACCCGGAATATTTTATTCAAAAATCAAGTGTTTGATTGACTGAAGAAGAATAAAACAACCTTCCGGGCAGTTATGCTCTGTCCGGCGGTTCCCCCCGGTTGATGTAGCCGGGGCTTAAGAGAAAAGCGGTCAATTGATGGTTCAATGGTTGGCCTGGCTTTGCTGTGATTTAGGCGCCAGAACTTTGATCTTGGCACCGGGGTGAAGTATAAGCGGGGACGGAGTATATGTCAAGATTGGTGACCTGATTTGCCAAACTTTTGTCTCCTGTAAATGCCGGGAGATGACATCGCCCTATCGAATGGGAAATAACGGAACCGACTGATATTCCGTGATAAATAATCGATAAAATGACACTATTGCGTCAAAAAATAGCCAGGCGCTTTGCCTGAATGCGTGATAGTTGATATACTCTTTACGTTTATGCATGGTTGCATATAGTGTTTCAAGGAGGTGTCCTATGAATAAAAGACTGGCTTTGGCGCTGGTGGCCCTGCTGGTGCTCAGCATGGTCTTTACAGCACACGGCGGTGACATTGACTCCCGTGTGACAGCATTGACCGTGAATCCAACAGCGCTGACTGATGGCGGGAAAGCGACAGTTCGTTTGGAATTTTCAGAAGCTGCTGGCGCAATCCAAGGCGGCAATACCATTGATGTCACATGGCCCAGCTCTGGTGAGCTGTACTTTGAAGGGTTTGCAAAGACAATACCGCTTATGGTGCAAGGGCGCCATGTGGCGGATGCGGTGATCAGCAAAAGCGGCGCAACCATCACCTTTAATGATTATGTGAACAATCTGGATGATGTCACAGGGTGGGTGGAATTTGAAATCCTGGGGAGGAACCTAACTGATACGCCCGAGGAAAACACCAAAACCGGCACCATCGTAGCTGGTGGCAAACGGGTGCAAGTTTCCGTAACCAAGCCGGAATCCGGTATTGCTGGAACGTTTTACTATAAAACCGGCAACATCGACCCTTCAGATACCGAACACGTCACGTGGTGGCTGAACATCAACAATGAGAAGGCCTATGTTACCGGTCAGATCCGCATTGATGACGCAATCCAGGGTGGCCAGGTTCTCAAGATGGACAGCTTCAATATTGCTGTGTCCGGCCAACGAAACGAAGATTATTATGGCGCAAATGCGATTAATGATTTTGTAAACGACTTCCCCGGAGCGGGAATCTGGGCTGATGCGGCGGCAAATACCATCACGGTTGTGATCCCTGAAGGGTGGGCATCCTTAAACGCATTTTCCATCATGTACAATACCACCATCACCGAGCCAAACCAGGAGTGGTTCAGCAATAACTCAACGGCCTGGTTTCAGGAACATAACAAGCCCGCAGTCGTGGGAGGAAAGTTTAACCACTCTGTGGAGAACATTCACGCCGGCGGCGGGGTGACCGGGACGGTCAAAGGGGAACTAAAAATCAATAAAGTGATCCAAGGGACAGCAATTGGGGTTCCCGGTGTCGGTTTCATTTTAAAAAGAGTGGATGGCGGGGTGATTGTTGACGATCAAACTGAAATCACCTTGACCACGGATGAAAACGGCGTTGCCAACATCAAGAAATTGCCGGTTGCAGCCTACACCGTCAAAGAAATCAGCGCGCCGGAATGGATTGACTTTGACCCGCTGAGCGCTGGCGAGTTGAGTTTCTCGGTGCAGGAGTCCGATGCTGAAGGAATTCTTCTGGATATCACAAACCATGTAAAAAAAGTCAGCGTGCCGGTCAGCAAAGCCTGGGAAGATGGAAACAACCAGGATGGCGTGCGCCCTGACAGCGTGGTCATCAAGCTCCTGGCGGATGGCCTTGATACCGGGCGGACGCTGGAGCTGAGCCAGGCCAACCGCTGGGCCGGCAGCTTTGCAGACCTGGATGAGTACAAAGACGGCCAGAAGATCGTTTACACTGTGGCGGAAGTGACGGTTGCTGGCTACACCGTGGCCATCACGGGTGACGCGGCGACAGGCTTTATCGTCACAAACACCCATGCGGTGGAAAAGATTGCCATTGAAGGCACAAAAACCTGGGACGACAGCAACGACCAGGGCGGCAAGCGGCCTGAAAGCATCACCATCCGCCTGTTGGCCAATGGCAAGGAAGTGGCGTCAAAAGAAGTGGCCGGCACTGAATGGCGCTGGAAATTTGAGGGCCTGGACAAGTTCGAAGACGGGCAGGAGATTGTCTACACGGTGACTGAGGACGTGGTCGAAGACTACACTGCCACCATCAATGACCATAACGTGACCAACCGCTACACCCCCGGCAAGACCTCCGTGCAGGTCACCAAGGCTTGGGCGGATGCCAACAACCAGGACGGCATACGCCCGGGTGCAGTCACCGTGAAGCTATTGGCCGATGGCGCTGTGACGGACAAAGAGCTGATCCTCACTGCCCTCAACAACTGGACCGGCACCTTTACAGACCTGGACGAATACAAAGACGGCCAGAAGATCGTTTACACCGTGGCGGAAGTGACGGTCGCGGGCTACACCGTGGCCATCACGGGTGACGCGGCGACAGGCTTTATCGTCACAAATACCCATGCGGTGGAAAAGATCTCGCTCGAAGGCAGGAAAACCTGGGATGACAGCGATGACCAGGATGGAAAACGGCCTGAAAGCATCACCATCCG
>DHQX01000009.1:1189-13932 GCA_002411105.1 Christensenella sp. UBA5327 | reverse complement strand
CATGTGACCAACCGCTACACCCCCGGCAAGACCAGCGTGCCTGTCATCAAAATCTGGGAGGACGCGGACAACCAGGATGGCAAGCGCCCTGACAGCGTGGTCATCAAGCTTCTGGCGGATGGCCTTGATACCGGGCGGACGCTGGAGCTGAACCAGGCCAACCACTGGGCCGGCAGCTTTGCAGACCTGGACGAATACAAAGACGGCCAGAAAATCGTTTACACTGTGGCGGAAGTGACGGTCGCGGGCTACACCGTGGCCATCACCGGTGACGCGGTGACAGGCTACAAGGTGACCAATGCCAAGGAGGCCCCGCCGCCGCCCCCTTCCCCCACCTACCCTGTGATCAGGGTGCGCATTGAAGGGAACAAGGTGCTGCGCAACGGCGCCCTGAAGGCTGGGCAGTTTACCTTCGTGCTCATGGACATCAATGGGAAAGTGTTGGCTGAGGTACAAAATCAACAGGACGGCAGCATTGTGTTTCCCGACAGGACCTTCAGCAAAGCGGTGCACAACTACATCTATACCATCCGGGAGATTCCGGGCAAAGACCCCCGCATTGCCTATGATAAAAGCGTCTATACCCTCAAAGTGACAACGACGCCGGACAATGGCCAACTGCAAGCCAAGGTGGATGTGCTCAAAGACGGCGTCCCGTATGCCGGGGCCATCACCTTCACGAACATCACCGAAACGCCTCCAACCGGGGATACCCTTGCATACAGGATTGCCCTTATGCTACTATGCTGTCTTGCACTTTTGGTTGCTGCCGTGGTCATCATCCGGAAAGACAGCAAGGCACACATGCGCTAAGCGGCAAGAAACGCCTTTGTGTCATGTGGTGTATCAAATGAATAGAGGAATGACCTCGCCATAACAGGCCAGGCGACCCGGCAGTGAGGCAGGATGTATCTGCCTCACTGCCTTTGAGTGGAAAGGAAGCTTGAATGTGGAGAAGAACTACGCATTGGTCGAACTGAATCCCTGCGTGCTGGAAGCAGGGTTTCAGGGCACAGATAGCTGGAGCAGACATCCCCGCCGCACCTATGACCATGCGTTGATGTATTGTTACGGCAGGCCGGCCAACCTGAAGATTGAGGAAAGAGGCTATACGCTCAAAAGGGGCGACCTGGCCATTCTCCGCCCTGACACACCCCATCTGTTCTGGGTGGAGGATGATCAGCCCGCGGAGATCATCTGGGTTCATTTTGACCTTGAGTACAGGGACGATGCCGGCTGGCTTCTCAATTGCTACAACACAGCCAAGAGCTATGCCGGCCTGTTTTCAGGGCAGCTGGCGCACCCGGAGCATATCCGCCCCCAGGCCCTGATCAACGGGCATTTCAGGCTGCCGGATGTGGTCGCATTGCCCTCGCCTGATGAGGCGGAAGTGCTGCTGCGTACCTTGGTCAGCTCGTATCTGAGGAACAATCCCCTTTGGGAGCTCCACGCGAAGGCTATTTTGTTAAGGATCCTGGCCTGGGTGTTTACCGCTTGCGTGGAAAACAAGCAGCAGGAAGGCTGGAAAAAGCAGCTATGCTATGCGGTGAAGTGCTATATCTCCACGTATTACTATAAAAAACTGACCGTTGCCAATATCGCGGCCGCCGTGTACCTGAGCCCGGATTACTGCGGGCGCATTTTCCGGCAGGAAACAGGGATGACGGTGATCGAATATGTTCACCGGGTGCGCATCAAGCGTGCTCAGCAACTGCTGATGGATCACAGCCTGAGCATTGAGGACATTGCGAGAAGGGTGGGCTTTCAGCGGACCAACTACTTTTGCGGCATTGCAAAAAAGCTGACTGGCAAAACGCCGGGGCAGTTGCGGCGGGATATGCTGTCCGCCCAGTAAGGTGGGGCAGTGGGGTGCAGGGCGCGCCGTGAGCGCGTTGTTTGGGCAAGCCGCCCTCAGCCCCCAAACCCCTCCATCGGCTCCACATCCGCCAGCTCCAGCCCGGGGTTCTTTTCCTGGGCGAGGCGGATGCTCCATTCATTTTCAAAGAACAGCACCGGATGCTGGTGGCTGTCCATGCCCAGGTGGGTGGTGGAGGTGAGGGAGAGCTGGTCCAGGGGCTTGGAGGCGCCGGTCACCCAGCGCACGTAGCGGTAGGGCAGCATGTCCATGGCCAGCTCAGCACCATATTCGTTTTTCAGGCGGTGGCTGAGGACATCAAACTGCAGGATGCCCACCACGCCCACAATGCTTTGCTCCGGACCCATCTCCTCGCGGCTGAAGGTCTGGATGGCGCCCTCCTCGCTGAGCTGGTCCACGCCTTTTAGGAACTGCTTGCGCTTCATGGAGTCAAAGGGGCGCACCCGGGCGAAGTGCTCTGGCGCAAAGACCGGGATTTTTTCAAAGCGCAGCTTGCTTTTTTCGCTTAATGAGTCGCCCAGCCGGTAGACGCCCGGGTCAAACAGGCCGATGATGTCACCGGGGTAGGCGGTTTCCACCATGGCCCTTTCATCCGCCATAAACTGCTGGGGGGCTTTCAATTGAATCTGCTTGCCGGTGCTGGATAGCCAGGCGGCCATGTCCCGCCTGAATTCCCCCGACACCACCCGGACAAAGGCCAAACGGTCCCGGTGGGCCGGGTTCATGTTGGCCTGTATTTTAAAGACAAAGCCGGTAAACTCCGGCGTGTCGGGGCGGACAAGGCCCTGATCGCTCTCCCTGGGGGTGGGGGGCAGGGTGTACTGCAAAAAGCGGTTGAGAAAGGGCTCCACGCCAAAGTTGGTGACGGCGGAGCCGAAGAACATGGGGGTCAGATCCCCCCGGCGGATGGCCTCCAGGTCAAAGGGGTCGCCCGCCTCATCCAGCAGGGCGATTTCTTCCTTGAGCCGGTCAATATAGTGCCCGGCCAGCACCCCCGAAAGGGCATCGCTGTCAAGGGGTACCTCGGTTTTTTTGGCCTTGGTCTTGCCGTGGTCACCGCCAAAGTACAGCTCCACCACCCGGCTGTCCCGGTGGCATACGCCCTGAAAGTCGCCGTCCACGCCGATGGGCCAGTTGACCGGGCAGGAGCGGATGCCCAGCACCTGCTCAAGCTCTTCCATCAGGGCAAAGGGGTCCTTGGCGGCGCGGTCCATCTTGTTCACAAAGGTGAAAATGGGGATGCCCCGCATGCGGCAGACCTTGAAGAGCTTCCTGGTCTGCTCCTCAACGCCCCGGGAGGCGTCCAGCAGCATCACAGCGCTGTCAGCCGCCACCAGCACCCGGTAGGTATCCTCCGAGAAATCCTGGTGCCCGGGGGTGTCCAGGATGTTGATATGGTAGCCCTCATAGTCAAACTGCATGGCGCTGGAGGTGACGGAGATGCCGCGCTGCTTCTCGATCTCCATCCAGTCGCTGGTGGCGTGGGCCGCCGCCTTGCGCGCCTTGACACTGCCCGCCTGGCGGATGGCGCCGCCATACAGCAGCAGTTTTTCCGTGAGCGTGGTTTTGCCAGCGTCCGGGTGGCTGATGATGGCGAAGGTGCGCCGCCTGTTGATCTCTTTTTCCAGGTTTCCCATGCGTTTCCCCCTTAGAGGCTCTTGTTGCCTGCAAAAAAAGATTATACTGATGCTTTGAGGGGCTTGTCAAATGATCGGCCCCTTGTGCTATCATCAGGGCAGCAGGCTTTAGGAGGCGGACATGGCGATGGATCAGGCATATTATTATCTCTTGAGCCCCCAGGACATGGCCAGCGTGGGGGAGGAGGCGCTGAGCGCCCCGGGCATCAAGGTGGGCTACCTGGGCCTGGAGCGGCTCAAAGCCATCAGCGGGATGCTGGGCATTGCCGATAAGCTGGACCGGGACTTCGCCCGGGAGCCGGCCAGGCTGAGGAACAGCATTGATGTGTACGGGGATGTGAGCATCGGCATCATCAACATCATCAACATGGCGGACATGGAGGCCGCCCGGGATCGCATCGCCTTCATCGTGAGGCAGGACCTGTTTTTGCTGGCGGAGATCGAGGACGCGGACGGCAGCGTGCAGGGCCTGTTTGAGGAGGCGGTGAAGCGCCTGCAGGGCGGCGGAACGCTGGAGAAGTTCATCTATGCTATCCTTGAACGTCTGCTGCAGGGCAGCGGCCGGATGCTGGAGGACATGGAGCAGCGCTTCCTTGAGATTGAGCAGGATCTGCTGGAGGACCAGGCGGACCGTCAGCTCAACCGCGTCATCTATGCCTACCGCCAGCGCCTGGCCCTGGCGCACAACTATCTGGAGCAGCTCATTGACATCGCCGAGGAGCTGGAGGAAAACGAAAACGAGCTGTTCAGGCGGGAGAGCCTGTGGCATTTCCGGCTTTTTATCGGCAAGGCCCAGCGCATCTCCGCCAGCGTCCAGATGATGGGGGAAAGCGCCGTGCACCTGCGGGAGAGCCTGGATGCGGTCATCAACTATAACCTGAACCGCATCATGAAAATCCTCACCGTCATCACCGCCATCTTCATGCCGCTCACGCTCATTGTGGGCTGGTATGGGATGAACTTCAAGCACATGCCCGAGCTCAACCACCCCTGGGCCTACCCCACGCTGGTGCTGGTGTTTCTGGTGGTGATTCTGGCGATCATCTATATCTTCAAGCGCAAGAAGTTTATGTAATTGGGAACTTTCTGCTGATGAGCCAGGTGACAAACAGCCCCGTGGCCGCGCCTGCCAGGTCGATCCACACATCGATAAGGGAGGGGCCGCGGGATGAGAAGACCTGGATGGTCTCATCCGCCACCGCGGCCAAAAGCGCCAAGCTCAGGGCGAGGAAGGCGTAGCGCGCCTGCCAGCCCAATTGGCAGATGGACAGGCCCAAAAACAGGCCCAACAGCAGATACTCGCTGAAGTGGGCCAGTTTGCGCAGCAGCAGCTCGTTCACCTCGGCCCCGAAAAGGCGCTGGAGGAAGCCGCGCAGCCAGCCGCTTTGGGCCTGGGAGGCGTCAGGCGGCAGGGCGGACATCAGCCAGGCCATCATGGCCACCAGCAGCGCCAGCGCGCAAAACAGATAGAAGCGCCGGCGTTTTCTGCCCTCCGGCAGCCGTTTTTCGGCCCAGCGCCTGATGGTTTTCATGCCCCGTCCCTCCTTTGTGGGACGAGCATACGGCGGCCCCGGCGCCCTGTCAAGCGGCTCAAACACGAACCATCTTTTGAACCGGCGGGATATATTTCGGATATACAATCCGGTTTATATCGCGCCGGTATTGACAAGGTAAAATAGCTGTGCTATATTGGAGCCGAGCCAAAGGAAAGCTGAACGATGGGCTCAGAAGGAGGGCGGTATACTGAATAACACGGAGATCATACCCTTTGTTGTCTGCTTCGCCCGCCCTGCTGAGGCAAGCAATCCGTAACACCCAAGGCAAGCGCCGGACAGAGACCTTTTGATGACAACGAATCAGAAACCCAGAAGACTTAGAACCCTAACCAACCGATGTCATCGTCCCTGACCCGGGCAGCCAAATCCCCTAAAGGGAGATGGTGATTGTTCCCGGGCGAAGCCAGAAAGACGGCAACAAACGGCAGAACAACTGAATAGGACACTCGGCCCGCCGGCAATATACCGGCGGGCTTCATCAATTTGTCTGCCTGCAGCGCCCAGCGCGCGGGAAGCTGTCTACACGAAGCTTTCAACGCTCCGGCTTCTTCTGAGGGTGAACACACCCAGCGCCAGGAAGAGCGCCAGAAACCCGGTGAGGGCCAGCAGGTCGGTCCTCTGGGTCAGGAGGGACTGGCCCTTTTGGATGACGGTCATGGCGTCAATGGCCCAGTAGTGGGGGGTGATCATGGCCAGTTTCTGCATGAAAGGCGGCATCAGCCACAGCGGCCAGAAACTGCCGCCCAGCATGGCGAAGACCGTGGTGATGATGGGGATGACCGAGGCATACACCGCCCGGGAGGTGACCACCAGCGCCAGGAAGATGCCGAAGAAAATCCAGATGAGGCCAAAGTAGAACCACAGCAGGTACATGGGCAGCGTGGTATGCACCGGCATCAGGGTTTTGGTCAGGATGAACAGCGCCAGCAGGTTGGACAGCAGGAAGATGACGGCGGTGAGGAAATTGGCGATGAGGTAGGTGAACTTGCCCACCGGCGCCTGGCGCACGCGGCTTAGGGTGTTCCAGTGTTTTTCAGACAGGATGAGGCTGGTGGCCTGGAGCATGCTCATGGCCAGGATGTAGTACAGCATGCCGCTTGCGAAGTTCAGCGCCTGGCTGACCTCGCCCGAGGTGATGCGCCGGGTTTCAAGTTGCAGCCCCTGGGACTGGGCTTCCTCCATGGCGCTGACCAGCGCCTGGCCATCCTTTGGCGCGTTGATCTTGCTCAGGCTATCCAAAGCTGACAGATACATATCAATCCCTGCCTTCAGGCTGGAGGTGATCTCCTGGCCCTTGAGGCTGCGGATGGTGATCTCAGGCGCTTTGCCCTTGAGAAAATCCGCTTCAAAACCCGGGGGGATGATCACCACGGCCTCTTCCTTGCCGTCAAGGAGCTTCGTCTCGATCTCCTCCTGGGCGATGGGGTTGACCCGGCTGCCGTCCTTTGCCATGAAAGCGGTGAGGGACTGGGACAGGGCGCTTTTGTCCTGGTCCATCACTGCGATGTTCAGCCGCATGTTGCTGGCGGAATTATTGAGCAGGCCCAGGGAAAACAGGATGACTGGCATGATGATCAGCAGAAACAGCGTGCCTTTTTTGGCCAGAAGCACCTGGATATTGTTTTTAATCAGCGGCCACACGGTCGGAACCCTCCTCTTTCTTAAACAGCCAGAAGGCCAGCAAAAGCAGCAGCAGGCTCAGCCCCATCAGCTTCAGGTCACTTGACAGGATGGGAGCCGTGCTGTCCCGGTAGATGTATTGAAACAGCCCCTGGTTCACCCAGCCGATGGGGGAGAAACGGGCCAAAAGGGCGAAGGTTGGATCATCCATGGACACCATCATGTAGCCCCCGCCCAAAAAGACCAGGGCAATGGTGATGATGTTGAGGAACACCGAGGCGGCGGACTCTGTGCGCAGCAGCTGATAGGCCAGGATGCCCAGGGAGGTGACAAACACCGCCAGGGGCAGGATCATCATTAGCACCATGCCGATATGGCGGTACTGGATGCCGTAGACGAAGTGGTTAAACAGGATCAGGATCAGGGCCTGGAGCATCAGGATGACGCAGGAGGCCGCCGCCTTCACCAGAAACACCTTGCTCATGGCATAGGGGGATGATTTGAGGCGCAGGCTGGTTCTGCCTGATTTCTCCAAAGACAGCATGCCCACCGTCTGGAGGCTGCCGTACATGAGGATCATGGTGAGCATGGCCACGCCGTAGTAGCCAAAGGAATTGGGCTCATTGCGCCCGGCCATGCCCTCTATCCGGGTGTAGGCCTTAAACTGGGGGTTTGCCAGGTCAAGGCGGCCTTCCCTCACAGCCACACTCGCCAGGTTGGCCTGCTGGATGAAGGCGCTGGAATACATCTTCAGCATCATCCCCTCCAGGCTGTTGGCGTTGTCGCTATGGAAGATGACGGCCCGGTCACTCAGCTCTACCAAATGCTTGATGCTGCCGTCCTGAAGGCCCTTGTCTGCCTCCTCGCGGCTGATTGGCTGAAAATTGATGCCGCTGTGGGCGCCGTTTGACTGATACAGCTGGGAGATCATGCCGCCGTCTGAAACGATGGGCATGTTCACCTCCGGCAGGTCAATGGTGCGCGCGGAGAGGCCGGAGAAGGCGGTGCCCAATACCCAGGTGAGCAGTATCGGAAACAGCAGCATGAGCAGCACAGACTCCGGCGACTTGAGCAGGTGCAGCGCTTCCTTCTTTAAAAATTGCAGTGTACGCATATCCGCCTCCTAATCCCTGAGCCGCTTGCCGGTTAAGGTCAGGAATACATCCTCCAGGTTGGGCTCCTCAATGGCCATGTCCAAGATTTCGGTGCCGTGCTGGGCCAGCACATCCAGGATGTCCCGCAGCTGGGTGTGCTTGTTTTTGCACTGGAAGCGCAGGGCGTTGCCGTTCAGGTCGATCTGCTCCACCCCCGCCACCTGCCTTAAGGCTGCAAGCGGCGCCTCGCCTTTGACCTTGAGGTTAATGTACCAGTCTTCCTCAATCAGGCTTCGCAGCTCCGTCAGGTTGCCCTGGGCCACAATCTGCCCGGCGTCCATGATGGCGATGCGGTTGCACAGCTGCTCGGCCTCCTCCATGTAGTGGGTGGTGTACAGGATGGTCATCCCCTCCTGGTTGAGCTTTAAAATGGCCTCCATGATGTGGTTGCGGCTCTGGGGGTCAATGCCCACGGTGGGTTCGTCCAGGATCAACAGCCTGGGACGGTGCACCAACCCGCAGGCGATGTTCAGCCGGCGCTTCATGCCGCCGGAGAAGGTTTTGACCAGCTCCTTCGCCTTGTCTTCCAGGCCCACAAAGGCCAGGGTTTCCATGGCCTGTTTGTGAAGGGCGCTGCCTTTTAGGCCATAGAGCGCGCCAAAGAACTTCACGTTCTGAAGCGCCGTCAGGTCGTTGTAGATGGCCAGATCCTGGGGCACGATGCCAAGCAAATATTTGGCCTGGTTCAGGTCCTTGTCCAGGTCAAGCCCGCCGATGGTGACGCTGCCGCCATCCTTTCTGATCAAGCCTGTGATGATGTTGATGGTGGTGGATTTGCCAGCGCCATTGGGGCCCAACAGCCCATAGATCTCTCCCTTGGACACTGAAAAGCTGATGTCGCTCACGGCCAGCTTGCTGCCGTAGCGTTTGACGAGTTTCTTGACTTCCAGCATGGTTTCATCCTCCTTATGCTGCCATGATAAATAAAAACAGGGCGACTTCCCAGTCAGGAAAGTCACGAGTTGGGGTGACAAAAGTCATGCTCTGCCCGGGGCTATATGACAAAGGCCCGGAGCGTGGGGACACTCCGAGCCAGGCCGTCAAAAAACCTTGGTTTTTTGACGGAAAAAGAACGATGGACCATCCGCCTCTCACTTCGTTCCCGGGCGGCGGATGGCAAGGAAACCCTTGCTACGCAAGGCGTTCCGCCCCGCGTCACCACACTTTCGCTTTCAATCCGCAAGTAAAACTTGCGGATTTGTCGCTCCAGTGCGTCTCCTTTTCCGATGAAAGGCATGCCTTTCATCGGGGAGGAGGGAACCTGAAGCGGAAGCCTCCGCCAT
This sequence comes from Christensenella sp. UBA5327, assembly GCA_002411105.1. Taxonomy (GTDB): domain Bacteria; phylum Bacillota; class Clostridia; order Christensenellales; family Aristaeellaceae; genus UBA6115. Next base: position 4,806 of record DHQX01000009.1, on the reverse strand, counting down.
GTTACACATGGCGGAAATGGAGCGCAAGGATTCCCGACGAGTCGCTGGGGCGGATTTCCATCAGAGGGCTCCGCCCTCCGATACCTCCCCGAATATACTTCTTGACAGTCTGACCCGGAGCGTGTGAACACTCCGGGTCTTGTCAGTGCGTTTTTCGCTATTTGTCTTCTGTCAATTCAATGAAGGCGGGTTGCGTCAGCTGTTCATCCAGCACAACCCCTTCCTCGCTGTCCACCCGAAGCTGCATTTCGAGGCTCTCCGGCGTTTTTCCGATGCCGTGGAAGCTGACCACCAGGGTGTCCTTGCCATCTTCCGGGCCGCCCAAGGCCCTGAAGCTGGTTTGGCTGCCATCCCGCAAATACAGGGAATACCAGGCATCCTCGGGAAGCGGCGGGAAGGGGGGGCCGTCTGATGTCAGCGTTGCCTGGGCAAAAACGGCGGAGGCGCTTACTTTCGCGGTAAACGGGATGCCGGCGAAAGTGCCCTGGCCCGTGAAACGCCTGGTTCCGGCATCGGTGCGCTGGATGGTGGCCTTCATGGGTTCCAGGCGCTCATGCTCAGCGCTGATAAAGGCATCCTTCCCGTCAAAGTAGTGATACTGAACCGATTTGTGCAGGCCGATTTCTATGGGAAGGGCGTCCAGGTCCCTGGCTGCTTCAGGCAGGGGGCTCAGATAGTGAATGATGGTATACACCTGGCCGTCAGGGCCGATGAGGTCCTCTGACATTTCTGGCGGCAGGTCAAGCCCTTCAGGGGTTTTGGTGTGGTCAGAGGGGGTGACGCTCAGCTGCGCATAGCCAAAGGGTTTTCCGGCCGCGGTGGCCTCATTCCATTGGCGGAGGATGTCTTGGGTCTGCGGGTTTGTGATCACAATGGCAAGGGGGTTATTTGTCTTCTCCATGGCCGACAACTGCGCGGATGTGGGCGTAAAGGCTTCATAGTATTCGCCGTTTTCAATGCCAAAGGCCACAATCAGCGACTGGCCATCATAGTAGGCGCTGTTGATGAGGGCTGTCGTGGTGCCAAGTTCAGGGCTTGTGTTGGTGATGGGCGAGGTCTCTTCAAGTACTGCTTTGGGGGCCAGCTGTTCGATGCGCTTGTCATTTTTGCCAAACAGTTCAAACAGGTTGGCGCCCAGCAACTCCGCCACCGCGCCAAACATCACCAGGGATAGGATGACAGCCACCGCGACTGCCAGGATGGATATCTTCTTTTTCATCATGGGTGCTTCCCCGGCCAGAAGGCGTGCCTCACGATCAATGCGCAGGTCAAACCCCTGGCGGGGCACGGGCCGCTGGGCGAAAATCAGCTGCTGTATTTTTTTATCGTCCATGGCCCTTCTCCTCTCTTTCTATCTCTTGTTTTAGCATGTTAAGCGCTCTTGATAAGCGGGAAGCGACGGTTCCCCTGGGCAGGCCCAGAACGCTTGCGATTTGCTGGTCGCTCATGCCTTCGCTGTAGCGCATCATCAGCGGCAAACTGTACTTTTCTTTCATGCCGCCCAGATACATCCATACCGGGGTTTCGGGCGTATCCTCAGGCAATAAGGCTTCCAGGTGTTCCATTGTGCTTTCCCGTTTCCGGCCGCGCAGGGTTTTGTGCGCGGCATTGATGGTGCTTTTAAGCAGGTAGGCGGGCAGCGCTTTCAGGTCGCGAATCCTTTCCAGGTTGCGCCAGGTGGCTTCCACGGCGTCAGACACCGCGTCTTCCGCGTCAGCTGCCTGCTTTAGCATCACAAGCGCCACGCGGTACATCGCGTGCCGGGTGTTGACCACCGCTTCAATGAAACAGGTCTTCTGGGTGTCAGAGGGCACATCTGCCTCCTTCATGTGTTGTATCCGAATACATAAGAAAGAGTCACCGGGAGGCTGTTTTGTTGCATGGCTGGATGATTTTCGACCGCGGCATCAATCCGTTCATCTATGCGCGTGTGAGTGCAGGAGAAAAATGCCCCCATCAAAGAAGGGGATTCTATTGATGCTATGGTTTTCATAGACGGTGCGAAGCGGACTGTTATCCTAAAGCTCGCCCTTGAGATGGCTGATGGCAATCTGGGTGCGGTGGGAGAGGCCGGTTTTGGACAGGATGGCGGTGATGTGGTTTTTGACCGTCCCCTCTGAAATAAACAGGCTGTCGGCGATCTGGCGGTTGGAGAGGCCTTCTGAAATGGCGGAAACGATGTCCTGCTCCCGCTCGCTCAGCTCTGCCAGTTTTTCCCCGCCCTCGGGCCTCATGCTACGGCGCAGGGCGCTCATGGCCACCGCATCAAAGACGCTTTTGCCCTGGTGCAGCTGGACGATGGCCTGGATGATGGCCTGGGGCCTGGCGCTTTTGAGCAGGTACCCCTGGGCGCCCGCGCGCAGGGCCTTGATGATCTCCTGGTCATCATCAAAGGTGGTGAGCACCAAGACCCTGGTCTTTTGCGCCACATCATTAAGCACCTCAAGCCCGCCCTTGACCGGCATGCGCAGGTCAAGCAGCATCACATCACACTGGCTTGCCAGGCGCAGGGCGTCCAGGCCATGTTCCCCCTGGCCTATGATGTGGATGCCCTCCTTGCCTTCCAGCAAAATTTGAAGAGATTCCCGGATCAGGGCGTCGTCGTCAACCACTGCCACGCGGATCATCGGTCAGCTCCTTCCTGGGGATCAGGGTGATCACCTGCATCCCCCCATCACTGCGGACAATCAGGCTTCCGCCATGCTCCTGGGCGCGCTCCCGCATGCCTGCCATGCCCATGCCCTCCTGGATATGGTCACAGCCGATGCCGTTGTCCCTCACCTCAAGGCGCACCATGCCGGGCAGGGCCTTGAGCGTCACCTCGACCTGGGTGGCCCTGGCGTGGCGGATGATGTTGGTGAGCCCCTCTCTGACATTGCCCAATAGCACCTGCCAGATGCTGGCGGGCAGGATATCCACCGGGCCCTCCTCCTGATAGCGGATCACCAGCCCGCTGTCCAGGCGGAAGCGGTCAAGCAGCGCTTGTATCTCCGCCCTCTTCAGCCCTGGCACATCCGCCCGCATCTGGTGCACCGCCTCCCTGACCTGGGCGATGCCCTCCCGAAGTTTGGCCGCAGCACCGGTCAGGAGGTCTTTGGCCCGGCCCGGCTCCCTGTCCACCAGCTCGGCCGCGGCCTCCAGCTGCAAGGTGGCGGCGGTGAGGCTGTGGCCCAGCAGGTCATGAATCTGCTGGGCGATGGCCCTGCGCTCTTCCAGGCGCGCGGTGAGCGCGGCCTGGCTGTCATAGTTTTCTTTGAGAAACAGATAGCGCAGGCTGTTTTTCTGCTCGATCTTAAGCCGGGTGTTCTCCCGCGTGAGCTGTTTTTGCTGGTTTTCGCGGCGTGACAGATAGACATACAGCGCGGCATAAAACAGGTAGGCCAGCGCCAGGATGAGGGGGTGATAGGGCAGGAGAAAATACATCAGCGCCAAATTGAGCACGGAAAACGCCGGATGAAGCGCCAACGCCACCACCCTGGTGGCGAAGAAAAACAGCAGCACCACCAGAATGCTCTGGAAATTCTGGAAGGTGACCAGGGCATATACCCCGTAGCCCGACAGAATGAGCAAGTCTGTCAGCAGCAAAAACAGCGTCATTCCACCCTCTCACCTCCCCT
>DHQX01000009.1:414-1096 GCA_002411105.1 Christensenella sp. UBA5327 | reverse complement strand
CTCACCTCCCCACGCCACGCTCCCCCTATTATAGGGCCTGCGCGGCAGATATCAAAGGGAGTCCTGGGGCTGTTCATGCTCCTGCGCCCGGCCACAGCCATGGCAGGTGGCGCAGCCCAGGCCGCAGCCGCAGGATTTCTGCTTGCCGCGGCTGGTGGCGGTGACCGCCAGGGCCAAGAGGAGGATGAGGCCGATGCCCACCAGAAGGGAGGAGAGGTTTTGCGTGATCCAGGTCATATCGTTTGCTCCTTTTGGGCGCTTAGCGCCCGGCGGCTGTTTGCGCAATGGGGGTTGGAAGAGGCTTTCTTCGCATGACCAAGTATAGCAGAGCGGCCAGCGTCAGGAAAGCTGCCAGGGTGCCCATGGTGAAGGCTGTGCCTGTGATGAAGATACCCAGCTGATAGACAATCAGCGCTATGGCATAGGCAAAACCGGTTTGGTAAAGCAGCGCAAAGCCGGTCCAGCCGGGGGAGTTCATCTCCCGCCTGATGGCGCCCACCGCCGCAAAGCAGGGGATGCACAGGAGGTTGAAGATCATGAAGCTGTAAGCGGTGAGGGCGGTGTAGTCGGCTGCTATGAGGCCCCACACCTCCCGCCCGTCCTCTGCCACCTCGGCAAAGCCGTAGAGCACGCCAAAGGTGTTGACCACGTTTTCCTTGGCGATAAGGCCGGTGAAGGTGGC
>DHQX01000009.1:0-217 GCA_002411105.1 Christensenella sp. UBA5327 | reverse complement strand
AGGGGCGAAAACACCGGGGCCACAAAGGAGCCGATGGCCGCCAGGAGGCTGTGGTTGTTGTCCTCAACGGCTGCAAGCGCCCCATCCACCACGCCATAGCCCTGCAGGAACCAGAGCACAACGCTTGACAGCAGGATCACCGTGCCCGCCCGCTTGATGAAACTCCATCCCCGCTCCCAGGCGATGCGAAGCACGCCGGGGAGGGAGGTCGGGAGAA
>DHQX01000018.1:17828-58167 GCA_002411105.1 Christensenella sp. UBA5327 | reverse complement strand
TTACTCTGTGAATTTACTATTCATTATATGTCCAGAGCAATTCATTGACAACGCTTGCCTGGCTTTGTATGATTTGCTTATTCTAAAATGTTGGAGGCATCACATGACACACAGCAAGCACCCCACCTTTGTGATCACCATGGAGGACGGCAAGGAACTGGCCGGTGAACTGTATCCGGAGCTGGCGCCCCAGAGCGTGGGCAACTTCATTTCCCTGGCAAACCAGGGCTTTTATGATGGGCTGATTTTTCACCGGGTCATCCCTGGGTTTATGGTCCAGGGCGGCTGCCCCAACGGCACTGGCATGGGCGGGCCAGGCTATCATATCAAGGGTGAATTTGCCCAGAACGGCGTGACCAATCCCCTGAAGCACAGCCGGGGCGTGCTGAGCATGGCGCGCAGCATGCACAAAGATTCGGCAGGTTCCCAGTTTTTCATCATGGTGGCCGATGCGCCCCATCTTGACGGTGCTTATGCGGCGTTTGGCCAGGTGACCGCTGGCATGGACAAGGCGGATGAGATCGTGAGCAGCAAGCGGGACCGCAATGACAAGCCCCTCACCCCCCAGACCATCAAAACCATCCGGGTGGATGCTTTGGGCCAGGAGTGGCCGTTTGAGAGGATGTGAGCCCATGGACAAGGAGCCCATCGTCGTCACCATCGCGGGCAAGCGCTATATGCTGCCCGAGCATGAAGACAAGGAGCACGTGCAGCGCATCGCTGACCTGACTGACCGGCGCATCCGGGAAACCCAGGTGGCAAACCCGACCTTAAACAGGGAGGAGGCGGCGGTTTCAGCGGCCCTCTCCATCGCGGATGAGCTGGTGAAGGCTAACCAGGAGATCCTCCTGTTGCGCCGGCGCGGCAAGCCAGCGGGGGCCAGTGGAAAAAGCTGAGCTGCTGGCCCCGGCCGGCAGCCCTGAGGGGCTGCGCGCTGCGATCGCCGCGGGGGCTGACGCGGTTTATTTGGGTGCTTCTTCCTTTTCCGCCCGGGCGTCAGCAGGCTTTGATGAAAAAGCGCTGCATGATGCCATCGCCCTGGCACACCTGCATGGCCGGCGCGTCTATGTGGCGGTCAATACGCTGGTAAAACAGCGGGAATGGCCCCAGTTGATGGATTTGCTGGCAGAGCTTGGCAAACTGCGCCCGGACGCCGTGCTGGTGCAGGATCTGGGGGTGCTCAGCCAGATAAAGAAAACGCTGCCGGGCCTGCAGGTGCACGCCAGCACCCAGATGGCGGTGCACAATGCCGCGGGCGCCCGGCTGCTGCTGGACGCTGGCATCAGCCGGGTGGTGGCGGCGCGGGAATGCAGCCTGGATGACATCCGGGGCATGGTGCAAACCGGCATTGAGGTGGAGGTGTTTGTGCATGGCGCGCTGTGCGTGAGCGTCAGTGGCCAGTGCCTGTTGTCCTCCCAAATTGGCGGCCGCAGCGGCAACCGGGGGCGCTGCGCCCAGCCTTGCCGGCTGCCCTATCGCTACCTGGATCAGGAGGGCGCGCTGCTGTCCATGCGTGATCTGAATACCCTGGAAGGCCTCCCGCGGCTGCTGTCTGCCGGGGTGTGCAGCTTTAAAATTGAGGGCCGGCTGAAGCGGCCGGAGTACATCACCGAGGTGGTGGGCATTTACCGCCGCGCGCTGGATTTGGCCCGGGACAATCTGGCGCTTAACCCATCTTCACAATACCAGGAACGTCTGGCCCAGGTCTTTAACCGCGGCGGCTTCACCAGCGGCCATCTGTTCAACGAGGAGGACCGGGCGCTCATCGGCCAGGATCGGGTGTCCCACGAAGGGGTCCTCATCGGCAGCATCCGGAAGTCCCGGCGCATGGGCGAGGTTGTGCTGGCTGAGTGCGGCCTGGATAAGGTGCTGCACAATGGTGACGGGCTGCAAATCCGGGGGCAGGCTGATCAGGAGATCATCTATTCTGGCCCTGAGGTTCCCGCTGGGCAGACGGCCATCCTGAGGCTCCGGCATTGGCCCCGGGCTGGCGATGCGGTATACCGTCTGGCGGATGAGGCACAGCTCTCCCGCGCCCGGGCGCAGGCGACAATCGATCCCCCGATTCCCTTTGACGTGCAGCTGACGCTGACCTCTGGCCAGCCGGCCAGGCTTAAGCTGATGTCGGGCAAAGCCCAGGCCACGGTGGCCGGGGATATCCCCCTGCCCGCGCGCAGCCAGCCGCTGAATGAAGAAACGGCTTCGGCCTATCTGGGCAAAACCGGCGGCACGCCTTTTGAACTCGAAAAGACCCAGGTTATCAGCGATGCCGCCCTCTTTCTGCCCGCTGCCAGCCTGAACCAGCTGCGCCGGGAAGGTTTGAATGCCTTGGAAGCCGCCATCACACAGGGCCATCAAAGGCCGGAGGCAAGGCCATGGGCGCTGGCCAAAGCTGATTTCGCGGTAGGGGGGCATCATGGGCCGCGCCTGTATGCGATGGCCCGCAGTCTGGAAGTATACCAGGCGCTCAAGCCCGCTGGCATCGCCCGATTGATTTACTCACCGACGGATTTCCGGGCGGGCAGGCTGGAGATGGCACTGGAGCAGCTGAACCAGCAGGACATCGTGGCGCTGCCGCCCCAGATGCGGGATAAGCCCCTTGAGGATGCCTTTAACCTCATCAACAAGGCCGGGCACACGCTGATGCTCACCAATGTAAGCCATCTTGCCCTGGACCACAGGCGTCCCTTTATAGCCGGCGAGGGCATCCCCGTGTGGAATGACAAGGCGGCCGGGGTTGTAAAAGATCTTGGCGCACAAGGCATTTGCCTATCCCGGGAGCTATCCCAGGCGGAGGCTGCTGACCTTGACGGCAGCCTGGCAGAATGGATTGTGCCTGTGTATGGCCGGGCTTCTGTGATGCTGCTCAGCCATTGCCCTGAAAGGGTCAGGCGCGGGCTGTCCGCCAACCGGGCGGCCTGCAGAATGTGTGACCGCGGGCAAGGCGTTAGGGGAAAGACGCTGGAGGATCGTTTTCAGGCCGCCTATCCCCTGCTGCCTATCCATTTTCCGGAGGGCTGCCTGATCACCCTGTGCCACCATACGCCGCTGAACCTTCTGGACAGGGCGCCCGGAAACCTGTCCTGGCTGATGGATTTTACCGATGAAAGCCCTGAGGAGGCGCTGCGCATCGCTCAAAGCTACCACGCGCTTAGAGAGGGCGGGATCCTGCCATCCGGTGAGCCGGATTTCGGGCGCTTCCTGGACGGCGTCCTGTAACCTCAACACAAACTGGAGAACTGCCATGAACGCAAAAGCCCTGCGCACCCTGGAACTCAACAAAATAAAGGATCTGCTCGTAGCCTACGCCCTCACCTCCCTGGGGCAGGAACGGTGCCTGGGGCTTTTGCCCGCCAGCCGCCTGCAGGATGTGGAGCGCATGCAGGCGGAGACTGAGGAGGCGCTGGTGGTGCTCACCTACCGGGGGGATCATCCGCTGATCCCCTTCAAGGACGTGAGCGCCCAGATCAGCCTGTCGGAAAAAGGAGCCACCCTCTCTCCCCGGGCGCTGCTTGACATCGCCGAGGGGCTGCGGGCGGCGAGCGCGGCCAGAAAAGCGCTGGCTGAGGATGACCTGGAGCGCAGCCCCCGGCTGTCCGCCCTGGCAGCCCGGCTGGTCCCCCACCGCAATCTGGAAAAAGCGATCACAAACGCCATCATCTCTGATGAAGAGATCTCAGACAGCGCCAGCGCCCAGCTGGCGGATATCCGCCGGCACATCCGCCAACTGAATGACCGGGTCAGGGACAAGCTTCAGTCCATGGTGCACAGCCCCACCTATGCAAAATACCTGCAGGACACCCTCATCACGGTGCGCAGCGGGCGCTATGTGTTGCCTGTGCGCCAGGAATACCGGCAGCAGGTGCCCGGCCTTGTGCATGATCAGTCCTCCTCCGGAGCCACGCTGTATATCGAGCCCATGGCCGTGGTTGAGGCAGGCAATGAGCTGAAGGAGTGGGAGATCAAGGAGCGCCTGGAGATCGAGCGTATCCTGGCCCAGCTGTCCCATGAGACGGCGGAGGTATCGGCGGATCTGCTTGAAAACCTGGACATCTTGACTGAGCTTGACTTCCGCTTCGCCAAAGGCGCCTATGCCAGGGAGCTGAGCGCCATCAGGCCCAAGCTCAACGACCGGGGCTTCATCCGCTTTGTGCAGGTGCGCCATCCGCTGATCCCCCGGGAGACTGTTGTCCCCTGTGACCTGCATCTGGGGGATGATTTCACCACGCTCATCATCACCGGCCCCAACACCGGCGGAAAAACCGTCACGCTGAAAACCGTGGGGCTCATCACGCTCATGGCGCTTTCAGGCCTGCATGTGCCAGGCAAGCTGGGCACTGAGGTGGCGGTGTTTGACAATGTCTTTGCCGACATCGGGGATGAGCAGAGCATTGAGCAGAGCCTGTCCACCTTTTCCTCCCACATGACCAACATCGTCGCCATCCTCCAGGAGGCTGACAGCCGCGATCTGGTGCTGTTTGACGAGCTGGGCGCTGGCACCGATCCCACCGAGGGCGCTGCCCTGGCCCAGGCGATTCTGGAGCAGATGCGGGCACACCATATCCGCACCATCGCCACCACCCATTACAGCGAGCTCAAAGCCTATGCCCTGTCCACCCCAGGCGTGCAAAACGCCAGCGTGGAGTTTGACGTGGCAACCCTAAGCCCGACCTACCGGCTGTTTATTGGCATCCCGGGCAAGTCAAACGCCTTTGAGATTTCCAAGCGTCTGGGGCTGCCTGAGCGGCTGATTGCGTCTGCCCAAAGGCTGCTCAGCCACGAGACGGTGAAGTTTGAGGACATCATCGCCGGTGCTGAGGCCCACCGGCAGGCCGCCGAAAAGGAACGGCGCTTGGCCGAGGAGGCTCAGGAGGAGATTGAGCGGCTGCGCCGGGAAGCTGAGAAAAAGTACCAGGAAATCGCCCAGGAACGCCAGAATGCCCGGCAGAAAGCCCGGGACGAGGCCAAGCGCATTCTGGAAAAGGCCAAGCGGGAGAGCGCCGCGGTGCTGGATGAGCTCAAAGCGCTCAAAGCCAATGACCCGGCCGCTGTCAACAAGCTCAGGCGTCGCATGCGGGATGCGGAGGACGCTCTGGCGGAGTCCTTCCCTGGCCTTGAGCGGGAGAAGAGCCTGAGCCCTGACGCGCTTGAAATCGGCATGCAGGTGCTGCTGGGGGTCAACAACGCGCCGGCCACGCTGCTGACCCTGCCGGATGCCAAAAACGAGGTTCAGGTGCAGGCAGGGGCGGTCAAGATGCGGGTCTCCCTCGACCAGCTCAAACCGGCCCCCCAGCAGCGGGTGAAGAAACAGACCGTGGTCCGCTCCTCAACCGGAGCTGCCCAACGCAGCGTGAAAATGGAATGTGACGTGCGCGGTATGGCGCTGGACGAAGCCATCGCACAGGTCGACAACTACCTGGACAACGCTGTGCTGGCAGGCCTCCACGAGGTCTACATCATCCACGGCAAGGGCACTGGCATCCTGCGCAGCGGTCTGCGCACCCACCTGACCCGCCATCCTCTGCTCTCCGGCCTGCGGGCGGGGCGCTATGGCGAGGGCGAGGCCGGGGTCACTGTGGTGACGCTCAAGTAATATTCACAAATCATTCAGAAATCGGTTCTGAACTGGACAAACGCATTTGATAGAGTCATGTGATTGATAGCTATGAGGTGAGGAAAAGCAATGAAACAACTGATTCTGGTGGTGGATGATGACATCAACATCGCAAAGCTGGTGAAGCTGTACCTGGAGAAGGACGGCTATGAGGTGGCGCACAGCGCCCGGGGAGATGACGCGCTGGCCCAGCTGAACAAGATTCAGCCAGCCCTTATCCTGCTTGACATCATGCTGCCGGGCATGGACGGCTGGCAGGTGTGCAAGGCCATCCGCCTCAAAAGCAAGGTGCCCATCATCATGCTCAGCGCCAAGGACGAGACCATCGACAAGGTGCTGGGGCTTGAGCTGGGCGCTGATGACTATATCACCAAGCCCTTTGAACCAAAGGAATTGCTGGCCCGGGTAAAAGCGGTCCTGAGGCGCGGATCACCCGAGGAGGACACAGGCGGTGACAGCCTCATTTTCCCCGGTCTTTCCATTAACCTCACCAGTTATGAGGTGATCTATAATGGCAATCCCGTGCAGATGCCGCCCAAAGAGCTGGAGCTGCTCCACTTCCTGGCCAAGCACCAGAACCATGTGTTCACCCGGGAGCAGCTGCTGGAAAAGGTCTGGGGCTTTGACTATTTTGGCGACAGCCGTACGGTGGACGTGCACATCAAGCGTCTGCGGGAAAAGCTGCCAGAGAGTGAGCAGTTTGGCTGGCTGATCCGCACCATCTGGTCGGTGGGCTATAAGTTTGAGGTGAAGCCGGCTTGAGCCAGGGCATCTTTGGCAAACTCATGGGCCTGTTTGGCACAGTCATCCTGATCTGTGTGCTGCTGATGCTGGGTGTGTTTGGCCTCAGCGCCCGGGACACCCAGATCGCCAACCAGGCACAAGCGCTTAAAACCCAAGCCTATGATATCGCTTACCTGGCGGCCATCCCCCAGCCTCAGGGCCTCAGTGCCCTCCTTGGCAGCAGCAACTCCACCCGGCGCATGATGGAGCGCAAGCTCCGGGATGTCTATCAGGATTATGGGGCTTATGCCCTGGTGGTGGATCGCACGGGCCAGATGACCTCATATTTTTCGTCGGTCTTGAATGAAAACAAAGAGCTGGCCGCCTCTTTTGACGCGAAAACCATCGTGGACACCCTGATCCAGGTGCTGGGCGGCCAGGAGGTGGTGCGCCAGGCGTCAGGGCCGGATGGCACCATGTTCACCGTGGCCGTGCCCTGGAAGCAGGAGGACCGGGTGCTGGGCGCTGTCTATATCCAAACCGCGGCCCAGACCGTGCGGGAATCCTATGAGGGCATCTGGCAAAACGCGGCGCTGGCCGCCCTTTTTGCCGCTGTCATCGCCGCGGTGATCGCCTATTTCTTTGCCCGGCGCCTGGTGCGACCGCTTCAGGAAATCGCCCACCACGCCGGTACCATGGCCCGGGGTCTGCCCGTCCCCCAGATCACGGAAAACGGCGCCCGGGAGGTGCGGGACCTGGCAGCCTCCTTTAACCACATGTCCCGCCAGATCCAGGATACTGAGCGCATCCGCAGGGATTTCATCGCCAACCTCTCCCACGAGCTGCGCTCCCCCATGACCAACATCCAGGGCTTTATCCAGGGCATCACCGACGGCACCATCGACCAGGCAGAGGCCAAGCCATATCTGGAGATCGTGCTGAACGAGACCAAGCGGCTAAACGCGCTGATCGCAGGGCTGTTCAAGCTCACCCAGGCAGAAAGCCCGGAGTCGCCGCTTGTTTTGACCGATTTTGACCTGTGCGAGCTGGTGCGGCTGGTGGTGATCACCAAGCTCCCCCAGATCGAGGGAAAGAACCTTGAGATCCTCACCGATTTTGAGGAGGAAAGCCTCTATGCCCGGGCCGCCCGGGATCAAATTGAGCAGGTGCTGATTAACCTGCTGGACAACGCCATCAAGTTCACCCCGGGGGGCGGGCAAATCCGGGTGGTGATCAGGCGCCAAGCGGGCCGTCTGCTGGCCGTCACGGTGCAGGACAACGGCATCGGTGTTTTGCCTGAGGAAAAAGGAAGGCTCTTTGAGCGCTTCTATAAATCAGACCAGTCCCACGCCGCGGGGGACGGCAGCGGCCTGGGCCTTGCCATCTGCAAATCCATCATGGACCGCCACGGGCAAACCATCTGCCTGGCGGACAGCGTCAAGGGCGCGGCCTTTGTCTTTACCCTGGCAGAAGGGGAGGCACCCAAACGCCATGCGGATTAAGGCAACGGCCAAAATCAACTGGGCGCTAAACGTGCTGTCCAGGCGCCCGGATGGCTACCACGAGCTGGACATGCTCAACCAGCGCCTGACGCTGTCTGATGAAATTGTGCTCACCCCGGCCAAAGGAATCACGCTTTCAGTCATCGGCAGCATGGATGCTCCCGGGGATGAGCGCAATCTGGCCTGGCGGGCGGCAGCGCTGATGCAGGGCCTTTGCCCATCATGCCCTGGGGTGCATATTTCGCTTGACAAGCGCATTCCCTCGGGGGCGGGGCTGGGAGGCGGCAGCGCGGATGCCGCGGCGGTGATGCTGGGGCTTAATGAGCTGTGGGGCATGAAAATGCCCCTTCAGGCGCTTCGTGATTTGGGCAAAGCCCTGGGCGCTGATGTCCCCTATTGCCTGGGAGGGGGCTTTGCCCGGGTGGGGGGCATCGGCGAAAGAATTTCACCCATTCCCGGCGCCCGCGCCTTTAACCTCGTGCTGCTCCAGCCTGAAGAAAGCCTGTCCACCAAACAGGTGTTTGAACAGCTCCCCTCCTCCGCCCCGGGGAGGCCTGCTGATATCCCCGGCGCCATCCAGTCCATAAGACAATATGACCCAGCTTCCCTTCATCTGTCAGCCCGCAACCAGCTGCAGCAGGCAGCGCTGGCCCTCTGCCCCACCATTGGCGATGCGCTGCACGATTTAAGCACCCACAGGGCCCTCTTCGCCCAGATGTCAGGTGCTGGCTCTCTGGTTTATGGGGTTTTCGCTGATGCCAATGCCGCCATGCAGGCGGCCCAAAAGCTTCAAAAAAAATGGGGCTTCTGCCTATTTACGCAGACAATCCCCAGTTAATGATCGCTCCTATTCTGCCAGGATGGTCTGAAGCGCCGTCAAATGCGTGAGCGTTGTGGTGCGGATATCCAGCGTGCTGGATGTGGCGGTCTGGATGGTGGTCTCATACAGGTCAAGATCGTGATAGAGGGCGCTGATCGCCTCAGCCGGCACGATCCGGCCGCCCTCGCCAAAAACCTCAATGGCGATGTTGTTCATCTGGTCAATGTTGAAAATGTATTGGCGGACCAGGGCCAGCTTGCTGCTGGTGTTGGACTGTACGCCGCCGGTCAGCCTGGACACCTCGTTGATGGCGTCAACCAGGGAGCTGTTGATCCGACGTTCAAGGCGCTCCTTGGTGCGGTTGATGGTGGCGGACTGGTTGATCCCCCATATCGCAAGGCCGATCACCCCGGCCAAGAGCACCAGGGATAGCGCCATCAGCATCCGCCGCTGGAACTTGGTGCCATACTGGGTCATGGTGGGCTTTTGCTGATAACGATAGCTGTTCATGTCACCTCATATACTTGATCTTCATCGCTTTAGATGTTCATCTTACCATGTTTTGTGAGCAGCGACAACACAAGCTTTCACAGTTTATTCACGTCCGCCCGGCAGCGGCATGCTATAATGCAGCTGATATCAATGGAGGTGGACGATTGATTCAGGCGGAACACATCACCCGGCGCTATGGCGCCTTTGAGGCGGTGAAAGACATCTCCTTCACCGTCCGGGTGGGTGAAGTGGTGGGCCTGCTGGGCCAGAATGGCGCCGGCAAGACCACGGCGCTGCATGTGCTCGCAGGCTATCTGGCCCCAAGCGCCGGCAGTGTCAGGGTAAATGGCATCGATCTAGCAAAAAAGCCCCAGGAGGCCAAGCGGCACCTGGGCTACCTGCCGGAGACCATTCCCCTATATCCAGAATTGACAGCGGCCGAATACCTGCGCTTTTGCTGCGACATCAAATCCGTCCATCCCCAGGACCGGGAGCAGCACATCCAGGAGATCATGGCGCTGACCGATATTCTGGATGTGAAGGATCAGCTCTCCGGCACCCTCAGCAAGGGCTATCGCCAGCGCCTGGGTCTGGCCCAGGCGCTGTGCGGAAGCCCTGAGGCGCTGCTGATGGATGAGCCCACGGCTGGCTTTGACCCGGTGCAGTCCCACGCCTTCAGAAGGCTGGTGCGCAAGCTCTCCAAGAAGCATGCCATCATCCTCTCCTCTCACCTCTTGAGCGAGGTGCAGGAGGTGTGCGACCGGGTCCTGATGATCGCATCCGGCCGCCTGGTGATGGATCAGGCCGTGGCGGAGGACACACAGCAAAAACCCCGCTTCCGCCTGGTTGTGTCAGGGCCCTCTTCCCTGGTTTTACCGCCCCTGCGGCAGCTGCCCGGTGTGCGACGGGTGGAGCTGGTGCAGCGGGGCAGCGCCGAGAAAACCACTTTCATTGTCGAAGTTGAAAAAGACAGCGCTTTTCAGCAGGCATTGTTCAAGCTCTTAAGCGGCCTGTCGGTTCCCATCATGGAGCTAAGCCCCCTGGGGGATTCCCTGGAGGAGCTGTTCCTGCGGGTATCAAGCGGGCAGACGCCGGAGGCGCTCTCATGAACGCCATATTCCGACGCGAGCTCAAGGGCTATTTCCTCACCCCCACTGCCTACCTGTTTCTGGTGGTTTTTCTGGCGCTGAGCGGGCTGCTGTTTTATCTGAACAACCTGGTCACCCGGGGGTCTGACCTCATGCCCTTCTTCTCCATGCTCAGCTATGTCTGGATGCTGCTCTCCCCGGTGCTGGTGGTAAAGTTGCTGGCGGGGGAACGCCAGCAGATGACAGACCAGCTGCTGATCACCTCCCCTTTGTCATCAGCCGCCATCGTGCTGGGAAAGTTCCTGGCAGCTGGCGTGGTGCTCCTGCTGTTTGTGCTGATCATGCTGGCATACCCCATCATCATCTCCCTGTATGCCCGGGTGTGGGTGGGCGAGGTGTTCACCGCATGCCTGGGCTTCCTCCTGCAGGGCTTCGCCTTTGTGGCGCTTGATCTGATGGTGACGGGCTTTATGCGCCGCAGCGCCAGCGCTGTGGCGGCCGCGCTTGGCGTCAACCTTTTTGTATGGCTGGTGGGGCTGTTGGCCAACGCGCCCTTTGTTCCCAGCGCCATCAATCGGCTGTTCTCCTTCTTCAGCCTGTATGGCCGCTTTGTGCCCTTCCTGTCGGCCCAGCTGAGCTTTGCCAGCGCGCTTTATTTCATCCTGTTCTGTGCCGTTTGCCTGGTCATCACCATCAGCGCCATGGAGCTCAGGCGGGTGAAGCAATCATGAGCAAGCTTTTTTCTCATCTCAAAAGGCAGTCAAGGAGCGCCTCCGTCATTCTCACCGCGGTTTTGTGCGTCATCCTGGCCATTGCCCTTGTGCTGGTGATGGACAGCCTGGAACAGCGCCATGCCCTGCGGCTGGACCTATCCTATAACCGGATCACCACCCAGAGCGATGCCACCGACAAAGTGCTCTCAGAGCTCCCCCACCCGGTTCACGCCTATGCCCTGTTCACCCCGGGCAGCGAAGACCAGGCGCTGATAGGCCTGCTGAACCGCTTTGCGGCCAAAACGCCCCGGTTCACCTACTCGGTGGACAGCCTGGTGCGTAACCCCCTGCTGGCCAGCAAGATCTCATCAGACCTGCGGGATCAGGCGGTGAGCTCTGACAGCCTGCTGATTGTGTGTGAGGAAACCGGGCGCACCCGGGTGCTGGATATCACCGACTATGTGCGCCAGAGCTTTGATACCACCGCCCAGGCCTATTATGTCTCCGGTCTGCAATACGAAAAGAAAATCGCGGAGGCCATGGTGTATGTCACCACCGGCCAGGTGCCCCAGGTGCAGATCCTGGAGGGACATGGCGAGCTTTCAGCAGGCCAGACTGCCGCCATGGAGGCGCTGCTTCAAAACAACAACTACCAGGTGAGCCGGGTAAATCTGACGCGGGACGGGCAGCTCGACCCGGCCCATCCGCTCCTGGTGCTATCCCCGCAAAAGGACTTGCTGGCCAGCGAACTCAGCGCCATCCAGGCCTTCACCCAAAAGGGCGGCGCGCTGGTGATCACCAGCGACTATGGCGATCCGGACGTGCTGCCCAATTTCGACGCCCTATACCGCAGCTTTGGCTTTGAGAAGATCAGCGGTCTGGTGGTGGCAGATGAGGAAGATACCGCCTCCTATATCAACTCCCCCATCTACCTGTCGCCCTTTGTGGCCCAGACCGATGTGACGATGGAGCTGGTGGCCTCAGGCCACACCATGCTGCTTCTGCCCGGCGCACGGGCCTTTGAAACCCCTTCAGCGGAGGAGAGCAACCCCCTGGTCACACCGGTGCTCACCAGCGGCCTGTCCTATATCAAGGATGTAAAAAAGCCGGGCGCCACCCTGCTGCCTGAACCGGATGACCGCCAGGGCACCTTCAGCCTGGCACTGCTCTCAAGCCTTGCCCACCCGGATGGCAGCCGCTCCCAGGCGCTGATCCTGGGCAATTCGGCCATGCTCACCGACAGCTGGCTGTTTGACAACACCTACAGCCAGGATTTCCTGCTGCATGCCTTATCCTACCTGAGTGCCCACAAGCCCATCGACCTTGCCATCGCGCCCAAGGACGCCATCCGCCCGCAGATGGTCATCCCCTCCATGGCCCTGCCTCTTGCCCTCATCCTCCTGCTGCCCGCGCTGGTGTTGGCAATCGGGGCGGCCGTCATCGCGCGGCGCAGGAGGCGATGATGCAGCCGGTGCGCAAAAAGCAGCACAAATCTGCCGCCAAACGCGGCATGCTGGTTGCTGTCCTGGCAGTACTGGTGGTTCTCGCGGGGGTATTGATGTGGCTGAACCTCAAGGATAAAAACAGCGCCCTGCCGCCGCCTGAGCCCTCTGAAAACCAGGAAGTGACGCTGATTGGCAAAGCACCTCAAGACCTGAGTGCCTTTGAGCTGTTCCCCACCGGGCACGCCAGCTACCGCCTGGTGCGCGGTGAGAGCGGCTTTCAGCTGCCGGACAAGCCGGATTTTGCGCTGGATCAGGAGATGCTGGCGGTGATGGCCCAGGACTTGACCACTATCAGCGCGGAATTGGCCGGGGAACTCAGCCAGGTGCCCGGCGGCGAGGCGGCGCTGGGCATGGACGGCAAGCACTTCCGCGTGCGGGCGGAATACACGGACGGCACCAGCCTCACCCTATCTTTCGGGAACGCCGCCTACACGGAGATCCCCTCGGATTACTTCATGCTTTCAGGCGATCAGGCGGTTTACACCCTCTCCCCCCAGATCAAAAGCAACCTCAACCTGCCGCTGGGTGCCCTGCACCCCATCCCCCGGATTGATTTCAGCGCTGATCTGCTTGACGCGCTGGAGGTTGAGGATGAAAAATCCGCATTCTCCCTTGAGCGGAACAACCACTTCTGGCAGGTGGCACAGCCTGTCCGCTATCCGGCAGACCCGGGCCAGATCGCTGTCATGATGAGCGCTATCAACGGCATGCGCTTTGCTGTTTATGTGGGAGAAGCGGATGAACTGCCCCTATCAGACTACGGCCTTGATGCCCCCAAGCGGCAATTGACCTTCCACCTGGCCAAGAGCGTCATCATCACCCAGGGTGAAAACGCCGCCGCCCATGAGGTCGCAGCGCAGCGCTTCCAATTCGCCATTGGGGATGATATTGATCGCATCGGCTTCTACTGCCTGCACCAGGGATCGGTCTATCAGGCCAGCTATGCCTCCATGGGCTTTTTAACCACGCTGAGCCTGGACAGGATGCTGGCGAGAAAACCCGTGATCATCCCCATCAACCAGCTGCACAGCCTGCGCGTGGAAGACGCACAAGCCAAGCGCAGCTACCAGGTGGAGCTGGTGGAGCGCATAGAAAAAAACAACGCCCTGGCTCTGGACGAGGAGGGACGGCAGCTTTATGATCCGGTGATCACCCGGGACGGTCAGGAAAGCAATCAGGAGGCTTTCATCCAGGAATACCTGAAGCTGATGGATCTGGGCGGGCAGGGCAAACTGCCGGAGGGTTTTGAGCCGGAAGGGGCCCCCCTCGTCCGCTATGTGCTGGACGCTGAGGAAATTCTGATCGACCTGGCCTTTTATCCCTTTGATGCCCTGCATCTGGCCATGGTGGTCAACGGCCATGCGGTTTACTACGTCACCCGCCAGGCGCTGGCTGAAATCAGTCTATAAAGAGGATGTCACAATGCCGCCGCCCAGGCACACATCCCCCTGATAAAACACCGCACTCTGCCCCGGCGTCACCGCGCGCTGGGGTTTTTCAAAACGCAGAATGCCGGTTTCCCCGTCCAGCCTCAGGCTTGCCTCCTGGTCGGGCTGGCGATAGCGCAGCTTGACCTGGATGGGCTGTGCTGTGCGGCCTGTAAAAGGCGCCCCGTTTATCCAGGTGACCTGCTCTATGGCTGCACCGGTGAAGAAAAGCTTTGGATGATCCTCCCCCTGCACCAGCAGGAGGCGGTTTTTCTCCAAATCCTTGTCCGCCACAAACCAGCTGCGCCCATCCCCCCGGCCGCCGATTCCCAGGCCCCGGCGCTGGCCGATGGTGTAATACATCAGCCCGTCATGGCGGCCGATCACCTCGCCTGCCTCCGTCACCATGTCCCCGGGCTGGGCCGGCAGATACTGCTGCAAAAACCGCTTGAAACGCCGCTCGCCGATAAAGCAGATGCCGGTGGAGTCCTTTTTTTCAGACACCGGGATACCGGCCTCCCGGGCAATCTGGCGCACTTGGGCTTTATGCAGCTCCCCCACAGGAAACAGGGCACGCTTTAGCTGCGCGGCCTTGGTCATATACAGAAAATAGCTCTGGTCCTTATCCGGGTCCGCCCCTCTAAGCAGGTTTCCGGCCTCGTCCCGCCTGACAAAGTGGCCGGTGGCCATATAGTCGGCGTCCAGCTTCATCGCGAAATCCAGGAAAGCACTGAACTTGATCTCCCGGTTGCACAACACATCCGGGTTGGGCGTGCGCCCCTTGCTGTATTCAGACAGGAAGTGGGTGAACACCCGCGCCTCGTATTCCCTGGCAAAGTTCACAGAATAATGGGGAATATCAAGCCTCTGGCAGATCTCCCGCACATCCGCCCAGTCATCCTGGGCAGCGCAGACGCCGTTCTCGTCCACTTCCTCCCAGTTGTTCATAAAAACGCCGATGACCTCATGTCCCCGGCGCTTGAGCAGCAGGGCTGCCACGGCGGAGTCCACCCCGCCGGAAAGCCCCACCACCACACGGCTCATGCCTGGCCGTCCCGGATCAGGCGCGCCATCACCGCTTCATACACCAGGGCAGCGGTCTGCTGCTTTTCCCCGCTGGCTGATACCACCAGAAAGCGCTCTGGCTGGGCCTCTATCATCTCCTCATAGGCTTCCGCCACCCGCTGATGAAAAGCCTCATCCTCCAGCTCCAACCGGTCTTTGGCGCGCTTGCGCTGGCGGAAGGCGGCGGCCTCTTGGTCCAGGGCCAAAAACACCGTGGCATCAGGCACCAGACCATCAATAGCCGGCGCATTGATCTGCCCGACCTCTTTTACACCCAGCATCCGCCCGGCGCCCTGGTAGGCCAGGCTTGAATCCACAAAGCGGTCGCTGATGACCAGCTTGCCGGCCTCTAGAGCAGGGCGGATCACCTCTCTGACATGCTGTGCCCGGGCCGCCGCATACAGCAGCGCCTCGGTCACATCCTCCATGCCGGTGTTGGCGTTTGACAGCAAAATCTCCCGCACCTGCTCCCCCACGGCGGTGCCACCCGGCTCCCGGGTGAGGAGCACGCTGTGCCCATTCCGAACAAGCCTTTGGGCCAAAAGCCGGGCCTGGGTGGACTTGCCGCAGCCGTCATTACCCTCAAAGCTGATGAAGTAACCGCTGCTGACCGGCTTTTCAAGCCCCAGCAGCTCAAACAGAGCTTCCGGGCTTTCGGCCATAGCCGCAGGCCCAGCCTCCTCCAGCTCCTCCCGGCTGCCATAACCATACGTGGCGGCGATCCCCGTGATGCCCCGGGCTTTGGCTCCGGAGATGTCAGTCATCCGGTCCCCTATCATGACGGCGTGCTTTCCCATAGGCAGCACCCGGCCGATGAGGGCGGCCTTGTCAATCAGCGGATCATCGCTGGGAAGGGGGCCGGACACCGCGTCAAAGAAGCGCTCCAGGTCAAGGGCTTTCAGGACTTTGTCCGTAGCCTCCTGGGGCTTCCCGGTGGCCACCGCCAGGTAACACCCTTTGTCTTTAAGCGCCTTGAGCAGAGGCCTGATGCCCGGATAGACCGTGTTATCCAGGTATCCGCTCTCGTGATAGCGCTCCCTGAAGTGAAAGACTGTCTCATGGGCCATTTCACCGGTCATACCGTAGTGCTTATTCAGCCCCGTCAACACCGGCGGGCCCAGGAAATGCTCCCGCAGCAGGGCCTCCTCCGGCATCTCCAGCCCCATCTGCGCCATCGCGTGCTGAAGGCTCGCGATGATGCCGGGGGCCGAATCAGTCAGCGTCCCGTCCAGGTCAAAAATTACCGCGTCATATCTCATAAGCGCTCACTTCGTTCATCGTTTTAGCAGCTGGTTAACAAAAGCCAGGGTGCTCTCAAGGTTGTCCGAATAGTGGGTGACGGACAGGAACATATCCTCCCGGTGAAGGCCCAGCAGCCCCGCTGCCGTCGGAAAAGCGCTCAGGGGAATCCCATACAGCCGGCTTTCTGACAGGGGCTTCTCTTTCCCGTTATCATCCTGCTCCAGCACCGTCACATGGCCTGCCCTCAGATCAACGGCCGGGTCCAGGGCGATTGTACCCGCCGACACAGCCTCGTCCAGCGCCAGGAAAGCGCCCTGGGCGGCAAAGCGCTTGAAATCCTCCGTGCCCAGCACATAAATATCCCCTTCCCTGGCCGAGAGAAATGTGACCAGCTGCACATTGGCATACATATCCTGGGCCGAGGGCGGCAGCAGGGTGATCACATTGACCTCTTCAGCCTCAGGCGCCACCCGGCTCCCGATAGCACGCAGCTCATCCAGCCCCGCTTCCTGCCCGACCGCCACCGTCTGCACATACAGGTCTATCCGCCGCTCCCCCGGCACCCGGTAGGCGGTCTGGGTATAGATCAGGTTCCAGACAATAAAAGACAGGGCAACGATCAGCGCATACTGCCACCAGTGGTAACTGAGGTGATGCCTGAGTGCCCTGCCGTCTATTCTGGTGTTTAGTTTCATGGGTCCATCAGCCGCCCAAGGGCTTCATGGTGGGGAAGAGCAGCACATCCCGGATGGAGGCGCTGTCGGTGAGCAGCATGATCAGCCGGTCCACCCCGATGCCCTCCCCGGCGGTCGGGGGCAGGCCATATTCCAGGGCATTGAGGAAGTCCTCGTCCACCTGGGCCTTGGTGCCGCCAAGCTTGCGCCGCTCCGCCACCTGGCGCTCAAAGCGCGCCCGCTGGTCGATGGGGTCGTTGAGCTCTGAAAAGGCGTTGCCAAACTCGCTCCCGCAGATGAAAAACTCAAAGCGTTCAGTCAGGCGCGGGTCATCGGGCTTGCGCTTGGCCAGGGGCGAAATCTCCACCGGATAATCGGTCACAAAGGTGGGCTGGACAAGGCTCTTTTCCACATAGACATCAAATAGCTCCGCCAGGCAGTCGCCCCGGGTGAAGTGGGCCTCAGCGTGGACGCCCTTATCCTTGAGCGCCTGACGGGCCTGTTCATCGCTCTCCCAGTCGAAATAATCAATGCCGCTGGCGTCCTTGACCGCCTGGGCCATGCTGATTCTGGGCCAGGGAGTTTTCAGCTCAATCAGCTGCCCCTGGTAACTGACCTGGGTGCTGCCGCAGACTTCAATGGCCACAGAGGAGATCAGCTCCTCCGTCAGCCGCATGAAATCCTCATAGTCCGCATAGGCCTGGTAGAATTCCACCGAGGTGAACTCGGGGTTGTGCTTGGGGCTCATGCCCTCGTTGCGGAAAATGCGGCCGATCTCATAGACCTTCTCAAAGCCGCCCACAACCAGCCGCTTCAAATACAACTCGGTTTCCACCCGCAGGAACATCTCAATGTCCAGCGTGTTGTGGTGGGTCACAAAGGGGCGGGCCGCCGCGCCGATCTCAAGCGTGTGCAGGATGGGCGTATCCACCTCCAGGAAGCCCTGGCTGTTGAGGAAGTTGCGGATGGCGTTGATGATGCGGGTGCGTTTGAGGAAGGTCTCCCGCACGTCGGGGTTTACGATCATGTCCAGGTAGCGCTGGCGGTAGCGCAGGTCTGTGTCCTGCAGGCCATGCCACTTCTCCGGCAGGGGTTTGAGGCTTTTGGCCAGCAGGATGACCTCTTCTGCGTGCACGGAGACCTCGCCGGTCTTGGTCTTGAACACCTTGCCCCTGATGCCCAGAAGGTCGCCGATGTCAAAGGTCTTGAAGGCCTGATAGGCTTCAAGGCCGATGTCATCCCGCTTGATATAGGCCTGGATGACACCCTCCCCGTCCAGCAGGTGGGCAAAGGCAGCCTTCCCCATGATGCGGCGGCTGGTCATGCGCCCGGCGATGGTCACCACCTGGCCGTCCAGGCGCTCAAAGTCCGCCTTGATCGCCTCGCTCCTGTAATCCACCGGATATTTGGTGAGCAAATAGGGGCTTTGCCCCTGGTCAATCAACTCCTGCAGTTTGGCCCTGCGGATGCCTTCCTGCTCTGAAAACGCCTGCTGGCTGACAGCCTGTTCTGACATGAAAATGCGGTACTCCTTTTTTATCGATGAATATCAAGCACTTTAAGGGAAATGAGCCCGCCCGGGGCCTGCACCTTCACGGTCTGTCCCTTCTTTTTGCCCAGGAGGGCAGCGCCCATGGGGCTCTCGTTTGAGATGCGGTTGTTCATCGGGTCGCTCTCCCGGGCGCCCACGATGGTATACTCCGCCTCTTCTTTCAGCTCCGAGTCGAACACCTTGACGGTGGTGCCGATGTTGACCCGGTCGGTGGAAACCTCCGAATCGTCAATCACAATGGCGGTGCGGATGGTGTTCTCCAGATCGATGATCTCAGCCTCCAGACGGGACTGCTCGTTCTTGGCCTCGTCATATTCGGCGTTTTCACTCAGGTCGCCAAAGCCGCGGGCCACGGCGATCATCTCCGCCACCTCCGCGCGCCTGATGGTGGTCAGGTATTGGAGCTTCTCCTCCAGTTTCCTCATGCCCTCAACGGATACCACCGTTTTGTTGCTCAGCTCATGCTGCCTGTTGCTCATTGTGTCCACTCCATTCGTTTTGCTCAGTATTTTGATGCAGGCTCATCAGCCTGCATTTCTTCTGATTTCCATTGGCCCCTTCAATAAAAAATATGCGCTATCAAAACCGCACACGGTTTACAACTGCGCGCACACAGTATACGACATGCAAGCTGTTTTGGCAAGCGTTTTATCAGGATTCCGCGCCACAGCCCGCTTTACTGGCTGACGGTGACGTTAAAAATATAGCGGTAGATGTGTAGCCGGTAGCGCTCGAAAGCGCCATGCCGGATGTACAAGCCCTTGAGCGCCTGGTATAGCCGGCCCTTGATGGCAAAGCTCTGGGGCAGATGGAACATGGTCCGCCAGGTCTGGCCTTTGAGCGTGCGGCGGTAATTGTAGACCGGAACCTTCAGAAAACCCACCCGGTTTACGTGGGCATAATAGGCCATGTTGAACTTGAAGTCCTCCCCCCAGCGAAGTGTCGGGTCAAAGAGCAGGCCATGATCATCCAGGATTTGGCGCCTGTAGAGTTTGTTCCACAGCGCGCTATAATAATAGCTGCCTGGGCGCCGGGCCAGGGCATGCAGGAAGTCATCACGTTCCATGGTCTGGTTGGTCTTGATATAGCCCCGGTCCAGCACCTGGCCTTTCATCAGGATATTGAAATGGGCGATCACCAGGTCATGCCCCTGCACAGCCTCAAGCAGCGCGTCGATGGCGCCTGGCGCCTGGGTGTCATCGCTGTCCACAAAGAGGATATACTCTCCCCGCGCGGCCCTGATCCCGGTGTTTCGCGCGGCCCCGGGGCCGCCGTTTTCCTGGCTGAACACTTTGATCCGGCTGTCGGCCCGGGCCAAGTCCTCGCAGATTTCAAGGCTCCGATCCCGGCTGCCGTCGTCAATCAGGATGATCTCCACATCCTCCCCCGCCTGGGGCAGAACACTCTCCAGCGTCCTGATGATGTTCATTTCCGCGTTGTACACCGGAATGATGACGCTGAGAACAGGTGTGGCCAATGCTATGATGCTCCCTTCAGAATTTAGAAGATTATACCACACTGCATAGGCTGTTTCAATTCCCGGCAAAGCGCGGCATGCGGTGATGATCGTGTTGGCAGGGCTTAAACTGTGCTATAATTGAAAAAAACTGGAGGGACGTATGAGAAAAAATCACAGCGGCAACATCACCCTGGATGTCAACCATCTGATGGCTGACCGTGTGGGTTACCAATACGGCATCAGCCGGGAGACCATTGAGGATGCCGCGGAGCAGGCCAGGGCAGCCTACGAGGCGGTGGATAAGGCCCGTGGCACCGGCTGGCTGGGCTGGACGGAGCTTCCCTATCATCAGGAGGAAATCCTTCAGGATATTGAGGAGACAGCCAAGCGGATCCAGACCCGCTTTGACGCTTTTGTGGTGCTGGGCATTGGCGGCAGCGCCCTGGGGCCCATCGCGGTGCATCAGGCGCTCAAGCACCTGCACTACAACGAAGGCACCCGTGAGCAGCGGGGCCATCCCCGCTTTTATGTGGAGGACAACATCGATCCTGAGCGCATGAAGGCGCTGCTGGATGTGATTGACCTGCCGAACACCTGCTTTAATATCATCACCAAGTCTGGCGCCACCGCCGAAACCATGAGCCAATACCTGATCATCTCAAACCTGCTTAAAAAGGCTGTGGGCGACAAATGGCATGAGCATATCATCGCCACCACCGACAAGGAAAAGGGCAACCTCATCAAGCTGGCGCAAAAGGAAGGCTTCAAGCACTTCTTCATCCCGTCCTCCGTGGGCGGCCGGTTTAGCGAGTTGAGCCCCGTTGGCCTGTTGCCTGCGGCGGTCTGCGGCATTGATATCCGGGCCATGCTTAAAGGCGCCGCGGCCATGGATGAGCGCTGCAAGTCAGGCGACCTCTGGCAAAACCCGGCCCTTTTGCAGGCGGTCATTCAGGTGATCGCTATGGAGGAGATCGGCATCAACATCCAGGTGATGATGCCCTATGCCGACAGCCTGAAATACATGGCCGACTGGTTTTGCCAGCTGTGGGCCGAGAGCCTGGGCAAGAACGTCACCCGCAAGGGCATGGCGGTCAATGTGGGCCAGACGCCGGTCAAATCCCTGGGCGTCACTGACCAGCACAGCCAGCTGCAGCTGTACACCGAAGGCCCCTATGACAAGATCGTCACCTTCCTGCGGGTGGAAGGGTTCCGCAATGACTTCCCCATCCCCCACGGCTGCGAGGATTTTCCGGACGTGGCCTTCCTGGGCGGCAAATCCCTCAATGCCCTGATTGAAGCTGAGTATCAGGGCACCCAATACGCTTTGCTGCGCGCCGGGCGCATGAGCCAGACCATCACCCTGCCTGAGGTGAACGAGCACACCATCGGCCAGCTGCTCTACTTTTTTATGCTCACCACCGCCTACGCCGGGGAGCTGCTGGATATCGATGCCTTCAACCAGCCGGGCGTTGAGGAAAGCAAAATCGCCTCCTACGCAGTGCTGGGCAACACCGGTGAGAAGTATCGCCAAAAGCAGCAGGAGATGGCGGGTGTCAAGGCCTTGAATGACGAGTACCTGATGAAATAAAAAGTCAGGAGGGAGATTTGAACAACCTCCCTCCCCGAACGCTCCCCTCAAAGCCGGGACACCGGCTTTGAGGTTTTTTTGATTGTCTTACTCTGTGAACATGTACCGCACCCGGGGGTTCCGGGCAGCGCCCACCTCATCGGGGCGTCCGATGGGGGTGGTGATGGGGCAAAGATGCAGCTTTTCCGGGTCATCCCGGATCATCTGATGGATGTCGCAGAAGGCCTGGGCAGCATCATCCAGGGTTTCCCTGTTCTCGGTTTCGGTGGGTTCCACCATCAGCGCCTCAGGCACGATCAGGGGGAAGTACATGGTGGGTGGGTGCATGCCGTAGTCAAGCAGACACTTGGCCACATCCAGCGCGCCCACACCGCTCTTCCTCTTGATTTTCTCCAGGGAGATCACAAACTCGTGCATGCAGATGCGGTTGTAGAAAGGCGGGAAGCAGTGCTCAATCTTGCGCATGAGGTAGTTGGCATTCAGGACAGCCATGCCGCTGGCCTGGGGCAAACCCTCCCGGCCCAGGGTGAGGGCATAGGTGAAGGCGCGCACAACCACCAGGAAGTTACCGTAAAAGGCGCGTATCTGGCCCACGGAGTCCGGGGTGCGCTCCTCTCCCATATGGCTTTTGGGCAGGAAGGGCACCAGGTGCTTTTTGCAGCCCACCGGGCCAGCACCCGGGCCGCCGCCGCCATGGGGCGTCGAGAAGGTTTTGTGGAGGTTGAGGTGAATCACATCAAAGCCCATGTCGCCGGGGCGCACCCAGCCCATGATGGCGTTGAGGTTGGCGCCGTCGTAATAGTTCAGGCCGCCGGCCTCGTGCACCAGCCGGGTGATCTCCAGGATATTCGGGTCAAAGATGCCAACGGTGTTGGGGTTGGTGAGCATAAGCCCGGCCACGGTGTCATCCAGGGCAGCCTGAAGCGCATTTAGATCCACACAACCCTTGTCGTCTGAGGGGATGTGGGTCACCGTAAAGCCCACCATGGCGGCGCTGGCCGGGTTGGTGCCGTGGGCAGAGTCCGGGATCAGCACGCGGGTGCGCTGGGTGTCGCCGCGCTTCTCGTGATATTTCTTCATCAGAAGCAGGCCCAGGAACTCGCCATGGGCGCCTGCGGCGGGCTGGAAGGACATGTCATCCATGCCGGTGATGGTGGAGAACACCTTGCGCGCCTCATCAATCACCTGGGTGCAGCCGGGCACCGTGTCCCTGGGCTGCAGGGGATGAACCCTGGCAAAGCCCGGGAGGCCCGCCACCACCTCGTTGATGCGGGGATTGTACTTCATGGTGCAGGAACCCAGGGGGTAAAAACCAGAGTTGACCCCAAAGGCCTGCTTGGCCAGCTGGGTGTAGTGACGGCCCAGGGCCACCTCGCTCATCTCAGGCAGCCGGGGGGCCGCCTTCCGGGACAGGTTTTCCGGCAGCTCCCTTTTGGGGAAGCTGCTCTTTGGCAGCTGGTGGGTCCGGCGTCCGGGAACGTTGCGTTCAAAAATCAGTTTCATTGCCCGCACACCTCCTTGATCAGGGCGATGACCTCGTCAATGGCTTGTTTGTCCATCTTCTCTGTGACGCACCACAGCAAATGATCATCCACCGGAAGGCCGACGAGGACACCCTTCTTGGCCATTTTCTTCTCAAACGCATGCACATCCATGGGGCAGGCGGTGAGGAACTCGTTGAAGAACTCGCCCTTGTGCACGCGGCCAAAGCCCTTGAGCTTGGCCAGCTCATCCGCGAAGTAGTGGGCCCCTTCATAGCTCAGCTGGGCCACATCCGCCATGCCCTGGGGCCCCATGGCGGCCATGTAAACCGCCGCGGTCATGGCGCACAGCGCCTGGTTGGTGCAGACATTGCTGCTGGCCTTTTCGCGCCTGATATGCTGCTCTCGCGCCTGCAGGGTCAGCACATACGCGCGGCGGCCCTGGTTGTCCACCGTTTCGCCGGCGATGCGGCCGGGCAGGGAGCGCATCATCTCTTTCTTGGCGGTCATAAAGCCCAGGTAAGGCCCGCCCCAGCTCATGGGGATGCCCAGAGGCTGGCCTTCCCCCACGGCGATGTCAAAGCCCATCTCACCCGGGGTTTTGCAGATGCCAAGGGATATGGGATAGACGCCCATGATGGCTTTAGCGCCGGCCTTGTGGGTCAGCTCTGCCACCTTTTCCGCATCCTCAAACAGGCCAAAGAAGTTGGGCTGCTGGAGGTATACGCAGGCGGTGTCAGCGGGCAAATCCTCAAGCGCGCTCAGATCCAGCACGCCGTCCTTCTGGGGAAGTTCCTCAAAGGCCACATCCCGGCCCCAGCAGTAGGTCTTGATGGTGTGGATGACCTCCGGATGCGCGGTGGAGGCGACATAGACGCGCTCGCGGCTGCGGGTCTGGGTCATCATGACCGCCTCTGCCGCCGCCGAGGCGCCGTCATAGATGGAGGCGTTGCTCACGTCCATGCCGGTCAATTCGCTGATCATGGTCTGGTATTCGAAGATGGACTGCAGCACGCCCTGGCTGATTTCCGCCTGATAGGGCGTATAGGTGGTGACAAATTCCTCCTTGGAGGTGACCGTCGACACAATGGCGGGGATGTGGTGGTCATAGCTGCCGGCGCCTCTTAGCACCCTGCGGAACACTGTGTTCTTGGCTGCGATGGTCTCCATCTTGTCCCGAACCGCCATTTCAGAAAGCCCCGCGGGGAGATCAACAGAGTCGCTCAGCAGCACGCTTTCGGGCACATCGGCGGTAAAAAGATCTTTGAGTTCCTTTAAGCCGATGGCCTTGAGCATTTCCTGGCGCTCATCAGGGGTGGTGGGGAGATAGCTTCCCATCTTATGCCTCCTTCTTCAGGAATTCCTCGTATTCTTCGGCGCTCATCAGGTCATCCATGTCACCCAGGTCAGACAGCCTGACAATCCAGGCGGCATAGGCATCCTGGTTGATGAGTTCCGGTGCGTCGCCCAGCGCCTCGTTCACCTCGGCCACGGTGCCGGAAATGGGGCTCAAGATGTCGCTCACCGCCTTCACGGATTCCACATCGGCAAAGGCATCGTCCTTGGCCACCACGTCGCCGACGTTGGGCAGGTTGATGAACACCAGGTCCCCCAGCTCGTTCTGGGCGTGGTCGGTGATGCCGATCAGGGCGGTGTCGCCTTCCAGCTTCACCCACTCATGGGATTTGTAGTAGCGCAGCTCCTTGGGATTGTTCATGGCTTTTCCTCCTTCATATCCAATAATAGCTTTTACTTGCCTTTGGGACGCTGATAAAAGGGCATCGGCACCACCTCAGCCTGGAGCTTCCGGCCCCTGACATCGATCACCACCCGGGTGCCCGGCTGTGCATGGTTCTTGTCAACCCGGGCCATGGCCACCGCCTTGTTCAGGTATGGCACCAGGGTGCCGCTGGTGGTCTGGCCAATCTTGTTGTCATCAACATACACGTCGCTGCCCTCCCGGGCAATCCCCCGGTCAAGGAGCATCAGCCCCACCCGGGTCAGCGCCGGCTCACCCTTTTGTTCCAGGGCGGTTTTGCCGATGAAGTCCGCCTTGTCCATGCGCACGAAAAAGTCCAGACCGGCTTCCAGCGGCGTGATCTCATCGCTCATCTCATGCCCATACAGCGGCATGCCCGCCTCCAGCCGCAGGGTGTCCCGGGCGCCCAGGCCGCAGGGGATCAGCCCCAGGTCACGTCCGGCTTCAAGCAGCGCTTCAGCCAGCTGCACTGCTTTATCGGGGGCGCAATATAGTTCATACCCAAATTCGCCCGTGTATCCCGTGCGGGACGCCAGGCAGGGGACGCCCGCCACCAGAAGCTCCGGCACAAAGCTGTAGTATTTTGTGGGGAAGCCCTCGGCATCCGCCACTTTGGCCAGGATCTCCTTTGACCTGGGCCCCTGGAGCGCCAGCTGGGCATATTGGTCTGACTGGTCTGTCAGCTGGCAGTCCCCCTGAAGATGGGTCTTGATCCAGGCGGCATCCTTGTCCTTGTTGGCGGCGTTCACCACCAGCAGATAATCGTCATCAGCGAATTTGTAGACGATCAGGTCGTCCACAATGCCGCCGGAGGCGTTGCACATGGGGCTGTAGCGCACACGCCCGGTCTGAAGATCAGTGAAGTCATTGGTTAGCAGCAGGTTGATGTTTTCAAGCGCATCAGGGCCTGAAATGCGCAGCTCCCCCATATGGGACACATCAAACAGCCCGCAGGCTTCCCGCACCGCCTTATGCTCGGCGATAACGCCTGTCTCATACTGCACGGGCAGCAGGTAGCCGGCAAACGGCACCATCCGCCCTTTTAGCGCCAGATGCAGGTCATACAACGGTGTTTTCTTTTCCATAAGACCTCCTTATGTGCTTGCTATAAGAGGCACGCAGATTTTGCGTGCCTCTGTCTTTTGACCTCAAAGTTTCCTCCGCGCAGGAGTTGCTTCTTTGGTGCTTAACGCTTTCCAGAGTCTCGTCACAACCCGGTCTGTTTGCCTGAGAGTTCTCGCATCCCCTTCGGCGCCGCCCCTGGCGGTCTCTCCCGGATTGGTCATCCGAAATATTTACTTTTTCCTGCGCAGATAGGCAGGCACGCCCAGGTCATCCTTCTCCGCCATCTGAGGCTGCTGCGGCTGCTGGATGGGTGGCTGGTAGGGGCTGGGCGCTCCCTGAGGCTGCTGCATGGGCTGCTGGCCAAAGGAATACCCCTGCCCCGGCTGGTAGCTGGGGGCCATCTGCTGCTGAGGCATGGCGGGCGGCGGCACATTGGTCACCACCGGGCGCGAGCCTGTGGGGAAGAAGGCGCTGGTGTCCTGCTCGTAGATGTTGGCCACCTGGGGCGCTTCAAAGCTGGGCATATCGGGCTTGGGCACGGCCGGCCTGTTCTCATAGGGGTTGATGGCGGCAGTGGCCATGCCATAGGGCGTGGAGGTGCGGTAGGGCTTTTTCTTCTGCTCCCGGGTGGGGAAAGCGTTTTTCTCAAAGCCGGTGGCGATCACGGTGATGCGCACTTCGTCCTTCAGGTCGTTGTCAATGCCGGCGCCAAAGATGATGTTGGCGTCAGAGTCAGCGGATTCCTGGATGAGCTTGGCCGCCTCGTTGATGTCAACGATGCCCATTTCCTCGTTGCCGGTGATGTTGATGAGCACCGCCCGGGCGCCATCGATCTTGGTCTCAAGCAGCGGGCTTGCCACGGCATTTTTCGCGGCCTCCACCATGCGGTTCTCGCCCTTGCCAACGCCGATGCCGATGTGGGCCATGCCGCCGGATTCCATGACGGTCTTCACGTCAGCAAAGTCCAGGTTGATCAGCGCCGGCAGCGCGATCAGGTCGGAAATGCCCTGGATGCCCTGGCGCAGCACATCATCGGCCACGCGGAAGGCCTCCACCATGGAGGTGCCGCGGCTGACCACTTCCAGCAGCCTATCATTGGGGATTACGACCAGGGTGTCCACAAACTGCTTGAGCTCGTTCACGCCGGTCTCGGC
Organism: Christensenella sp. UBA5327; assembly: GCA_002411105.1. Classification (GTDB taxonomy): domain Bacteria; phylum Bacillota; class Clostridia; order Christensenellales; family Aristaeellaceae; genus UBA6115. The sequence goes on along the minus strand of DHQX01000018.1, from coordinate 31,244 downwards.
GTTGCGCATGCGCTGCTTGCCCTCAAACTGGAAGGGCTTGGTGACCACCGCGATGGTCAGGCAGTTCATCTCCCGGGCGATGTCGGCCACGATGGGCGCGGCACCCGTGCCCGTGCCCCCACCCATGCCGGCGGTGACAAAGACCAGGTCAGCGCCCTTTAAGTGCTGGGCGATCTCCTCCCGGCTCTCCTCCGCCGCGCGCTTGCCGATCTCCGGCACAGCCCCTGCGCCCAGCCCCTTGGTAAGCTTCTCGCCGATCTGGATTTTGGTGTCGGCCTTGGAGGCGTTGAGGGCCTGGCGGTCGGTGTTCACAGCGATGAACTCCACCCCTTTCAGGCCGGCTTCAATCATGCGGTTGACGGCGTTGGCACCGCCGCCGCCGCAGCCCACAACTTTAATGGACGCGAAAGATGTCTGCTGTTCAGGCTCAACCTGGAGTACAAGCATGGGAGGTCCTCCTCACAAATAAATTAGACGCTCAGCAGCCCGCGGAAAAATCCGCGGATGCCAGACTGAGACTCAGTGGCAGTGTTTCTGGTGTCGATGATCAAATCCAGCAGCCCCAGAGAGCTGGAGTAAATGGCGCTGGAGAGCTTCACCGCCTTGCGCGGCAGCTCCCGCACCGGGCGCTCCATCTTTTCTGACAGGTATTCGCGCCCGCCCTTGTTGATGGCAAGGCCGCCGCCGGTGAGATAAACCGGGGACCAGTTGCCAAGCCTGACGCCAGAATCCTTGATGGATTTGACAATGGCCTCGCAGATCTCGTCAACCCGGGGTTCAAGAATGGTCGCCACCTTCTCCCGGGTAAAGGTCTGGGTGGTGCCGTTTGAAAGCAGCACATCAAAGCTGTTTTTCGTGCTGCCAAGGCCAAACTCATATCCCCGCTTCACCTGCTCCGCCTGGTCCAGCGGGATCTCCAGCCCATAGGCCAGATCCGCCGAAATATGCCCACCGCCCAGCGGGAGCACCTTGTGGAAGATGATGGCGTCCCCCTCCACCGCGATCACCTCGGTGTTCAGGTAGCCGATGTCAATCAGAACCGCGGTACGGTCCCGGTCGGTCTCAGAGATATAGAGCATAGCTTCCCCCATGGGGGTGGAAAAGAAACCGGCGGCGGTTTTGCCGATGGCCAGCAGCCGCTGGGTGATGTCCTCGATGAAGAAGCGGTCGGCGATGACGTAGGAGATCAGCGCGCGAAGCTCGTTGCCGTGCTGGTTCAAAGGCTCCAGGGTCTTTTTCCCGTCGTCCACCACAAACCAGGCGGGGCTGCGGTGAATGGGGGTGCCGGGGATGCCGGACACCTGCTCATCGGCCAGGGAAAACAAGGTTTCGATGTCACGGGCGGAGACCCGGGGATCCGCCCCCTGGAGATCCACCTTCACCTCAAAGGAATAGACCTTGGAAAACTGGCCAGGGACACCCGCATACACGTTTTTTACAGAGCTTCTACCCTGCTCCTCCGCGCTTGCGATGGCAGAGCTGATAGCTTCGTTGACCAGGGCGGCGTTGTTCCAGCGCGCGTTGGCAAAGCCGTCATAGGCGGCGGTGCCGGCGCCTATGATGTCACAGCGCTGCCTGCCGCTCACCTCCGCAATCAGTGCAACGATTTTGCTGGTACCAAAATCAATGACGCTGATAGTGCTCCTCATCGCAATTCATCCCCATTTCTCGGCGTTTTTAACCGGCGGCGCCCATGCAAAAGCACAAAACGCACATAATACACAGTCAGGATAACTCATTGTAACCTTTTTGTGATAACTTGGCAAGCCTTTTCAAGCGAAACGGCATCAGAGGCGAAAGACGCCTCAGATGATGCCCTCAGCGGCGCGGTAGGTGGCCTCCCCGGGAATGGATGCCTCCAGCACGCCGCCTGCCAGATTGCGCCGCTTGAGCTCCTCAATCACCGCGCGCACAGTGCCTATTTTGGCGTGCAGATTCTCCATGTTGCCCAGGTGTACCGTGTAGCCGTCGGTGGTGGTCATCACCAGGCTGGTTTCATCGGATACGTTCACGTCCCGCACCTGGGAGGCATAGCCCTGGGCCATGATCTCACCGATCAGGGCCACCAGGGCCTCCAACTGCCCGGGCTTGCCGCCGGTTGGAAACATACCGCTTTCCAGCTGTCCCCACACCGTCAGCCCGGACACCTCAATCAGCCCCTGGCGCAGGCGCAGATCCCGGGTTTTTTCCAGGATCATTCCGTCATCCGCCATCACAAAGCCCACGCCCAGGTGGGTGAAAAAGGCGCTGGGCACCCGCTCCCTGACGTAGAGGATCAGCGTGTTGGGGAACACCTTCTCCATCCCTTCATAGGCCAGGTAGCGGTTGGCATTGACGCCCGCCTCAATCTCCTGCTCCTTGAGGGTAAAGTACAGCAGCCTGCGGTCAAGCCCGGCGGCGCGGGCCACCTCCTCCCAGGGAATGGAACGGGTGCCCACTACGCGCACATGGCTGATGGTAAACACATAAAAGCGCAGAATAAACAGCGCCGCCACCAAAGCCAGCAGCACCGCCGCGATCTTCAGCGTCCGTCTGCCGGGATCAGGCGGCGGGGGCGGCATCTCCTCCGCATAGGGGTCCTGCTGCCAAAGCTCCTCCTGATAGGCCGGCTCAGGCGGTGCGGGCTGTGCGTGGCGCCGCTCAGGCGGGCGGGCCGGGGGCTGCATCACGAACCCTCCGGCGCGTCCAGCGCCATCACCAGCTGCTTGAACACCCGGCCGCGCTGTTCATAGTCCTTGAACTGATCAAAGGAGGCGCAGGCGGGCGAAAAGAGCACGTTGCCCCCGGGGGGCGCCAGATGCTTTGCCTTCAGCACCGCCTCCTTCAAATCCGCCGCCTGCCGGTGGCAGGTAAACCCTGCCTCATCCAGCGCCTTCCCAATCTGGCCTGCGGTCTGGCCCATGAGCACCGCCTCTTTGATATAGGGATTTGCCCGGACATTGAGGGCCAGCTGGTCAAAGGCGGTTTTCTTGTCAAAACCGCCCAGGATGATCACCGTAGGCGCGCGCATGGACCGGATAGCCGTGATGGTGGCGTCGGGGTTGGTGCCCTTGGAATCGTTGAAGTACTTGATCCCGTCAAGTTCCCTCACAAATTCGATCCGATGTTCCACACCCTCAAACACCCGCATGCTGTAGGCCGCCACCTGGGGCGGCACCGCCATGAAGCTGGCCAAAGTCAGCGCTGTGAGGGCGTTATACACATTGTGGATGCCAGGCAGCTTCAAATCCTGCTGGCTGCAAATCACCCGCTCGCGCCCTTCCTGGCAAAGGATCAGTTGCCCATCCCTCAGCATGGCGCCGTTTTCCACCTCTTGTGTGGTGGAGACATAAGCCAGCTGCGCCGGGATTCCGGGGGCCAGATCCCGGGTGAGGGAATCATCCAGGTTCAACACCGCCAGGTCTGCCGGCGTCTGGTTTTCAAACACCCGGGCTTTCAGGGCGATGTAGTTGTCCATGGTGCCGTGGCGGTTCAGGTGATCCGGTGTGATGTTGAGCAGCGCTGCCGCCCGGGGATGAAAATCCCGCACCGTCTCCAACTGGAAACTGGAGACCTCGGCGATCAGGATGTCCTCATCCTCTGCCCTTAGCACCGCCGCGCTCAGGGGATAGCCGATATTCCCCGCCACATGGGCCACCCGGCCTGACTGTTTGAACATCTCCCCCAAAAGGGACACCGTGGTGGTCTTGCCGTTGGTGCCGGTGACAGCGATGATGGGAAGCTGCGTCAAAGCGGCTGCCATCTCCAGCTCTCCGATGAGGGGAAGGCCAAGGTCATCACATGCGCTGACCAGCCCTTCGGTCAGCGGAACCCCTGGGCTCACCACCACGAGGTCCGCCCCGGGCAGCAGCGCCTCAGGCCCCTCCCCCAGGCGCAGTTCCACCGGGGAGCCCGCCAGGCTGTCCAGCGCTGCGCCCAGCGCATCCTCGGCCTTCAGATCGTTCAAGACGGCGTGCGCGCCGTGCTTCACCAATAGCTTCACTGCGGCGATGCCGCTGCGGGCGGCGCCGATGACCAGGACCTTTTTTCCGGTGACTTGAAGCATTGGTGCCAGGCCTTTCTGCAATGATTATGGGCGGAAGGGTAGTGCCGCCAGGATAGCCACAAGGCTTAAAACGACGGTGAGAATCACATAGCGCTGGTTGATTTTAACAGCGCTCCAGCCCACCATCTCAAAATGGTGGTGGACAGGCGACATGCGGATTAGACGTTTGCCCTTAGTCGCCTTAAAATACAGCCGCTGGGCGATAACGGACAGGGAGGAGGCGATCATGGTGAAGCAGATGGGAATCAGCCACAGCTGCAGCCGCAAGAGCATCGCCGCGCCCACAAAGACGCCGCCGATAAACATGCTGCCCGTATCCCCCATGTAAATCCTGGCCGGAGGCTGATTGTAAAACAGAAACCCAATGCAGGCTCCGGTGAGGGCAAAACAGATGTAGGACACCGCCGGATCCCCCAGGGAGTCCCCGTCAATGAGCATGGCAATCACCCCGAAAGCGATGCCGCCCACTGCGGAGACGCTAGAGAGCAGGCCGTCCACCCCATCCTGGAGGTTGGCGGAGTTGGTCATGAACACGATCAGAAGCACCATCAGCGGCAGATAAAACAGACCAAGGTCTAAATAGTCATTGGAAAAGGGCAGGTGGATGGCCGTGCCTACGGTATTCAGGCACAAAACGGAGAAAATGAGGCCAATGGCCACCTGACCGATGATCTTGTAACGGGGCTTGAGCCCTTCGTGATCCTGCTTGATGTTCTTGATGTAGTCATCCGCAAAGCCCACAAAAAGAGCGCCCAGGGCCAGCAGAAACAGCATCAGCGCATGCCCGGTGCCCTGGGATAGCTGGGTGAACAGAAGGCCTGCCGCCACCACCGCCAGGGCGATAATCAAACCGCCCATGTTGGGCGGCTTTTCCTGCTTCCGGAAGGAATCCGGCCCCAGATCATACCCCGGCTGAATCATGTTGCGGCTTTTCACAAAGCGGATAAAGCCCGGCATCAAGAGGGCCACCAGGATAAGCGCCAACAGCGCACAAAGCGCCTCAAGCATGGTGCTCACCCCCCTGGCTGAATGCGATGAGCAGCTCCTGGACGATCTGCTTTTCATTGAAGGGCCGTTTGATGCCCAGGATTTCCTGATAGGTCTCGTGCCCCTTGCCGGCCAGCAGCACCACATCACCTTCCTTGGCGATCTGCATGGCGCGCCGGATGGCGTCCCGGCGGTTCTCAATCACCTCATAGGCGCCGCCGGTGGGCTTGATGCCCTTCTCAATGGCCTGGAGGATCTCCATGGGGTCCTCATTCCGGGGGTTGTCGCTGGTGAGGATGGAGAGATCCGCCATCCTTCCCGCGATAGCACCCATGATGGGCCGTTTGGCGTGATCACGATCGCCGCCGCAGCCAAAGACGATGATGACCCGACCCCGGGTGAACTCCTTGACAGCGCTGAGGATATTCTCCATGGCGTCGGGCGAGTGGGAGTAGTCGAGGATCACCTTGTACGCGGTGTGGGTGTCCAGCAGCTCTGCGCGCCCGGGGACGGAAGCCACGCTTTCAAGGGCCGGGCAGATCACCTCAGGCGCCACGCCCAGGCTCAGGCAGATAGCGGCAGCCGCCAGGGCATTATAAATGTTGAACATGCCCATCAGCCTCAGCCTCACCGGGTACTGCCGGTCGTTCCACAATACCAGGCTGAAGGCCACCCCATCCTCATGGATATCGATGTTCCGGGCGAAGATGTCAGCGTTGACGGCAATGCCATAGGTGATCCGCGGGATCAGCAGCGCCTCAAGCAGCCCCTTGGACCAGGGGTCGTCACTGGAAACAGCAGCGTTCCTGACGCTTCCGGAGGTGAAAAAGCTGAGCTTGGCCTTAAAATACTCATCCATGGTGGGGAAAAAATCCAGATGATCCTGGGACAGGTTGGTAAAGCAGCCCGCCTCAAACACCAGCCCTTCCAGGCGGTGCATGGCCAGCGCGTGGGCTGAGACCTCCATCACCACATACTCGCACCCGGCGTCAGCCATCATGCGCAGCGCCCGGTGCAGCTCGATCGGATCCGGGGTTGTGAGGGTGCTGTCAGTCCACTGATCGCCAATCATGTTGCCGGTGGTGCCGATGAGACCGCATTTGAACCCGGCGTTTTCCAGCACAGCCTTCACCAGGTAGCTGGTGGTGGTCTTGCCCTTGGTGCCAGTGATGCCCACCAGCTTCATTTTCTCATCCGCAAAGCCGTAATAGGCCCGTGTGATCAGCGCCATGGCCGCCCTGCCGTCAGAAACCAGCATCTGGGGCACCGGAATATCAGGCAGGAGCTCCGTCACCATCAGGGCGGCGGCGCCATTTTTGACCGCCTCACCCGCATGCTCATGCCCGTCTGTGCGCGCGCCCTTGATACAAAAAAACAGCCCGCCATCGGTCTTCAGTCTGCTGTCAGCGGAAACCGCACTGACTTCGCGGTCCTCTGAAAGGCTGATGACATATGGCGCAGCCGCTTTTGCAAGCAGAGATAGTTTCATGTTTACCCCTTGTCATGTGTTCATTTGCCGCCGGAAAGATTCCCTGCGCGGGAACCGTCCAGACGGGCCACGCTGTTATACCCCTGGGCGGTGACCCCAATGGTCTCCGCGTGGGTTGCCAGCCGCATCCCCAGGTTTTGCACGGCGTAGTAGCAGATTTTGGAGGCATCGCTTTTCTCGGCCAGCGCTGCCGCCAGGGCCTTTCCCTCAGCGTCAGCCGCTATATAGCGGCTGTGCAGATTAGCATACGCTTGATTGAGTTCCTGCGTCAAGGCTATCTTGCTGCCCACCATCCAGAAGGACACAAAAACGGCGAAAACCATCACAACCGCGGCCCATTTCAGCTTCAGGCCCCGTCCGGCACCCTCATGGGCCTCTTGGGCCCTGAACGCCGCGCGCTCCTCCCGCTCTCCTTCGTTATAGAGGTAAACATGGCTTGAAACCTGGAAGCGGCCCTGCTGCTCCATCTGGCTGCCTGCCTGCACGTATTGCATTTTCTTGATGCTTCTGCTCTGGTTCATGGTGTGTCCTTTCCGGCCGTGGTTTATCTGTCTTCAGCCTTTTTGTTTCTGACCCGCGCCTGAATGGCGCTGATGGCAAGGGATGCGTCGGGATACTTGGCGTGGAAGCTCTCCCGCTCCTGGGCAGCCTGCTTGTCGCTGACCAGGCGCACATACTCGGTGGTGCCGGAAACCTGCACCCCCTGGACGCCGTCCAGGTAGAGCTCACGCAGGGCTGCTGGCAGCAGCACGCGCCCCTGGGTGTCAAAGCCACAGCCATCAAAGGAGTACATGGCAAACCGGGTCAGAAAAACCTCTGCCGCCGCGTCCTCCCGGCTCAACTGGCTCAGCATCTCCACCTTCTCCTCCCACACCTCATAGGGATAGATGGCGATGGCGTCCTGGCCCATGGTGACTCCCACGATGATCTTTTCGCCCAGCAGGCCCCGGAAGGTTTGGGGCACGATCACACGCCCCTTATTGTCAATGGCATGGTTGTAGACACCGATAAAGCCCAGGCGGGAAGCTGCGGTGGGGTCTGGGGAGACAGCCGTGTCAGAGGGCTGGCCGCCCTCCGGGGTTGTACGCCGCTCATCCGACACCTGTCTCACCACCAATCACCACTTATTTCCCTTTTCGAACACAAAATACCACACCCTTCCACGGCCGTAAACCTGGCAGGCTGACACTGCCTGGCCTTTGGGTGAAAGAAACAGGAAAACGCTGTGCCCAAAGGGATAAAACAGGAATGGGTGTTCCTGTTTCGTGAAAACAAAATAGGAACACCTGTTTTTAATAAATACAAAATTGGCCAATCCGCTGTCGGATTAGCCGATTTCGCTGTTTGATATGACGAAATATCAGTTTATCTGTTTTTTCTGGTTCTTTGGGGGTTGTTATGCCGTGGTTTCGGGCAAGGGGTAGAGCTTAAACCCTACGCAGTCGCAGGAGACGCAGTGATAGCGCACCCCATCCACCACACCGGCAAAGGCCCCGGCGCAGGCATAGCCATGCAGGTGGCCATAGACCACGTCACTCACCCGGAAGCGGGCCATCAGATCGGTCACCGGGCTGGGGCTGCCCTGGGCATCGGTGGGCGGGTAGTGACACAGGGCGATCAGCCGCTTGTCCGCATCCAGTTTTCTGGCGTGGGTCAGGGACATCTCCAGGCGTATCAGCTCCCGCTGATAGATTTTCTCGGTCTCCGGGTCTGGCGCGTCCCCTCCCGGGCGCTCCCAGCCTCTGGACCCGGCGAAGATGTATTCCCCCACCTCAAGCCCATCATGCTGGATGACATGCATGCCCGCCGGCAGCATCTCCCGCACCCGGGCCAGCCCCTTCCACCAGTAGTCATGGTTGCCCCGGATCATCACCTTCATGCCGGGCAGCCTGCCTATGGCCTCCAGGTCCTCCCGCGCGTCCTCCAGCCGCATCGCCCAAGAAATATCGCCCGGAATCAGGACGATGTCCTGCTCCCGGGCTGATCCTATCCAATCCTGCTGTATCTGCTCAAAATGGTTTTCCCAATGGATGCCAAAAAGGTCCATGGTCTTATCCATTGAACCCGGCAGGTGCAAATCCCCTATGGCAAAAACGCGGCGAGCGGAATCATTCATCCATATCCTCGTCCTCATCATCGTCCCGGTCTTCCTGCTCAACCATCTCCTCAAGCGACAGGGCATCGCCGATCTCATGGTATTCCGGATCATCCTCCTCAATGTCGGGGATAATCTCCTCCATGCCGCTGACATCGTTCATCTCGATGTCAACCGGTTCCTCCTCGCTGGGCTTGGTGTGACTGCGGGATTTTTTCCGATCCTTCAGGCAAAAAATGCACAGGTCCCTGCCCGGCAGCGCCCGTTCCACGTTGCATTCGGAGCACAGTTCGGGCTCCTCCGGGCTATCCACCCCGTGCACCTCGCGGTAGCAGATTTTGCAGAGCTCATCGTGCTCATTCATGTAGTTCAGCTCACACCGGGGGCATTTTACCAGAATCATCGGCGACCTCTCAAGCATTGCATCGGCTGGCTCCTCTTCTTCATCGGTCGGCATTATACATGTCATCCTCAGAAATGACAAGCCCAAAACCAGCTAAAAACCCACAAATTTCAGGCGGTTTTTTTGGCCCTTTTGCCCCGGAGCGCGCGCACGCGCTTGCGCAGCCCGTCATCTTCGGCCGCGTTGACATAAATGCTCTGCTTTTTCCGCCGCCGGCGCACGCCTCCCGGCACCGCGGAAGCGGGCACCGCATAGGCGGGCATGGCATTGCTGCGGTTACGGGTAACGTTCAAAACCAGGGAGATGCCGATGACGTTGGTCACCAGATTTGAGCCGCCGTAGCTCAAAAACGGCAGGGGGATGCCGGTGATGGGCATCAGCCCCAGCGTCATGGCGATGTTCTGGAAAACATGCAGGAACATCATGGACATGACGCCGATGATCAGAAGTCGTCCAAACTTGTCCGCCGTGAAGCGGGAAAGATAGAGCATCCGCAAAATAAGAGCCAGGTAGGTCAGCACAATCAGGCTGGAGCCTACAAAGCCCACCGCCTCGCCGATGGTGGCGAAGATAAAGTCTGTCCAGTCCTCCGGCACATAGTTGAGCTGGCTCATGGAGCCGGGCACAAAAGCCCCGACGCCCGTCAACCCCCCCGCGCCAATGGCCTGCTGGGAGTTGATGATCTGATACCCCGCGCTTTTCTCATAGGCCTTGGGGTCCAGGAAGGAGATCAGGCGCAGCATCCGGTAGTCTGTGGATCCACCAATGATGCCATAGGCAAAAATCCCCACGATGGCGAGGGCCCCCAGCACCGAGATCACCAGAATCCACTTCCAGTCCACCCCGCCGAAGATCAGCATCAGATAGACGATGCCCACCATCACCAGCACCGTGCCGGTCTCGCCCTGGGCAAAGGTGAGCCCCACGGGGATCAGCGCAAAAAGCGCAATTCTAATGAAGGAACGCAGGCTGCCAAGCGGCTTGTCAGTGATGGCCAATTCCTTTGCCAGCATCAGAATCAGCGTGATCTTGGCAAATTCACTGGGCTGGAGCATCCGACCCAGGCCCACCTCAAACCAGCCTTTCACCGCCCGGATGGCGGTGGAAACCAGCAGCACCGCAAACAGCAGCAGCATGATGCCGACGTAATAGAGCATGGAATAAGTTCTGAAGTGCTCATAGGGCACGCTCACCACAAACCACACGATGGCAGGGGAAGCCACCACAAAGATCGCCTGCCAGGAACCGGTGTTGGAATTGAGGATGCGGTTGAGCAGCGATTCGGCAGGAATCGTCGGATCAAAGGTGGCGATGGAGATGGCCAATACGCCAAAGATCATCAGCGCATACACCAGCAGCAGCAGCAGAAAATCGAAATGGGGTCTGGTTCTCTTGTCCTCAAATATCATCATAGCCTTTGGCTCACCTTCCTGAGGAAGCGCCGCAGCCTGGTTTCCTTTTCCAGGTCCTTCACCGGCAGCTGCACGCCCTCAAGGCGCAGCAGGATGTCCTCAAATATCCGAGGTAGCCCTCCCACTTCCTGCTCCGCCGCTGTCTTGCCCTGGAGCATGCCGCTATACACCCAGGGGTCATCTTCAATCACGCCCAGAAGGGGCAGATCAAGCCCCAGCGCCAGCATCTGGGGCGCGGGTACCTCGCCCGCCTCCACCAGGTGGCGCTGCACCCGGTTGATGATCAGCTGCGGATGGCACTGGGATTTCATCAGCACCTGGGCGGCCTTCTCCGCCGCGCGCAGGCTCACCGGGTCCGGGGTCGCGACGATCACATAGTCATCCGCCAGCCCGGCGAAGTTCTTCACCCCGCGGCCCAGCCCTGCGGGGCCGTCAATGATGAGGGTGTCATGGGAGGCTGACAGGGTGCGCACCAGCTTTTTCAGGTCCTGGGGCTTAAAATCCTTGGGCCTTGCCATCTGCCCCCCAACCACCAGGCGCAGGTCCTGATATACCGGATGAGGCACCAGCGCCTGCTTGAGGCTGCACCTGTGGCCCACGCAGTCCGCCAGGTCAAAGAGCACCTGGTCCTGCAGCCCCAGCATCATGTCCAGGCTCCTAAGCCCAATATCAGCGTCAAGCAGCGCCGTGCGCCTGCCCTTTTTGGCCGCGGTGACCGCGAGGGCAGCCGCCAGGGTGGATTTCCCCACCCCGCCTTTGCCGGAGATGATCAGAATTGATTTTCCCATAACGCTCTCCTTATGGCATCAGCTGGTTGCCCGGCACCACCGGCACATCGCCTGTAAACTTGCTCTTGTCCTTCATCCACCACTCGATGAACTCCCGCGTGGCGTGGGTGGCCTCAGCGCCTGACTTGCCGTTGGGCACCAGCACCACCACCGCGATTTCCGCCGGGGTGGAGAAAGGCGCCAGCGCCACAAACCAGCCGTTGTTCTCCAGGTCAAGCTTGATGCCGCCGATGGTCACCTGGGAGGTTCCGGTCTTAGCCCAGATTTCATCCTTGTACGGCCACCTGCTGAAATAGCGGGTCGCGGTCCCCTGATCATCCACCACGCCCTTCATCCCCTGCTTGATATAGGGCAGATACTGCTCTGACCCATCCAGGTGGCCGAAGATGCTGGGCTGGTACTGATTGAGTATCTCGCCGTCGGGGGAGATGATGGAATCGATGATGGACAGGTTATACACCACGCCCCCATTCCCCAGGCTGGCCACATAGCGGGATACCGCCACAGGGGTCAGCAGCGTGATGGACTGTCCGATGCCCATCTGCACCTCAAGGCTGCCGCCCCATTTGATGTCGTTGAGGTACACCCAGATGTCCCCGATGACCGCCTGCTTCCACACCATGTCCCGGGTCATGTTCAGCTCCGCCATCAGGATGGGGCGCATGGCATCCGCCCAGTCATCTGAGTGGGTGACCACCGCCATGTCCATCAGCTGCTTGATGCAGGCGTCAAGCCTCACCTCATCATAGGTGATGCCATAGCTGGATCCGATGTTCTTGAGGTGTTTCTTGATTGAGGCAGCCACCAGGATGGGCTGGGAGGTCTCCTGCTCACGGATGGAGACTGTGGGGTCATACAGCGAGGTCTGGTTGCCCACCACGCTCCTGGCTTCACCGGGCAGCTGGATGCCAGTCCGGGTGGTGAGGCCCATCTTGGCGGAGTACTGGTAGAGCAGGTTGCTGCCCGTGTCGCCATACAGGTAGCCGGTGATGGTATAGAAGAAATAGTTGCAGGATTTTTCAAGCCCCTTCACAATGGTGAGGTCGGCATGCTGCTTGCGTTGCCCCTTGCCGATCCAGCATACAGGCGCGTCCTCTTCCTTGTTGGTATAGCGCCGGTAGGGCCCCTCGTCTGAGATCTTGTCCTCCACCGTCAGGCGGTTGTTGGTCAGCGCAGCAAGGCCTGTCACCATCTTGTAAATGGAGCCAGGCTCAGCACGCTGCTGGATGGCATAGTTGCGCAGCGGGCTGCGTTCATCCAGCAGTATCTCCGCCACCTCTTGCCCACCCGCCACCATGGCGTTGAGGTCATAGGTGGGGTATTGGGCCATGGCCAGCACCCGGCCGGAGTTCACATCCAGCACCACCATGGCGCCGGTGGAAGCCAGCTTCAGCTTGTATTGGTTAAAGTCCCGCTGCTCCAGCTTTGCCTTGTTGCGCTCCCGCCAGTTGTCCTGGAACATGTCCCGCTCCTGAAGCGCGCGGGTGCGCTCCACGTTGTTGGCGATGGCCCGTTCGGCCTGCTGCTGATAGCTGGCGATGAGGGTCAGCTTCACGTTGTTGCCGTCCTGGGGCGGGGTCACGCTGATCTGCCGGGTGAGGCGGCCCTGGTTGTCCCGCTCCATCACACGGTTTCCGGTGCGGCTTGAGATATTGGGGGTGAGCCAGTTTTCCATCGTGCGCTCAATGCCGTCTTTGCCGATGATGTCGTTAAGCGCGTAGCCCATGGGCTTAAGGTCGGTCTGGTAGTTGTCAGCTTCAGCAATGGGCCCCACATAGCCCACCACCTGGGAGGCCAGGGTGCTCAGCGGGTAAAAGCGCTTTTCCCCCACCTCAATGCCCATGCCGGCCAGCGACATGCTGCGCCCGGTGATCTCACTCACCGCCTCATACGGCACATCCAAGGCGATTACAATCGGGGTGGAGTTGAAGATGTTCATCTTCATCTCTGAATACACCGCCATGACTTCAAGCGCGGTCGCCTCATCCATGGGGTGCTTGTCCAGCTGATACATGGTGTACAGGCGGTTGTAGCAGTCCTCAGCCGTGGGGTAACGGGCGGTGGCCAGATAGTGGTTGCTGCGCCACTGGTTTTCCCGGATGGCCCAGGCCTTCTCAGAGATGCCCTTGCCAAAGTCAAAGGCCCATTCCCCGGTCTTCTCATCCCTGACGATGACGAACTTGCTCTTGATCTCCCC
>DHQX01000018.1:0-17687 GCA_002411105.1 Christensenella sp. UBA5327 | reverse complement strand
CTGGATGATCTGCCGGGCCTCCAGGATGGAGGGGGTGAACTGGGCGTAGTGCCGCTCGGTATTCTCGCTGCTTGTCATATAGAAGGTGACGTTGTAGATGTCCTCGCTCCGGGCCAGCACCACCGAGTCAGCATCGGTGATCATGCCGCGCTTGCCCGTCACCCGCAGGGTTTTCACCCGCTTGTCATCGGTAGCGCTCTGGTACTGGTCGGCGTTGACGATCTGCAGGTTATAAAGCCCCACAATGAGCGTGGAGAACAGCAGCACGGTGATCAGGCCGAAAATGGCGTATCGCCTGGCAAGCTGTTTATCCTTCTTCATGCTTCAGCCTCCTTTTCCGATTGCTCCTCCCGGGGCTGTTGGCCGGGGTTTTCTTCTTCGGGTTGATCTCCCTTGTCTTTTGTCTTGCTTGCTCCGGGGCGCCTGAACAGCGACTTCAGGCGCGAGGGCTTCTCAGCCGGGGCGTCATCCGGTACCACAGCCAGCTGGCGCAGCAGTTCAGGGTCGGTGCTGATGCTCTGCTGCTCCTCATCACCCCGTCTGCGGGAGCGGCGCCTGCGGTACATGCCCAGGAAAGCCCGGGCGGGAAACATGGTGACGCAGGCGGCACCGGTATAGACGGTGGCCATCAGCGCGCGCTGGATGTGGGAGAATCCCACGGCCACTCCGCCCAGGGCCACATAGATGAGCATGATGCCCTCATACAGCGCCGCAAGCATCAGGGCGTTCAACAAAATACGCAGATGCGGCTCCTTGTCATAAGGGGAATTACGGCGGATGGAGAAGCGCAGCTTGCGCCGGGCATAGGGTGCTTTGATCTCCGCCGCCGCCTCGCTTTGGCGCTGGGCTTCCCGGATGCGGCGCATTTCCCGCTTGACATCAGACATGTCGGCAAACACCTGCGCGCACAGCAGCGCCAGCACTGGATAGATGATAACATAAAACAAAGGGATGGACACAGCCATGGCCTCCAGCATGATGCCGATGACAGCGCCGGTGATGAAAGCATACTGCTTGCCAAAGGACACCGTCATGATGGCAATGACCACCATCAGGAGGTTGGGCATCACACCAAAAACCCGCAAACGGGGAACCACGCTGGTCTGCACCAGATAATACAGGAAAATGAGCAGCAAAGCCTTGAGCAGCTTGATGCCCGCGGCAACCACGCCGTGATGGCGGATGGCCTTGCCCAGGCTCATTCGTCTTCCTCCACCGTCATCTCCTGGGGGGAAAAGGTGGCCGTCGGCTCAGGGGTGGGGGTGTATTCCGGGAACAGGTCGGGCGTCGCGGTGGCATCGATGATGGCGGGCGCGTTGTAGATGAAGTCATCAGGCGCCTGCACCTGGGTCTCCGGCGCCGGTGTTTCTTCGGGCCCCGGGGTGAATGAGGGGGACGGGACGGGGGTTTGAGTCTCCTCAACGCCTGGGGACACGCTGGCGCCCGGGGTCTCGGCCGGCGCCGGCTGGCCGATGAAGGTGGGCACCGGCTTCAGGGAGGGCAGCGGGATAAAGCTGGTCTCCGCCCGTGGCCTGGTATCCTGCTGGGGATAGTTGGGACGGTAGCGGTAGACAATCACATACTCGATATGGTCAAAATCCGCGATCGGTTCAATGACGATGAACTGCTTGTTGTCCTCCAGCCCCCGGGTGCTCTCTCGCACCGTTCCGATGGGGATGCCCTTGGGCAGCCGCGTGCCGATGCCGCTGGTCACCACCAAATCCCCCGGCCGGGGCAGGGTGGAGAAGGTGAGATAATACATGCGGCAGTTGTTCTTCCCGTCAATGGACAGGGTGCCGGACACCGTGCCCTGGTCCCGGTTTGATTCGATGAGGCCGGCCACCTCACATTCCCGGTCAATGATGCCTTTGACCAGGCTGCGGTTTTCGGTCACATCATAGGTGATGCCCACCAAAGCGCCCCGGATGCACACCACCATGTTGTTCTCAACCCCCTGGCGGCTGCCCACATCGATGGTGAGGGTATAGGTATAGTTGCTGGTGTCACGCCCGATGACGGTGGCCTGGATGCCGTTCAGGTTGAAGTTGCGGCTCAGCTCATCGTTCAAATCAGCCATTTCCAGCAGTTGGCGCTGCAGCTCGCTGGCCTGCATGGCCTGGTCCTTCAGGTCGTCCACCTGCTCAAGGAGGGCCTTGTACTCCGCCTCCAGGTTGCTTCGGCGCTTGAGGGTGCGCAGGTAGTCCACCACCACATCGGTTCCCTTGGAGAACACGTTTTGCGCCGGGCTGATCACCCGGGCCACAAAGCGCCGGGGTGCCGCCAACAGGGGCGTGTCAAAAAACTGGGAGGCGATGGTCACCACGATGATCACCAGCAACAGCACCACCGTGCCATAACCCAGCAGCTTTGCGATGCCGCGCTGGCGCTCTGTGCCTGCTGATGAGCTCTGGCGCACCGTTTGCTTTTTTTCTTGCTTCTTCTTGGCCATCAGAAGTCCCGTCAGTCCGTCTCATCCCGCATGAAATTAGAGCGGGTCAATTTGGGCAGCAGGTCTGAGTTGTCAGACATCTGCCCCACACCTGCAGCGGCTGAGAGCATCGGGTCTTTCGCCAGGGTCACAGGCAGGTTTAGTTCGCTTGCCAGAAAGCGGTCAAGCCCATACAGCTGCGCACCGCCCCCCACCAGGTAGATACCCTTCCTCAGAATATCCCCGCACAGCTCCGGCGGCGTCTTGTCCAGCACCTCTCGGATGGTGTCCAGAATCTTTAGGCAGGGCCCATGCAGGGCCTCATAGATGCGCAGGGAGGAGATCTCAGCCGTCTGGGGGAGGCCGGTGATCAGGTCACGCCCCCGCACCACCACCTTGCGCTCTTCCTTCACGGGCAGGGCGCTGCCCCAGTCGATTTTGATGTCCTCGGCCATCCGGTCGCCGATGAGCATGTTATGGTCGTGCTTGATGAAGTCCACAATGACGCTGTCCATCATGATGCCCGCCGTGGGAATGGAGCGGGAGAGCACAATGCCGCCCAGGGAGATCACCGCCACCTCCGTGGTGCCGCCGCCCACATCCACCACCATGCTGCCCTCCGGCGCAAACACCGGGAGGCCTGAGCCAAAGGCTGAAGCAAAGGGCTTGTCGATCAGATGGATGGCGTTCTTCCGGGCGCCGGCGCTGCTGGCCGCCTCCCGAATGACCCGCTTTTCCACCGGGGACACACGGCTGGGCACTGTGATATACACCCGCGGCTTCATGAGATGGGATACACCGATGGCCTTCCTGATAAAATAGCGCAGGATGGCCTCGGTGAGCTCAAAGTCCTTCACCATGCCGTCCTGAAGCGGGCGCACCGCCACGTCACCGCCTGTGGTGCGACCCACCAGCTGCAGCGCATCCTGGCCAATGGCCTTGATGGTGCGCCGCTGGTTGCCCGCCACGATCAATAGTGTGGGCTCGTTAATCTGAATGCCCTTCTTGCGCACATGCACCAGCGTGTTGGAAGTGCCCATATCAATGCCTATATCGGGTGCTACAATTGCCATGTTCTAACACAAACCCCATCGCTCAACTTAAAATAAAAACCCGCTGTCAATCATCAGCGCCCGCACCAGGGCGGTGGGCAGGCCCACCACATTGCTGTAGGAGCCCTGAATCTCGGGGATATACATCCCCGCCATACCCTGGATGGCATAGGCCCCCGCCTTGCCCAGGGGCTCGCCGGAGGCGCAGTAGCGCTGGATGTCCTCTTCGCGAAGTTCATCAAAGCGCACCCGGGTCATGGCGCTAGCCAGGCGCTCCTGGCCGCCTGCTATCAGGCAGACGCCAGTATACACCTCATGCCACCGGCCGGAAAGCATCCGCAGCATCCGCGCCGCGTCCGCCAGGTCCCTGGGCTTGCCCAGGGCCAACCCATCAACCGCTACCAGGGTGTCAGCGCCCAGGACAAAGTCGTCCAGGTAACGCCCGGCCACATCCCGCGCCTTGAGGCTTGCCAGCTGCCTGACAGCAGCCTCCGGCGGGCCGTCCAGGCTTTCCTCCACCCGGGACCCGGCCACTTCAAAGCGCAAGCCCATGCTCAGAAGCAACTCCCGCCTGCGGGGCGAGGATGAAGCCAGAATCAGTCTGCCCGCCACTGCGCCCTCCTTCGCGGTTGTAACGAGTAGTATAACATATTTTTGACAAAAAGAAAGAATCCCGGCAGAAATAGTAACACTGACGAAACAGTTTTGAAACAGATTTCGGGCATGCTGCTCAGACCCCAAACAGCGCGCGGGCGTTGTCCCGGGTAATGCGCGCCATCTCCTCCGGCGCCATTCCAAACAGCGCCGCCAGCTGCTCACACACCTGGCGTACATGGGCCGGGTTATTGCGCCTTCCCCGGAAGGGCACCGGCGCCAGGTAGGGGCTGTCGGTCTCAATCAGCAGCCTGTCAAGGGGCACCGCCTGGGCCGCCCGGCGCACCTTCTCGGCGTTTTTGAAGGTGATGGTGCCGGAGAAGGAGATATAGAAACCCAGGTCCAGGTATTGCTTTGTGCTCTCAGTGCTGCCGGAATAGGAGTGCATCACCCCGCCGGGCAGCCTGCCGCGCCTGGCCTCAAGCAGGGCGAGCATCTCCCCGTGGGCCTCCCGCACATGAAAAATCGCAGGCAGGTCAAGCGCACGCGCCATTTCAAGCTGGGTGAGGAACACCTCCCGCTGAACATCCCGCGGAGAAAAATCGTAATGAAAATCCAGCCCAATCTCCCCCAGCGCCACCACCTTCTTCTGCTGGAGAAGCACTGGCAATTCCGCCATGTCCTGAGGGCTTGCCTTCCCCGCTTCATGGGGATGGATGCCCGCCGAGGCATAAATAAAGGGCCAGCGCTCAGCCAGCGCAATGGCTTGACGCGAGGTAGCCATGTCGCTGGCACAGGTCAGGCAGGCAAAGATTCCTTCGCCTGGCAAGCCCTCAATAAGCCGCTCACGGTCCTCATCAAAGCGGGGATCATCCAAGTGGCAGTGGCTGTCAAACAGCAGCGCTTCTCCGCTCAACTGATCCGCGCTCCATCCTCAATGTCCCCGTCCACGGTGAGCACCTTGAGCGCCTTGTCACCCTCGGTGGCGGCGCTTAGCAGCATGCCCTGGGATTCATGGCCCCTGATCTTCCGGGGCGCCAGGTTGTACAGCAGCACCAGCTTCTTTCCCACAAGCGCTTCGGGGGCATAGTGCTGGGCGATGCCGGAGAGCACGGTGCGCTCCTCATCCCCCACCTTCAGGGTGAGTTTGAGCAGCTTATCGCTTTTTGCCACCTTCTCACAGGCCAGCACCTTGGCCACGCGCAAATCCAGCTTCTGGAAGTCCTCGATGCTGATAGGCTGGACGCCCTCTTCCACCTCTTCAGGCACGGCGGCAATGCCCAGCTCCGCCGCGTTGTCCGCCTCCAGCAGGGGCAGATCCACCGTCAGGTCGATGCGCGGGAAGAGGGCCTGTTCCTTCTTCACTTTGACGCCTGCCGGCATCCGGCCAAAGGATGACAGGGATGCCCAGGTCATGTGCTGCTTGTCATCCAGCCCCAGCTGGGCATAGATCCCTGCAGGGGTCTGTGGCATCACGGGGCTGATCAATACCGCCACATACCGGAGCGCCTCCGCCAGCACATACAGCACCGTGCCCAGCCGGGGCTTGTCCTCAGGGCTCCTGCCCAGCACCCAGGGCTGGGTCTCGTCGATATAGCGGTTGCATTCGCCGATCACCCGCCAGATCTCGCTGAGGGCCTGGGAGAATTGCAGCGCGTTCATCTGGGCTTCCACAGCCTGGGGCAGCGCCTCCACCAGGGCAATCAACGCCTGATCCACCGCTTCATAGCCTGCGGGCTGAGGCATCACACCCTCAAAATACTTTTCAATCATCGCCACCGTGCGGCTTAAAAGGTTGCCCAGGTCATTGGCCAGGTCGGAGTTGATGCGCTTCATCAGCGCTTCGTTGGAGTAGTTGCCATCAGCGCCAAAGGGCATCTCCCGCATCAGGTAATAGCGCAGCGCGTCCGCCCCGTAGCGTTTCACCACAGGCCCTGGGTAGACCACGTTGCCCTTGGATTTTGACATCTTGTCATGGTCAAACAGCAGCCAGCCATGGCCAAACACCTGCTTGGGCAGGGGTAGCCCCAGGGCCTTGAGCATGATGGGCCAGTAAATGGTGTGGAAGCGCACGATCTCCTTGCCCACCAGGTGCACATCCGCCGGCCAGAAGGTCTGGTAGAGGCTGTCATCCGCGCTGCCATAGCCAAGTGCCGTGATATAGTTGGACAGCGCGTCAATCCACACATACACCACATGCCCCGGGTCAAAGTCCACCGGCACCCCCCAGGTGAATGAGGTGCGGCTGACACACAGATCCTGAAGGCCGGGGAGGAGGAAATTGTTGAGCATCTCATTGGCGCGGCTGGCGGGCTGGATAAACTCCGGATGGGTCTTGATATGGTCGATCAGCCAGTCCTGATACTTGCTCATGCGGAAAAAGTAGCTGGCCTCCCGCACCCGCTCGGTGGGCCTGTTGCAGTCCGGGCACAGGCCACCCTCCTTGAGCTGTGTCTGGGTCCAGAAGGCCTCGCACTGCGCGCAATAATCACCCTCGTATTCGCTTTTGTAGATATCGCCCTGGTCATAAAACCGCTTGAAGATCTTCTGCACCACCTGGATATGCCGGGGGTCAGTGGTGCGGATGAAATCATCATACTCCACCTCCATCAGCTCCCACAGCTTCTTGGTGTCCGCCACAATGCCGTCCACAAACTGCTGGGGCGCCATGCCCGCTTCCTTAGCCCGGCGCTCTATCTTCTGGCCGTGCTCATCCGTCCCGGTCAGAAAGTAGGTCCGGTACCCGGTCAGCTTCTTGAACCGGGCCATGGTGTCAGCCGCCACCGTGGTATAGGTGTGGCCGATATGCATCTGCCCGCTGGGATAGTAGATGGGCGTGGTGATGTAAAAAGTCTTCTCAGGCATGTGTTCTCCCCCTTCCAGTCAACGGCGTCATTATACGGTTCATATCAAGGCCGGTCAAGGCTGAATGCACTTGTCGCCAAAGAAAAAACGGGGAGGCGGCGTTGAATCAGCCCCTCCCCGGATCGTTTGGCCCGCTTTAGCCCACGGGCACCTCTTCTGTGCTTTCCTCAGCGTGCTTTTTCTGGATGGTGTAATCCAGCTTGCCGTCCTCCATGAACATGCGCACGCTGTCGCCCTCTTCCAGGGTCCCCGAGACCAGGGCCTCGCTCAGGCTGTCCTCCACCTTGCGCTGGATGGACCGGCGCAAAGGCCGCGCGCCATACTGGGGGTCAAAGCCGTCCTTGGCCAGGTAGGCCACAGCAGGCTCATCCACCTGGAGGGTGATGCCCCTCTCCCCCATGCGCTGGATGATCTTGTTGAGCATCAGCTGGGCGATCTGCTGAATGTGGTTGTCATCCAGGGGATGGAACACGATGGTCTCGTCCAGGCGATTCAGGAACTCCGGCCTGAAGATGCGCTTGATCTCGTCCATCACCTTGTTCTTCATGTCCTCATAGTCCATGGCTTTATGGGCGTTATCCCCGCCAAAGCCCAGGGAACGGGTGGAGGCCAGCTGCTGGGCTCCGGCGTTTGAGGTCATCACCAGCACACAGTTTTTAAAGCTGGTCACCCGGCCCATGTTGTCTGTCAGCCGCCCATCCTCCAGGATCTGCAGCAGCATGTTGAACACATCCGGGTGCGCCTTTTCGATCTCGTCAAACAGCACCACAGAATAGGGCTTGCGACGCACCTGCTCGGTGAGCTGTCCGCCCTCCTCATAGCCCACATAGCCAGGGGGTGAGCCCACCATGCGGGACACGGTGTGTTTCTCCATATATTCGCTCATGTCAAGCCGGATCAGGGAGTCCTCGTCCCCAAACATGGCCTCGCCCAGCGTCCGGCACAGCTCGGTCTTGCCCACGCCGGTGGGCCCCAGGAAGATGAAGGAACCCAGCGGGCGCTTGGGGTCCTGAAGCCCCGCCCTGGCGCGCCTGATGGCCCGGCTCACCGCTGATACCGCCTCATCCTGGCCGATGACCCGCTTGTGCAGGGTGTCCTCCAGCTTCATCAGCCGGGAGGATTCAGCCATGGTCATCCGCTGCACGGGGATGCCCGTCCAGGTGGTGACCACCGCCGCCACATCCTCCTCGCCCACCACGGGGCGCTGGGTCTGCTGCTCCTTCTCCCAGGCTTCCCTGGCCTGCTGCATGTCGTCGCGCACCTTGCGCTCCCGGTCCCTCAGGGCAGCCGCCTTCTCATAGTCCTGCTTGGCGATGGCATCCCGCTTGTCCTTGAGGATGTCCTCAAGCGCTGCGGTCTGTTTGGTCATGTCAAGGGGTGCTTTGCGCTGGCGCAGGCGCACCCGGCTGGCCGCCTCGTCCATCAGGTCAACCGCCTTGTCGGGCAGTTGGCGATCGTTGATATAGCGGCTGGACAGGCTCACCGCCGCGTCCAGCGCCTCGTCGCTGATGTCCACCCGGTGATGGGCCTCATAGCGCTCACGCAGGCCTTTCAAAATCTCCAGGGACTGCTCGCTGTCCGGCTCCTCCACCATCACCGGCTGGAAGCGCCGGGAAAGGGCAGCGTCCTTCTCGATGTACTTGCGGTAGTCATCCAGCGTCGTGGCACCGATGCACTGCATCTCGCCCCGCGCCAGGGCCGGCTTCAGGATGCCCGCCGCATCAATGGAACCCTCGGCCTTGCCGGCGCCCACGATGCTTTGCAGTTCGTCGATAAACAGGATGATGCTGCGGTCGTTTTTCACCTCATTGACCACGTCCTTCATCCGCTCCTCAAATTCACCCCGGTATTTGGTGCCGGCCACCAGGCTGCCCAGGTCAAGGGACAGCAGGCGCTTGCCCATCAGGGTGTCGGGCACCTGGCCTTCAATGATCCGCTGGGCCAGGCCCTCTGCCACGGCGCTCTTGCCCACGCCGGGGGCGCCGATGAGGACCGGGTTGTTTTTGGTGCGCCGGGAGAGGATCTGCGCCAGGCGCTCGGTCTCCCGCTCCCGGCCGATCACCGGGTCCAGCTTCCCTTGCTTGGCCAGGGCGGTCAGATCCCGGCTGTTCTTCTCAAGGGTGGATTCTTCCTTCCTGGCAGCCCCGCCCTCCTCTTCCCCATCCTGGCGGGAAGCCGCTTCCTCCTTCAGCGCGTCAATATCACAGCCAAACACCGTGAGGATGCGCACGGCCACGCAGTCATCCTCCTCCAGCATCGCCTGCCACAGCGTCAGCGTGCCCACAGGCACCTGGCGCTGCTGCTTTTGCCCCTGGTTGAGGGCACGATCCAGCACCCGCTTCATCCGCGGGGTGAGCTCCAGCACCTTGGGCTGTTCCTGGTCAGGCGAGGAGAGCTGGCGCACCGCGTCCTGTACGGCCTCAAGCGTCACGTTCTCCGGCAGCCCCTGCATATCTGCGCGGGCCTTGGCCAAAAGGCCAATCAGCAGATGCTCCGTGCCCCAATAGCGATGGCGCATGGACACCGCGGCCTGCTGGGCATGGTCAAGGGCTTCTTTTGCTTTATTGTCAAACCTTCCGAATATGGGCATGTTCTCCTCCTGATAGTGCCTGGCGGACTTCATCCGCCCGGTGGAATGGGCAGGTCTTCGGCTCTGCGCCCCCTGCCAAATAGCGGCTGTCACCGCCGTAAAGAAGCAACTGGTCTGTGGTGGAAACCGGCACCGGCAGAATCCCTGCCAAGGCACCCAGCCTTGTCTTGGACCAGAGGGACAAAAAATCACTGGTGGTCAGCCGCCGGGCGTAGCGCAGCGTCCCATAGGCCCGCCAAGCCTGATCGGCCAACGGCGTCACCCGCGTCTTGAGGAAAGCCTTCTCCCGCAGGATGCTCTCCTTGCCGGCAATCAGCTCAGCCGCAGCCACCACCCCGCGGATGGTCTGCTCGTCCTCCCTGTCAAAGCTCGCGCTGTTGCTCAGCCTGAACAGGTTGCCCGGGTTTCTTCCGTCATAAAGGCTCAGGGGCTTGATCTGGCAACCAAACTGCTGCTTAAGCTGCTCTGCCAGGGGTTTGATCTGCTTGAGGAAGCTCAGCATCGGCAGATGCATCACAAAGCTCACATAAAGCCCGCTCCCTGCCAGCACCGGGTTAAAGGACAGAAAGCCAAACCGGCTGTCATAGGCGTAGGGGTGTTCGGGCAGGGCCAGGGCAGCCTCCATCTGCCGCACCTGGTCGGTGAGGCGCTGCAGCTCTCCCGCCCGGTCCCGCGCCTGGATGAGCAGATGCTCCCCAGTGTTGATGGCGACCGTCAATGCCTCGCCCTGATCGGACGCAAGCGCTGCCTGGGTGAGCTTTTCAAAGGCTGCTGGCAGGAGCCCCTTTTCAACCAGGCGTGCCTGGTCCGCGGCGTTCAGGCTGGCGGGGTCCTCATAGATCGTCAGATCAGGCGCTGCCTGTCTGAGGGCCTTCAGCGTCCTGTGCTTGCTGTGCGTCAGGTCCGCCTCGTTATCCTGCGGACAAAAGGTCAGATCCTGATAGTTCCTGCGCAGCGCCGCCTCCCCTGCCAGGATGGTCTCTTTTCCGTTTATGGCTCTTCCTCCGCGGCTTCAGCGCTGCCCAAGGCCTGGATCTTATCCCGCAGATGCGCCGCCTTCTCAAAGTCCTCTTTCATCACAGCCTCCAGCAGCTGGTATTTCAGCTCGGTCTGGCTATCGGCCTGGCTCTGGGTTTGGGGCGCTTCAAGCGGCGCCTTCTCGCCTGTGAGCACGGCGCTCAGGCCCTGCTCCATGGCGTTGTAGCAATGGGCGCAGCCGGCCATGGTGTGCTCATCCAGGCTGTCAAAGGGGCGCCCGCAATGGGCGCACAGGTAGCGGGGCACAGCGCTTGCGATCTGTTCCGCTGGGGCCGCCTGGGGCCTTTCCGGCTGGTTCTGGCCATCAGGCCTCAGGCCCAGCGCCAGGAACACGCGGTACATGTCCTGCTGCAGGTTCTGCGCGCAGTCCATGCACATGGCCCGGGTTGCCACCTGGCCATCGGTGATGGTTTTGAATATCACATTGGCATTTTTCTGCCGGCATACTTCACACTTCATTTTGGTCTCCTTACTGCTGCCCCGCCCGCCGTGCAAGAGAGAACAGCATGTTTTTGAGCGTCTTGGCGCGGATCGCGTCCTTCAACTGCTCAGGGATGGGGACGGCCTGGGATTGGGGTTTGAGGGCGGAGTACATCAACTCAGCGTCCTCGAGGCTTATCGTACCCTGCTCAGCCAACTGCAAACACAAAATCTGTGCTTCCTTTGCGCTGATGGCATCCCCCACCCGCTCGCTGAGCAGATAGCGGAAGGACTCCTTGTTGCCGCGGGCCACGCGGATGATGCGGATGAAGCCTCCGCCCCCGCGCCGGCTCTCGATGGCATAGCCATGGTCCGGGGTAAAGCGTGTGGACAGGACATAGTTGATTTGGGACGGGGCGCAGCGAAAATACTCCGCCAGCTCGTTTCGTTTCAGCTCAACCTCTGATTCATCCTGCACCCAGAGTTCCTTGATGAACTCCTCTATCGCATCGCTCAGCCGCATGTTTTCCTCCTTCAGCGCAGTCAAGATGTTGACCATCTTTGACTATTAGCAGTTTACCACAGGACCGGCGCACATTTCAAGTCCCTGAATCGTCTTTACAAGCGCTGTCTGACTCTGTAAGATAAGGGTACATGTTACTTGTTCACATTGTCTTAACGATAACGGGAAACGAGGTACGCGGATGAGCACCATCACCTACAAATGTCCCTCCTGCGCGGCGCCCCTCACCTATGACGGCCGGTCACAGCAGATGACATGCGGCTCCTGCGGCAACACGTTTGACGTGGACACCGTGCGCGAGGTGGCGCGGATTGAACAGGAGGACCAACAGCATGAGGACATGCACTGGGACGCCCGGGACGAGGCTTTCAGCCCCCAGGAGGCGGCCCGCACCCGGCTCTTTTCCTGCTCCTCCTGCGGGGCAGAGCTTTTTACCGATGAAACCACCGTGGCCACTAACTGTGCCTTTTGCGGCAGCCCCTCGGTGATCCCGGCGCAGTTTACCCTGGAAACCAAACCCCAGGAGATCATCCCCTTCCTGATCCAGAAGGATCAGGCGGAGAAGATGTTCCATGATTATTTCAAAAACAGAAAGCTGATTCCCAACCTGTTCCTGACAAGCCGGAACGTCATTGACGAGATCCGCCAGCTCTATGTGCCCTACTGGCTGTTTGACTGCGACGCGGACGCGCGGATGACCTACCGGGGCACCACCGTCACCACCCACCGAAGCGGCAACTATCGCGTCACCACCACCAGCCACTTTCTCATCCGCCGCGCAGGCACCCTCAGCTTCAGAAAGCTGCCGGTTGACGCAAGCTCGCGCCTGGAGAACAAGATCACCGAATCCATCGAACCTTTCAACATCGCCCAGTCCATCGCCTTTACGCCTGAGACCCTTTCAGGCGCCCAGGCCAACCGGGCCGATGTGGACGCGGAAACCTGCCAGACCCGGGCCAATGAGCGGGTCAAATCCTCAACCCTTGATGCCTTCAGGCAAACCGTCAGGGGCTATGCCTCGGTCATCCCGCAAAGCGCCAGCATCAACCTGGTGGGCGCCTCCTCCATGCCGGTGCTATACCCCATCTGGCACATCACCACCAAGAAGGGCGGCAATGCCTATACCTTTGCCATCAACGGGCAGACAGGGGAACTCACCTGCAACATCCCCTGGTCCAAGGCCAAGTTCGTGGGCCGTCTTTTGGGCATGGCCGGTATCGCCGCCGCCATCGGCCTGGGCGTGGTCTATGCCCTCAGCGCCATGGGGGTGATCAAATGAAGAAAACCCTTGCCATCCTGGCCGTGCTTCTCCTGCTGATAATGCCATTGTCCATTTCAGCCAGCGCCCTCACCCACGTCAGCGACCTGGCCGGCGTGCTGTCCCCCGGTGAGGCGGCGGACCTGGAGCGCCAGGCCAGCACCCTGTTTGAGAAAACCGGTTTTGACGTGATCCTGCACACCACCAACGATTCCCAGGGCAAGGGCCCCAAGGATTACAGCTTTGACTATTACCACGCTTTCAGGGACGCAGGAGCCTATCCCAACGGCGCGATGTTAGCCATCATGTTTGACACCCAGGACTATTACGAGGCCGCCCGGGGCACGGGCATCAGCCTGCTCACCATGCGTGAGAGTGACGACCTGGCAAGCGTGGTGCAAAGCAAGCTCTCAGCCGGGGACTATTATGGCAGCATGAAGAACTATATACGCTATGTGGGCACACTGCTGGAAAACGAAGCCCCTGCGGAGGCCCTCCTTGCGCCCCCTCAGCCCCTGGGGATCCCAGCGTTGATGACCTTCCTGTCCTTGGTGATGATCGGCGTGTATATAGCGTCCTTCATGACGATCTGAGTGGAGGCAATATGATGAAAAAGTCTTTTCTGTGCCTGACCGCTGTGATGCTGGCGCTTTTGTCATTCAGCGTTTCTGCCAGCGCCCTCACCCACGTCAGCGACCTGGCCGGCGTGCTGTCCGCCAGCGAAAAATCCGACCTGGAACGCCAGGCTGGCGAGTTGTTTGAAAAAACCGGCTTTGACGTGATCCTCCACACCACCAATGATTCCCAGGGCAAGAGCCCCAAGGATTACAGCTTTGACTATTACCACGCTTTCAGGGATGCAGGGGCCTATCCCAACGGCGCGATGTTCGCCATCATGTTTGATACCCGGGATTTTTACGAGGCCACCCGGGGCACCGGCATCAACCTGCTCACCCACCGGGAGAGCAATGATCTGGCAGGCGTTGTGCAAGGCAGCCTATCAGACGGCAATTATTACCGCGCGATGAGCGACTATGTGCGCTATGTCAGACGCACCATCATCCCCCCCACGCCCATGGAGCGCACAGTGGAGCTGGCGCCCTTTGTCGCCATCGGCGCCCTGGTCATCGGCCTCATCTATGCGCTCTATCTGCGCAGCCAGCTGAAGATTGCCAAATACAAGTCAAACGCCGGCCTCTATGTGCTGGCCAATTCTCTCAACCTCACCGAGTCTTCCGACCTCTTCCTCTACCACACCGTCACCCGCACCAGGATCGAATCCAGCAGCAGAAGCGGCGGCGGGGGCGGCTTCTCCTCCGGCTCCCGGGGCGGCACCTCCTATGGCGGGCGCGGCGGGAAATTTTAGAGGAAAGATATCCCACTGGCCCCATAGAACTGTGGAATTTATCCAAAAGAGCCTGCAAAGAATCTGTCTGCGGCTCTTTTTAAGTCCGACATTTTGGCGTTGTGAATTGTATCCATGGTGAAAGGCGGTGAGCGGATGGGATTATCTTTGCCGCGTACGGGCATGGATATTGAAGCAATTTATCTGCGGCACGTGGACACGGTGTACCGGCTGTGCTTCTCCTTCATGAAGAATCAGTGGGACACTGAGGACGCGGTGCAGACCACCTTTTTAAAGCTCATGGCCAATGGCAAGGTTTTTGAAAGCGCTGAGCATGAGAAGGCCTGGCTCATCGTCACAGCCTCCAACACCTGCAAGAACCTGCTGAAAAGCCCTCAGCGACGCATGGCAGACATCGATTCCCTGCCCCAAAAAACGGACCATGCCGCGCCTTCGCCTGATCACACCCTTCAGGCCATCCTGGCCCTGCCTGACCGCTATAAAACCGCCTTATATCTCTACTACTATGAGGGCTACCCCACCAAAGAGATTGCCAGGCTCCTGCGCCGTCCAGATTCCACCATCCGCAACCACCTGCGGGAGGCCAGGGCACTGCTTAAAGACCTATTGACGGAGGAAGACCATGAAATATAAACAATTGATGGCGGCCTGGGACAGCGCCAACCCCAGCCAGGCCGATAAAGACCGGATGCTTAACACCATCACGCAGCATATAGCCCAGCCAAAGCTCCGATTTCAGCCCCGCCGCGCCCTCGCCCTGGCACTGGCCCTGGTGCTGGTGTTGGGCGCCACGGCCTTTGCGCTGAGCGAAGGGGGGCTTATCAACTGGTTTGGCAAGAAAGTGACGGACAATATGCCAATCCCCATTGATGATGAAGAGGTGCTTGCCACCATCCAGGCGCGGGCGCAGCAGGCAAAGGCTTTGATTGAGCAAGCGCCGGAAGATGAGCTGTGGATAGCAGAAATCTGGGAGAAAACCCAGATTGTCAGTGCACCCTCCCGCAGCTTTGCCACGCCAGAGGCCCTGGCAGCGCACCTGGCCTCTGCCGATCTCGCCTTCCCTGCCCATCTTCCCCCCGGCTACTCCTATGACTCTGGCGGCATCAGCGCGTATTTGTCCAAAAACACCGCAGAAACTGGTCTGCTACCCCTGCCCGATCAGCAGACAGAATATGGCTTTCCCATCAAGAAATACCGCCTCACCACCGACTACGCAGCGGACATTGACCATTGGTATGCCAAGTTCATAGATGATAAGGGCAATGTGCTCTCCCTCACCTGCTTCAGGGACAGCCACAGCACCCAGTTTTCCTTCAACACAAGCGCCTCGGGCGAGCATGAAGTGCTGACCATCCCCGCCATGAGCGAAGCACTCTACATCCGCAATGAGGACAGCCGCTTTGAGCACAGCCTGAACTTCCGCCAGACCGGCCTGCCCCGCCTGTTTATCTATCAGTGGTATTCTCCCAGAGAAACTCCCGACGTCCATTTTGACCCCAACTCCTACGACAGCCTGGTCTATCAGTTTGAGTCAAACGCCCTGGGTAAAGATTCCCTGCTGGAAATCGCAAACAGCCTGCAATAAACCTCCCCACAGAAACCAAATCGGGCCCGAGTTGATGCCTCTGGCCCGGTTTTGTTTTTCATGAAAAGGCGGAGCGGCGGAACGCTGCGAGCGAGGGCTTTTAAAAAAAGACATCGCGAGCTAAGTGTAGCCCGCGACGCCGTGGTGCACCAGACAAATCTATATCCGAACTCGTAATGTCTTGTAGCGTAATGGTTTTTTCGCCATCCTTGAAGTTGAAGGTGATGACGATTTTGTCATCGTACAGGAAGATGGCGTTGATGAAGGTGTCTACCAGCATCTTTCTGTGTTCCTTCTTGCTGATGTCCAGGACACGGAACTTGTGCAGATAAAACCGCATGAACTCTTCGCTTATCTTTGGCTTTTGCAGCCGTTCGCTGGCGATTTTGATTTCCATATCCTCTTTGATGGCTTCCAGCTCTTCCAGCCTTTGCTTGGTGGAAGGGGTCAGGATGCCTTGCTGGATGGCGTTCAGAAGGTTGTTGATGCCCAGGGTGGCTTCCCTTAGCTGTTGCTCGTAGTGGGGTAGTTCGGTGGGTTCCTTGCCCTGTAGCTCCATCAGTTTGGCTATGATGGCATCAATGGCCTTGTCATCCATCACCATCTGCATGGTGGCGTTCACCACCAGGTCTTCCAGCCATAGCTTTCTTGCGGACTTCTTTTTGCAGGTCTTGCGCTTTTTAACCCCCACGCACTTGTAGTAGCGATGTACCCGCATCGTCCGGCTGGTGCCGCTTTCCCCGCACATATAAAGGCCGCAATAGCCGCAGAACAGCTTGGTGGTCAGCAGATAATCATCCTCCGCCTTGTGCCGGGCGGGAGCCTTTTGATTCTTCTCCATCTTCTTCTGCACACGGTCAAACAGGTCCTTCGGGACAATAGCGGGAATACCATCAGGTATCACCACATCCCGGTAGCTCAACTCGCCCATGTACCGCCTGTTCTTCAGCAGATGCCGTACGCTGCCAAACTGCATGGGTCTGCCCAGGCTGTTCTTGAGGCCCTTCTCGTTAAGCCAATCCCGGACTTGCTTCAAGGTATGACCTTCATCATAGCGCTTATAGGCTTCCAGGATGAAGGGCGCAGTCAAAGGGGCTATCTCAAAACGCTGTTCGTTGTTGACCAGATACCCGATCGGGACCGTACCACCAGTGAACTTGGCCTTCAAGGCATTGTCCGTCATGCCACGGATGACTTTTTCGGATAAGTCAGCAGAATAATATTCCGCATACCCTTCCAAGACAGCCTCCAGAATAATGCCCTCGGCGCCCTCCGAAATCACCTCGGTTGCCGACACCACCTTGACGCCATTGCGCTTGAGCATCGCCTTGTAGCGGGCGCTGTCATAGCGGTTGCGGGCGAAGCGGTCCAGCTTCCAGACGATGACCACATCAAACAGCTTTTTGCCACTGTCCTTGATCATGTTTTGAAACTCTGGGCGGTTGTCCGTCTTGGCCGAGTATGCCCGGTCAATGTAATGGCGCAGCACGGTCATGCCATTTTTCTCGGCAAAGGCGGTGCATTCCCGCAACTGTCCTTCGATGGACTCTTCCCGCTGGCTGTCGGAGGAATAGCGGGCATAGATGACTGCTTTCATGATTCAGTTTCACCGCCTTCCGGTAGTTCTCTGATTCTTTCCGCTTCAGACAAGACACGCAATTGATACTGGGCGATGCTGCGTAGCGTTCCAAACCTTTCCGGCTTGCTTTTTCCTTCTTTGATTAGCTCCGCATTGTGGGTTTCCAAATTGGACAACACAGTCAGCTCCGATATGGATGCGAAATCTCGGATATTGCTGCTCTTGGCGAGTTCAGGGTTGGCTTCCCGCCATGCCTTGGCTGTGCAGTTGAACAGGACCACATTCAGCAGATCCGCTTCATCCGCATAAGCCAACCACTCGGTGTTTTTCGTGTAATTACCTTGCGGCAGCACATAGTTTTTTACAGCATCCGTATGGATTAGGTAGTT
>DHQX01000043.1:7966-8168 GCA_002411105.1 Christensenella sp. UBA5327 | reverse complement strand
TGGGGGCTCATCAGCATGATGTTGACGCCAAAGGGCTTGTCGGTCATCGTGCGGCACAGGGCAATCTGCTCGCGCAGATAGTCCGGCGGCGCGTTCATGGCGGAGATGATGCCCAGGCCCCCGGCGTTGGATACGGCGGCGGCCAGGTGGGCATCCGATACCCAGGCCATGCCGCCCTGGAAGATGGGGTACCGGATGCCCA
>DHQX01000043.1:0-7787 GCA_002411105.1 Christensenella sp. UBA5327 | reverse complement strand
GTGCTCATGTCGATGGTGACGGAGAATGTGTCCTCCAGATCCATGATTAGTTCAGCCACGTCCAGGCTGTCCAGCGACAGTTCCTGAAACTTGGTATCGGGGGTAATGGCATCGGCTGCGGAACCTGCGCGCTCGGCCAGAGCAGTGGCAATCTTGCTAAATGCGTCCATGGATATGTCCTCCCGTTTTTGTTAGTTAGTCTTTCTAAGTAATTAAGCGAAAAAAAGCGTTTCCGCGGGGGCCCTGAGGTTAAGCGGCGCGGGCTTGTCCCAACGAATCAGGCAGGCGCCGCTGGTCATGCCCGCGCCAAAGGCGCTGAGGGCAAGGATATGCCCGGGCTGAAGCAGCCCGCTGTGATACAGGTCGTACAGCAGCATGGGCACGCTGGCCGACGAGGTATTGCCCAAGCGGTGGATGTTGGTGGGCATGCGCGCCGCGTCAATGCCCAGCCGCTGACGCACCGATTGCAGGATGCGCATGTTGGCCTGGTGCAACAGCACCCAGTCGGCATCCGCAATGCTCAGCCCGGCCATGTCGGCCGCTGCCTGCAAATCCCGCGCGGACGAGGACACCGCGAAGCGGAATACCTCCTGCCCCTGCATGCGGATGCCCCAGGTCCCGTCCCCCTTCTGCGGGGTGAAGGGGCAGGGCTGCGCCGGAGACGCGCTGTACAGCAGCGCCCGCCCGGTCTGCGCCGCCAGGCGGATGCTCAGCAGCCCCTCGCCCAGGCCCACCACGGCGGCGCCGGCACCGTCGCCAAACAGCACGCAGGTGGAGCGGTCCTCCCAGTTGGCCAACCGCGTGATGGCTTCAGACCCCACCACCAGCACATGCCGGGCCTTGCCCGCTTTGATAAAGCTGTCCGCGGTCTCCAGCGCGTAGACAAATCCGGCGCAGGCGGCGTGCAGGTCCATGGCGGGGCAGGCAGCTCCCAGGTCCTTTTGGATCAGGCAGGCGGTGGAGGGGAAGACATAGTCCCCCATGGTGGTGGCCACCAGGATCAGGTCAAGCTCGCTCCCCTGGATACCCGCGTCAGCCAGCGCCCTTTGGGCAGCGGTGAGCGCCAGGCGGGTGAGGCCGCTCTCCCCCAGCACCCGGCGGCTGGAGATGCCGGTGCGGGTTTTGATCCACTCATCGCTGGTGTCCAGGATCTCTGCCAGCTGGTGGTTGGTGACCACCTGATCAGGCAGGGCGCTTCCAATACCAAGTATGTTCAAATGATTTATCCTTCTCGTGTGATTTTGGGCAGCAGCTCATCCAGCTGGTGCTCCTGGCTGCGGAAAAAGGCGTGGAGGTTGTGCAGGCCCTCAAGCAGCGTTTTGCGCTGATCGTCTCCAAGGCGCTTGGACACGCTGTGCACCATCTGCCGGTGGAAAAACCGGTGGGCCACCTCCGCCCGCTGCCCCTCCCGGGACAGCCGCACGTTGACCATGCGCTTGTCCTCCTCATCCCGGGCTGTCACCACATAGCCTTTCCTGGCCAGCTTGTTGACCGCCGCGGTCACCGAGGGCAGGGTGATGGACAGCTCCCGGGCGATGTCGGTGATGCTGCGCCCGCCGGCCCCACCCCGGGCGATGGCCTCCAGGAAATGCATCTCATTGATGCTCAGCTTCCCATCGCTCAAACGCCTCAGGGATTCCTCCTCCAGGCGCAGAATGCTGTTGAAGGTGTTCACCAGCAGGTCATTGAGGGCCATCGCAAACGCGTCCATCCCAGCTTCCTTTCAATTAGTTAGTTAGACTAACGAATAACACGATAGCATGACATGGCGTCTCTGTCAAGGGTGATATGGGGCGCATCAAATAGTGTGCCGCCGTCTGGGTTTCCAGAGCGGAGCACACCCTAAGAATATTCATCTAATAAGAATCAGCGATTACGCCAAAACCATATGCTCAATAAAGGCGTCAGTTGTGGGAGAAGGCCACCTCCCCCGCGAACAGCACCCGTCCGTCCCGGGTGACCCCTGCGCAAAACGACTCCCCACAGGCAATGTCCACGATGTCTTCCCAGGCTTTAATGTCCTGGGTGAAAAGATGCCCGCGCTTGCCCGCCACCACCACGCTTCCGTCCTGGCGCAGGCCCAGCAAAAAGCCATCACCGGTCTGGATCTCCACAATGTCCGCCCAGCCGCTGACCTCCTGGTTCAGTGCCGGGTCCAGGGCAATCACCCTGCCATCAGTCCGGATGCCCGCCATCATCGGCGCGCCTTCTTCTATCACGGCGATGCCTGCCATCTGGGGCGAGCGAAAACCGGCCTCTATATGAACAATATCCCGCCACTGGGCCAGCGCTTCCCAGTCTTGGTCAGAAAACCCGCTTTCATGAAAAACCGACAGGGAGGTCACCTGCCCACCCCGCACAAACACGGCCTCATCATAAAACCCATTGTTCGCAGAAAAGTCTGTGATGCCGCTGCCTGGCGGCATCACCTGGCGGAACTGGCCATTC
Source organism: Christensenella sp. UBA5327 (assembly GCA_002411105.1). Lineage (GTDB taxonomy): Bacteria > Bacillota > Clostridia > Christensenellales > Aristaeellaceae > UBA6115. Next base: position 5,339 of record DHQX01000043.1, on the reverse strand, counting down.
TCTTTGAATGAGTAGAGGGAACCATCTGCCATCAGGCCTAAAAAAGTATCCTGCATGGCATCAATGGCGCAAAAGCGTATAGGGATGCCATTGGCATCCCGCACCCCGGTGGTGCCGTTTGCCGGGCCGCGCAAGCCCCATTGGCAGATGCTGCCATCTTCTTTGAGGCCATACACTGTCAGGAAACCGGCCGCCACCTGCTTCACTTGGTGCCAGGTGTGGGGAAATTCTCCAAACATCAGATGGGGATACTTGTGGAGTTCTCCCCCCATCACCGCGGTGCCGTCCTTTTTCAGGGCCACCACCAGGTTGCAATCCGCGGCCACCTGCACCACATCGGTGAATAGGGCCTCCGGCGGAATCACCATGTCCGAACGCACCCAGGCGGTCACGGGCTTGATGCGGCGGGCATCATAGGTGTTGACTTCATACCAGGTGTGGCCTCCTGATTCCTGCCAGGACAGGATATACAGCTCCTCCCCCTTCTGTTTTTTAAACAAAATGTCCCCGCCCGGAGACTGCCTGGCATTGACCGCGTCCATGGCGTATACGCCGAAGCCTTTTTGATGAGCTAGGCCGGATACCGGGAGGAGGCACAGCAGCAGGAGGATACAAAACAATCGTTTCATGATAAGGATTCCTTTCAGCAAGCCATTGTTCGAATGAAAAAATCCCTTTGATGGTCTGCCTATTAGACGGACTCCGCCCCATATTCCATGCGCTTTGTCCCATTTTTTGTATCCTTTTTCAATTGTCAAATGGGCAATAAGCCTGTGTGGTATGTGATATAGCTTACAACAACGCGTCAAAAAGCCGCTGCCTATCCCATCAGGCAGCGGCATCTTTTGACATTTTTCGTTGTTTTATCCCAGGCTGTCAAACCCTGAGACCACCAGGGAGCGGATGCCCAGCACCTTTTGCAGGGCGATTTCAATGGGCTCTCCCTCCTTGGGCATCAGGATATAAGAGACAAAGACCGGAAAGCCCTCGGCGTCCAGCCTGTGGTATTTGGAGGGGTCCTTGGGAGCGGCCTGATGTATCACCGGCTCCGCGATGGCCATGGCACAGCCGCCGGAGCGGTGGTTGGCAGCGTCCAGACGAATGGCCTGACGTCCTTTGCTGGCCAGGAATTCTCTGGCTTCAGGGGTGATGGTAACGTGCATGTGCGGCTCCTTTCCGGGTGAAACCCTTGTTGGAGGGATTATACCCCGCCGGCGGGCGCCGCCTGGCTCTTCAGGGCCTCCCGGGAAGCCTCCTCCTGATACTGGTTGGTGTACAGATCATAATACAGGCCTTTTTTGCGCATCAGCGCCTGGTGGCTGCCCTCCTCCCGCACCTTGCCCTCGTCGATGAACAGGATCCGGTCAGCAGAGCGGATGGTGGAGAGGCGGTGGGCGATGATGAAACTGGTGCGCCCGGCCAGGGTCTTTTCAATAGCCTGCTGGATGTCCCGCTCGGTTTCGGTATCCACCGAAGAGGTGGCCTCATCCAGCACAAACAGCCGGGGGTTGTGCAGGATGGCCCGGGCAAAGGAGATCAGCTGCTTTTCACCGGTTGACAGCCGGCTGCCGCCCTCGCCCACCGGGGTGTCATAGCCCTTTTCCAACTTCAGGATAAAGCGCTCGGCGTCCACCAGCCGGGCGGCCCTTTCCGCCTGCTCCCGGGTGGCCTCAGGGTCAGCGTAGCGGATATTGTCAAGCACCGTGCCCGAAAAAAGCCGCGGCTCCTGCAAAACATAGCCCAGGTTGCTCTGCAGCCACAGCTGGCTGCGCTGTTTGTAGTCCACCCCGTCAATGAGGATGCGGCCTGATGTGGGCTCATAAAACCGGCAGATGAGGTTCACAATGGTGGATTTTCCTGCCCCCGTGGGCCCCACCAGGGCGATGGTCTCCCCGGGCTTCACATGGAGGTTGAAATCCTCCAGCACCTGCTCTCCATCCTGATAGCGGAAGGTGACCTGGTCAAACTGGATTTCGCCCTCAAGGCGCTCCCAGTTCTCCCGTTTGGGGTGGAAGTTATCGCCGTATCTGGCCTCCACCTCGGGCGTATCCTTGATGTCAGGGGCGGTATCCAAAAGCCCCACCACCCGCTCGGCCGCCGCCTGCATGCGCTGCATCTCGCCAAAGATATAGGCGATGTCCCGGATGGGGTGGAAGAACATCACCGAATAGCTGACAAAGGCGGTGATGGTGCCCAGGGACAGCGTCCCCTGCAGCACCTTGTTGGCGCCAAAGGTGAGGGCAAAGGCGCTGGCGATGGAGGAGATGGCGAGCACCAGGGGCAAAAAGAGGCTGGACAGCGTGGCGGAGCGCACCGCCGCCTTTTGCATGGCGCCTGTGAGGACGCCAAACTCCCGGTAGTTCTCCTCCTCCCGCACCAGGGATTTGGTGGTTTTGGCCCCCATGATGCCCTCGTTGAAGGCGCCGGTGATCTGGGAGTTGATCTTGCGCACCTCCCGCTGGGCCTTGAGGATGCGCTTCTGGAAGTAGGCGGTCACCAGCACAATGGCAGGCACCACGGCCAATACCCCCAGCGCCAGCTGCCAGTTGATGACCAGCATCACGATGGTTGAGATGACCAGAAAGATGCTGGCATAGGCGATGTCCACCAGGCTCCAGCCAATGGCATCCGCCAGGTGGGAGACATCGCTTGTCATGCGGCTCATCAGATAGCCTACCGGCATCCGGTCATAGTAGGAGAAGGGAAGCTCCTGAAGCTTCCTGAAGCCCCGGGTGCGCATGTCATAGGCGATGTGGAACTCCACCCGGCCTGCCAGGTCGATGAACTTATACACCGCGTAGGTCTGCCCCGCGATCATCACCAGGTAGACCAGCACAAACAGCCACAGCCCGCCGGTGTCCCTGGGGGTGATGTAGCGGTCAATCGCAAAGCGGGTCATCAGCGGCACCACGATGTCCACCACCGCCAGCACCCCCATCATGGCCGCGATGACCGCCAGCCGCTTCCACTGGCCTCGGGAATCCTTCAGCAGCCTCAGCCAGATGGAGAAATTGAATTTTTTATCCGTGGATTGCTCCTCGGGGTGAAAGTCACTCATCGCACATTCCTTTCTGCCGCGGCTGGCGGGGCAAGCGCCTCTGTTTCCTCAGCCAGCCCGGCCTGGATGCTGTTGATCCGCTGGTACAGCCCGGGGCGCGAGATCAGCGCCTCATGGCTGCCCTCATCCACCAGCCGCCCATCCTCCAGCACCAGGATGCGGTCGGCCTCCTTGAGCGTGAGGATCCGGTGGCTGATGATGATCGTGGTGATGCCCCTGCGCCTTTCCTTGAGCGCTTTTCTGATGCGCGCATCGGTCTGGGTGTCGACCGCGGACAGGGAATCGTCAAAGATCAGGATGTCGCTGTCCTTCAGCAGCGTCCGCGCGATGGCGGCGCGCTGTTTCTGCCCGCCGGAGAGGGTCACCCCCCGCTCACCCACCAGGGTGTCCCAGCCTTTTTCGCTTTCCTGGATAAAGTCATAGGCCTGGGCATCCCGGGCAGCCTGCTCCACCGCCTCCCGGGGCGCCTGGGGGGCCGCGATGCGCAGGTTTTCATAGATGGTCTTGGAGTACAGGAAGGGCTCCTGCAGAATCAGGCCCACACGGCCTCTCAGGTGGTGGCGCGCCACCTGGCTGATGTCATGGCCGCCGATGGTGATGCGGCCCGACTGGGGCTTATACATCCGCTGAAGGAGGAGCGCGATGGTGGACTTGCCAGAGCCCGTGGGCCCCAGGACAGCCACCGTTTCGCCCGCCTTCACCGTGAAGGATAGCCCGCTCAACACATCCTGGCCGCCGTCATAGCGGAAGCTGACCTGATCAAACACGATGTCGCCTGACAGGTCGGGCGCCGTGGCGCCTGGCAGGTCCTCCTCCTCCTTCTCGCGCAGCACCTCGTCAATGCGCTCCAGCGCCACCATGCTGCGCCCGCCGTCAGAGAGGATACGGCCCAGCTGCCGGATGGGGCCTACCAGCATGCTCACATAGCTGGTGAACACCACCATGTCCCCCACGCTGATGCGCCCGGCAATGGCCTCAAAGATACACATCACCAGCGTCAGCACGATCTGAAGCGAGCTTAGCGCATCGCTCAGCCCCCAGTAGCCTGCCTCCAGGTGGACGCTGGCGATGTACTTGTCCCGTTGGTCCAGGTTGGCCTCGTCATAGCGCTCAATCTCCTTTTGCGCCTGCCCAAAGGCCCGCACCACGCGCACGCCGGTCAGGTTCTCCTGCAGCACCGCGCTCAACTTGCCGTCGGCCTCCTCGGCCTTGCGGAACGAGGCGATGACGCGCTTGAAAAACACCATGGAAAACGCCACCAGAAGCGGGGCGCTTGACAGGCTCACCAGCGTGATCTTCAGCGATATCGGCAGCATCAGCACCAGGGCGATCCCCACCATGAGGGCGGTGGTGATGATGTTCATCAGGTGAAAGCTTAAAAACCTGCGCACCGTGTCCACATCAGACGTGCAGCGCTGCACCAGGTCGCCCGTTGAGGCCTTGCTGTGATAGCTGAACGGCAGCGCCTGGATGTGCCGGTAGAGCTTCTCCCGCAGCGTCGTGGCGGCGTTTTCAGAGGCCATGGCGGTCCAGCGCCCCTTGTAGAAGCTGGCCACGCCGTTGAGCAGGCTGATGAGCACGATCAGGACGCCAGCCCCCACCAGGGGCATCAGGATGTTCCCGCCCTGTCCCAGGGCGGCGGCCCAGCCGTCAAAGGGCGGCGGCAGCCGGGAGGGCATCCCGGCCAGGTAATGGTCCAGCACCTCCGCCAAAACGGCCGGGGTCATGAAGCCCAGAAAGACGCTGGCCACCGTGCACAGCGCAGCCCCGGTGAACAGGCGCCAGTCGGCAGCCAGCAGCCGTCTTAACAGGCGCTTCTTGCTTTTATTCATACACACTCCCATGTTTTCATTCCCACGGGGCAAAAAAACAGCCCCTGCGCACGCGCCGGAGCCTCACACCACTGCTGCTGAAACCCTTGTTTCAGCGCAGCTTAAGAAGCCCGCGCCATGCCTTTCCCCGGTTGCTTGCCCACTTGATCTTGTTCACGCCGCGGTCTCCTTTCTTTTGATTTCCTAGCCAGTATAGGCCCGTACTGGGCCGATGTCAAGCAGAATATGACAAAAAACAGACTGTTTTTTTGTCAAAAGCGAGACGGCGGGTTTTCCCCGCCGTCCGGATGACAAACTCTTTTGTTTACCTGAGAAAATACCAGAGCACCGCGGCGCACACCACCAAGATCCCCAGCAAATAGGGCAGGATCAAGGAGAAGATGGCGATGGTCATGGCCAGCACATCCTTCAAGCCAATGCCTTGGCTTCAGAGCGAAGACAAAGCGGTT
>DHQX01000048.1:28682-39055 GCA_002411105.1 Christensenella sp. UBA5327 | reverse complement strand
ACGATGTGGCCAAGCCTATGAAGGATTGCGGGTGCCAGGAAACGGTCTTTACTAACTCACTGGTTAGTACAAAGACTGGGGGCAGACCACTGTGAGATTTCTATTCTGGAATCTTGGTAACTAGCTACTAGAACACGTTCGGCATCACCTAGTACTGGTATATTGGCATTATGCGTTGCAAAAATGAACTGGATTTTCGACTTCTTTTGAACAATTGCAGAAATCACTTCATCATATATCACTTTGTTATCAAGATCGTCTTCAGGTTGATCTATAATGATTATGTCACTACTATCTTGTGTCAGAAGAAACAAAATGAGTGCCGAGGCTCTTTGCCCTAAAGAATGCTGTCTCAAAAGCTTGTTGTGGTAATATACTTCTACTTTATTCTGAACTTGCTGACATAGGAGTTCATCGAAGTGTTCTCTAAGCTTAGCCTCTAACTTACTATATTCTGTTGAAGAAACGATCGATTTTAACACTTCTCCATCTCTAAGCAGCCATTCCTCAATCAATGCAACATAATCTGGAAAACGCTGACTAATTACATCATACTTGCTATCTGATATGCCTGAACCTCTGAAATCCGACTTCATTTGCGATTTAAAGCCCTCTCTATCGCCCTTGAAGGTAATCTCGATTCTTAGTTCACTTTGACTTCTATTAATTCGTTCAATTTCAGTCTTGTAAGCATTGAACACGTTGAGTAAAGTATCATTTCTCTTCCTTTGAGCTTTCAGATATGCTTCTTCTATTTGGGTTTTTGAATTCGCCTCATTTTGGAGCTGTTTAAGCTTCTCCTTTACGCGTTCAAGATCGGCTGTCATCTTAACAAAGCTATCTGCATCAAGTGTTTCATCCTTTATTTCGCGTTTAATCTCTGCAAACTCATCTGCCAATCCATCTATCCTCATACCAAGTTTATTTGACATTTCTACCAATTTCTGTTCTTGGTCTTGAACTGACCTGCCAAATTATACGATGTATTTTTGACCCTGAATCTTTTTCCTTTTGACACTTTAGTACCCCTCTCAACTTGGATCGGTAAAATTCTTGCATTTTCATATAATGCACCTTTGTTTCATGCTTACATTTAGTAATAAGGTTGAACGCTGTTACACCATATATTATAGCACAATAAGCACAGTTCTCTTCGCCACCACATTCCAGCTTCTAGAAACTATAATGTTCCAAACAAAGCAAATTGTTTTCTCATCGTAGCTTTGCTTTAAGCTTTCGATCTACACCATTACGGAAGTAAATCTCTTCATATTTAGCAAAGCATACCAATAATCCGAACCCATCTCCTATCAGGAAGATTTGGTTCGGATTATCGTTGTCTGGTGCCGGTGGTCGGACTTGAACCGACACGGTATCGCTACCAACGGATTTTGAGTCCGTCGCGTCTGCCATTCCACCACACCGGCACGCACAGCGTAGTATAGGGGAAAATGATTCCTTTTGTCAATGAAAACTGGCTCCGTCAGCCCTGCTGATCCTTCCCGCTGAACCAAAGATTGATGTTGGCATTGCTGGTGTGGGCGGAAAGGCGCCTGGAGCCGCCGGTGGTCATGGGGGGCAGGGCATTTTTGGCGTTGCTGGTGCCGGAGGAGATGGCGTAGTCATTCACGCTGCCGGGCAGTTCCCCTTTGATGGTGCCGTTTGAGGTGGCAAGGGTGATGTCATCGCTTGTGATCCCATCCACCCAGAGGGTGGCGTTGCTGGTTTTAAGCACCAGGCTGGGGGCGCTCACCCGTTCGGCTGTGAGCCTGGCATTGCTGGTGATGGCCTGGATGGCCGACCGGGCGGAGACATTTTCCAGCTTCATGCTGCCGTTACTGGCCTTTAGCATGAGGCTTTTGCCGCTCAGGTTGTGGGCGGTCAGCGCCGCGTTGCTGGTGACAGCTTCCGCCCCGCCCCAGCAGGCGATGTTCTCCAGGGTCAGTTTGGCGTTTGAGGTGCGCAGGTCCAGCTCCGCCGCCAGCTCACGAGGCACCCTGATCTCCACCTCCCGCATCTCCCGGGGAATGCGGGCCACATCCCAGACGAACAGCTGGAAAGAAATCCTGATCTCCTCCCGCACCAGAGCCAGGCTGCCATCCTGGAGGCTGAAGTTGTAGCGCACCTTCTCAGTCTCCGGGTGGCGGATCTGGATGTCCTCCCGGTCCTCGCCAATGAGGGTGAGGCGATTGTTGCGGTCCCGCACACGGATATGGCGCACCAGGTCCGCCCGGGCGGTGATGGTGCGCAGGCCGGGTTTGAGGGCGTCCTCCTGCGGGGGCTGCTGAGCTCCCTGCCCGGGCTGCCCTTCCCGCAGCTGGGAGGCCACCCGCGCCGGCGCCTCCAGGCTGGCCACCGCCGCTTCCTCATCCATGCCTTCGTCCGCCATGCGGTCCTCCAGCAGGTCGCTGAAATAGGCGATAGCCTCCTCCACCTGGCCAAAGTCGTTCTCCTCCAGCTTCAGCTTCAGTTCCGCCAGGTATTCCTCACGCTTCATGGTCATTTTCCTCCCGTGTCAGGTGTTGTTGGTTTTCTTTTTCCATCTGTTTAATAAAGGCGTAGACCTTGCCCAGCGCTTCCCACTCCCGGGCAAAATCCGCCAGCTGCTGCCGGCCCTGCTGGGTGATGCGGTAATAGCGGCGCAGGCGCCCGCCGTGCTCCTGACTGTATACGCCCAGGGCCCCCGCCTCCTCCAGCCTGCGCAGCACCGGGTAGAGGGTGGACTCTGACAGCGGCATCAACCCCGCAGCATCCCGCACCAGCTTATAGCCATAGGAATCCTCCCGGCTCAACAGTGCCAGCACACAGGCGTCGGTCAAGCCCCGCTTCAGCTGTGGATCCATGTCATCCCCTCCTTCGACCAACACTATACGACGCATCATATTGTCTGTCAACCAGTATTAAGAAATTCTAATAAAAGCGCCGTCCCTTTTAAAACCACCGCATTTCCTGTATACTTCAGCCATCAGAACAAAGGAAAGGACGCCTATGCGCTTACAGAAGTACCTGGCGGACTGCGGCGTGGCCTCCCGCCGCCAGGCGGAGGGGCTCATCACCCAGGGGCTGGTGCAGGTCAACGGGCAGACTGTCACCGAGATGGGCACCAAGGTAAGCCCCGGGGATGTGGTGACCTTTAAGGGGCAGGTGGTCAAGCCCGAAGGGCAGAAGCGCTATATCCTCTATTACAAGCCCATCGGCGAAGTGACCACGGTTACTGACCCGGAGGGCCGCCCCACGGTGATGGACCATTTCAGGGATTTCCCGGTCCGGCTCTACCCGGTGGGCCGGCTGGATTTTGATTCCGAGGGGCTGCTGCTGCTCACCAACGACGGGGACTTGACCCGCCGCCTCACCCACCCCAGCTTTGAGGTGGAAAAGCGCTACATCGCCCGGGCGTCAAACCAATTAAGCGATGAGGGCCTGCGGGCGCTGCGGGCAGGCGTCATCATTGACGGGCGCAAAACCGCCCCCGCCAAGGTCAGCGTGCTCAGACGCGATCCCTTCTCCACCGATATCCTCATCACCATCCACGAAGGGCGCAACCGCCAAATCAGGAAAATGGTGGAGGCCATCGGCCACCAGGTGGTCAGGCTCAAGCGGGTGCAGTACGGCCCCATCGCCCTGGGCGACATGAAGCGCGGCGAGTGGCGGGAATTGAGCGAAGAAGAAGTGCGGTCTCTGGGATGAATCTGCACGCTGCGCGGCACATCGCCGCTGAGGCCTTCAAAAAAGCCCTAAGGCCCGGGGACATCGCAGTTGACTCCACCATGGGCCGCGGGCGGGACACCCTGCAATTGTGCCAACTGGTGGGCGAAACCGGACATGTCCACGCCTTTGACGTGCAGGAGGCAGCCCTGGCCGAAACCCGGGCTTTGCTTTTGCAGGAAGGCATGCTGCCAAGGGCCAGTCTGCACCTGATGGGGCATGAGAAGATGGCCCAGGTGGTGCCGCCTGGCATCAGGCTCGCCGCTTTTAACCTGGGGTGGCTGCCGGGCGGGGACAAGCGCATCACCACCCGGGTGGAAACCAGCCTTGAGGCCATTGATGCAGCCCTTCGGCTGCTCTCCCCCCAGGGGCTGGCTGTCATCTGCCTGTATCCCGGCCACCCGGAGGGCGAGCGGGAGCTGGCGGCGGTCTGCGCCTTTGCCCATGCGCTCCCGCCCCAGCGCTATACAGCGCTGAGGCATGATTTTATCAACGCAGGCCCGGGTGCTCCCGTGGCGCTGATCATTCAGAAGCAATAAGGAGGCATAATCATGAAATTATCGGTGTTTTCGGTGGTGCTGGGGGACATGCCCTTTCCTGAAGCCTGCCGCTTCCTGGCAAGCCAGGGGGTGGATCAGCTGGAGATCGGCTGCGGCGGCAACCCCGGCAAACAGCACTGTGACCCCAAGAAGCTCCTGGGCAACAAGGCCGCCCAGAAGGAGTTTCTAAGCATTCTCTCTGACAACAACCTCACCATCGCCGCCCTCTCGGCCCACGGCAACCCGGTGCACCCCAACCCGGACATCGCCAGGGGTTTCCATGAGGATTTTGAGGACGCGGTGCGCCTGGCGGCAGAACTGGGCGTGGACCGGGTGGTCACCTTCTCCGGCTGCCCCGGCGGGAGCAAAAAAGACCTCACCCCCAACTGGGTCACCTGCGCCTGGCCGGATGATTTTCAGGACATCCTCACCTACCAGTGGGATGAGGTTCTGATCCCCTACTGGCAAAAGGAAGCGGAGTTCGTCAAATCCCAGGGTATTGGCAAAGTGGCGCTGGAGATGCACCCGGGGTTTTGCGTATATAACCCGGAGACGCTGCTGAAGCTGCGCGCAGCCGCAGGGGAAGTGATCGGCGCCAACCTGGACCCCTCCCACCTCTTCTGGCAGGGCGTGGACATCCCCCGCGCCATCCGCGCCCTGGGCAGCGCCATCTATTTCTTCCACGCCAAGGACACCAGCTTTGACCCGGACTGGAACCCGGTCAATGGCGTGCTTGACGCCAAGCACTACAGCCATCCCCAGCGCTCCTGGGTGTTCCGCACGGTGGGCTACGGCCACGGGCAGCTCGCCTGGAACCAGATCATCTCGGCCCTCAAGCAGGCGGGCTATGACGGCCCCATCTCCATTGAGCATGAGGACGCGCTGATGAGCGGCAGGGAAGGCCTCACCAAGGCCATCCGCTTCCTCAAGGATGTGCTCATCTACGAGCAGGCCGGGGCCATGTACTGGGCATAGCGCCATACAAACTCAAACCGGCCGGGAGACTGCGCTTCCGGCCGGTTTTGGTTTGCTCTGCTCTTATGCCTGGGCGAACTTCAGCGTGAGGTTGATCTGCGCCACCTTGGCAATGGTTTCATGCACCGAGCAGTATTTGGCAGAAAGCGTCGAGGCCCGGTCAAACCCCTTTTCGCTGGCAGCTCCCCGCACGGTGACCACCATGTCCACCGTTTTGAGCGTGGTGGGGATCTCATCCCGCTTCACGCCGTGAATGGCGATGTCAACACCCTCATATTTCAGGCGCATCTTCTGGGCAACGCCGATGAAAGTGGCGTAATAGCAGCTGCCCAGCGCCCCCAAGAGCAGCTCATAGGGCGCGAAGCCGCCTGAGCTCCTGCCGATGGCAAGCCGTCGCTCCTCCGCCATCATGTCACCCGCAAGCGCGGTTCCAAAGCGCATGGATACGCTGATTTCCTGCATGTCAGTCCCTCTCCTTTGGGCTCATCACCACTGGCGTGGTGCCCATAATGCCATGTCCCCGGTCTGCCGGGTGGCGTTCAGGTCGATCAGCCGCTGGTTGCGGCTGCCCCGGAAGGTCAGGTCCAGGCTGCGCTGGGCCTGGATAAAGGGGCCGTCCACCAGCACGTCACAGGCCGCGAGCAGCGCCTGAACAGCCTCCCCCATCCTAAGAAGCGCCTCATAAGTGTAGCCGGAATAGGCCCACACATCAAGCCCCAGTTGCTTGGCCCCCCGGGCCAGCGCCAGGCAGGCCTCCGGCTGCAAAAAGGGCTCCCCGCCAGACAAAGTGAGGCCCGAGAGCAGCGGGTTTTCCCGCATCTGACCGATGAGCACCCGGGTATCCGCCACCCTCCCGCCTAAAACATCGTGGGTTTCCGGATTATGGCAGCCGGGGCAGCCGTGTGGGCAGCCCTGGGTGAACACCGCAAAGCGCAGCCCCGGGCCATCCACAATGCTGTCATTGACTGTGCCGTTGATGCGGATGTCCATGGTTCTCTCCTTCAGTCAGAATATACGTCGCTTCCATGCCCCACAGCAAGGATCAATATGAGGATCTGCTCATCAGAAATATCTGCGATTACTTGTAATACGTGTATTACAAGAGGGGACTATATCTCAACGATTTATGTCTTAGCTCTCCACCCCATGCTTCACCCGGTCCTTCTCCTCCGAGCGCTTGGCGTTGTTAAACCGGTCGGTGGTGCCCACCAGGTACCCCGTGATGCGGCGGATGCGCTCAAACTTGTGCTCCTCCTCGCTCCTGCCGCACTGGGGGCAGGCATCTCCGATGATGCCGGAGTAGCCGCAGATGGGGTCCCGGTCAATGGGGTGGTTGATGGAGCCATAGCCCACCCCGGTATCGTGCATGTGGCGCACGATCTTCTCAAAGGCCTCCAGGTTCTGGCTGGGGTCGCCGTCCATCTCCACATAGGTGATGTGCCCGGCGTTGGTCAGCGCGTGGTAGGGGGCCTCCAGGCTGATCTTTTTGAAAGCACTGATGGGGAAATACACCGGGATGTGGAAGGAGTTGGTGTAGTAGTCCCGGTCAGTGACGCCGGGGATCACGCCAAAGCGCTCCCTGTCAAGGCGCACAAAGCGGCCGGAGAGCCCCTCGGCAGGGGTGGCGATGAGGGTGTAGTTCAGCTTGTGCTCCTGGGCTTTTTTATCCAGGAAATTCTTCATAAAACCAATGATCTCAAGGCCCAGGTTCTGGCTCTCCTCGCTCTCCCCGTGGTGCTTGCCCCGGAGAGCCACCAGCGTTTCCGCCAGGCCAATAAAGCCCATGGTGAGGGTGCCGTGCTTGAGCACCTCCCGCACCTCATCGTCCCAATTCAAATTCTCGCTGCCCCGCCACACATGCTGCCCCATCAGGAAGGGGAAGTTGTACACCTTTTTGCGGGCGATGATCTCAAAGCGCTCATTGAGCTGGTCATAGGCCAGTTCCATCGTGCGCTCCAGATCCTGGAAGAAGCGGGAGATGTCCCCCTTCGCCTGGATGGCCAGGCGGGGAAGGTTGACAGAGGTGAAGCTCAAATTGCCCCGGCGGGTGGCCACCTGGCTTTCCGGGTCGTGCACATTGGCCAGCACACGGGTGCGGCAACCCATGTAAGCCACCTCAGTCTCAGGCTTTCCTGGCTGGTAGAACTTCAGGTTGTAGGGTGCATCCACAAAGGAGAAGTTGGGGAAGAGCCGCTTGGCGGATACCCGGATGGCCAGGCGGTACAGGTCGTAATTGGGGTCGCCGGGGTTATAGTTGACGCCCTCTTTCACCCGGAAAATCTGGATGGGGAAGATGGGCGTTTCGCCCCGGCCAAGGCCCGCCTCTGTGGCCAGCAGCAATTGCTCCATCACCAGGCGGCCCTCAGGGCTGGTGTCGGTGCCGTAGTTGATGCTGGAAAAGGGCACCTGGGCCCCGGCGCGGCTGTTCATGGTATTCAGGTTGTGCACCAGTGCCTCCATGGCCTGGTAGGTGGCCTTGGTGATCTCCTTGAGGGAGAACTTGCGCACGGATTTGAGCAGCTTCTCCGCCGCGTCCGGCTTCATGTATTCGCCCAGACGGGCTTTGATGGCGCTGTCAAAGGCTTCCTTCTCCTCCATTTCAGGGGCAAGGCCGGTTTCTTTTTCCACCGCCTCCAGCATCTGCCGGGCCACGCCGTCGCTGTCTGCCAGGTCATATTCGGCGTCCAGCAGCCTGCTCACGTTGTCGCGGAAGCGTTTTTTATAGGTTTTGCGCACGCCAGGGGCCATGCCATAGTCAAAGCTGGCGATGCTCTGCCCGCCGTGCTGGTCGTTCTGGTTGGCCTGGATGGCGATGCAGGCCAGGGCCGAGTAGGAGTAGATGTCATTGGGCTCCCGCAGCACGCCGTGGCCAGTGGAAAATCCGCCCTCAAACAGCTCCTCCAGGTCGATCTGGCAGCAGGTGGTGGTGAGGGTGAGGAAGTCCAGGTCATGGATGTGGATGTCCCCCTCCTGGTGGGCCTTGGCGTGCTTGGGGTTGAGCACGTACATGTCATAAAAGCGCTTGGCGCCCTCGCTGCCAAACTTCAGCATCGCCCCCATGGCGCTGTCGCCGTTGATGTTGGCGTTTTCCCGCTTGATGTCAGAGTCCACCGCGTCAGAATAGGCGATGTCCTCATAGGTTTTCATCAGGCGGCTGTTCATCTCCCGCACCCGGCTGCGCTCAGCCCGGTAGAGGATATAGCGCTTGGCGGTGTTCACAAAACCTTTTTCAATCAGCACCTTCTCCACCACATCCTGCACCTGCTCCACCGTGGGGCTGGCAGGGATGCATTCGCTGGATTCCAGGGCTTCCACCACCACCCCCGCCACCTCCCGGGCGGTGTCCATGCCCTTCTGGCTGCCGCTGGCGGCAAAGGCCTTGGCGATGGCCTCCTCAATTTTCACGCGGTCAAAGGGCACGGTGCGGCCATCCCGCTTGGTGATGGTGGAAATCATAGCAAACACTCCTTCGATTCTTAACATTTTAGTAATATATTGGATTTGCTCGCTCATCATAGCACCGCCCCCGGGGCCTGTCAAGGGAAAAAACACCATTTATTGTATACATCATGGTTTTTGACACAACATATTGTGGGCGCCGAAATGCCATCCAGGGGCCGACACCCCGGTGGTGCCTGCCCCTCGGACAGCCTCTATTCTGAAATCGCCCGGAGCTGCTGCTCCTGCCGCCCACCTTCTGCCTCAGAGGCCATCGCTTGTTCCAAAAAATGCCTGCTGATCAGTTCTGACCAGCAGGCATTTGGGTTCGTTATCAGTGATTACTTCCCGGCGTTTTTCACCGCGTTCTCTGCCGCGATCCGTCCCCATGTAGCGCACAGGCCATGGCCGATGCCCCCGATGGTGTTGTGTCCGGCGATATTGGCTGAACCGATGATCTCACCCGCAATATAGACATTCTGCACCACGGAGCCGTCCTCCCGCACCAGCGCCGCCTCGCCGTTGATGCGCGGCCCGCCGGCGGTCATCATCAGGTAGGGCACTGTGTAAACCGCGTAGACCGGGCCTTCAAAGGCAGCCAGGTCTTTTTCACGACCAAACACGCTGTCCTTCCCAGCCGCCACGTCCTTGTTGTAGGTCTCCATGGTCTGCACCAATTCAGGCATCTTCAGCATCTCAGCCAGCGCTTGGATGCTGCCCGCCTTAAAAACGTAGCCCTGATCCTCCAGCTCCACCAGTTTTTCCTGGGTGGTGAAGGGGGCCGAGTTGGACATCATGCCGGTAAACAGCGGCGCGTCATCCTTGATCATGTTTTCAGCGACGACAACATACACGATATTGTCCTTGGCAGTGCGCCACACCGTGCGCTTGTCCATGCTGGTCGCGTCCGGCTCGCTGAACATCCGCAGGCCCGCCTGATCAACCCAGACCGCCCCGGGATAGTTGATGTTTGCCCGCAGGGAAGCCTGGAAGCCGCTCACCGGCACTGAGCCGCCATAGCAGGAGGAGTAGTTCATGTTGTCAAAGGCAGCGCCTGCGGCCCGGGCAAAGTCATACCCTGATCCGATGGCCGTGGGCGGGTCGTTAGAGGTGATGTTGGTGAAGTTGAACTCCTTGAGCCATTTCTCGCTGTAGCCATAGCCACCTGTGGCAATGATAACGGATGGCGCCTTGATCTCAAGGCCATCCACGACAACGCCCAGCACATCCTTGTTTTCATCCAGAACCAGGTCGGTCACCATGGCCTCAAGCGCCAACTGGGCTGTGCCCTGATCGATAAAGCCCTGCAGCTTGTCCATCAGCGCGTTCACAAAATACAGCCCGCCGCCAGAGGATGCACCGCTGGCAGAATAGGTCACGCGGTTAGTGTTCATGGTCAGATACCCGCCGGTGTCCACCTGGTCGGACATCTCAACGCCCACATAGTCCTCCAGCCAGTCGATGGCTTCGCCTGAGCGCTGGGCATGCACCATGGCAATTTCTGTGTTCATGTTCTCTTCGCCGCCCATGGCGACAAAGTCCTCATAGAACTTCTCGGGGCTGTCCTCAATGCCAGCCGCGATCTGAGCCCTGAATCCCGTGCCAGAAATTGAGCCGCCAGCCGTGTTGGCCGATCCGCCAACGCGGTGATGCTGCTCCAGGGTCAGCACATTGGCACCCAACTCAGCCGCGCGCACTGACGCCACCAGGCCCGCC
>DHQX01000048.1:23941-28557 GCA_002411105.1 Christensenella sp. UBA5327 | reverse complement strand
GCCGCGCGCCCTGCCGCCACCAGGCCCGCCATGCCGGCGCCAACCACGATCACATCAGGCTGGATAGCCAGCGCAAAGGCTTCCTTTTCCGCGCTCACGCCTGCCAGCGCGTTGTTGACAGCCTCCTTGATGGCATCAGAGGTCACCGTCGCCCCGGTCACCCCGTCCACCTCTGTGGATTGCTTCGCGATAATCTCCTGGGGCAGCTGATCGATGGCCATTTCGCCAATGCCAGCGGTTTCCTCATGCTCTTCCACAGTCACAGCCGTGATTTTCCCACCTTCAACGGTCACGGAAAACGTCACGTCCCCGTTCATCCCCTTGCTGGTACCCTGGTAACTTCCGTCTTCATAGCCCTGGGCCAAGGCCGGGATGGCCCCCAAACCCACAACAAGCACCAGGGACAGTAAAATACATAGCAGTCTCTTCATACGCAGTGTTTCCTCCTCTAATTAATATGCAGTTGCGCAAGTTGAATGCCGTTCATTTTAGCATGCCAACGCATCGCTGTCAAACTTTGGATAGAGCCTGTTTTGATTGATAAATCTTGGTTTTTCAATGATCACGGCTTCGGTTTCCCAGAAACAAAACCGGGCTGCCTCGCTTGCGGCAGCCCGGAGCAATTCTGCTGAAAATGGGATCAATATTTGACGAACAGCTCGCCCTTGGCGTTGCAGATCACGCACTTGTCAGGGCGCACTTTTTCGATGTTGCCGCAGACCGGGCAGAGGTAGTAGAACACTTCCTCGGTCTCATCCAGGTTGTCCAGCGCTTCCTGGTAGAGCCTGGCATGCACTTCCTCAGCCTTCATCGCATAGGTGAAGGACAGCGCCGCCGCCTTGTTGTCGCCAACGTCCTTCATAAAGTCTGGGTACATCTCCGTGAACTCATAGGTCTCCCCAGCCACGGCGTCCTTCAGGTTGGCGGCGGTGTCGTGCACCTTGCCGGCCACCTCAAAGTGCTTGAGCGCGTGGATGGTCTCCGCGTCAGCAGCGGCCTTGAACAGCTTGGCGGCGTTCAGCTTGCCTTCCTTTTCGGCCTTTCTGGCATAGGCAGTGTACTTGCGGTTGGCCTGGGATTCCCCGGCGAAGCCCGCCATCAAATTGTCCATTGTCTTGTTCTTGTCCATGTTGTTCTCCTCCTCTTTTCTCTCAAATGCCTTGAGCAGCTTATTTACAACCTCCAGGGGAAAGCCCCCGGGTTGATTCTGATGGATGAGCGATTGCAGAAAATCCCTTGCCTGATCGCTCTGGGGAAGCATGAAACCCGCCTCCCGGATAAGGTCCTCTGCCATGATCTGGTTGGATTTTGCCAGGGCACGGGCCAGTTTGCCCGGCAGTGCTGCAGCGATGTTCTCCTGCTGGGTCTTGCTGCGCATCAGCTTTCTCAAAGCCGCGATCACCGCCTCGGTCTTGGGCTGCTGGGGCGGGTAAGCCCTGGGCACCATGGAGATGGCGCCAGACGGGCAGGCATCCGCGCAGTCGCCGCAGCCGGTGCACTTGTCCACATCGATGATGCTGTTCTCGGTGTCCGTGGCCCCGGTGGGGCACACATACAGGCACAGGCAATCCTTGGTGCACAGGCGGATATTCCTGACAGTGTATTTGGTGGTCATTTTCCCTGCCCCCCTTCCACTTTCTCAAACTTCCAGTTGGGCACCTTGCACACCGGGCACAGCTCCGGCAGCTCGTCTCCGGCAAAGATAAAGCCGCAGATCGTGCACACCCAGACATTGGTGTTTTCAAAACTCTCAGGCCCGGATTTCTCATAGCGCCCCAGGATGGACTTGTGCATCCGGGTCACCTTTTCGCCCCACACCAGCGCCCGCAGCGCCCCTCTGTCCTTCTCCCGCGCTGAAACCGCGTTGGCGCCGGGGAAGCCCTCCTCCAGGTCCCTGTCCACCAGCGCGGTCAGCTGGCCAAAGGCCGGGGATGCGGCGGGCTGGGCGCTGGCAGCAAAATGGTCCGCCAATTCCTTAAACAGCCCGGCCTCCACTGGCTGATACTGTTTTTCACAGCCCCGGGCCAGGTTCAGACACAGGGCGCTTTTCTCCCGCGCGGTCATCTCCGGGCCCTCGGGGGCTGCTTCCACAGCGGCCGCGGGCTTTTCACTGGCCGGGGCCGCGGCCGGCAGCTCTGCCTCAAACTCCGCTTTCCCGGCCCCGCACACCGGGCAGGCCCAGTCCTCCGGCACCGCCTCCCAGGCGGTGCCCGGGGCTATGCCGCTCTCCGGGCTGCCGTCCACAGGGTCATACACATAGCCGCACACCTGGCACACATACATCGCCATCACTCATCCTCCCTTATCTTGTTGGCGCATTCCGGGCAAACGCCTTTGAAATGCACATCGGTTTCCCGCACGTCCCAGCCCTCAAGCGACCCGGGCACCAGAGCGCCCAGGTCCATGGGCACATCATAGATCTCCCCGCAGGCCAGGCATTTGAAATGCCCGTGGTCAACGTCCTTCAGGTCAAAGCGGGTCTCATGGCCCTGGATGGTGAGCGTTTTCACCAGCCCTGAATCCGCCAGCACCCGCAGGGTGTTGTAGACGGTGGTTTTTGACAGGGTGGACAGCTCCGGCTTAAGCGCCGTATACACCTCGTCCGCCGTGGGGTGGGTGGTATGATCGCGCAGGTAGGCCAGCACCATGAGGCGCTGGTGGGACAGGCTGACCCCTTTGTCTTTCAGCGCCTGTTTAAGCGCCTCAATGGAGGGTTTCATCAGGCATTTCCCTCCCCCCGCGAAAATAATAAAACCAAGTTTGTATTCATTACAATTTTGATTGTAGCACAAACAATCACGAAAAGCAAATAGGGCCGGCCTTTTTCAGGCCAGCCCCGCACATCAGGCGCTGATTACCAATCCTTGAATGCTGACAAAAGCTCGCTGCGGCCGCCGATGTCCAGCTTGCGGTAGATGTTGGTGGCGTGGAATTTCACCGTGCCATATGAGATGTCAAGCGTGATGGCGCACTCCTTCAGCAGGTGGCCCTCAAGCAGCATCAGCGCGATTTCCTGCTCCCGGGCGGTCAGCCCCCGCTCCTGCATGAGGGCCAGCAGGCTGGCCCGGGAGTCCTTTTCCTCCGGCTGAAACATCTCCTTGGAAAAAACAGGCGACAGCAGGACAAAAACGACAAACAATCCCGCAGTCATCGCCGTGCCGATGATCAGGAACCCTTCCGGCACGAACCGGTTCAGCGCGCCCGGAATCACATGCAGCAGGAGGGAGCTGTTGAAAATCACCAGGATGATCAGGCGGAAGCGCCTGTAATCCACATAGCGGCTCAGGGCAAAGCCCAGCAGATAGTAGGAAGCGATGTAGCCCATGTAGCCAAAGCCATGGATGATATCAGAGGCCAGCATCCCGCTGTCCTCCGGCAGCGCCAGGCGCAGGAAATAGCTGACAAGCATGCCGATGAAAAAGAAAACGCACAGATACCAGGTGTTAAACCGAAAAGCAAAGAACACATACAGGCTGACCAGAAACACCGCGATGCCCGCCAGGCCAACCAGCGGCGTGGACAGGGCATGGGGCAGATAGCTGAAGAAAAACACCACCGCCCGGTGGGCGAAGAAAAAGAACAGCGCCACCGTCAGCGCCTGAGGGCCTTTGGCCGGGGGCGAGGCGGGTTCCTTCAGGTAATCCTGCGGCTTGTAGCGCACAAAGCACAGCAGTGTGACCAGCACCTGAGCCGCCAGATACAAAGGGCCGCTGAGTGACCACAGCGGGGGCAGGGAAAAGATGATCTGGCTGATCATGCAAAAAAGCACCGTGATGGCGGCGCCAAACAGGCGCTCCATGTCATTCAGGGCATAGGTAAAGCCAAACAGCGCGATGCCGGCGCAGCCCCCCAGCCCCAGGCTGAAAAACAGCCCCAGCCAGGGCGTGAAAGGCGAAAGCGGCGCCAGAATCCAGCCCAGGAACAGCGCCGCCGTGGCCATGGACAGCGATTTTGCCACCCGGTGCAAGACGGCAGGCTTAACCAGCAGGTGAATCAGCCCGATCCCCAGGGAATAGGCAATGCCCATGGTGTAAATGCCGTCCATGCCCAGGATGCGGTCGGCGCTTGTCACCAGGCTGTTTTTCATGTTGGGAAAAATAGGAGCCAGGGAGAAGATCAGCATATAAGGCAGCATTTGAAGGCGCAATGATGACAGGGCCCGGGACAGGCCGCCCAGGGCGCCACTGGGTTTTCCCTGCCGCTGCTTCTGGGAAGAACCCTTGATCGGGGTCTGCTGATCAAGCTGCTCTTTCATTTTTCACGCACCGTGTTTTTAATCCAGCACGAGTATAGCACATCCCTGTCAAAATGAGAATCATTTATTCACCGGATGTTCCGCGCCTACCTATCCCAATGGATAGGGGTAGCTGCGCGGGCACTGGCCGAATGTCAGGGGCCAAAACGCCCCCCTTCCTACCCAAAGATACAGTTGTCGGGGCAGCCGACAATCGATACAGTGTTGATACCGGGGGAGAAGCCTCATACTGAAAATAGAAGGTGAAATCATGAAAAAATTCTTATCCCTGATGCTGGTGACGCTGTTGTTGGTATCCCTGTCGACGTCCGTGGCCTCTGCCCTTGGGTTGCCCGGTCTTCCCAAGATTCCCAAACTCCCC
>DHQX01000048.1:0-23643 GCA_002411105.1 Christensenella sp. UBA5327 | reverse complement strand
GATCCGCCAAAACTTGAGCTTCCTCCGAAGCTGCCGGATTTGAATATCCCCAAGATTCCTAAGATACCGACCGTCCCGAATATTCCCAAGATTCCTAAGATACCGACCATCCCGCTTCCCAAGGTGCCGCCAACAACCCCCCTCACCCCCGGCACCCCCAAAACCAGTGTTCCAAAGGCCGGCAAGTTCGTCACCTCGGAAGGCCCCCTGTTCATCATGTACCGGGACGACCTGACCAAAGGCTATGAGATGTTCACCCCCATGGACCTTTCGGTGGACGGGGAGTATGTCTTCCCCCTCATCTCAAACGCCATGCATACCGTGGGTGAGGTAAAGGTCACGGTCAAGAAGGGCATGGTCACAGCGCACCCGCAGATGTTCTCCGGGGTCAAATTGACCGACGGCATCCTGACCTTCTTCCCGGATTTCCGGGCGGTGAAGACCATCAGCCCCACAAAGCTCAAAAGCGTGGATATTCCCTTTGATCTGCCCGTCAATGTCATGAGCCGCCTGGGCGTTGACGCCAGGGTGCTCATGTACATCAACTGCCCGGTGCGTTATCAAAGCAATGCCCCATCCATCCAGCCTTTCTCCCTGGAGGACCCGGCTTATCTGGAGCGCATGTACGCGTTGATTGACCTGATGGATTGATGCCTGGCCACCAAGCAATGTGCCCCGGATCACTGCGTCACGGGGCACGCTTTGAATGAATCCCGGCACGGCCTGGGCGACAAAACCCCAAAAGGAGGATATATCATGAGAAAACTGGCGCTGATCCTGATCGCTGTTTTGATACTGCCCCCCCTGTCCGGCCTGGCCTATGTGGCGCCCGAGTTCACCTCCGGCAAAAACCTGCCCGATGCCATGCAGGGTGTCTACTATTCCACCAGGATCAAGGCCAGCGGCTCAAACCCCCTCACCTTTTCCTTTGCGCCCGGGGACTATGCGGCCCACAGCGTCCCCAAGGGGCTCACCATGAACAAGGACGGCTTGATCTACGGCACCCCGCAGAAAGCGGGCAGCTACCAGTTTGTGGTGGAGGCGGCGGACAAGGCCGTCCCGGCGCAGACCACCAGCGTCTTTACGCTCACCGTCAAACCCTTTGATGAAGGCTCGCTAAAAGCAGGCGGCACCAACGCCGGCGTGATAGGCGCAGGCTTTGATGACCTGACCGGTGTCGCCAACGCCCCCAATGGCGGCAAGGCGGCCATGGGCGGGGGGCTGCTGTTTTTTGTGGACGGCAGAGGCTACCTGATGGAATCCAAAGCACCCTTCCGCAACGCAAGCAGGTCTTACGGTGCGGTGGAATACGACTGCCTGGACACCCTGGGAAACGACCTGTACTACTTCCACCATTATCTGGCCAAGAAAGGACAGGCGGCGGAATCCTTCAACATGGTGGGCCACGGGAAGATTACCATCCCCGCCACCAAAAACCAGTACATCACCCGCATTGTGCAGGATTCCATCGCGAGAAAAGGCCGCCTCGCCCTGGTGATGCTCAACAAGAGAATCTCAAGCCTCTCGCTCACCCAAGAGGTTGCGGTGTACATCCAGGATGGGCTCCTGAAACGGACTGGCGTCACCAGCGGCAACGAAAACACCATGCGGGCCTATGCGGCAGGCCAGGAAATCCATGCGGCCTCGGTCTTCCCCTACAATGGCTATGCCTATTTCACCGGCAAGGCGGACGGGAGGCTCTACCGGATGCCCCTTGACGGCCAGGTGGCGCAGCCCCTCACGGCTGGCCGGGTCGCCGCTTATACCGCGGCGCTCTACCAGGGCCAGCCTGCCTTGTTCTATGCAGACGCAAACCAGCAGCTCTTCCGCGCCGGGCTTGACGGCGCGTCTCCCCAGCCGCTTGAAGGCCTGCGAGCGGGCGCGCTCAACGCGGACGCGAACCATGTCTATTTCACCAACCCGCAGGACAACGGCCGGGTCTACCGCCTGATAACCGATGGCGAAATCGCGGAAAAGCTCTCAGAGACCCCCGCTAAAAACATCTACGTGTTTGACACCCACATCGCCTTTGAGCCGCAAAGCGGCAGTGCCCTCATCATCCTGGCCAAGGAAGGCGGCCCGGAGGCGCGGCTTAACCGCTAAGACGCGGAAGCAAGGAGGGAATGCCCCGATGCCCGGAAACATCACCCGCCGCCTGGCCCTGCTGCTCTGCCTGGCACTCATCCCAGCGGCGGCCGCGCTGATATGCCCAGGCATGCCCGCCATGGGGACAGAGACCCCCTCGCCGCGGGCTGTATCAGAGCCCGGGGACATGCCGATACCCACTGATGGCTTCATGCACGCGCGGGTTGCCACAGGTGGGGGTGGTTTACCGGTCTATGAAAGCGCCCTGCTGGCGGGACATGTCATCGGGCAGCTTGCGGACGGGGAGATCACAGCAGTGGAGATCTACACCCAGGATGTGGGCAGGGTGATCGGCTCAAGCGCTGAACTGTTTGGCGGCTATGTCCGGCTGTCCATGCTTGAGGAAATCCCGGACGAAAACAGCGTGCCCGAGGGGGAGCCCTACCGGGCCACCATCAAGGCCGATCCCCTCACCCCAGGGCCTGTGGCGCTGTGGTTTGACTTTTTTCTGTCAGGCGAAACGGTGGGCACCGCCATGCCGGGGGAAGCGGTCATCGCCCAGGACTATGACACCGGTTACAGCGCCGAGATCACCCTCCCCTCAGGGCTTAGGGGCTTTGTGGCGCTTGAACACCTGACCTATGTTGGGCCCTATACTGGCAACTGACATCATACAGGAGGAAAAAATGAACAAGAAATCGGCTAAATGGCTCTGCGTGCTGATGGTCGGGCTTCTCATCCTGCCCTTAAGCGCCCTGGCGGGCGATGGGATGTGGAAAGTCCATGTCAGCCATGATCTCAGGGGCGGCTCCTGGCCGGATGACATGGTGATCTCCCCCTACACCCTCACCGCAAAAGTCGGGCACTCCATGGCCAAAGACAGCCTGGACGCGGAAAAGCTGGTAAAACCCTACATGGCCGAGTCGGTCTTTCTGGGCTGGAGCGTGCTGTTCACCGACGCTGGCAACGGCAACATCGTCTATGACGGCAGGGGGAAAATCTGGGACCTGAACCATCCCTTTGACTTTTATGAGAAAGACCCGCGGATTATGAACTGCTTGATGATTGCCAACTGGCAGTCCTCCCAGTCTGGCGGGGGCGGCGAGCTGGCCCAGGCCACGCTGCCGGATGGCCGGAGCATCACCTGGCCCTTTCCCGCCGGTTTCGCGCCCTTGCCCGAAACCCCGCCCCCCGCTGACCAGATCATCAAAGGCACCACCTGGCTCAATAACGCCCTGATCTGCGCGATTGAGGAGGGCGAAAAGGTGCCGGTGTTCTCTTTCCCGGTCCATAACGGCCCCGTCATGGACTGGGTGGGGCTTGATGACCGGATGAATTATGGCATGTTCCTGCCGGATGGCTGGGTGATGCTGTATAACCCCAGATGGCCGGAAGCCTCTGGCATCGGCTTCATTGACGCCGATGTCATCGCCTTCCCGGGGGCTGAGTAATGAGGTGGCCCATGAAGCGATGGTTGATTTTCTTCCTGACCCTGCTGTTCACAGCGCAGGCAGCCACCGGCCTGGCCACCCAGGCCGCCAAGGATAGCTTTGCCGGCACCTGGTATCAGACCGATTACCAGGGAGAAGCCTGGGAGATTGAGCTGAAAACAGACGGAACCGGCACCATGCGCAATGCCCACCAGCAGATCCCGCTAACCTGGGAAGCCCATTTCCTGACCCCGGATATGGGCCCTGAAATCAGCATCAAAGCGGATTTTGGCGATGGGGTGATGACGGATTTTGACTCACTGTTCTTTGTTGACGGGGTGCTGGAAAGCCTGGACGGGCGCAAATTTGACCGGGGAGTGCCGGACATTGTATTTTTGCAGCCCTATGAAGCGGCCCGGTTCGCGCCCAAGAGCGCCTTTGACGGCGTCTGGGAAATGACCGGGGGAATCCTCACACTGACCGAACCGCCCATGTCCATGGAGCTTAATTTGACGGATTTTGGGCTGAAACCGCCGGTTTACATCGGCATCAAGGACGGGCGTATCTTCACCTCAAACCAGGGGGCTTCCGCCGCGGCGGATCCCAATGTGATCAGCCATTATGCTGGAAACGCCATATACGCCGGCCGGGTGGGGCTGGGCATCACCGCCGTCTTTTACTATGTTGGCCCGGACGCAATCCATGTGAAATACGCGGGCCCCGAGGACACCTCAGGGGTTGATGTCACCTTTACGATGTATAAGACAAACCTGGAAAACACCCCCGCCAGCGATGAAGCCTGGGGCAACTTTCCCCTGGACCCGTACTACTTCGGCCCGCCCAAGCCCTGAGGCACAAAACCTGTCCTTATAGCTGGATCTTCGGCTCCTTGTCATTGCGCCGGTAGATCACAAAGCGCCGCCCAATCACCTGCACCGGGGCGGCGCCGGTTTTTTCGCAAAGCTCCTGGCAGGCCTCCCGGGCCGTGAGGGGCGCGGTCTGCTGCACCGCGCACTTGATCAGCTCACGGGCGTTTAAAAGGTCATAGGCTTCCTTTACGGTGTTGGCGGTGATGCCATCCTTGCCCACATAAAGCACCGTTTCCAGGGCGTTGGCCATGGCACGCAGCTGCGCGCGCTGTTTGGTGGTGATTTCCTGCATATTCCTATTCCTTCCTGTCTGAAAGCTCAATCCAGTAGCGCTCAAAGCGCTTGCCGTCTTCCCGCTCCCTGGTATCCTCATATACGCCCCCGCCCTTGAGGATGGTGCGGCGGGAGCCCTCATTGTCATCCCGGCAGGTGACAAGCACCCGGTTGATGCCCAGTGTCCTGCATTTCTCGAGGCCCAGGCGCAGTTGGCTGATGGCGTAGCCTTTTCCACGCTCAGAAGGCCGGATGGCATAGCCCACATGCCCGCCAAATTCACGCAGATAGTCGTTGAGGGTGTGCCTGATGTTGATCATGCCAATCAGGCGGTCATCCGCCCTGCGCACACATAAAAAGCTGCTGTCTGGCACCAGCCCCTCGGGGCAGGTTTCAGGCCGGCTTTTTTTCTCCAGCAACTCCAGCCACTGGGGAACGGTCAATTCATCCAGCCCGCCCACGCCCATCAGATGGTGCCCATCCACCGCCCATGATTCCTCCCGGTAGGCCAGGATCTGATCGGCATAAGCCATGGCGGGCTTTATCAGACACAAATCATTCAACAAATTCAAATTCCATATCCCCAAGCCGCACGGTGTCGCCTTCTTCCGCGCCCAATTCTCTGAGGCGATCAATCACGCCAGAGGCCCGAAGCGTCCGGTGGAACCAGCGCATGCTCTCCAATTCCTCAAAGTTGACCGCGTCCAGCAGGCTGTCCATGGAGTGGCCGCTGAGCACAAACACGCCCTCGCCCTCCTGGGTCACCTCCCAGCCCCGCAGCCTCTCCTCCTCCAGGAAGGGCTCCTCGGCCATTGGGGCAGCGGGGGGCAGCGCTTTGAGGGTGGTCACCACCGCGTCAAGCAGCTCCGGGATGCCTTCGCCCGTGGCGGCGCTCACCGCAAACACCTTTCGGTCTCCCGCCGCCTGCCTGATGGCGTCAAGATGGCCCGCGCCCTCCGGCAGGTCCAGCTTGTTGGCCACCACGATGCGCGCCCGTTCTTCCAGGTCGCCGTAGCGGGCCAGCTCCTCATCAATCACCCGCAGATCATCAGCAGGCTCCCGCCCCTCCTGGCCGGAGGCATCCACCACCTGAAGCAATAGCCGGGTGCGCTCCACATGCCTGAGAAAGGCAAAGCCCAGGCCCACCCCCTCACTTGCCCCCTCGATCAGCCCGGGAATATCCGCGATGGCAAAGTGGCTGCCCTTGTGGCTGGCGATGCCCAGGTTGGGCGTGAGGGGGGTGAAGGGATAGTCGGCGATCTTGGGCCGGGCGGCCGTGATGCGGGCTAATAAACTGCTTTTCCCCGCATTGGGGTAGCCCACCAGCCCCACATCAGCCAGCGTGCGCAGCTCCAGCAAAAACTCATGCCACTGGGTTTTGATGCCGGGCTTGGCAAAGGCCGGGGCCTGGCGGGTGGGGGTGGCAAAGTGCATATTGCCCCAGCCGCCCCGGCCGCCCCTGAGCAGCACCCGGCGCTGCCCGGGCTCAAACATATCGGCCACCACAACGCCGGTGTCCTTCAGGCGCACCAGGGTGCCCACCGGCACCTTGATCACCAGGTCTTCCCCGTCCTTGCCAGAACGCCTGCTGGAAGAGCCCTGCATGCCATTGCCCGCCTCGTGCTTGCGCCGATAGCGGAAATCCAGCAGCGTGTGCAGGTTGTGGTCTGCCAAGAGCACCACATCCCCGCCCTTGCCGCCGTCCCCGCCATCCGGCCCGCCTTTTTGCACATATTTCTCCCGGTGGAAGGAAACCGCGCCGTTTCCCCCGTCCCCGGCCTTGAGCATAATGGGCGCCCTGTCTACAAACGATGCCATCCTAAAACCTCCAATTCAAAGGTACTATACCATGCCCCGGGCTTGGGCGTAAATGCGGCAGCCCCACAAAGATTTAAGATTTCTTAATAATTGTAACAATACGCGTTCTTTTGCGTCTAATAAACGGGGGATGAGCCAGTTTCCGGGTCAAACATGACAAAAATGTAAGCCATCCACCCCGGAGCGTAAGGCTGGCACAATCAATATTCTCCCAATTTATGCTATGCTTATTGCATCAATCCTCCAGCGGGCTGATGATCAGTCCGCTTCCCGTTGAAAGGAGAACCCATGCGCAAACCACTCACCGCTGTTTTGCTGGCACTGCTGCTGGCATGTAGTTTTCTGCCCGCAGCCCTGGCCCAGGAAGCCCCTGCCAGCCTGGACATCACAGTGCCTGAAGAGGTCTGGATGAGCGCCGCTGCCTGGCATGATGGGCAGATGGTGTTTTCAGGCTCCGGCATCTGGGCCTGGAGGCCCGGAGAGGACAGCCTGCGCCCGGTCATCAGCCCCTTGGATGAGGGCTGGGATAGCGATGCCCTGTCCTTCAATGTCCTGGTGCTGGCAGACGGGGAGACCCTCTACTGCCTGGATTACACCAAGGGGATGCTCTTCCCCATGACGCTCCAGGAAAAGGGCTTCACCCTGGGCGAGGGGGTGTCCCTTGATCTGAGCGCCCTCGCCAGCACCAGCCGCTTTGGCGATGAGGAGCACAGCTATGTGGAGGCCCCGCAGCAAGCGCTGATCCACCAGGGGCAGCTCTACCTGATCACCCAGACCCATGGCCCCATGCAGATGTCCTGGAGCGCGATGAAATTTGACATCAAAACCGGCGGCGCGCCCCAAAAGCTCAGCCTGGATGTGTCAGTCAGGCAGCTGGCGCCCTACAAGGACGGCAGCCTTCTGGCCCTCACCCTGGCTGAAAAGCAAGAGACGGCGCCGGAGTTCTCCCTGGCGGTGCTCAGCCCGGACACAGACAGCCTCACACCCCTTGGCGCCGCTGGCATCCCCTATGAATATGAGGGCGGCGGCCTGGCCTATGACCCGGCGGGGGACTATATCTACCTCTCCGGCAAGGACACCATCTACCGGCGGGACGCACAGGGCGAAACCCTGCCCTGCGCCTATATCACGCCCACCAACATGGGCAGCGGTTTTTCGGGCATGCTCAGCCTGCTGCCCTCAGGGCGCTTGCTGCTGGCGCGGCCCCAGCAACTGGCCCTCAGGGACGGCGACCCCGCCGGGCTGCCCACGGGCCGCCTCACCATCTACGGCAGCTATATCGATGACACCCATAAAAAAACCATCCAGGCCATGAACGGCATCCCGGTGAACTTTTTGGACCGGCAGTATTTCGCCACCGCCCAGCAGCTGGGCCAGGCACTGGTGTCAGGCGAGGACGATATCGACATCTTCTTTTTGCGAAGCGACGCCATTGACCTGACGAGCCTGATGAAAAAGGGCTACTGCCTGGACCTGACAGACAGCGCCGTTCTCATGGCCCACACCGACAGCCTTTACCCCGCGATGAAAGAAACCGGGATGCTTGAGGGCCAGCTCCTGATGGTGCCGGTGGAGGCAGAAGGCCAGATGATGGGCTACTACAGCAAGCCCATGGAAGCCTCCGGCCTCACCCCGCCCGAGAACTTCTTCCAGCTGTGCGATTTTCTCCAGCAGTGGAATGACAACCTCACAGAGCAGGCCTCGGAGTTCATCCCCTTGCAGGCGGATAACTTTAGCAAGACCCTGCTGAACCTGGCCCTCTCCCTGTTTAACGACCATTACGCAGCCAGGGGCGAGCCCATGCAGTTTAACGATCCCCTGCTCAAGGACATGCTGGCCAGGGCCCTGTCAGTGGACACCCGGAACATCAGCCCCAAGGTGGACTGGAGCAACCCCCAGGAAGCCAGCGCCGCCGTGAATTCCATTTACAACCGGCCCAATGTCATCACCAGCCATTTCTCCCTGGATCTGCGCTCTCTCCACCATACCCTCAACCGCAAGGGCAGAGGCACCACCATGGGCTTTGAGGACGGCTCAACCTATGAGCTGGGCCACGAGTATGCCCTACCCCTGTCCTACAAGGAGGGCGAGCCGGCGGTGACCCCCCTGCGGCTGACCCTCATGGCCATCAACCCCAGATCCAAAAACCTGGACGCCGCGAAAAAATACGCAGAAACCCTGGTGCAAAACCTGCCGGATACCACCCTGGCGATGATCAACCCCAGCATGAACGCGGAGCTTGTCAACCCCAATTACCAGCGCGACCTGAAAACCTGGCAGGAGGCCCTCCAAAGAATGGCCAAAAGCGTGGAAACGGCTGAGGGCGCCGAAAAAACAGAGCTGCAGCGCCAGTATGACGAATCCCTCGAAAGTTTTGAAACCTACAAGGATGATCTGCGTGTGCGGGTCAGCGCCCAGGCCATCCAGTATTACCGGGATCGGGTGGAAAACAGCTACATCAAAACCTGGGGCGGCATGGACACCCTCTTTAATGACGAGGCCATCGCCAAGCTCCTCAACCGCCTCCTCCAGGGCCAGATGCCCCTGGAGCAGTTCCTCAAGGAAGCCGAGGGCAAAATGCGCCTGATGCAGCTGGAAAGGGAGTAATAAAGCGTGTTTCACAGGAAAAAGAGCCTCTGGCTTTTCCTGCTGCCGGGCCTTTTGGGGCTGATGGTGTTCTATGTGGTGCCCTTTCTGGGCGGCATCTACTTCAGCATGACCGACGGCACCATCTCCAACCGCTTTGTGCTGTTTGACAACTACAAGCAGGTGTGGGGCAACGCGGGCTTCCGGCTGGGCCTTCAAAACTCCCTGGTGCTCAGCCTCATCTGCGCCCCGGTGATCTTCATCTGCGCCTTCATCCTGGCGGTGATGCTGCGCGCGCTCAAGGAAAAGTCCATCGGCTTTCGCAATGTGCTGCTCATGCCCTACCTGGTGCCCTCAGCCGCCCTGCTCATCGTGTGGATGATCCTGTTTGACTATGGCGGCGTCATCAACCGGGCCATCGTGGCCCTGGGAGGCCAGCGGGTGCTGTGGCTGGATTCAGGGGCCCTCCGGGTGCCGGTGGTGCTGCTATACATCTGGAAAAACATCGGTTTCTCCGTGGTGATCTTCTCCGCCGCCCTCTCCTCGGTGCCTGACGCGCTGTATGAGTTTGCGATGCTGGAAGGGGCTGGCCCCTTCCAGCGGGAGACCAAAATCACCCTGCCGCTGATTTTGCCCACCGCTTTTTTGGTGTTTGTATTGGCCTGGGTGAACGCCTTCAAGATCTTTAAGGAAGTCTACTTCATCGGCGGGGCCTACCCCCACGATGCGGTCTACACCCTGCAGCATTACATGAACAACATGTTTGCACAGCTCAACTACCACCATGTCACCACCGCCGCCTACAGCTTCGCGGTGATTGTGTTTGTGCTGTTTGCAGCGCTTTATGCCAGCAAGGGGGTGCGCGGCCTTGACAGATAGAACCCTCCGCCACAGAAAAAAACGCAGGCCCATCCGCCCCGGGCGCATCCTGAGCTTTGTGCTGCTGAGCCTGGTGTGCGCGCTTGTGCTGTTGCCCATCCTGCTCACCTTCCTCTACTCCTTCTTCCCCATGTCCGAGATGAAGGCCTTCCTGGGCACCCGCAACAACTACGCCCAGGATCAGTGGATGGACATTCTCCTGTCCCCGGCGATGGTCTCCCTGCGCCAGCACTACAGCGTGCTGATTGAAAAGCCGGTCTACCTGCAGCTGTTTTTCAATTCCGTCCGCTACACCCTCGCGATTCTGGCCGGGCAGGCCCTGGTTATCCCCATGATGGCCTATGCGCTGAGCCGCTTCCGCTTCCGGGGGCGGGACACGCTGTTTTTCATCATCCTGATGCTGATGCTGCTGCCCTTCCAGGTCACCATGGCCCCCAGCGTCCTCACCATGCGCAGCCTGGGGCTGATGGGCACCCGGTGGGCGGTGATTCTGCCCCTGGTGTTCTCCCCCTTTTACATCTTCCTGGTGCGCCAGTATATGGTGACCATTCCGCCTGACCTGTTTGAGGCCGCCATGATGGATGGGGCCGGCACCTGGCGCAGCTTTGTGCACATGGTGCTGCCCATCTCAAAGCCCATCCTGGGCGCCGCGGCGGCGCTGTCCTTTGCCGACAGCTGGAACCTGGTGGAACAGCCGCTGATTTACCTGGGGGAAAACCAGGCGCTGATGCCCCTGTCGGTGATGTTCAACCAGATGACCAGCAGCGAACCCGGCATCGCCTTCGCGGGGGCGGCGCTGTATATCCTGCCGGCGCTGCTGCTGTATACCTATTTCCAGGAAGACATTCTGCTGGGCATCCAGCTGAGCGACATGAAGTGAGGAATCCATGACGACAAAACAAAAAGCCCTCAAGGCCCTTTTGATTCTGGCCGCAGTGCTGTTGCTGTGCCTGTTTTTTGCCCGGACGCTGCAAACCATCACCACAGCAAAAATCCAGAAAATATCCGCCACCCGGGGCAAGCTGGAGGACAAAATCCCCGTGAAGGGGGAAATCCTCTTCTCCGAAGGGGAGCCGGTCACTCTTCCGGATGCCCAGGCGCTGCCCATCACCATCACCCGTGTGATGGCAAAGCCCGGCTACCTCATCAAGCAGGGGGATACCCTCTTCACCGCCCATGCCGCCGGCTTTGAGGAGGCGCTGGACAAAATCAAGCAGGACTATGACAAAAAGGCGCGGGAGCTGGCGGTGGAGGTCGCCGCCCACATCCGCATTGCCCGCACCAGCGAGCACAACGATTATTATAATGAGATGCTGGCCACCTCCGACGCCTATTATGACAAGCTCTATGCCGCCCAGGCCGCCGCCCTGGCGGCGGGCTATACCCTGCCCGATGACCCACAGACCTGGGGCCAAACCCAAGCCGCGCAAGCACTGGGCATCCAGCCGCTGTTTACCTCCCCTCAGCCTGAGGAAACCCCCGCCAAAAAGGCCAAAGCCACCCCCAGCCCAAGCCCGGCACCCGAGACGCCCACCCCGGCCCCCGCCGCCCCCCCGCCCGCCCCAAGCGCGGCCGCGGACAGCGGCACCACGCCCTCCCCGGAGGCTAAGCGCCAGGAGGCCTTGATGGCCGCCCTCAAAACCGCCATGCAGGAGGCGTACACCGCCAAGACCGCCGCCGACCAGGCCGCGGTCACGCTACACAACATCTACAAGGGCACGGGCCCGGTCAAGCGCACCGGGGACGGCGTCTATAAATACATCCAGAAAATCGATGGCATGAAGGAAGACATCGCCAAGCTGTCACAAAAAATGCTGGAGCTGGAGGAAAAGAACATCGGCCTCCAGAAGGCCGTGGCCTCCCGGGAAGGCTGGCTGATGGAAATGAACCTGAAGGTGGGGGACAAATATGACGCGGCCAAGCCCGCCTACACCCTCAGCAAGCCCGGGGAGCAGCCTGTGCTCCGCTGTGATATCACCGACATCAAAAAGCCCCTGGCCGCCGGCATGAAGGCCACCATTGAGGGCTACAACAAAGAGCTGACCATCACCGACATCACCTTCACCGCAGACAGCAAAAAATACGCCGTCATCGCCCTGGATCAGGAGACCCTCTCCGCCCTGGGAGGCCTGAGCAAGCTGATGGCCCAGCCCCAGGAGATGCAGATCATCTACAAAGCCCAGCGCACCACCACCCTGATCCCTGCCAGCGCCCTGCGCAGCAGCGGGGAGGGCAAATACTACGTCTACACCGTACAGCAAAACTGGGGCAGCATGCTGGGCGGCGCTGCCCACACGGTCAAAAAGCAGGATGTGACGGTGATTGAGACCTCCTCCAAACTGGCAGCGCTGGAGGATGACCTGAGCTATGTGGAAATCGCCGACCGCGAGGACCGCACCCTGGCAGACGGACAGGCTGTGATGGAATATGTCGATTAAACGGGGGGCGGCCCTCCTGCTGCTGGCCGCTGTGATCGCGCTGGTATCCCTCCAGGCGGGCAACCTGCCCGGGGTGTTCAGCTATTGCCTCCCCTCCCCCCACGAAATGCCCAGGGAGGACAGGAAACTCCTCCCGGCAGCTGATGAGGCAGGGGAAGCGCCCGCCCCTGAGGAAACCAAAAAACCCGCCCCCACCGCCATGGAGGAGCGCTTGAAATCCCTGAAAAACAAGATGGAAGACCTCTCCGGCACCGCGCTGTCCTATGGGGTCACCGCCTATGCCCCGGCCACAAACCTGGGGGATGGCGGCAGCGCGGGCGTCACAGCCCTGGTGATGGGGCAGTGGGGCAATGTGCTCTTGCCCAAAGCACCCCTGGCCGCCGGGCGGCAGCTCTACCTTGAAGAGATCGCGCTGGGCAGCCCGGTGGCGGTCATCGATGAGCAACTGGCAATCGCGCTGTACCGGGTGGGCGATCCGGTGGGGCGGCAGCTTGTGATCAGCGGCAAGCCTTTCACCGTGGTGGGGGTGGTGCGCAAGCCCCGCACCGCAGGCGATCAGGAGGAGCGTCGGGCGGAGGTGCCCCTGGGCGCGCTGATCAAAGCCGGCATCCCCACCCAGATGATGGCCGTCAACCTCCTGCCCAAGCCCGGCAGCGGCGCCTACGCCGCCCTCAGCCAGGGCATGGCCCAGTGGCAATCAGGCGGCACCTTTTACAGCCTGGCCAAGGAGTCCTACCGGGCCCGCCTGCCCCTGCGCATCCTGCTTTGCCTGATGGGCCTGGCCGCCATCTCCCTCACCCTGCGCCTGAGCGCCAGGGCCATCCGGGGCCTTGTCCACCACAGCAAAAGGCGCCTGCAGTCCCAATACGCCGCGCGCCTGCTGCCCGGGTTTGCCGGCAAAGCCCTCCTGGCGCTCATGCTCATCACCCTCAACCTGGGCGCCCTGTTCCTGATCCTCCAGGCGCTGGTCGCCCCAGTCTATGTCTTCCCTGAGTGGGTGCCCGCCATCCTGGTGGAGCCCCGGGAAATCCTCAAAACCTTCTGGGCCCTGCGCGCCCAGGCCACCCCCCTCATCGCCCTGCGCACCCCCGAAGTCCTGCGCCTCCAGTTTCTCCACCGCCTGATGACCCTGGCCTGCACGGGGTTTGGGTTCCTGCTGGTCAAGCCCTATGGGACGCTGAGGCAAAGGCTGGGCCTGGGGAAAGGGCAGGCACCATCCCGGATGATGTAAACCGCCCTTCCCTCCGGCAAACACAGCCAAATCCTCAGCAAAAGGGGCTGCCGCATCATTGCGGCAGCCCCTAAGTCTTGATCCGGTTTACGGCGCCTGGGTCGCCAGCGGTGCGGTCAGCTTCAGCACCATCTGGGCCAGCGCGCTGGCCAGGGTCTGCTGGATTTGCTTGCCCAGGGCCTCCAGCTGGGGCTTGGTCATGGTGTCCACCCGGGTGAGGCCGGCGGGGTTCACGTCGGCGATCTGCCAGGGCGGGGCGGATGTGCCCTCGATGTTGGCGGTGATGCGGGCATCGCTGCCCTGATCCTGCCAGGTGAGGGTGCCCTTAAAGGAGGTGGCGGAGTTGGTGCGGTCGCCGCTTTCAAGGCGCATCTTCAGGCTCAGCGCCTGGGGCGCCGGGGCCTCCTCCCACTGGGGGGTGACCAGCAGGGTGTACTCGTCCTCCCGGCTGGAGCGCCTGGTCACCGGGTCCTGGGTTTCAGCGCCCGGGCTCATGTAGAGGTTGAAGTTGTAGGATTTGGCGGTCTCATCGGCCTTCTGTCCCTCAGCCACGGTGAAATTCCCCTGGCCTGCCTCGGGAGCATGGGTGTACACCCCGGTGTAAGCCTGGCTCTCCGGCGCGTCGTCGATGCTGCCTCCGATATAGGTGAGGCTATGGATGGTGCCCACAGTATTGGCCGGGTTCTTGGGCATCATCTCAAGGGTATAGGCGTTGTTCTCCCCACCATCAGGCAGCAGGGTGTATTCGATGATCAAGCTTCGCGCCCCCCGCGCGCCGCCCAGGGGCAGCGTCAGGTGGCTTTTCACAAGCCTTGCCTGGGCATCAAACACCCGGACGGATTCCATGTTGCCCGCCAGCTTCAGCTGGTCAAGGGCGCTAAAGAAGCTGTTGAGCATGCCGGGCTGCAGATAGGCCGCCGCCTGGCGCCCGTCCAGCTCCTGGCCCAGCAGGGCCAGCAGCTCCTGATCCTGATACATGTCCATCAGCAGCTGCTTGATCTGCCCTTTGAGCTGATCCGCGGGCACGGTGATGGTGATTGTGTTTTGAAGGTTGCCCGCCTCATCCCGCTGGGTGTCGGTCTTGGTGAAGCCCTGGAGCCACACCGACAGCTTTGCCGTATACAGGTCCAGCTTCCTTCCTGCCGCCGCCTGCCAGGTGGATTCGGCGCTGTTCACCTTGTAGAGCACCCCCTCCACCGGCGGCCAGGCCACATCCTGCCCGGTGACAAGGGCCATCAGCACCCCGCCATCCCGCACATCCGCATAGCCTACGCCGCCAAGGAGCGTTGAGGTCAGCGCCTCCAATTGCGTGTCCTTCACGTATTTCAGATCCGCCAGCTGCTGGGTCCCCTTCATCAGGGTGATTTCCAGATCCTCCTTGCCCTTGAGCATGCCCACGCCCCGCAGGTAGCGCAGGGTGAGGCTGGAGCCCTGGGCCAGGATGCCCACAGCGGCGTTGGTGGCCGGGTCAAGCAACGAGAAGGTGCCGCCGGTCTTTTCAAAGGTGACGGTCATCCGCAGGCCTGAGCCGTCCTTCACCTGTTTGGACAGCTTTTGGTCCAGGGTGTACTCCTGGGCCAGGGCGGGCAGGGCTGTGAGCAGGATCAGGGCTGACAGCACGAGCGACAACGCTTTTTTCATGATGATTCCTCCTTGGATTAGGGTTGAGTATCCGTGTCATCCACCACGGTGAATAAGTCAGGTTGCGCTTCGGGGAGCGCCGGGGTCTGGGCCTCCCCCAGGGCGCGGCGTACGCGCCCCCAGTCATGCAGCACCAAAAGCCGGGTCGCCTGGGGCAGGGTCAGCAACTTTTCCCGAAGGTAGGGGATCAGCGCCTCCGCCGCCTGCCGGGCCGCGTGGCCACGGGCCAGGTCGTCAGCTCCCCGCAGGTCCACCCGGGCTTGGGGGGTCATCGCTGCGTCCTCGCCCCCGGGGCCCAGGCGCAGGGTCAGGGTCAGGTCCCGCAGGGTGTTTTTCCCTTCGGCCTCCACCCACCGCAGGCTGCCGGTCAACTCATTCCCCTTCAGGCTAAACTCCGGCGCCAGCAGGTGGTCCCGCTTGAGCGGCGCGTCCCCTGTGTGCCGCACCTGGGCGGTGATTTCCCCGCTTAGATGCTCTGCCCCGCGGGCGATATCCACCTTGCCGCTGATGGTCCGCTTGTCCCCACCCAGGGTCTGGCTCAGGCTGTAATCCCCTTTGAGGCGGGGGCGGCCATCCTTGTCGGCAAAGGCCAGGGTGATGGCAGACTCCAGCCGGTCACGCCCCTTGACGGCGGGCAGCTTGAGGCTGAGGTAAAGCCCGGTCTCCGCCCGGAAACCACAGGTGACATCCAGCTTATAGCCCTGCCCCATCGCCTCAATGGGGGCCGTCACCTGAAAGCCCAGGTCCTTTCCGTCCCCGTCCAGCAGCCGTCTTGCCGTCAGTTTACCCGTGAAAGCGAGGCTTTCAATGGCCCCTTCCCCAGCCTCCCGCCAGCCTTTGGGCAACCCCGCCGCCGCCTCTGCCCAGATGGCGCGCACCTGGGGCAGGCTCTGCTGCCACCAGGCGCTGGCCTCCTCCACGCTCAGGGCGTAATTCAGCCGGCTCTCAGCCCTTCCCACGCCCTTGAGGCTGGTCTTGGTGGCCTGCGGCTTCTCATAGGGCACAAGCCCCGCTGCCAGCGCCTCCCCCAGCCGGGGCAGGGCCACCGCCAGGCCCCGGAAGTCCGGGATCACACCCACGCCAAAGAGCGTCTCAAGGGGCGGCGCATCCTTTGTCCCCACATACTCCGTGGGGGCCAGCCCCCCAGGGGCCATGAGCGTCAGGCTGCTCGCCTCCCCGGCATGCCGGCTTTGCGCCTTGAAAACCTGCCTGCTGCCGTCATTGAGCGCAAGCCCGCTTTGCCCCTCCCCAGCATAAAAGCTCAGGCGGAGGAAGGCCAGCCAGGCCTGCATGGCGCTGAGGGTTTCCGGGGTCAGGTCCGGCCAGGCGTCCAGCGTCAGGCTGGCTTCCCCGGCCAGGCCCCGGGCCTGATAGATGCCCGCCAGGCCGCCGGGAGCCGCCGCCCGGGCCGCGCCCGTCAAGAGCATCAGCGCTGCCGCCAGCATCGCCGCCAGCCGCCTGAGACCGGACTTACCCATAAAACGCTTGAACCCCGCTTTTTCATGCATCCTTTGTTTCTCCTTGCGCCGGCTGTTCCGGCTTGTCATGCAGCGCGTCATACAGGCGCTGCGCCACCTCCCGGGTCATGCCCTTCACCTGGGCCAGCGCCTCCACGTCCTGCTCCCCAATGCCCCGGATGCTCCGAAACGCCGCCAGCAGCGCCCGCCGCCTGGCGGGGCCAATGCCCGGCACCTCCTCAAGGCGCGAGCGGATGGTGGCCTTGCTCCTGAGGCTCCGGTGATGGGTGATGGCAAAGCGGTGGGCCTCGTCCCGGATACGCTGAATCAGGTGAAGAGCCGGCGAGTGCCGGTCAAGCAGGATGGGTTCGCTCTCCCCCGGCACATAGATCTCCTCCATCCGCTCCGCCAGCCCAAACATAGGCACGTGTAGCCCCAGCGCGTCCCGGGCCCTCAGCGCAAAATTCAGTTGCTCAGGCCCCCCGTCAACCAGAATCAAATCGGGCAGCGGCCAGGGCTTCTCCTGGTCTGGCAGGGCATGCTTAAGCCTTCTGTCCAGCACCTCGTTCATGCTGGCAAAGTCGTTGGCACCCTCCACGGTCTTAATGCGGAAGTGCCGGTATGCCTTCTTGTCAGGCTCCCCGTCTACAAACACCACCATGCTGCCCACCGACTGGGCCCCCTGGGTGTTTGAGATGTCAAAGCCCTCTATCCGCCTGGGCGCCTCAGGAAGGCTCAGCGCCGCTGCCAGCTCCCGGCTGGCGCCCACCGTGCGCTCAAAAACCACCTGCTGTTTGGCATTGCGCTTCATCAGCGCGTCCTGGGCGTTGCGCAGCGCGTTTTCCACCAGCTGCCGCTTCTCCCCACGCTTGGGGATGGTCAGCGCAAAGGCGCTGCCCCCTCGCTTTTCCTTCAGCCAGTCGGCCAGCACATCCGCGTCAGCCGCCCCCTGGGCGATCACCTCCCGGGGGGGCACCCGGTCCTCATAATACTGCTGGATAAAGGCAGACAGCACCTCCTCCAGCGGCTCCGCCCCCTCCCGGGGCAGCGCAAAAGACTCGGCAGAGATCATCTTCCCGCCCCGGATCAAAAGCACCTGGGCCATCGCGTCCAGCCCGTCCTGGGCGGCGGCGATCACGTCCTGGTCAATGCCCAAAGCCTGCTGGGCGTTTTGCCTGGCCATCAGGCCTTCGATATCCCGGATGCAGTCCCTCAGCTCCGCCGCCTTTTCAAACTGCATCTCCTGGGAGGCTTCCGCCATCTGCCGGGTCAGCTTCTCCACCACCGGCTTATACCGCCCCTTCAGGAAGGCCACCACCTCCTCGGCCGCCTGGCGGTACTCCGCCATCGTGCACTTCTCCCCGCAGGGGCCCAGGCACTGGCCGATCTCATAGCTCAGGCAGGGGCGGATGGGTCTTGCCAAGGGCAGGTTCAGCCGGCAGGTGCGCACCGGGAATACCTTGCGCAACAGCCCCATCACCTGGCGGATGGCCCCGGTGCCCACATAGGGGCCAAAGTACTTAGCGCCGTCCTCCTCGGCCTTCCTCGCCACGCCGATGCGGGGGTAGGGCTCATTCATGGTGATGCGGATATAGGGGTAGTGCTTGTCATCGGTCAGCTTGATGTTGTAATAGGGGCGGTGCAGCTTGATGAGGTTGCATTCCAGCATCAGCGCTTCCAGTTCACTGGCCGCCAGGATGGTGTCCAGGTCGTCCACCCTGGCCATCAGCGCCCGCACCTTGGGGGAGGGGATGTTGGCGGCAAAATAGCTGCGCACCCGGCTTTGCAGGTTCACAGCCTTGCCCACATAGAGGATCTCATCCCCCTGCTTTAATAAATAGCAGCCGGGGGTGGTGGGGAGCAGCGCCAGTTTGTCCTTCAGGTTCATGTTCACCGGCAATTTTTCCCCATTGAAATTTGCACCCAGGCTCCGGATAATATCCCTGTCCGCTTCCCCGACATGCCGCCCTCCTTTCAGGTTCATCCCATTATACGTTGAACCCGCGGGGGTGACAACCGCAGGTCAAAGCGGCGTTTGGCCCAATCTTTTTTTGTTTTGTAGTTTTCGCCTGTTGGTGTCGTTATATCCAGTGAGGGGGGTGATGAATGAATGGGCGACGCTTTGCCGGCAAATGTAGATCGCGCAGCCCGCATCGAAACCTGGTTAGATCTCTATGGCGATGCCATTTTACGCAGCTGCTACACCTGGCTTAAGGATAAGCAGCTGGCAGAAGACGCCATGCAGGAGTGTTTTTTCAAAGCCTGGAAGGCCATGGACCGCTTTGATAACAGCGCAGGCAACGAAAAAGCCTGGTTGATGCGCATTGCCATCAACACCTGCAAGGATTTTAAGAAGAGCCCCTGGAGCCGCCATGTGGACCGGGCCCAGGATATGGACAACCTGCCGCCCCACCTGCTCTTGGCAGAGGACGAGGACCAGGCGCTTTATCTCAGCATCCTTTCCCTGCCGCTCAAACATCGCCAGATACTGCTCTTGTATCACTATCATGGGCTCACGCTCAAGGAATGCGCCCAGGCACTGGGGATCGTCTTAACCTCAGCGCGCTACCGCCTCAAAAAAGCTGAGCTGCTGCTCAAACAGCAGCTGGAAAAAGGAGAGGGCCTATGAACCAGAAAATCAAAAACGCGGTTGACCATAGCCTCTCCGGGCTGTGCGTCACCCAGCGCAGCCGTCACCAAATTCTTAATAGAATGCAAGGAGAACAACCCGTGAAAAAGAAACTATCCTTTGGCCTGGCTTTGGCCCTGGCCCTCATCATGCTCACCGCCGTGGCAGTGGCCGCGGTGCTCCTAAGCGGCAGGGATATGGTGGATCAGGTGCTGACCCCCATGGCAGAAAAAACCAAAGAAACCCGCTTCACCCCCGAAGAAATCGCTGAAATCCTGGACTTTGCCCAGAAAAACGACATCCAGCTGCACCCGGATGACCTCAAGGCCCTCAAGTCCCCCGATGGCTATTTCAAGGAAGAGCTGGCCATGCTGTTTGCCAAGTCCTCCCTGGGCTTTTACCCGGGCACCTGGGATGTTGCCGATCAGTTTTGGTTTGAAGAGCTTCAGGTAAAATCCGGCGTCAAGGACTCTCATGATCTGATCATCCCGTCAGAAAACGAAAAAACCCAGCAGCAGATTGAAGACATCGCCAACGCCTACATCTTGAAGCAGACCGGCCAGGATTTCGCCACCGGCAACCGGGAGAAATACCGCTTGTTCCGCGCTTTTCATGTCGAAAAGGACGAGTCAAACCACGAGACCCGCTCCTGGCGGCTGGAATACGAAGCCCTGGACCTCACCAGCCCGGACTTCCGCCTGACGCTTGACCCTCAGGGGGCGGTGCTCACTTACAGCGATACCCTTAAGGACACCCAAAGCCAGGATCCGAAAAATCAGGCCGAGCTGCTGTATAGCCGCTATATACGCCTATACACCGACCGGTATGGCAGCCAGGACGCCTGGACCCAGGCGCAGTGGCAGGAGCTCCATCTCAAGCTCTCAGCGCTCCTCAAAGGGGTAAAAGACCTTCCCTACTGCGGCTTTATCCTCAATCAAAGCTATGCGCCCCTGCCTGAAAACGCCCTCTCAAGGGAAGCGGCCATAAACGCCGCCGCCCAGGCAGTCGCCCAGACATACGCCCTCCCCACGGACAGCCTGCTTTCCTCTTCCGACCTAGCCACCTGGCAGGCGCCCTACGCCATCGCGCTAAATGGCGACACCGCCAATCCCGTCTGGAAAGTGTCCTTTGGCCGGGAATACCTGGTGGAACTAAATGCCTTAACCGGCGAACCCACCCTGGTTGACCGCTACGCCCCCTATGAAAACCCGATGCGCCGCTACGCGCTGGACCAGCTGCTCCCCCAGAATGCCTCCCTGCCGGTTTTAATTACCCCGGAAGGAACGCCAGCCATAGCGCCCAATCCCACCAGCCAGGAAAGCGGGCAATAGCTCAGATTTGATCAATCCTGCAACACAAAAGACCGGCAGCTGGGATAGGCTGCCGGTTCTCATACTATCAAAGAAGGTTATTCAGGGAGGTATCGGAGGGCGAAGCCCTCTGATTGAAATCCGCCACAGCGACATGCGCGGTGTGGCGGAAGGCCTTGCGTAGCAAGGGTTTCCTTGCCATCCGCCGCCCGGGAACGAAGTGAGAGGCGGATGGCCCATCGTTCCTTCCCGTGAAAAAGCCAAGGCTTTTTGACGGCCTAAACCGGCAGCATATCCCAGCTGCCGGTTCTCTTGCGCCCTGTTCTGATGGGTTTATTGCTCCCCCTCAATCTCAGGCTTGGTCCAGGCTGAGCGGATCACAGGCTCAAGCCGCTGGGCCAGGTCCTCATCCACCGGCTCAAACTCTTCAAATTCCTCGCCGTCTTCCTCGGTCACCTTCACGCGCATCACATAGCGGGTGGCCTTATCGGCCGGTTCCTCCGCCTCCTCCTGGGGCCTGAGCAGCACATATTCCTCCCCGTTGTAGAAAAAGTACCGTTCCACCACCAGCTCCACCAGATTGCCATCCTCATCCGTGCCCTCTATCACATCCAGGCGTTCATCCTCTGACATGCCAAGGCCTCCTTTCGGTGTTGCCACCATTATACTTGCCTTCGCAAGGTGTGACAACCGCACAGCCCTTCTTGACGGGCGCTGATGCGCATGATACCTTGATAAAAAAAATGGGAGGATGCCATGAAAAAGCGGGCTGCTGTGTGGTTGGCCGTGGGGCTGGCGGTGCTTCTGGCGCTGCCCGTTTTGGCAGCCCCGCCATCAGCCCGCTTTCAGGCGCTGTATTGGCCCGCCTTCCAGGAGGATATCTATGCGCTGGCCCCCGGCGGCGGCTTTGGGGATTATCTGGCCCTGGCCGCCCGGGGCGCTCTTCTGGCCTTCATCCGCCGGGAGCATGTGGCCAAGCCCACTGCAGCGCTGACGCTGTATGACTTAAGCTCAGCCCGCGCGCTTCATACCCTGCCCCTTGATACCCAGGGCTGGGCTGACAGCTGGCAGCTGGGCTTCTGGGGGCCAGGCAGCCTGTATACCCTGCATGAGGACCTGCATACCCTAACGCTTTATGATCAGTCCCTTCAGGAAACCCTGCACTTCGCCCCGCCCCCGGGCTTTGACGCCGCCTGCCCTGACCCACAGGGCATGGCCCTGTGGTGCGCCGCCTACGGCCGCCCGGCCCTCACCCGCTTCCCTCTTTCAGAAGGCGAGGCGCGGGAGGTTCCCTCAGGGCTGCCAGCGGGCTGGAGCTTTGAGGGGTTTGCGGGCGCACTGCCGGAGGGTGGGGTGCTCAGCGTGTTTTCAAACGACCAGGGCCAGAGCGTTTTCCTGGCCGCCGATGCCTCTGGCAGCGCCCGCATCATGCCCATCATGGCGGGCTTCCGCTGGATGCGCGCGACAGGCCGCCTGAGCTTTGCCACCCGGGCCGGGGACACCCTGATGATGCCCGCCCCGGGGGATGAGCGGATGCTGCGCCTGTCCGACTGGCGCGAGGATGAGTACGCCGCCCTGGTCCAGGGCGATCTGCTTTTGACCGAGGCCTATGGCGCTGGCCCTGCCCTGCGGCTGATTGATCTGACAAACGGCCAGGCCATCGCCAGCCTGGAAGCCCCGGCCGGGGACATGCCCCTCACCTTCAGCCACATGGCCATCTCAGACCTGGGCTATGCGGTGCTCGCGGATAACCAGTATGAGCTCAACGCCTATAGCCTCTACCTGTGGGATTTCCGCCAGTCCCCCCAGGCGGCCTCCACCGGCGCCCAGCAGGCCACCATCAGCCAGCTGCGCGCCCAAAATGACGCACAGGCCCAGGAGATCTCCCAAAAATATGGCCTTGCCCTGCACACCCGCCAGGATGGCGCCCGATTCTTCAACGACACCTACTATGCCCTGCCCCTGGATGAGGAGCCAGCCCTTGCCCACGCCCTCTCAAGCCTGGACAAAACGCTGTCCCAGCTGCCGCCAGCCATCCTGCGGGAGGCAGGCGGCAGCCCGGGCGTCTATCTCTCCGGCCCCATCCGCGCCAAGGCGCCCGAGGGCCTGCGCGCACCCGGCGCCTTCACCGCCATGGGCGAAAACGGGGGCTACATCGCCCTTGACATCAGCACGCCAGAGGGCGTGCGCACCCTGGCCCATGAGCTCATGCACCTGCTGGAAGGCCGCCTGGCCATGTCAGAGGGGGCCCAGGGCCAGCCCATGCTGGATGATTGGCTGCTGCTCTGTCCGCCCGGCACGCCCGACCATGGCTACTTCTTCAGCTATCACGATGAGGAGGGCCTGGAGATCTCCGACACCCGCTTCACCGCCGACGCGCCGGAGGCCTGGGATGATCCGGGGAGCATCTGGTTCATCGACGCCTATTCCCGCACCTTCCCCACCGAAGACCGCGCCCGCATTTTTGAAAGCCTTTTCCTGGCCGGCGACACGCCGCCCGAGGCCCTGAACAGCCCCCGCCTCCTGCGCAAGGCCCAGTACCTGGCCGCCATCCTGCGGGAGGGCTTCCCCAGCCTGAAGCTGGCCCCCACCCTCCCCTGGGAGCGCCACATCACCCCTGTCCCCTACGACACCTTCCGCCAGGAGTTCGAAGCGCAGGAGCACAGCCCCCAGGCGGTCAATTCACACCTTGCCAGCCCTATTCCATT
The DNA here is from genome assembly GCA_002411105.1 of Christensenella sp. UBA5327. Classification (GTDB taxonomy): domain Bacteria; phylum Bacillota; class Clostridia; order Christensenellales; family Aristaeellaceae; genus UBA6115. The sequence continues at coordinate 289 of DHQX01000048.1, read as the reverse complement.
GTGCTACAATGCGCCTGCCGCGTCCTCCGCGGCTTTGTTCCCGTAGCTCAGCTGGATAGAGCGTTCGCCTCCTAAGCGAAAGGCCCCGTGTTCGAATCACGGCGGGAACGCCAGAGTAATGCCGCAGAATGTGATGTTCTGCGGCATTTTGAATGTTTTTGTTTTTTCTACTGTCCTTCATCAAGGTAAAGTAAACACCCGCTATCAGTCCCATTTATATTCTTCAAGATAATCTGGAATAAGTGTCATAATAATTTTATATGCGGCTGGTCTGCCCCCAGTCTTTGTA
>DHQX01000042.1:504-20139 GCA_002411105.1 Christensenella sp. UBA5327 | reverse complement strand
ACAAAGACTGGGGGCAGACCACCGCCACATTTCAAAACGTGGCAGTTCCGCCCTCAGAAAAGCTTGTTTTGAGGTCACGCAGGCGCTCAAACTTACAACACCTCAAAACGACCCTGTTTATCTTTTTATCCTCAAAATGGAACAGGAAGGGAAACCGTACAACGTCGCAAAGATATATTTGCCAATACACTTTTTCAGCTTATTCCAACGTCTATAGACCATTGCTTTTCATGATGTAGCTTCTTGTTATACCATTGTCTATAAATCCATTTCTAATATAGAATTTCTGAGCTATCTTATTGTTTATCGCTGTATCCGTATGCATATATCTATATCCTTTAATCAAACAATGATGAATTACATGATTTAAGAATTCTGTACCTCTTCCTTTTCCTTTAATACTATTGTTAATACCAATCCAGACTAAATAAATTATATCTTTCGTACTAAATCCTGTAAGATTATCTATATATTTTATCTCTGCATTTCCTATTGGATTTTTATTCTCATCATATAGTATTAACTTTTGCCTATTATCATCTAATTCAGCTGCTCTCAAGTAACTATTATCTGCATATTCTAATTTCTTTTCTTTCATATCGCATACATAGCAAATATTTTCATGCTCAATTTCAAATCCTACTTCAAACAATAAATTAGCTATATGATCAAATTTTTCGTGTAATTTCCCATGATTTCCATTGCAACTCATACCCATTGCATGGTAAAAGGCATATATATCCTTAATATTATTGATTTCAAAAAAGTCCATAGCTAAATCTAATAATGCCCTACCAATATCAGGTCTTGTTTCTTCAAAATATATATTGCGAATAACACCTATATTAATATCTTTTGTAATTTTGCCTGCCTTAGTAAAGTGAAATGTAGGTATCCCATATTGTATAAACCCTTTGACTTGATCATCTTCACTACAAATAAAAACTTCATTATTTTGAAGAATAGGCATGCCTTGAAATGTATCATCAAATAAGGATCTTTTGAATGATTCATATGTTGTGTTATAAAAATAGGGTATGCTTCCCACAAATTTATTCCAATAATCAAATAATATCCCGATATTTCCATTGTTAACTTCAATAATCTGCATTATATGCCCCCTTAGTAATACTTCCTACTCATTAGAAGTTTTTGGTTCTTCGCTGATTAGCCTTAGCATAAGTAGAATTCATCTTAACTGCCATAAAAACATAATAATCTTTTATCTCCCAAATCTGTTCGAGCCCAATTAATCCCACCAGATAACCCCCTTGATTGTCAGGGGGTTTTTGCTTGCAGAGAACGGAGCTACCCCTGCACAGGGGAAACCTCCACGCCACACTTCCGCGCATACTCAATAGTGTTCTTCGTGCCCCCAGCCACGCCGTCGTACACGGCGATGACCCGGGAGGCGTGGTTCACCATCCATTCATCCCGCTTTTGGTAGCAGGCTTTGTGATAGGCGGGGCTTATGGCCACCACCTCATCGGCAGCTTCCAGCAGCTGGACATATTGCTTTTTCCAGGCGGCTGCCCAGCGCTTTTCGCCGTTTGGATAGGCCAGGGCGGCCACCAGGCGGAGGGCGGGGTTAGCCTCCCGTCGGCACAGCACCATCTGCCCCGCCCAGATGTCCACCCCCTGGGCCATGCCGGTGATAAAAGTGGTGAAGCCGTCCTTGATCGCCTGGTCGATGGCTGTCTCCAGGCCTTTCTTGATGTCTTCTTCCGCTTTCTTCAGCTTTTCCGGGCGGTGGCCGGTGAAGCAGCAGCTGCGGGTCACGTCAGCCATAGTACGCCACTGCCGCCCTAAACATGGGGTCTGGCCCGGTGGTGGGCAGGTTCAGGTAGAGCCCTTCTTGCATACGCTCAGCGTGGCCCATGCGGCCCATCACCAGGCCGTCGGAGGAGGTGAGAGCCTCCACCGCCCAGGCTGAGCCGCCCGGGTTAAAGCGGATGTCCATGGAGGGGGTGCCGGTGAGATCGGCATACTGCCCGGCGATCTGGCCCTTATCGGCCAGGGTTTTAAGCAGTTCCTCGCCACACAGGAAGCGGCCTTCGCCGTTTGAAATGGGCATGGTATAGCTCTCCCCCAGCTCATACAGCTGGAACCAGGGGGAAAGCCTGGAGGCCACCCGGCTGCGGATGATTTTTGACTGGTGGCGGCCGATGGTGTTCAGCGTCAGCGTTGGGCTATCCTCCTGCGCATCCAGAATCTCGCCAAAGGGCAAAAGCCCCACCTTCACCAGCGCCTGGAAGCCGTTGCAGATGCCGCCCAACAGGCCCTGGCGCTTTTTGATCAGGTCCATGATCGCCTCTTTCACCGGCGCGCTCCTTAAAAACGCGGTGATGAACTTGCCGGAGCCGTCCGGCTCATCCCCGCCGGAAAAGCCGCCGGGGATCAGCACAATCTGAGACTGCTTGATCCGTTTTGCCGCCTCAGCAATGGACTGAGCCACCTCCTGTGCGCTGCGGTTGCGGATGATAAATACATCGGCCACAGCACCAGCCTGTTCAAAGGCGCGGGCGGTGTCCAGCTCGCAGTTGGTGCCGGGAAACGCGGGCAGCAGCACCCGGGGGCGGGCGACAACCGGGCCCCTGGGTGCGGTTTTGCGGGTGGTGATGACAGGGGCTTTTGGCCCAGACGCTTCCGCCTTGAAGGGATAGACAGCCTCCAGCGTCTTATCATAAGCATCCAGGAATTCCTTAAGCGGGACCACTTCACTTCCCCAAGTGATGGTGGCATCAGCCACCGTCTGCCCCAGCACCTCGCCAACCGATTCGCCGGGCGCCATTTCCAGAATCAGGGAGCCATAGGCTGTTTCAAACAGCGCTTCCTTCTGCCAATTTTCTGCAAACCGGAAGCCAATGCCGTTGCCCAGGGCCATCGTGGCGATGGCATAGGCGGCCCCGCCAAAGCCCACCGTCTGGCAGGAGCGGGCTTTTTTCTCTCTAAGCAGGCGCTCCGCCGTTTCCAAAACCTCCCTCTGGGAGGCGGCCTCCGGCAGCCCGTCAGCCCCCGCCCGGGGGCGCAGCCACACCACCCGGGAACCCGCCTGCTTAAACTCAGGCGACACGGCCTGGGAGGCCTTGCCATAGCCCACCGCAAAGGAGATCAGCGTAGGCGGCACATCCAGCTGCTCAAAGCTGCCGCTCATGGAATCCTTGCCGCCTATGGCCGCCGCCCCCAGCTCCATCTGGGCCCGGAAAGCCCCCAACAGGGCTGCCAGGGGCAGGCCCCAGCGCTTGGGGTCGCTCCCCGGCTTGGGGAAAAACTCCTGGAAGGAGAGGTACACATCCTTTGACGAGGCCCCGGCAGCCACCACCCGGGCGATTGACTCCACCACCGCCAGGTAGGCGCCGTGGTAGGGGCTTTTTTCAGACAGACTGGGGTCATAGCCCGCGGCCATGAAAGAGGCGGTGTCTGTACCCCCGGGGATGGGCAGTTTGTGCACCATGGCGCAGGGTGGGGTCAGCTGGTGCTTGCCGCCAAAGGGATAGAGCACCGTGGCAGCGCTGATGGTGCTGTCAAAGCGCTCGCCCAGCCCCTTTTGGGAGGCGCCGTTCAGGTTTCCAGCCAGCGCCAACAGGGTCTCTCCAAAGCCGCCCACCGCCTTTTTCTCGGGGGTCTTGGGGGGCTCAATCACAATATCCATGCGCTTTTTAGCACCATTTGAGTCCAGGAATTCCCGGGAGATATCCACAATCCTGTCTCCCCGCCAGCGCATCACCAGCCGGGGTGACTGGGTGACCGTGGCCACCACCGTGGCGTCCAGGTTTTCAAGGGCTGAGAGTGCAATAAACGCTTCCGCATCCCCAGCCGCCACCACCACCGCCATACGCTCCTGGGATTCGCTGATGGCAAGTTCGGTGCCGTTTAAACCCAGGTACTTGACCGGCACCTTGTCAAGGTCAATGTCAAGGCCTGCGGCCAACTCCCCAATCGCCACCGACACGCCGCCCGCGCCAAAGTCATTGCAGCGCTTGATGAGCTTTGAGGCCTCAGGGTTTAAAAACAGGCGCTGGAGCTTTCTCTCCTCTGGCGCGTTGCCCTTTTGCACCTGGGCCGCGCACACATCCACCGACTCCACCGTGTGGGCCTGGGAGGAGCCTGTCGCCCCGCCGCAGCCATCCCGCCCCGTGGCACCGCCCAGCAGAATCACCGCATCCCCGGGTGCCGGGCGCTCCCGCCTCACATGGGCTGCCCTTGCCGCGCCCAGCACAGCGCCTGCCTCCATGCGCTTGGCGACAAAGCCCGGGTGATAGATCTCCCGCACACAGCCGGTGGCCACGCCAATCTGGTTGCCATAGCTGGCAAAGCCTGCCGCCGCCTCCTGGGCGATGCGCCGCTGGGGCAGTTTGCCCGGCAGGGTGTCCTTAGGGTCCTGGGTGGGGTCAGCGCCGCCTGTCACCCGCATGCCCGCATACACATAGGCGCGGGCGGAGAGGGGGTCCCGGATGGCACCGCCAATGCAGGTGGCAGCCCCGCCAAAGGGCTCAATCTCGGTGGGGTGGTTGTGGGTTTCGTTTTTAAAGAAGAGCAGCCAGTCCTCTTCGCCCTTTGCTGTGTCCGCCTTGATACGGATGGTGCAGGCGTTGTTCTCCTCAGTGTCCTCAAGCTCCGGAAGCCTGCCCTGCCCTTTCATCACCCGGGCGGCGATGGTGGCCACATCCATCAGGGTAACAGGTTTTTTCCGTCCTAAAGAATCCCTGGCGGCCATATATTCCTGAAGGGTTTTTGAGATCACCGGGTCATCGCAGGCAACGTCCGTGATTTCCGTCAAAAAGGTGGTGTGGCGGCAGTGATCAGACCAGTAGGTGTCAATCACTTTCAGCTCCGTCATGCTCGGATCCCGGCCTTCTTCCTTGAAGTAATCCATCAGCACCTGGAGGTCGTCATCATCCATGGCCAGGGCCTGCTCTTCCCGCAGGCGCTTCATCGCGGCTTGATCCATCGCGCAAAACCCATCCAGGCGCTGGGTTTTCCCCGGCTCCTCGGCCTTTAGCGCCAAACTTTGGGGCTTATCCATCGCCGCTTCCCGGCTTTCCACAGGGTTTAAGAGATAGGCTTTGGCAGCCGCCACATCCCCCTGGCTCAAGTCACCTGATAGCACATAGATTTTGGCGGTGCGCACCAGGGGCCTGGCCCCCTGGGTCTGCATCTGGATGCACTGGGCGGCGGAGTCCGCCCGCTGGTCAAACTGCCCGGGCAAATACTCCAGGGAAAAGGCCGCGTCCCCCTCAGGGATATCCAGCGCCCGGTAAACCCGGTCCACCTGGGGCTCTGAAAACACGGTGGGGATGGCGGCTTCAAACGCCGCCTGGCTCAAGCCCTGGGCGTCATAGCGGTTGATGACCCGCGCTTTTTTTAGCCCCGTGATGCCCGCAAACTGGGTAAGCTCCCGGGTCAGCGCCTTTGCCTCAAAAGCCAGCTCGTCCTTTTTCTCCACATAAATCCTGTAAACCATCTTATGCCTCCAGCGCCCGGGCCCCGATGTCGGGGCGGGCCATCATCCCATCAAAATGCACCAGTTTCACAGCCTCATAGGCCTTGTCCACCGCTTCTTGCAAGGTGTCCGCCGTAGCGGTCAGGCTCATCACCCGGCCACCGGCGGTCACAAGCCGCCCCTCTTTTTCCGCCACCCCGGCATAAAAGACCTGGGCCTCAGGCGCGCCTTTCACCTCAACCGGGAACCCCACAGGGAACCTTCCCGGGTAGCCGCCAGAAGCCAGCACCACACAACAGGCGTGGCCGGGGCTGAAGGTGAGGTGGCTGTCCTGTAAGCCCCCCTCCCGCACCGCCAGCATGGCGGAAAGCAGGTCGCTTTTCAGCAGCGGCAGCACGGCCTGGGTCTCCGGGTCGCCCAGGCGGGCGTTGTATTCCAGCACCTTGGGGCCATCTTTTGTCAGCATCAGGCCAAAAAACAGGCAGCCCTTAAAGGGCCTTGCCTCTTGCTTCATGGCGCGCACGGTGGGCAGGAAAACCTCATCCATCGCCTGGCAGGCGATGTCCTTAGTATAAAAGGGGTTGGGCGCCACAGCGCCCATGCCGCCGGTGTTGGGGCCCTCATCCCCCGCCAGGGCGCGCTTATGGTCCATGGCGGACACAAAGGGCACCACCGTCTCCCCATCGGTAAAGGCCAGCACAGACACCTCCGGCCCCTGCAAAAATTCCTCCACAATCACCCGGGCGCCGCTTGCGCCAAAGCATTTTTCCACCAGCATCTCCCGCAGGGCCTGCTCTGCCTGATCCAGGGTCTCAGCAATCACCACGCCCTTGCCCTTGGCCAGGCCATCGGCCTTGATCACCAGGGGCAGGGGATGATCTTTCACATAGCGAAGCGCCGCGTCCAAATCGTTAAACGCCTCATACATAGCGGTGGGGATATGGTATTTTTGCATCAGATGCTTTGAAAACACCTTGCTGGATTCGATTTCTGCCGCCTTCTTATCCGGCCCAAAGCAGCGGATGCCCGCTGCTTCCAGCGCATCCACCATCCCCGCCGCCAGCGGGTCATCCGGGGTGACCACGGCAAAGTCGATCTGCTTTTCCAGCGCCTTTTTCACCACCGCGGGAATATCCATCACATCCCCCGGGATCAGCTCCGCCTCTTTCATCCCCGGGTTGCCGGGCAGGGCATAGATTTTTTCCGCCAGGGGGCTTTCGGCAATTTCCCGCACCACCGCGTGCTCCCGCCCGCCAGAGCCTATCACCAATACCTTCATCCTGCCCTCCTCAGTGATGGAACAGGCGCAGCCCGGTCAAGGCCATCACCATGCCATAGTCATCACAGCGGGCGATCACTTCCTCATCCCTGACCGAACCGCCCGGCTGGGCCACGTAGCTGACCCCGCTCTCATGGGCCCGGACGATGCTGTCATCAAAGGGGAAGAAGGCGTCGCTGCCCAAGGCCAGGCCTTGGCATTCTCCCAGATAGGCCCGTTTTTCAGCCTCCGTCAGCCAGTCCGGCTCCCGGGTGAAGGCGGATTGCCACTTACCCTCCCCCAGGTATTCCCGGGCGCGGGGGGAGAGGAAGGCATCCACCGCGTTATCCCGGGCCGGGCGGCTGGCGTCCTCCCGCCAGGGCAGGGCCAGGGTTTTCTCATGCTGGCGCAATAGCCACAAATCCGCCTTGTCCCCGGCCAGCCTTGTGCAGTGCACCCGGGACTGCTGCCCCGCCCCCACGCCCACCGCCTGGCCATCAAAGGCGAAGCAGACCGAGTTGGACTGGGTGTATTTGAGCGTGATGAGGGCCACCAGCAAATCCCGGACGGCGGATTCGGGCAGTTCCTTGTTTTTTGTCACGATGTTTTTCAGCAGGGTTTCATCAATCACCGCCTTGTTAAAGCCCTGCTCCAGGGTGATGCCAAAGACCTGGCGGCGCTCCAGCGCCTCAGGTGCATACTCAGGGTCTATCTGGATGACGCTGTATTTGCCGCCCCGCTTGGCGCCAAGCACGGCCAGCGCCTCAGGCGTAAAGCCCGGGGCGATCACACCGTCTGACACCTCTCTTGCAATCAACCGGGCGGTGGTGAGGTCACAGATGTCGCTTAGCGCAATAAAATCCCCGAAGGAGCACAGCCGGTCTGCACCCCGGGCCCGGGCATAGGCGCAGGCCAGGGGTGAATCATCCAGGCCCGGGGTGTCATCCACAAAGCAGGCCTGTTTAAGCGCTGGTGACAGCGGCAGGCCCACCGCGGCGCCCGCCGGGCTCACATGCTTGAAGGATGCCGCCGCCGGAAGCCCCGTGGCCTCTTTCAGCGCCTTCACCAGCTGCCAGGCGTTGAGGGCGTCCAGAAAGTTGATATAGCCAGGCGCGCCGTTTAGCACCTGGACCGGCAGCTTACCGCCCCGGGGCATATAGATTCTGGCCGGGCTCTGGTTGGGGTTGCAGCCGTACTTCAGCTTCAGTTCCTGCATGGCTCTCTCCTTTACACGGTATAGCGGTTGAAAATGGCGACTTGGTCTCCCACCCTCAGATACAGGGCGATTTTGTTGTCCGGGTGCAGGGCCTGCCAAAGGCCCTTGCCAAAGACCTCCGTATCTTGCGGGATATTGACCCTGGCCGGTTCCCCAAAGAAGGGGGGCAGGGGGCTTCCATCCGCCTCATAGGTATGGATAAAGCGGCCTTCGCCGGGGATCGGCGCGTACTCATAAAACAGCCGGTCACAGGCGCTGCCCCTGTCATCAGACGACCGGAGGATGGACAGCTTGTAGTGCCCGGTTTCCAGATCCATGATGCCGGAGATGCGGGGGGTGAAGTTGGGGGCATCCGGCTCAAAGGCCCGGCTGCGCAGGGCCGATTCAAAGCTGCCGCCGCAATTTATGGCCGCAGTCACCGTGTCGGTCTGGTCGCCGTTGGTGACGATCAGCGCTTGCCCCAGCTGCCGCACGGGGTGGTAGATGATCAGGCTGGGGTCGCTCACCAGCTTTTCGTCATAGGGCCTGATCAAAAGCCCCTCCTCCGCCTTCACAAACACCCGGTTCCTGGAGTTCTGGCTGCGGCCCATGATGAAGTAGCCCGCCAATGGCAGGCCACCTGGCGTCATCCCCAAAAAGATGCCCCGGCCCGGGTAGGCATTGGCTTTTAAAACTTCCGGCAATTCGTAGCGTTTATTCTGATACATGGCTTTTCCTTTCCTGGCATACCATTTCCACCGCCTGGGGCAATATCTGCCACTCCGCCTCCTCCATCACCCGGCGCTGGAGGGTCTGGGGGCTATCCCCCGCCTCCACCTGCACCGCCCTTTGCAGGATGATGGGGCCGCCGTCTGGCACCTCATCCACAAAGTGGACGGTGGCGCCCGTCAGCTTCACCCCACGCTTAAGCGCCGCCTCGTGCACCTTCAGGCCATAGTAGCCCTTGCCGCAAAAGGCGGGGATCAGGGAGGGGTGCACATTGATGATGCGGGTGGCATAGGCACTGACAAAAGCGGGGCTTAAAATGCTGAGAAAGCCCGCCAGCACAACCAGCTCAATCTCATGGGTCTCAAGGGCGGCCATGATCTGCGCCTCAAGCCTCTCCTGGCCCAGCGCCTTCTTGTCAAGGGCGAGGGTGTTGACCCCGGCCTCCCTGGCCCGGGTTAAGGCATAGGCATCCGGCTTATCGCTGATGACAAGCATGATGCGCCCGCTTTTAAGCTGTCCTTTTTCCTGGGCATCAAGCAGGGCCTGCAAATTGCTGCCCCCGCCTGACACCAAAACGCCGATGCGCACCGGGCCCATCACATCAGGACCCCTTCATCACCCGGCTGCACTGTGCCCATCACAAAGGCGGCTTCCCCCGCGCCTTTGAGCGCCGACAGGGCCTTGTCCTCATCCTCTGCCGCCACCACCAGGCACATGCCCACCCCCATGTTGAAGGTGGAGAACATCTCTTTTTCAGGGATGTTGCCGGTTTTTTGAATCAGGTCGAAAATGGCGGGCCGGGGCAGGGCCTTTTGATCAATCACCGCCGTCATGCCCTGGGGCAGGCAGCGGGGCAGGTTCTCATAAAAACCGCCGCCGGTGATGTGGGCAATGCTTTTCACCCGGGCGGCTTCAAGCGCCGCCAGCACCGGCTTTACATAGATGCGGGTGGGGGTGAGGAGCGTTTCCCCCAGGGCCTTTCCGCCCAGGGCATCAAGGGGGCTGCGCAAATCGGCCCGCTCCACATCCAATACCTTCCTCACCAGGGAAAAACCATTGGAATGCAGGCCGCTGGAGGGAAGCCCGATGAGCACATCCCCCGCCTGCACCTGCTCCTTGTCAAGAATCCGGTCTTCATCCACCATCCCCACGGCAAAGCCAGCCAGGTCGTACTCATCCGGATGATAAAACCCCGGCATCTCCGCGGTTTCCCCGCCGATGAGGGCGCAGCCCGCCTGCACACAGCCCTCCGCCACGCCAGACACGATCGCCGCCACCTTTTCAGGCCGGTTTTTGCCAACCGCAATATAGTCCAGGAAAAAAAGCGGCGTGGCCCCTGCGCAGATCACGTCGTTGACGCACATGGCCACACAATCAATGCCGATGGTGTCGTGCCGGTCCATGAGGAAGGCCAGCTTCAGCTTGGTGCCCACCCCATCGGTGCCGCTCACCAACACCGGCTTTTTAATGCCGCTCAGGTCCGGCGCAAACAGCCCGCCAAAGCCGCCAAGCCCTGACACCACGCCTGGGATCATGGTCCTGGCCACGCTGTCTTTCATCAGTTCCACCGCGCGGTAACCGGCGTTGATGTCCACCCCCGCGTCCTGATACCGGGCGCTATCGCTTTTCATGCCATCTCTCCTATGCGCATCAGGCGCTTGGTGTATTTATCCCGCTGGCTGGCCTGGGGGGCCTGGGTGGGATAGTTCCCGTCAAAGCAGGCGGTGCAAAACCGCGTTTCGTCAATGGGCGCGGCGATTTTCCGCACATTCTCATGGCTGAGATAGCCCAGCGTGTCAGCGCCGATGATCTGGCGGATTTCCTCCAGGCTGTGCTGGCAAGCGATGAGGCTGTCCTTGGACTTGATGTCGGTGCCGTAGTAGCAAGGGTGCATAAAGGGGGGCGAGGTGACCCGCATGTGCACCTGGGTGGCCCCGGCCTTGCGCAAAAGGCGCACAATCTCCTTGCTGGTGGTGCCCCTGACGATGGAATCATCCACCAGCACAACCCGCTTGCCCGACACCACCGCCGCCAGGGGGTTCAGTTTGATGTGCACCCCGGCCTTGCGCTGCCCCTGGACGGGGTTAATAAAGGTGCGGCCGATGTACTTGCTCTTGATGAAGCCAAGGCCATAGGGGATGCCCGAGCCCCTGGCGTAGCCTATGGCGCCGTCGATGCCCGAATCCGGCACCCCCACCACCAGGTCGGCCTCCACCGGGTGTTCCTTTGCCAGGAAGGCCCCCGCCCGCACCCGGGCCTCATGCACGCTCACCCCGTCAATCACCGAGTCGGGCCGGGCGAAATAGATGTACTCAAACACGCACAGGCTCTGCTTCATCTCCCGGCAGTGCCGCCGGTCACTTCTGACGCCCTCCCGGGTGAAGATCACGATTTCCCCGGGCTCAATGTCCCTGATAAACCGGGCGCCCATCACATCCAGCGCGCAGGTTTCACTGACGACCACATAGCTGCCGTCCTCCTTTTGCCCGATGCAAAGGGGCCTGAGGCCCATGGGCCCCCTGATGGCAATGAGCTTCTTGGCGGACATCGCCACCAGCGTATAGCTGCCCACCAGCACATCCATGGCCCGGCTGATAGCTTCCTCTGTGGAGCCTGATGTCAGCCGCTCCCTTGTAATCACGCAGGAGATCACCTCCGCGTCGCTGGTGGAATGGAAGATGAAGCCCTCATCCTCAAACTGATCCCGCAGCTGGCTGTAGTTCACCAGGCTTCCGTTGTTGGCAAGCGCCAGGCGCCCCTTGCGGTGGGATACCATGATGGGCTGGGTGTTGATGCGGCTGCGGCTGTCATCGGTGCCATAGCGTACATGGCCCACGGCCATGCTGCCCTCGCCCAAGGCTTCCAAGGCCTGGGGGGTCATCACCTCGCTCACCAGGCCCAGATCGGTGTGCAGGCGGATGAGCCCCTCATCGTTGATGGCGATGCCGCAGCTTTCCTGCCCCCGGTGCTGCAATGCGCACAGCCCCAGGTAGGCGTCCTGGGCCACGGCGCCCGTTTTGGGGCTAAACACCCCCAAGATGCCGCATTCCTCATGAAATTCAGGCATTTTTCGCCTCCAGGCCCAGGATGCGCGCGGTAAGCTCCAGCGCCTCCACATTCTGCCCCTGATCCTTGGCCCGCATGTTTCCGGCGGAAATCTCGTCGATGAGCACCACGCCATCAGCAGTCTTTCCAAACTCATACTTGATGTCATACAGCTCCAGGCCGTGCTTTTGAAGCTCCTCTGCCACCATCTCGGTGATCTTCCTGGTTTCCGCAGCCACTGCCTCATACTGGGCCTCATCCATGATGGAAAGGGCAGCCAGCGCCTCTTTGGTGATGAGGGGATCGCCCTTGTCATCATCCTTCAGCGTCATTTCAACATAGTCAGGAAGGGGGGCCCCCTCCTTGATATACGCGCCATAGCGCCTGATAAAGCTGCCCACTGCCCGCCTGCGGCAAATCACCTCCACGCCCTTGCCAAAGGGTTTGGCGGCCAGCACCTCCATGGTGCCCTCCGCTATATCCGCCCCCACATAGTGGGTTTTGATGCCCGCTTTCTGGAGCAGCTCAAAAAAGTGCACCGTGGTCCTGAGGTTCTGCTGCCCCATGCCCGCAATGGACAGGCCCACGGTGTTGGCGCCCGGGTCAAACACGCCGTCAGTGCCGGTGACATCATCCTTGAACTTCAGCAGATAGTTGCCATTTTCCAGGGCGAACACGTCCTTGGTCTTCCCCTGATATACCAAGCGCAAATTCTTCATGCTTCCTCCCCCATTTCCCGGGCGATCTCCCGGTCTGCCGCCACCGCGTCCCGGGCCATCTGCGCCCGGTTCTCCTCCAGTTTATGAGCCAGCCCGCTGTCCTCCACCGCCAGCATCTGCACGCACAGGATGGCGGCGTTCTTTGCCCCGTTCACAGCCACAGTGGCCACAGGGATGCCAGAGGGCATCTGCACGGTGGACAGCAGCGCATCAAGCCCGCCCAGGCCGCCGGAAGCAACCGGCACGCCAATGACAGGCAGGGTGGTGTTGGCCGCGATGGCCCCCGCCAGATGGGCTGCCATCCCCGCCACCGCGATGATGGCGCCATAGCCTTCTTCCCGGGCCCCGCGTGCAAAGTCACGCACCGCCTCCGGCGTCCGGTGGGCAGAGCACACCCTTAAAATATGGGGGACGCCGTATGCTTTGAGCACCTCCGCCGCCTGGCCCGCCACCTTCAGATCGCTGGCGCTGCCCATGATCACCGCCACTTTTTTCATGCCCTTCTCCCTCCTGAAAATAGAAAGGGGCAGCCCGGAAACCGAACAACCCTTATCCTTTTTTCTTTTCGCGCGGGCTTTCCCGCGCCCAGCCAGATGGAATTCATCCGGCCTTTTTATGATAACGCCCCCAACCGCCCTTGTCAACAAAAAATCGAACAATTTACATCTTTCATATTTTAATGTTCGTGTTTTTTCTTGAATCGGGCACCCCTGTCACAAACAAGCGCTGTTTCTGGGGTTTCCCATCCCCTTTCCTGTCTGAACCAGAGGCAGACAACAGATTTTACGAGAACTTTACTTTACATCATGTATAGTTATCTTTACGCCGGGTATGTGTTGGTGTATCTTAAGGGCAGATGAGCCGGCCAGCTCAAATCCAGCATCATGCTGCTGATGCGTGGGGAGGAGGCTTTATGAACGGGAACATGGACCCCCGCCGCATCCAGCTGGCGGCATGCTGGGTGGCGCTGATGCTGATCTATCTCTTGGGCGATGTGCTGCGCCTGTATGAAAAGGGGCAGGCCGCCGCCCTCATTGACGGAAAACCCATGACCCAGACCCAGCTGATGATGGCAGCGCTGTTGATGCTCACCCCCATCCTCCTGGCCCTGGGTATGGTCTTCCTGCCCCAGGGCATCGCCAGCTGGGCCAGCCTCATTGGCGCTGCCGCCTTGTTGGTCATCAATGTCTTTGGCATCGCCAGCTACTCGGGGCTGTTTGACCGGGTGCTCATCGGGCTCAGCCTGGCGCTCAATGTCTTTACTGCAGTTTGGGCCTGGCAATGGTGACAAAAAGCCGGGAAAGGCGCTTGCGCAGACCTTTCCCGGCTCATTTCCCCTGTTGCCTGATGCCCCGCTATGCTCCCGGCACAATGAACCGCACAGCCCCCGGCAGCAGCCGGATGTCAAACTGACGCCCGGTGATAATCTCCCCGTCCAGACATAGGGTGATGTCCTGGCCGCTTGTCAGACGCACCGCTTTTGCCCGCCGGTAAACAATGCGGTCCTTGAGCCGGTGGTCATCCAGATGGTTCCCCTTTTTGTAAGCACCAATGACGCGGGCCAGGCGCAGGCGGCTGATGGGCTTGACAAGGGCCAATTCCATCAGGCCATCGTTATTTTTTGACCGTGGCGCGCACTGGAAGCCCCCGCCGATAAATTTGCCGCAGGCCAGCGACAGGGTGAGCAGGTCGCCCTCATGCAGCGTTTCCCCATCCGCCGTGACGGTGCAGGGGGTGCGCATGTGGTGGATGACCGCGTCCAAAGCCCCCGCCAGGTAGCCGTTCTTGCCGTTGAAAACCGGGTGATGGCGCAGGCCCAGCATGGTCTGGGCGGCCTGAGCCTCAAGCCCGGCGTTCACCGCATTGATGGCGCAGCGATCCCCCACCTGCATCACGTCAACCGGCACGCTGGGGGCCGCAAGCTGGGCCGCCAGGTCCAAAAAACCCGTCTCCCCGCCGTAATACTTCACATAGTCGTTGCCGCTGCCGCAGGGCCACACACCTACCTCCGCCTGGGGATGACCCAATGCGCCCGTCACCACCTCCCCCAGGGTGCCGTCGCCCCCACAGGCATAAAAGCGCAGGGGGCCAGGCAAATTCCCGCACACGCCACTGACATACTGGGCCGCATCCCCGGTGCCATTGGTGGTATAGAGGGTGTAGCGCTCAGGCTCAAGCGCCGCCAGCGCCGCGTTCAGGCGGGCACTGGCGCCGCGTCTGCCCGCAGCGGGGTTAAAAATAAAAAAGTGCCGGACGTCTTTTTCTGGCATGTTCTCTCCTAATAAATTGCCCGGCCGGAAAAGACCCGGCCGGGCTATTGTGCGCCGATCAGGTGATTTTTCCCTTGATATCCTCGACGATGCCGGACAGCATGTCCTTGCCCAATTCAAGCAGGCCTTCCGCCAGCCCGTCAAGCACGGTCTCGCCTTTGGCGCTGCCCGCAGGCTTCCTGGCCGCAGGCTTTTTGGTGGCGGTGTTTTTTTTGGCAGGCGCCTTTTTGGCTGCCGTGGTCTTCTTGGCAGGCGCCTTTTTGGCTGCCGTGGTCTTTTTGGCGGTGGATGAGGCGGTCTTCTTCGCGGCCGTGGCCGTGGTCTTCTTGACCGCCGGTTTGTCCGCCGCCTTGCTGGCGGTCTTCTTCGCGGCCGTGGCCGTGGTTGTCTTGGCCGCCGGTTTGTCCGCCGCCTTGCTGACGGTCTTCTTGGTGGCTGTGGCCGTGGGCTTCTTGGCCGCCGGTTTGTCCGCTGCCTTGCTGGCGGTCTTCTTGGCGGCTGTGGCCGTGGGCTTCTTGGCCGCCGGTTTGTCCGTAGCCTTGCTGACGGTCTTCTTGGCGGCTGTGGCCGTGGGCTTCTTGGCCGCCGGCTTGGCCGCTGCCTTGCTGACGGTCTTCTTCGCGGCTGGGGCCGTGGTCTTCTTGGGCTCCGCCTTGTCCTTGCTGGTTGTGGCGCTCTTTTTCACCGGGGTGGTTTTCTTTTCAGCCATGGCATCCTCCTGCGCGGCCATTTTGCCGCCTGTCGTTAGATTGCGCCTGAAGGGTTCTCAGACATTATACCCGGCCCCACCATGCGAAAAGCGCCCTCACACCCGTTTCTCCGCCCATTTCCCGCTCTCAAAGCGCCGGTGGAAGAAATACAGCCGGATCAAAAGCTCCGCCAGGCTGATCAGCCATACCAGGGCCAGCCCCAGCTGGAACACATTCACCGCCAGATAGGAGGCGATGGGCCTGATGATGGACACACACACCATCATCACCGCCGCCACATACAGGTTGTCCCCCGCCCCCCTGAGGCACCCGGCCAGCACCACGGAGGTCATCTGCACCGGCTGCATCAGCGCCACCACCAGCAGCGTATCCGCCGCAAAGGCGATGACCATCCCCGCGTCCGGGGTGGCAGGGTCAATAAACAGCCTCCCCACCGGATAGCGCATCAGCGCTGTGAACAGCCCCAGGACCAGGCTCATGCCAAAGGCGATGCGCTGGGTGATCTTGCCATACATCAGGCTCAGGTCCCGGCGCTCCCGGCCCAGGTTCTGCCCCACCAGGGTGGTGGAGGCCACCGCCAGGCCGTCAGCAAAGTTGAAGGTGAGCGCCAGGAACTGCATGGCGATGTTATGGGCCGCAAACATCGTGACCCCCAGGGAATAGATGATGCGGGAATACAGGAAAAACCCCACCCGCATGCTGGCCTGCTCCACCACCGCATTGCCGCCCACCCGGACGATGGAGCCCATGGTCTGCCGGTCAAGGCGCCAGTTATCCCGCAGGCGGATATGCAGATAGCTGTCATCAGCCCGCATCACCGCCTGGAAGGCCAGCACCATCCCCGCCACCATGCCAATCACGCTGGCGATGGCAGCGCCCCTGATCTCCAGGCGAGGAAAGCCAAGATGGCCGTAGATCAACAGGTAGTTGAACACCACATTCACCAGGTTGGCGATGATGTTCACCCGCATGGGGGTGCGGGTTTCGCCCACGCCCCTGAGAGCGGCGCTGACGCACATGGACAGCGCGTTGACCGGCAGGGCGATGGCCATGATCACAAAATAGTCCACAGCGCCCCTTAATACCAGCGCGTCATCCGCCGTGCGGGTGTGGCCGCCCGCCAGGCGCATCAGGGGCTCTGCAAAGAGGACCGCCAGCCCCGCCACCACCACCGACAGCCCAAAGCACAGCACCAGCGCGTTGCGCAGGGTCAGGTTGGCGTCCTCCTGCCGGCCCTGGCCCTTGCGCCGGGCCACGATGGCCGTCACCCCCACGTTCAGCGCAAAGAACAGCGCCAGCATGATCATCCGGGGCTGGGCTGGCAGGGACACCGCCGCCAGGGCATTCTTGCCCAGCTGTCCCACCATGATCGTGTCCAGGCTGCCAATCAGGCTCATCAGCACCATCTCGGCGATGGCGGGCAGGGCGATGTGTATCACCCGGCCATAGGCATCCCTCCCGCCAGGCAGGGGGCCCAGGCGCCGCTCCGGCGCCACCATACGCCCAGGCGAAAAAAAACGCTGTATGATCTCCCGCACGAAAAACTTCCCTCCATATTATCGTCATAAATGATAGCACCGCCCGAATTATTATGCAATCCTGCACGCCACACGGCCCCTCCGCCATCCCGGGGGCCACGCGCATCATTAAATATAATTTCCGCCGGTTTCCGCCTTTGTTTTTTTTGGAACCACGTTCTTTTTCCCATGCTGGTTTTGGGTTTCTCACAGGCTTCCGCTGCCTTGACACAACCAGTGCAAATCCTTATACTTTAGGGGTCTGAAATATGCCGTTTTTTCGGCAGGCTTTAGCAAGAAATCTTGTCAGGAGGATCATCATGGCGAAAAAATTTACCATTGACGGCAACGGTGCCGTCAGCCATATCGCGTATGCTTTCAGCGATGTAGCGGCCATCTACCCCATCACCCCCTCTTCCACCATGGCGGAATATGTGGACGAGTGGTCCGCCCAGGGCCGCCTCAACCTGTTTGGCCAGACGGTGCACGTGGCTGAGATGCAGTCAGAAGGCGGCGCGGCAGGCGCGGTTCACGGGTCTTTGGCCGCCGGCGCCATGACCACCACCTACACCGCCTCCCAGGGCCTTTTGCTGATGATCCCCAACATGTACAAAATCGCGGGCGAACTCTTGCCCACGGTGTTCCATGTCTCAGCCCGCACCATCGCCACCCACGCGCTGTCCATCTTCGGCGACCATTCAGACGTGATGGCCTGCCGGCAGACCGGCTTTGCGATGCTGGCATCCGGCTCCGTCCAGGAGGCGGAGGACATGGCCCTGGTGGCCCACCTGGCCACCCTCAAGTCCTCTGTGCCCTTCCTGCATTTCTTTGACGGCTTCCGCACCAGCCATGAGTTCCAGAAGATCCAGGAGATCGACTACGAGGACATCAAGAAGCTGGTGGACTGGGACAAGGTGGCGGAGTTCCGCGCCCGTTCCCTCAACCCCGAGCGGCCCCACCAGTCCGGCACCGCCCAGAACCCTGACGTCTTCTTCCAGAACCGGGAAGCCGCCAACAAATACCACCTGGCCGTGCCCGGCATCGTGGAAGAGTGCATGAAGCAGGTGGAGGGCCTGACTGGCCGCAGCTACAAGCTGTTTGACTATGAAGGCGCTCCGGATGCTGAGGACGTGATCATCATCATGGGCTCAGGCGGCGAGGCCGTGCACGAGACCGTCACGGCCCTGAACAAGGAAGGCAAGAAATACGGCGTGCTGAAAGTCCGCCTGTACCGCCCCTTCGCGGCGGACCGGCTGCTGGCAGCGCTCCCCAAAACCGTCAAGCGCCTCTCGGTCATGGACCGCACCAAGGAGCCCGGCGCCCTGGGCGACCCGCTGTACACCGACGTGCGCACGGCGCTGGTTGAGGCCGGCAAGCATGACGTCGCCGTCTACGGCGGGCGCTATGGCCTGTCCAGCAAGGAATTCACCCCCACCATGATCAAGGCCATCTATGAGAACATGGAAAAGGCCGAGCCCAAGAACCACTTCACCGTGGGCATCGTGGATGACGTGACCCACTCCTCCCTGGACCTGGGCGAGCAGTACAACGCCGCGCCCGAGGGCACCATCGCCTGCAAGTTCTACGGCCTGGGCTCTGACGGCACCGTGGGCGCCAACAAGAACTCCATCAAGATCATCGGTGACCACACCGACCTGAACGTGCAGGCCTATTTCGCCTATGACTCCAAGAAGTCTGGCGGCCTCACCGTATCCCACCTGCGCTTTGGCAAGCGCCCCATCCAGTCCACCTACCAGATTGACGATGCCAACTTCGTCGCCTGCCATAACCCCGCCTATGTGACGGCCTATGACATGGTCTCGGCCCTCAAGAAGGGCGGCACCTTCCTGCTCAACTGCCCCTGGGATGAGAAAGAGCTGGAAGAGCGCCTCCCCGCCTCCATGAAGCGGGCCCTGGCCAAGAAGCAGGCCAAGTTCTACACCATCGACGCCATCGACCTGGCCGAGCAGGTGGGCATGGGCGGGCGCATCAACACCATCATGCAGGCGGCCTTCTTCAAGCTGGCCAATGTGATCCCCTACGAAGAAGCCGAAAAATACATGAAGGACTACGCCCAACAGACCTATGGCAGCAAGGGCGACAAGGTGGTCAAGGCCAACTGGGCCGCCATTGACATCGCCATCAGCGGGCTTAAAGAGGTGAAGGTTCCGGCCGAGTGGGCAGACGCCACCACCGGTGCTGCGCCCATGAAGCTGGCCGCCACTGATTACTTTGACGCCGTGGTCAAGCCCATCCTGGGCCAGGCCGGGGATTCGCTCCCCGTGTCCGCCTTTGATCCGGCAGGCGTTGTGCCCACTGCCACCACCCAGTATGAGAAGCGCGGCATCGCCGTGAACGTGCCCGAGTGGCAGATTGAGCACTGCATCCAGTGCAACCAGTGCGCCATGGTGTGCCCCCATGCGGTCATCCGCCCCTTCCTGGTGCCCGACGGCGCCGAGAAGCCCGAGAGCTTTGAGACCAAGAAGGCCCTGGGCAAGGAATATGCCGGCCACGGCTTCCGCATTCAGGTCAGCCCCCTTGACTGCACCGGCTGCGGCAACTGCTACGAAGTCTGCCCTGCCAAGACCAAGGCCCTGCAGATGAAGCCCCTGGACAGCCAGCGTCACCAGGAGAAAAACTGGGAGTTCGCCATGAAGCTGCCCGAGCTTGACCTGAACCACAACCTGAACACCGTCAAGGGCAGCCAGTTTAAGAAGCCCCTGTTTGAGTTCTCCGGCGCCTGCGCCGG
>DHQX01000042.1:0-217 GCA_002411105.1 Christensenella sp. UBA5327 | reverse complement strand
AGCGCCGCGCCAAGCTGGCCGACAAGGTGGAGGCCTTAAAGGCGGCCAACGCCGGCCTGGCCGAGGTCTGTGATGAGTGGCTTTCCAACATGCACAGCGCCGAAGGCTCCAAGGCCGCCAGCGCCAAACTGCTCAAGGCCCTGGAAGGCAGCGATGACAAGCTGGCCAAGGACGTGCTTCTTGACAAGGACATCCTGGTCAAGAAATCCATCTGGAT
>DHQX01000033.1:29843-29979 GCA_002411105.1 Christensenella sp. UBA5327 | reverse complement strand
GGAAAATCTGGAAGCGCTGGAAACCCTGGTGAGCAAAATGGAGGAGGGCAAATTGAGCCTGGACGAACTGCTCGCCACCTATGAACAGGGCGTGAAGTTGGCCGATGGCCTCAAAAAGGACCTGGAGACCGCCCAG
>DHQX01000033.1:12170-29705 GCA_002411105.1 Christensenella sp. UBA5327 | reverse complement strand
AAAGGACCTGGAGACCGCCCAGGCGAAGCTGAGCGAACTCAAGCAGGGCATTGTCAGGCCCGTGGAAGAAGCATGAGCGGGCACGAAATCGCCTATCAGGCTTATGTAAGGCTGGTTGAAAAACGCCTGGAAGACAGCATGAACGCCCTTGCCCGTGCCAGTAGCCCCTATGCGGAGCCGCTGGTGCAGGCCATGCGCTACAGCCTTCTCGCGGGCGGCAAACGCCTGCGCCCGGTGCTGCTGCTGTCAGCCTATGCGGTTTTTGGCCAGGATTTGTCGCAGCCCTTGCCCTTTGCGGCGGGGCTTGAGATGATTCACACCTATTCCCTGATCCATGATG
This sequence comes from Christensenella sp. UBA5327, assembly GCA_002411105.1. Lineage (GTDB taxonomy): Bacteria > Bacillota > Clostridia > Christensenellales > Aristaeellaceae > UBA6115. Next base: position 29,365 of record DHQX01000033.1, on the reverse strand, counting down.
ATCTGCCCTGCATGGATGATGACGCTCTGCGGCGCGGGCTGCCCACCAACCACGTGGTCTTTGGCGAGGCCATGGCACTGCTGGCCGGTGACGCGCTGCTCAACCTGGCCTTTGAGCAAATGAGCGCATCAGGGCATCCCCGGGCTATCAAAGCCCTTCATGCCATTGCCAAAAGATGCGGAAGCCTGGGCATGATCGCCGGGCAGACCGCTGACATATCGCTAAGCCATCAGGCGCCTGACCGGGAGAAGGCCCGCTATATCCACCTGCACAAAACCGCCGATCTTTTTACAGCGGCCCTTGAAGCCGGGCTAATCCTGGCAAACGCGCCGCTGCCGGCCCTCAATGCGGGGGAGCGCTATGCCAGGCATCTGGGCATCGCTTTTCAGATTGTGGATGACCTGCTGGACCTGCGGGGGGATGTGGGAGTGTTGGGCAAGGAGACCCACAAGGATCAGGAGCTGGGCAAAATCACCTGGCCGTCGCTGGTGGGCGAGGCCCAGTCTCAACAGGATGCGAAGGCCGAAATCGCACTGGCCGTGCAGGCGGCGGAGGAGCTGGAAGGCCCTGCCGGCTTCCTGGGCGAACTTGCGCTTAAGACCTTGAACCGTGTACAATAACATGACTTTTTGCGTGTTTGGGAGGGATTCGCTTGGCTGAACTGCTCAACAACAATATCCTCATGTGCGCGATGACCTCCTGGCTGGTGGCGCAGCTGATCAAGACCCTGGTCTTCTGGCGTGTGAACCGCCGTTTCAACGCGCGGATTTTGATCAGCAACGGCGGCATGCCCAGCGCCCACACCGCCTTTGTGGTGGCGCTGGCCATCATGGTGGCTTTCCGGGAGGGGCTTGGCTCCACCGCCTTTGCCCTGGCCTTTGGCTTTGCGGTGGTGGTGATTATCGATGCCGTGGGCGTGCGCTATGAGACCGGCAAGCAGGGGAAGCTGATCAACAAGATCATCCAGCAGGTGCTGGTGGAAGGCCAGCCTTTAACCGATGATACGCTCAAGGAGCTTATCGGCCACACGCCCACCGAGGCTTTCTTCGGTGGTGTCATCGGCATCCTGATGCCGTTATTTTTCAGATAAAGGGGAGCAAGATGAACGATCATTTCAGGGAAGAAGTTGTGACCAAACGGAACCGGACGATGGAATCCCTGGTCTATGTGCTGGCAAACATCGTGATGGTGCTTGCGGGCGCCTATGCGCTGTTTATGGTGAACCTGCTGATTTCGGTGATCTCCATCAATGGTTTTTCAGCGCAGATGGCGCTTGAAATCGCACTGGTTGTCATCATGGGCGGGGTGGCTGTGCTGCTGTTTCTCTACCGAGACCGGATCAAAACGGAGTATGAGTACACCTTCACCAACGGCACCATGGATTTTGCCCAGGTTTTCAACAACAAGAAGCGCAAAGCCCTGGGCACCATGAATGTGCGCAATGTGGAGGCCTGCGGCATGGTGGCTTCCGGCGCCTTCAACCGCTACCTGACGATGCCCGGGATGAAGCGGCTCAACTGGTTTTTGAACCGGGATGCCGACCTGTTTTTCTTTTACTTCACCAAAGAAGCGCAAAAGACGCTGCTGGTGATTGAGCCCAGCGAAGAAATGGTGAATCTCATCAAAAAATACGTGGGCGCCGGGAAGTATCAGATCAATTGAGGCAAGAGATGGTTTATCTTGACAATGCCGCCACCACCAGACCCAGCCTGGCGGTGATGGAGGCGGTGGCACACAGCATGGCAGAAGCATATTTTAACCCCTCTGCCCTGTACAAGCCGGCGGTGGAGGTCTCAAAGCGCCTTGAGGCCGCGCGGAAGCTGATCATGGATGAGCTCCAGGCGCAGCAGGTGATCTTCACCTCAGGCGGCACTGAGGCCAACAACCTGGCTATTCTGGGCCATACTGCCAGGCGGCGCCCGGGCGGTAAGGTGCTGTATTCCCTGGGGGAACATCCCAGCGTGAAGGCGGCATGCGAAGGCCTTCCGACAGGCTTTGAGGCTTTGGGCATCCCGCTTGAGCAGGATGGCAGAATCAGCCTGCCGGCTTTTGAAGAGATGCTGGACGAGAAGACAGCCTTGGTCTGCGTGATGCAGGTGAACAACGAAACAGGAGCCATCCAGCCGCTGAAGGAAATCGCCGCCTTGGTCAAAGAGAAATGCCCGGAAGCCTGGCTGCATGTGGATGGTGTTCAGGGCTTTATGAGGATTCAGGTGCGGCTGAGGGAAGCCGGCATTGATTCCTATGCGCTCTCCGGGCACAAAATCCATGGCCCCAAAGGGATAGGTGCCCTGGCCCTCAGCAGCAGGAAATCCTTGAAAGCTCAAATGCTGGGCGGCGGGCAGGAGGCCGGGCTGCGCTCGGGCACCGAGAACACCCCCGGCATCGCGGGGTTAATGGCGGCGGTCGCGGGGTTTCCCCGGGAGCATACCATGCGGGAACTCAAGCAAGGGCTGTACGAAAGGCTGCTGGAAAGGATTCCCGGGCTGATTTTGAATGGCCCCGTACCCAGCGCTCCCTTTGCTGCTGACCATATCCTCAACCTGGCCTTTCCGCCCGTGCGGGCGGAGACCATGCTCCATGCCCTGGAGGGCCGTGGTGTTTTCGTGAGCCACGGCTCCGCCTGTTCCTCGCGCAAAGCCAGGCACAGCGAAACGCTCAAGGCCATGGGGGCCTCACAAGCAGCGCTTGAAGGGGCCATCCGCTTCAGCCTCTCGCCCTACACAACCGAAGAAGACATCGAAACCGCGGTCCTTGCCTGCGCCGAGGCATACCAGGCGCTGCAAGCATTCACGCGCAGATAGAAAAGGAAAAACATGACAGAACTGCTGCTGGTCAAATACGCGGAGATCCATTTGAAAGGCCTGAACAGGCCCTACTTCCAAAGCCTGCTGCTAAAGCGCGTCAAGGAGGCGGTGCGCCCCTTTACCCGGGAGGTGCAGCTGTATGACAGCCGCATCTTTGTGCGGGGTATCGAGGACACCGAAGCTGCCATGGAGCGGGTACGCCGCGTTTTTGGCGTGCATGCCGTCTGCCCGGCGGTGGAGATGGAGAAGGCGGATTTTGACGCCGTCTGCCGCGCTGCTGCCGATCTGATGACTGGCCTTGACGGCACCTTCAAGGTGAAGGCAAGGCGCGCGGATAAGCGCTATTTTCTTGACTCTCCCCAGATCAACGCCCAAATTGGCGGCTGCATCCTGGAGCAGCATTCCCAGCTGAGGGTTGATGTGCATGCGCCTGAACATGTGCTCAATGTGGAAATCCGGGATCAGGCGCTGCTTTATGTCAGGGAGATCCCCGGCGTTGGCGGGCTGCCCACCGGCAGCAGCGGCAAGGCCATGCTCATGCTCTCTGGCGGCATCGATTCACCGGTGGCAGGCTATATGATCGCCAAGCGCGGGGTGGTGCTTGACGCCGTTCATTTCTTTTCTTTCCCTTACACAGGAGAATTGGCAAAAGAAAAGGTGCTGTCCCTGGCGCGGATTCTGTCCAGCTACTGCGGCGTGATAAAAACCCACATCGTCTCCTTTACAAAGATCCAGGAAGCCATCCATGCCCTCTGTCCGCCGGAATACGCCACCCTGGTGATGCGCAGGCTGATGGTGCGCATCGCAGATGGACTGGCGGCAAGGGAAGGTGCCTCGGCGCTGATCACAGGGGAGAGCATTGGCCAGGTGGCCAGCCAGACCATGGAAGCGCTCGCGGCTACGGATATACTAGCCACCCGGCCGGTATTTAGGCCTTTGATCGGCTTTGATAAGATTGAAATCATCCGCCTGGCTGAGCAGATTGGCACCTATGAGACATCCAGCCTTCCCTATGAGGACTGCTGCACTGTGTTCACCCCCCGGCACCCGGTGACCAGGCCAAAACTGCCCAAGGTGCAGGAGGCGGAAGATATGATCACGGACGCTGACATGATGGTGCAGGAAGCTATAGACAGCGCAGAGGTGCTGATCATCACCCCGGATGGCACCGGAGCGGAGGTGTCAGGCGAAAACGCTTGACAAGATGTCTGATTCATGTATAATCCTCCTGTCAAGCAATAAGACTTGACAGGAGGGTTTCTTGTTAGCGGACAGACTCAGCAAAAAGGTGGCCTATGGCGCACTGGCAGACTTCTACGCAGCGCTGCTGACTGATAAGCAGCGGGAGCTGCTGGCCATGTACTGCAATGAGGATCTGTCGCTGAGTGAGATTGCAGGGCGTGAGAACATCTCCCGCCAGGCGGTGAGCGAGCATCTGAACCGGGCTTATCTGCGGCTTGACAGCCTGGAAGCCCAGCTTCAGATGTTCACCCGGTTCAGGGAAATGCGCGATGCCGTCACCGCCTGCCTGCATCATCTAAGCCAGGTGGAAGCCACGGCTGACACATCAATGCACCTGGACCAGGCGCAGATCATTCTGCGCCGGCATATGACCAGTGAGGAGGCCTGAACATGGCTTTTGAAAGTCTATCCGACAAACTGCAACGCGCCTTTAAGAAGCTGACCGGCAAGGGCAAGCTGAACGAGGCCAACGTGAAGGAGGCCATGCGGGAGGTGCGCATGGCGCTGCTGGAGGCCGACGTCAACTACCTGGTGGTGAAGGATTTCATCAAAAAAGTCACCGAACGCTCGGTGGGAACGGAAATCCTCTCCTCCTTAAATGCCGGGCAACAGGTCATCAAGATCGTCAACGAGGAGCTCACCGCCCTGATGGGCGGCAGCAATGCGCGGCTCACCTGGTCCTCCTCAGTGCCTACCATTTTTCTGCTCTGCGGCCTCCAGGGCGCGGGCAAGACCACCATGGCGGGAAAGCTTGCCGGGTATTTGAAGAAAACCGGCAAGAAGCCGCTGCTGGCCGCTTGCGATATCTACAGGCCCGCTGCCATCAAGCAGCTGCAGGTGGTGGGGGAGAAGGCCGGGGTGCCGGTGTTTGAGAAGGGCACACAAAATCCGGTGATCACCGCCCGTGAGGCGGTGGAGCATGCCCGCTATTACGGCAATGATGTGCTCATCATCGATACCGCCGGGCGCCTGCACATTGATGAGGCCCTGATGGAGGAGCTGGCCCAGATCAAGGCCGCCGTGAGACCCCAGGAAATTCTTCTGACCGTTGATGCCATGACAGGGCAGGACGCGGTGAACGTAGCCCAGTCTTTTAATGAGAAACTGGGCATCGATGGGGTGATCGTCACCAAGCTTGACAGCGACACCAGGGGCGGCGCGGCCCTCTCCGTGCGCGCGGTGACTGGCAAACCCATCAAATTTTCCGGCACCGGGGAAAAGCTTAGCGACATTGAGCCCTTCCACCCGGAGCGCATGGCCTCCCGGATTCTGGGCATGGGTGACGTGCTGACGCTGATTGAAAAAGCCACCGAGGCCATGGATCTCAAGGAGCAGGAAAAAATAGCCCGGGCAAAGCAGCCCACAGACCTGACGCTTGAAGACTTCCTGGATCAGATGCAGCAGCTGAAGAAAATGGGCCCCCTGCAAAATGTGCTGGGCATGCTCCCAGGTGTTGGAAACAAACTCAAGAACGCTGAAATCGATGATGACGCGATGAAAAAACCCGAGGCCATCATCCAGAGCATGACACCCCGTGAGCGGCGTAACCCCGATGTCTTAAACGCCAGCCGTCGCAAGCGCATTGCCGCGGGTGCGGGGGTCACAGTGCAGGATGTGAATCAGCTGATGCGTCAGTTCGATCAGATGCGAAAGATGATGAAGCAGATGATGGGCAACAAGCGCGGCCTGGCCCGGGGCATGCGCAACTTCCCCGGCATGATGTAATTAAGCCGCGCGAGCGGATTGATTTAAAACATTCTATTATTTAGGAGGAACCCCAACAATGGCAGTCAAAATCCGGCTTAAGAGAATCGGCATGAAAAAACACCCCTTTTACCGCGTGGTGGTCACCGATGAAAGAAACCCGCGGGACGGGAACTTCATTGAGGAGATCGGCACCTATGATCCCATGAAGCAGCCGGCTGAAATCAAGATCGACAACGAAAAGGCCATCAGCTGGATGAAAAACGGCGCCCAGCCTTCCGACACTGTGCGGGCGCTGCTGAAGAAGACCGGTGCCATCCAGACGGAAACCGATAAATAAGCGATGAGAGAGTTAGTGTTATACCTCGCCCGCTCTCTGGTGGACCAACCGGATGAGGTGAAGGTGGAAGAAACTGAGGGGCCGGAGGCCATCATCCTGGAGCTGAACGTGGCGCCGGATGATATGGGCAAGGTGATAGGCCGTCAGGGTCGCATCGCCAAGGCGATCCGCAGCGTGGTGAAGGCGGCCACCCAAAAGGGTGGCAAGCCCGTGTTTGTGGAAATCCAGTGAAAGAAGATCACGAGAAAAAAAGGGGCCAGCCGGAGGAAGCCGGCTACCTGGCCATTGGCCAGGTCCTAAGGCCCCAGGGTTTAAAAGGCGAAGTGAAGCTGCGCCCGGATACAGATGATCCGGCGCGCTTCCTTGACCTTGAATCCCTCTACCAAAAGACGGGAGAGAACAACTATGCGCCCATCGCCATTCGGGATGTGAGCGTACGCAAAGGCTTTGTCTACCTCACCCTGGCGGATGATGCCAGCGTGGAGGAGGCGGAGGCCAGGCGCGATCTGCTGCTTTACATCGACCGCGCCCACGCTGCCCCGCTGGGGGAGGGCGAGAACTACATCGCGGACATGATCGGCTGTCTGCTCACGGACACCCAGGGGCATGAAATCGGCCATCTGAAGGACATCCTGCAGCCCGGCGCCAACGACGTCTATGTGGTGGATACGCCGGAAGGGGAGCTTCTGATCCCTGCGCTTAAGCATGTGATTCTGAGCGTTGATACGCGCAAGAAGCTGATCATGGTGGATGAGACCAGGCTATCTGAGGTGGCTGTCCTTGCGGATTGAGGTGCTGACCATCTTTCCCGAGATGTTTGAGGCGATGAACTTCAGCATCCTGGCCCGGGCGCGTGAAAGCGGCGCCATTGATATCCGGGTCACCGATATCCGGGCTTTTTCAGCTTCCAAGCACAAGAACACCGATGACTACCCCTTTGGCGGTGGAGCCGGCATGCTGATGACCCCACAGCCCATAGCCGATGCCATCCGGGCGGTGAGCCCCGAGCCCTATGCCGGCAAGCGCCTGTTCATGAGCCCCAGGGGCCGGGTGCTTGATCAGGGGCTGGCTACGGAGTTGAGCCGGGAACCCGGCCTCACCATCCTCTGCGGCCACTATGAGGGGGTGGATGAGCGGGTGATTGAGGGATTCATCGACCTTGAGGTCTCCATCGGCGACTATGTTTTGACCGGCGGTGAGCTGCCTGCGATGGTGTTGATAGACTGCGTGGCGCGGCTGAAGGCCGGGGTATTGGGGAGCGATGAGAGCGCCGTGGAGGAGAGCTTCGTCATGGACGGCTTGCTGGAATACCCCCAGTACACCAGGCCCCGGGTGTTTGAGGGCAGGGCAGTGCCGGAAGTTCTGCTCAACGGCAACCATGCCCAGATCGCCGCCTGGCGGCGGGAACAGAGTTTGATCACCACCTGGCACAGGCGACCGGAGCTGCTTGAAAACGCCAGCATCACAGAGAAGGAACGCAGATGGCTGATGGATCGGGCAAGGCAGGATGTCCACGACAGCAGCCAGGAAGCGTGACCCCGGCTGTTATGGCGCTGGTATTCGGGGTAAAATATAGTTGATGCAGCATTGATAAAACAAGGAGGAAATGGGGATGACCGTCCGGTCAAGGCTTGAACAAGAAGAAATCCAACGGCTGTCCCCATACGCCGCCAAAAGCGCCCAGACAAAAGGACGGGAGTTCCCCATCTCCGAAGACACGGTGCGCACCGCTTTCCAGCGGGACAGGGATCGGGTGATTCATTCCAAGGCCTTCCGGCGCCTGCAGTTCAAAACCCAGGTTTTTCTCTCACCTGAGGGCGACCATTACCGAACCCGCCTCACCCATACGCTGGAGGTGGCTCAGGTGGCCCGCACCCTCGCCAGGGGGCTCAGGCTCAACGAAGACTTGACCGAAGCCATTGCCCTGGCTCATGACCTGGGGCATACGCCCTTTGGGCATATTGGGGAGAGGACGCTTAGCGCATTGAACCCTGGAGGGTTCAAGCACTACGAGCAGAGCCTGCGCGTGGTGGAGCGCCTGGAGGGGGATGGGGGGCTGAACCTGACCTTTGAGGTCAGAAACGGCATCGTCAACCACTCCGGATCCCTTTCCGCTAGCACCCTGGAAGGACAGGTGGTGGCCCGGAGCGACCGCATCGCCTATATCAACCACGACATTGATGACGCACTCCGCGCCGGCATCATCAAGCCCGGTGATCTTCCCGGGGATGCCTTGGCTGTCCTTGGCCATTCCCATGGGGACCGTATCAACACCATGATCACGGATATTTTGCAGGAAAGCCAGGATCAGCCCCATATCAGAATGAGCGGGCCAGTCCAGGCCGCGACAGACGCGATGCGGGAGTTTTTGTTTGAACGGGTGTACCAGGATAACTGGCGGCATGCGGAGGAGAAAAAGTGCGACTTCATTCTCACCCAGCTCTTTGAGCACTATAGCGCCCATTATCTTGAAATGCCTGATGAGTATGTCAGGATCGCCCATGAGGAAGGCACCGTCCGGGCGGTGTGCGATTACCTAGCTTCCATGACCGACCGCTTTGCCATGCGCCTGTTTGACCGGCTGTTTGTGCCGGAGGCTTTTACTGTGATATGAGCTCTGGCCGTATGAAAGGAGGTGGATAGCTTGCCGCCGTTATTTCCTGATGCCTGGGTGAACCAGGTCTATCAGCGTGCCAACATCGTGGATGTGGTGTCAAACTATCTGCCGCTCAAGCAGCAGGGGCGGAACCACTGGGGGCTGTGCCCCTTTCACAATGAGAAAACCCCTTCTTTTTCCGTCAGCGCTGACAACAATGTCTATCACTGCTTTGGCTGCAAGGCCGGGGGCAATGTGGTGCAGTTTGTGATGGAGATGGAAAAACTCACTTACCCGGAGGCCCTGCGCCATCTGGCGAAGATGTATGGCCTGCCGCCGCCGCCTGAAACCAGGGCGGACCCTGAGGAACAACGCCTGCGCTCCCGACGGGAACGGCTGATGGAGGCCAACCGGGAGGCGGCTCAGTTCTATTTTGATCAGCTTTGGCAGCCCCAGGGGAAAGCGGCGCTGGAATACCTTCACAGCCGCGGCATGGACGATGGGGTCATCCGCCGGTTTGGCATCGGCGCCAGCGGGGATACCTGGCAGAGCCTGCTTGACCATCTGGGCAGCAAGGGATACAGCCTGGATGACCTGAAGGACGCGGGGCTCATTGTGGTGAAGGAAAACCATCAGTATGACCAGTTCAGAAACCGGGTGATGTTTCCCATCATCAACCTCTTTGGCCAGACGCTGGGCTTTGGCGGCCGGGCACTGGGGGATGTGCAGCCCAAATACCTCAACACCCAGGACACGGTGGTGTTCAACAAGCGCAACCATGTCTACGGCATCAACCTGCTGAAAAAGCAGCGCGGCCTTGAATGCCTGGTGCTGGTGGAAGGATATATGGACGTGGTGGCGCTAAGCCAGTATGGCGTTCAGGGTGTTGTGGCGACCCTTGGCACGGCGCTCACGGCTGAACAGGTGAGGCTAATGAAGCGGTTCTCCTCTGACATCCGCATCGCCTATGACGGGGACGAGCCAGGCCAAATGGCCGCCCTGCGCGCGCTTGACCTGCTGCACCAGGAAGGGCTCAACGCCAGCGTCCTGATGTTTCCCGATGGGCTGGATCCGGACGATCTGATCAGACGTCAGGGCTTGGAGGCATTTCAGGCGATCAAACCGGTGCCAGGCATGATGTTCCGGCTCATGCGTCTGGAGCGTCAGTACGACCTGGGCCTGGAAGATTCCCAGCGGGAATATGCCAAGCAGGCATGCGGGCTTCTTAAGATGCTGCGGGATCCTGTTGAAGTGGACTACTATTTGGGTAAGATATCTCTGAAGACCGGCATCGCCAAAGAGGTGCTGGCTCAGCAGGCGCGGGTGGAAAACCGCGCCGCGCCGCATCGGCAGACAGCAGGCGTGAAGCCGCCCCGCGCTGGCGTGAGGAGCCCTGCCAGAACGGCGGACACTGCCCAGACCACCCTGGCAGCCCTTCTGGCAGGCGGTCATTTGCCCGAAGGGCTGGTGCAGGCCACGGATTTTGAGGATAGCCTGGTAAAACCCATTGCCCAAATGCTGCTTGAAGGGAAGAGCCCGGCTGAGATTTTGGGTAACCTGGAGGATGAGGCGCAGCGGTCGCTTGCCAGCGGTATTTTCAGCCGCATGGCCGACATGGATCCTGAGCAAGCGGTGCAGGCAGCAGATGATTGCCTGCAAACAATCCGCGTCACCAAGCTCAATGCGCGCATTGCTCAACTGGCCGAAGAGGTGAAACGCCAGGAAGGCAGCCAGCAAATCGTTACCCTTCACCTGATACAGGAACTGCAGCTGGAACTGGTCAGACTAAAACAACCCATGGGCGGGAAATGAAAGGAAGTGCCGAATTGAGCTCAAAATCGAACTCAAAAAAGCAGGACAAGAAACAGGAGCGACTGAACGAATTCTTTGAGATGGCTAAAGCCAAAGGCGTCATCAGCAGCGAGGAGATCGTGGGTGCGCTTTCCAACTGCGACATTGAGGCAGAGCAATTCGAGTCGATTCTGGATACCCTGGAGTCCATGGGAGTCCAGGTAACCCGCGAAAACGAGAACGAGCCGGAAGACGTGGATGACGAAGCCGAGGAAGATAACGAGATCGACCTGAGCATCCCCGAGGCGGTCAACATTGATGACCCGGTCCGGATGTATTTGAAAGAGATCGGCAAGGTGCCGCTGCTTACAGCCGAGGAAGAGGTTATCCTGGCCAAGCGCATGGAGGCGGGTGATGATACTGCCAAGCATGAGTTGGCGGAGGCCAACCTGCGCCTGGTGGTGTCCATTGCCAAGCGCTATGTGGGCCGGGGCATGCTGTTTCTTGACCTCATCCAGGAGGGCAACCTGGGGCTGATCAAGGCGGTGGAGAAGTTTGACTATAAAAAGGGCTACAAGTTTTCCACCTACGCCACCTGGTGGATCCGCCAGGCCATCACCCGTGCCATTGCCGATCAGGCGCGCACCATCCGCATCCCTGTCCACATGGTGGAAACCATCAACAAGCTGATTCGCATTTCCCGCCAGCTCCTGCAGGAATACGGCCGGGAGCCCACGCCCGAGGAGATCGCCAAGTCCATGGGCATCACGGAGAACAAGGTGCGGGAGATCATCAAGATCGCCCAGGAGCCTGTGAGCCTTGAAACTCCCATCGGCGAGGAGGAGGACAGCCACCTGGGGGACTTCATCCAGGATGAGGATGCCCCTGCGCCAGCGGAGGCTGCCTCCAACGCGCTGATGAAAGAATTGCTATGGGATGTGCTTGATTCCCTCACGCCCAGGGAAGCCAAGGTGCTGCGGTTGCGCTTTGGGCTGGATGACGGCAACCCCCGGACGCTGGAAGAGGTGGGGAAAGAGTTCAACGTCACCCGAGAGCGCATCCGCCAGATTGAAGCCAAGGCCCTGCGCAAACTGCGCCACCCCAGCCGCAGCAAAAAGCTCAAGGATTTCCTTGATTGAGGCTGCCGCAGCTTGACGCAAGGCTGAGGCGCATTGCCGACTGTGTGCCGGATTGCGAGCTTGCGGCGGACATAGGCTGTGACCATGGGAAGCTCACCGCCTGGCTGCTGTGGCACGGCACATGCCAGAGGATGATCGCCAGTGATTTGAGCGAAGTGTCGCGCGCTAAGGCGCGCGCACTTTTTAATCGCCTGGGCCTGAGGGACCGGGTCACCATCAGCGCCGCGGATGGCCTGCACGCGCTGACAGAGCCGATGGACGCCGTGATCATCAGCGGCATGGGCGGCGGCACCATGGCTGACATGCTGGCGCAGGAGGTGGATTTACAAGGCGCTACGCTGATCCTAAGCCCCCAGACAGAGCTGCCCAGGCTCAGGGAGGCTGTGGCCAAGCGGCATTACCGGATATGCCATGAATACGTGGTGAAGGCTGACGGCAGGTTTTATCTCGTCTGGCAAGCGATGCCAGGCGAGATGCGGCTGAGCGGCAGGGAGCGCGCCCTGGGCGTCAGCTTAAGCGCCACTGACACCGCCTCACCGACAGACTATCTGCGCTGGCAGCTGAAGGTGGCTTCCAGCTGGCAAGGCGAAGAAGCAGAACAATACAGACAGTGGATAAAGGAGATGATTGCGGATGAAAAAGGCGACGATTCAGGCAGTCTATGACTGGCTGGACAGCGCGGCGCCCTTTGAAAGCCAGGAGGAATTTGACAACGCCGGCCTGCAAATGGGGCATCCTGACCAGGAAGTGAACGGCATCCTTCTGGCCCTTGACGCAACCCCCGAGGTGGTGGAGGAAGCGCAGCGGAGGGGGTGTGAGCTCATCATCAGCCATCATCCGCTGATTTTCACGCCCCTGGCAAGCCTCCGCCAAGACCGGTATGTGCCGAAGGTCACCGGGCTATTGATAAAAAGCGGCATTGGGTTGATCGCTGCGCATACCAACCTGGATAAATCCACCTTCAGTGGCAGCCTAGCCATGATGCGGCAGCTGCGTCTGAGGGACATCCGCCAGGTGGATGACTATACCGTGATGGGCGATCTGCCCGGCGACCTGTCAAGCCGGGAGGTGCAAGCCCTGATCGCCCAGACCCTGGATAACCCGGTGGTGCGCTATGGCGCGGGGGAGAAGCGGATCAAAACCCTGGCGGCGGCCGGAGGCGCGTACAGCGAGGGCTTTTCCGCGGCGCTCTCAGCAGGGGCTGACGCATTATTAACCGGTGAAGTACGCCATCACCACGCGGTGGAAGCGGCAGCCAATGGCCTGGTGCTTTTTGAGGGCGGACACTTTGCCACCGAGAGAATGATGATGGCGGCTTTGGCACAAGGTTTACAAAGCGGCCTGGATGCGTTAAAATACAATGTGCAGGTTGATTTATCACGGCAAATTCCTTATTTGCGGGAATGAAATCTGCAAGGAGGAAGTATGTCACAGTTAGACTTGTTATGGGATTATCAAACCGCTGACAACGAAGCGGATATGCTGGCGCTGTCCATCAAGCAGTCCCCCAAGCGGCAGAAGCTGCTGAAACTGCGGGACTATATCAAGGATCAGCAGGATGGCCTGAGAACCATCGAGAGCGAAGTGATGGCCATGTCTGACCGCATGGACGCGCTGAAGGATGCCATCTCCCTGGCGGATGATCAGCTCAAGCTCTTGCAAAAGCGCATCCAGGAGGAGCAGCCAAGTGGCAGCCAGCAGATCGGCGAGTTCATCGCAGAAGCCAACCGGCTCACCGCCACCCTCACCGACTACGACCAGGAAATCCGCCATGTGCGCAAAAGCGCCACCGACCGTGACCGCCGCCAGCGGGACGCCAAGCTCAGGGCCATCAAATCCAAAGAAGAGTTTGATGCCCTTAGGGTGGAGTATGACCTGGAATACAAGGAGAAATCCCAGCTTCTTGAGCAGCTTCGCAAAAAGGCGGAGGAGAAGAAGCAGGGGATTGAACCGGAGTATCTGGCTAAATACACCGCCATCAAGCAGCACTGCACACCGCCCATGGCAAAACTGGTGGACGGCCAGTGCGGCGGGTGCAACATGTCCTTCCCGTCATCGGTTCTGCATAAAATCCGGGCCGGCCAGCAAGTGGAATGTGAGACCTGCGGGCGCCTGATTTTGGGATAATTGTTTTTTGATGAGGCAGCTGAATGGCCGCGTGCCTAAGGCATGAGGAAAGTCCGAGCACCACAGGGCAGGGTGCCAGCTAACGGCTGGTGGAGGCGACTCCAAGGCAAGTGCAACAGAGAGATACCGCCGGCTTGATCCGGTAAGGGTGGAAAGGTGCGGTAAGAGCGCACCGGCGGCCTGGCGACTGGTCCGTCATGTAAACCCCACTTGGTGCAAGAAAACTGGGAACGCATAGGGCGGCCCGTCCTGTTCCCGACCTTTGCTTGAGCATCCAGGCGACTGGCTGCCCAGATAGATGGCCATTCCAGACAGAACTCGGCTTACAGGCTGCGCTCATTGAAATAAAAAAGCGCCTTTGCGGGCGCTTTTTTGCTGCTGTCCTTCAGCGGCTGTTCTTTCTGAACTGCTGCCGCCGTTTCCACTGGCTGATGGAGCTTCGGGCAGTATTGAGCAGGTCACCCCCAAAAAACAGAATGATGTGGAGGAAGCTGGCGATGATGGCAGCCCGGGTAAACCAGGGGCCATTGATAAGGCTGGCGATGTAAAAAAGGAGATTGAGCAGGGCCAGCCATTTGACTTTGATCGGCAACACAAAAAACAGCAGGATCTGGTAGTCCGGGTTCATGATGGCAAAGGCGAAAAACAAGGAGAGGTTGAGGTAAAGGTTGGTGCCGTAGCCTGTCAACAGGGCGGCGATGATGGCAAAGACAGCCCCAAAAGCATAGAACAACAAAAAGCGCCTGGGCCCCCAGCGGCTTTCCAGCGCTGTGCCAATAAAATAAAAGAAGTAAAGGCTTAATGCGGTCTCAAAAATCCTGCCAAAGGGCGGTACAATCAGGAAGGTGACCAGGCGCCATACTTCCCCCCTGAAAACAGGCGCTGTGAACAGAGACAGCCTGGTGACCAGGTGAAAGGTTGGAAACAGGAGATCCAGCACATAAATGCCGGCCATGGCAAAGATGATATACTGAAAAAACGGCACAATGCGCAGCCGGTAGAGCTTCCGTTCCAATTGATTAAGCAGTTTCATATCGTATCCCTTCGCAACCAGTCTGTGAGGGAATTGTACCGTCAGCGCCAACGGGCGTCAAGGGCAGGCCAGTAAAAAGGGGCCTTCCTTATTGAAAGCCCCTGGTGACTGGTCTGTGGGATTACTTGCTTTCGCCCGCTTCCAGCTTTGCCTCATCGCTTTTGATGGCGATCTTCCGGACGGTTTTTTCCACGGGTTTATCCTTGGGCAGGGTGACATATAGGATGCCGTTCTTATAGTTGGCCTCGATGCTTTCCACATCGATGCCGTCCAGGTTGAAACTGCGCTCCACATGTCCGGTTCTGCGCTCGCAATAGTAGCGGTTGCCGTCCTCCTGCTTGTCCTCGGTCTGGATGTCGGCGCTGATGGTCAGCATATTGTCATCCACGGTTAGGTTGATCTGGTCTTCTGTCATGCCGGGAAGCTCTGCTTCCATTAGGTAAGCGTCGCCCTTTTCACGGATATCAACCCGGAAACCGTTGGCCAAGAGGGAATCGCTCATTGGGCGGAAAAAAGAATCCGACAGCATGGAATCCAGCACTTTGGCCGGGCTTGACAGATACCGGCGATAGGGGATCATGGTGAACATAAATCTTTGCCTCCTCAAAATTAGTTCTTCATCACATCAGAGCATTCTGACACTCCTATTATACCCATTAAGGTCAAAGAAAGTCAATGTTGCAGAAAATATTTTTGTTGGCTTGTCAAAGGAGGGGGATATTGAAAACACAGAATAAACCCTCTACAATGAACGCATGAATGGGACAAGGACACTGCTTGACAGGATAGGGGCTTCTTACAAGGCCATCGGTGCGCCTGATAGCATCTTGCTGGGTCTTTCTGGCGGCGCGGATTCCCTGGCGCTGTTGTTTGCGCTGCTTGATCTAAAGCAAGATGAAGGCTTTGAGGTGCACTGCGTTCACGTCAACCATCATCTGCGCGCCGGGGCTGATGATGAGGCGAATTGGCTTGCCGCTCTGCTGAAGGGCCTTGCAGTTCCTTTGAGGATCAAGGATGTTCAGGTGCCCGCTGGCGGCAGCCTGGAAGCCCAAGCGCGTCAGGTGCGGTATGCGGCGTTTGAAGAAGCAATGCGTGAAACCGGCGCTGAGGTTCTTGCTCTGGCCCACCACGCGTTTGACCAGGCGGAAACCATGCTGATGCGGCTGATGCATGGCACCGGGCCCTCGGGGCTTGCCGCCATGGGGGAATTGAGCGGGTGCATCTGGCGGCCGCTTCTGCTGACCTCAAAGGATGCCCTGATCGGCTATCTCAAAAGCCGCGGTCAAAGCTGGGTGGAGGATGAATCAAACCAGGACCAGCGCATGCTAAGAAACGCCATCCGCTACCGGATCTCACCGGAAATAGAAGCCTTGTCTCCGGGCGCCCTGGTGCGCATGGCGCAAACCGCAAAGCTCATCGGGGATGAGGAAGAAGCCTGGGCACAGTTTGAGGACCGCTGGCTTATCCGCAGCGCCAGCCTGGTTTCACCCATGGTGTTTTTGCTGACAGCGCCTTTTATGGCCCAACCGCTGGCGTTCAGGCGCCGCCTGATCCGCAGGCTATGCGGTGTATATGGAATCAATCTGGACCGCCCGCAGACAGATGCCCTGTGCGCATTGCCAAATATGGCTAAGCCAGTTAGAATGAATCTGTCCGCCGATGCCCACGCGCTGTGCACGCGCAGCCGCCTGCACATCATCCCGGCTGATATTGAGCAGCGGCATATGCCATTGACAGGGCATCTTGAAAAAGTTCCAGCTGCCCAGGGGCTGGGGGATGGAAAGCGGGTGCAGACCTTTGACGCGGGTAAACTGGCTGGCGCGCAGCTGCGGCACGCGTGCCGGGAGGACCGGATCATTCCGCTGGGCATGACGGGTTCCCAGAGCATGGCACAGTACCTGAGTGACCGGAAGGTGGACTTGCCTTTCAGGCGCTTCTGGCCAGTGTATGCCAGGGGGAATCAGGTCCTCTGGGCTATCGGCCTGGGCTGTGCCCAGACCGCGGCGGTGGATGAGAAGACGCAAAATAGAATTCAGTATGTTTTCAAAGGGCCCCTGCCAGGGGATTTACATCAAATGACGGAGGAAGGGTAGAATATGGACGCATTGGCCGCACAGCGGGATCTGGAGAAAGTGCTCATCAGCCAAGATGAGATCAGAAAGGCTGTCGAAGGCATGGGGCAGCAGATCACCAGGGATTATGCTGGAAAATCCCCGGTTTTTATATGTATTTTAAAGGGCGCTGTGATGTTTTTTACTGACCTCCTCCGCCAGGTGGATCTGCCTGTGACCACGGACTTCATGGCCATCTCCAGCTACGGCAGCAGCACCAAGACCTCGGGCGTGGTCCGTATTCTCAAGGATCTGGATCACGATGTACTGGGCAAGGATGTTTTGGTGGTGGAGGACATCGTTGA
>DHQX01000033.1:0-11992 GCA_002411105.1 Christensenella sp. UBA5327 | reverse complement strand
CGTTGAAGGTGGATTACGCCTGTTTTGAGATCCCCAATGAGTTTGTCGTGGGCTATGGCCTTGATTATCAGGAAAAGTACCGTAACCTCCCCTTTGTGGGCGTGCTCCACCCGCGCTTTTATGAGCATGAGGCGGCAGAGATCCATGAATGTCCCTGAGGGCGTTTCGGTATACAGTTTTGAATATTGACAAAAACGCACATAGCGTTTATTCTCGTTTCAACGGTAGACACACATGATAAAAATTCCTTGAAGGAGGACCCCATGGCCCAGAAACGCAGATTTATGACCCTGTTCCTTGCGCTTGCGCTGGTTGCCGCGCTGTTTGCCCCCTTGAGCCCCGTTTCCGCCAACGCGCTGACGCTGGATGAGATCAATGAGTTCCTGAACACCAGCGCCGCCCTGGGAGAAGGCACCAAGGCAAACCCCGTTGCCATCATCCCCATCAACCACATTGACGGCCCCAAGGAAGAGGACAACTTCTACGCCTTTGTTCCCTTTAAGTACGTTGCCCGCAACTACATCAAATATCAGGTGGTTTTCATCTCCTGCACCTGCCGCAGCGCGGACGTCAACTACTGGTCTACAGCCTTTGTTGAGCTGACCCTGCCCTCAAGCGGGCTGCTGGATGACGCGGAGATCCGCACACTTTCCTTTGACAAGGACAGCACCGGACATTATCTGGCCGGCTTCTGGGGCGACAGCAACCCCATCCCCTCCGGCCAGACCTATGACCTGATCAAGACCGAATACCTGCCCTACTATGTGGGCAAGACCTATGCCCAGCTCAAAGGCCTCTCCACCACCGATGATATCGAGCTGGCGGACTACCAGGCAGGCGAAGGCCGCAGCGAATATGGTCTGGACGTCTACACTGGCGCCACGGTTTCCACCAACAACGTCCTGCGCATGATCCATGCGATCTTCCAGCACCACGGGACCGATCCCTTCTTCGCGAATGATCCCGCCCTGGTGAAGGCCGAAGCCCCTGCGGCAGCGCCTGAGAAGGAAGAGGCCCCGGCTGCTGCCCCTGTGGCAAGCGCTGAACTGGCCCCGCTGCCCGCCCCTGTGGATGAGACCCGCACCTTCAAGAAGAACAAGGATGACACCGAGGAAGTGCCCTGCACCCCCGGCGACTATGGCCCCACCTGCTCCTCCATCGGGCCGCACAACCTGCTGGAATACCTGAACCGCTCCGACATCTTCTATATCGATACCCGCGACCACAACGACTACATGAAGAAGCACTTCCGCAACTTTGAAGTGGTGCCCTTCTTTGGCCTGATCTTCAACGCCGATGCAAACGAAGATGCCAGCCTGCCCCACCTGTATGGTGGCACCCCCACCGAGCCTGTGCCGGTATATGAGGAGAGCGACGAGATCCTTGAGGCGCTCTTCCCCAAGGGCAAGACCCTCTTCATCATGTGCCAGAGCGGTGGTCGCGTGGGCATGCTGATGAACATCCTCAAGGCCCGCGGATGGGATATGACCAAGGTCTACAACATCGGCGGCATGGCGCAGTATACTGGCCCTGAATACAAGGCCATCACGGTTGACACGCCTGAGATGATCATGAACATCACCTACAGCATGGAAGGCCTGACCCGCATTAATCCCTAAGCTTACGCCTCAGCCCCAATATTCACAAAGATTTTACAGCTGCCGGCAAGCCTTTTGCCGGCAGCCTCCTTATGAAAACTGAAGCTTCGGGTGGATTGCCTAATAATTGCCTTGCGTGGTATACTTAACAATGAATCCCTGTGAAGGAGGATCTTAGATTTTGCGCAAATCACGCGGTGCGTTGGGCTACGTTATCATGATCGCGGCATTCCTGCTGCTGGCCTTTATTATTTCAGACAGCGTCAGGGTGCCGACCAACCGCATCACTTATCCAGAACTGCTCAAGATGATTGAGCAAAACGAGGTGGACCGGGTGTCCATCCGCGGCAATCAGCTCATCGGGCGCAACAAAGTGAGCCTGGTGGCGGTCAGCGACTATCCCGCCCGCTTTGACTTTGAAACCACCATCGGGGCTGATTTCATCGACACCGTGCGCACCATGTACGCCACGGCCAATAGCGTGCCCGTAGACCAGGTGAGCATCAACAACCTGGGCTTTGCCATTGATTACCTGCCCCCGGTGGTGACCCCCTGGTATCTGGAAATGCTGCCATATCTTCTGCCCATGGGGCTGGTGATGCTGTTCTGGTTTTATATTATGCGCCAGCAGACCGGCGGCGGGGGCAAGGTGCTCAATTTCGGCAAAAGCCACGCCAACATGGTAGATCCAACCAAGAACAAGATCACCTTTGCTGATGTGGCAGGCGCCGATGAGGAAAAGGACGAGCTGAAAGAGATCGTCGATTTCCTGAAGAATCCCAAGGAATATCTGGAGCTTGGCGCACGGATTCCCAAGGGCGTGCTGTTGGTGGGCCCGCCCGGCACGGGCAAGACCCTCTTGGCCAAGGCCGTGGCCGGCGAGGCCAAGGTGCCATTTTTCTCCATCAGCGGGTCTGACTTTGTGGAGATGTTTGTGGGTGTCGGTGCCAGCCGCGTGCGGGACCTGTTTGAGCAGGCCAAGCGCTCTTCGCCCAGCATTGTGTTCATCGATGAAATTGACGCTGTTGGCCGTCACCGGGGCGCTGGCCTTGGCGGGGGCCATGATGAGCGGGAGCAGACGCTCAACCAGCTTCTGGTTGAAATGGATGGCTTCACCACCAATGAGGGCGTGATTGTCATGGCCGCCACCAACCGGCGGGACATCCTGGACCCTGCGCTGTTAAGGCCCGGCCGTTTTGATCGCCAGGTCACTGTGCACTACCCGGACATCAATGGCCGGGTGGCCATCCTGAAAGTGCACTCCAAGGGCAAGCCCCTGGGCAGTGACGTAGACCTGGAGAACATCGCCAAGCGCACCCCCTTTGCCACCGGCGCCGATCTGGAAAACGTGATGAACGAGGCTGCCATTGTGGCGGCCCGACGCAAGAAAAAAGAGATCAGCCAGGCCGACCTGATTGAGGCGGTGGAACGGGTGCAGATGGGCCCGGAGAAGAAAAGCCACAAGGTGCTGGAAGAGGACAAGCGCATCGTGGCCTACCACGAGGCTGGCCATGCGGTGGTAGGGCATTATCTGCCGCTGGCAGATGAGGTGCACACCGTCACGATCGTGCCCCGGGGCGGGGCGGGCGGCTTCACCCTGTCGCTTCCTGAAAAGGAATTTGACATGCAAAGCCGGAGCAAAATGCTGCAGATGGTGTCCATGATGCTGGGCGGCCACGCAGCGATCAAGATCATTGAGAATGATGTATACACCGGCGCCCAGTCCGACCTCAAAAAGGCCACGGAGGTCATCCGCATGATGGTGACCAAGCTGGGCATGAGCGACGCGCTGGGTACTGTTTATCTGGGCAATGACCAGGAGGTATTCGTGGGGATGGAGTTTGGCCAGTCCCGGGAATACAGCGAGGACTATGCCCGGAAGATCGACCATGAGGTGGCAAGCTTGCTTGAAAAATGCTATCAAGTAGCGATGAACACCCTGAAGGAGCATATCGACAAGCTTCATGGCCTGGCCAACCTCCTGATCGAAAGGGAAACCGTCACGCGGGAGGAGTTTGTGGCCTTCATGGATCAGAAGATGCCCGATCTGATCCCCGCCCAGGCATGAGCGCGGCAGCTTTATAGGAAAAGACGATGAACCAGTTCCCCCCCAATCAGCCATACCCGCCGCAGCAGACGGCCCATCACCCCGGCCAAGGGGGGATTCACTATCAGTATGCACAATCTCCGCAGCAGCAACAGCAGCAACAGTGGCAGCAGCGGCCTTCCCAGGGATATCCGCCATCACAGGGCGGCCCGCCAAGGCCCAGAAACGCCGCGTCGCCTCGGCCAAGGCCTCAAAAGCCCCGTCAAGGGGGTAAGCGCATACGCAAGTGGCCCTTTGTCCTGATCCTCATCCTGCTGCTAGCGGGCGGCGGATTTTTTGGCGTGCAGGCCCTAAGGGATCGTCAGGTGGCAACTTTGATTGCGCCCTATGAGGAGGTTTACGCCCCCAATATTACCATCAATGGCATCAGCATATCCGGTCTCAAGCCCCAGGAGGCCTTGGAGAAGCTCAGAGGCGACATGCTCCAGAAGGTGAACAGCTGGTCAATGAACCTGAAATACGGCAGCCACGTGTTTGCCACTCTCAACTATGGCAGCCTTGGCATCACTGTGGATGACAACCAGCTCTATGGCCTTCTCAACGAGGCCTGGCAATTGACCCATACCGGCGACATCCACATGAGAAAAGCAGCCATTGAGCAGCTGCAGACCACACCTTACCAAAAACAGGTGACCCAGAGCGAGCTGAGCGATACTCAGCTGGAGAGCATGCTGGTGCAGATCGCCCCTTATATCAATAAGGAACCGTTGGACGCCGCTATCATGCACTTTCAGCCTGACAATGACAATCAGCCCTTTATCTATCAGCAAGAGCAGGTGGGATACCGATTTGACATCTCTGCTGCCAAGGCCCAGATTATGGAGCGGGCTGCCACAGGGCAGTCGGGTGATTTTGAGCTGACGGGCGAGCCTATCCCGCCCAGCGTCACTGTGGCGCAATTGAAGGGAAAAACCGCGCTTCGCTCCAGCATCAGCACGGACATCAGCACCTCATCGGACGAAAAACGCAACAACAACATCCGCGTTTCCCTCTCGCGCATGAACGGCATGATCTTGAAGCCCGGGGACACCTTCAGCTTCAACAAGGTGGTGGGGCCAAGAACCCTCAAGGCCGGATTCTTTGAGGCGCCTGAACAGGTCTATGGCGAATTGGTCACCGGCATTGGCGGTGGCGTATGCCAGTCCAGCACCACCCTATATCAGGCAGCGTTGACGGCAGGGCTCACCATCGCCAAACGGTCCATTCATTCTGAGAAAGTAGGCTATTCAGACCTGGGACAGGATGCCACCGTTTACTTGGAGGGCGGAAGGGAGATAGATTTCGCTTTTAAGAACACAACCCCTGACAACATCTATATCGCCGCCCGGGTAAGGCCTGCCAAGCGCAATTCCAAGCGCCTGGTGACGGAGATCAAGCTCTATGGCCTGAGCCTGGGGGACGGGGTCAGCTACCGGATGGTCTCAGAGACAGTGGAAACCATCCCGCCACCCATAGAAATCAAATATGTGGTGGATAAAACCGGGCTCATCGTGACTTACAAAAATGAGGAGAAGGAAAAATCCAAAGCTCAGGATGGCTACGTGGTGGTGACCTACCTTGAGACGCTGCAGAACGGACAGGTCGTTGAACGCAAACAGGTGAGCCGTGACAGGTATGAGCCCAAACAGGCGGTATACTATCGCGGCAACACCACACCGCCATAATCCTGCATGCTTTATACTCTGATGAAATCATATTTCAAGTGCGCACAAACTGCGCGCTTTTGTTTATTCTTGCACTCATGATGATGGATTTGTCAGAAATCGGTATAAATTCCATGTGATATTCAGTTGGTTTTTGCGTGAAGTGCCTTGTCATTTCAAATTATATACGGTATAATCATGCCCAGATGGAGGATGCTTAGAGGTGCAGGACAGACGCTACTTTCTTTTTGCTAATCCTCACAAACCGGATACAGTGAGAGCGGCGGGCAAGTTTGCCGCCTCATTGATTGACAGAAAGTGCATGGTGAGTCTGGACGGCTGGCTGCATGATCTGCTGAAAGTGGGGGACCGGTCGGAGCTTTCGGATATCGCGGTGGGTATAAATGCCATCATTGCTTTTGGAGGGGATGGCACCTTGCTCCGTTGTTTGCCAGTGGCCGCCCAGCAAGGTGTGCCCGTCCTTGGAATCAACATGGGGCATACCGGCTTCCTGCTTGAGTTGGCGCCTGAGATGATAGGCAATGGCACTGAGCGCCTGATCAAAGGCGACTATCGCCTGGAAGAGCGGATGATGCTCCGGTGTACCATGGATGATGGGTTTACAGCTTTGGTGATGAATGATGTGGCGGTGTCCCGTGGGCATAACCCCAGCAGCATTTGTGTCTGGGCTTATGCTGATGACGAACTGATCTACAAAAACCATGGGGACGGCATCCTGGTGGCTTCTGCCACAGGCACCACAGGCTACTCGCTGTCTGCGGGCGGGCCAGTGGTCCATCCTGATCTTGAGAGCATCTCAGTGGTGCCCATCTGCTCCCATGATCTGCACCTGCGCCCGGTGGTGCTGCCGGTGTCAAAAACCGTCCGCCTCAAAGTGCAAGCCGTGCAGGGGCGGAAGCATCAGATCTCAATCGATGGGCAAATCGTGCTGTTCCGGGAGGACAGCACGCAGATTACAGTATCAAAAGCGGAGGAACGGGTCAGTTTCATCCGGTTTTCACATCAGGGCTTTATCACAAAACTGCATCAAAAACAGCGGGACTGGACACAGCAAACAAACGGAGGGGTATGATGAAAAGCACCAGACACGCAGCCATTCTCAACCTGATAGACAAACAGGACATCAAGACACAAAAAGAGTTGGCGGACAAACTGAAGCACCAGGGCATCAACGTTACCCAGGCCACCGTCTCCCGGGATATCAAGGAGATGCGCCTGCTGAAGGTGCTCTCCGGCACCGGCGGCTATAAGTATGCCACGGCTGACCAGGCTGAGCACTCAGTTTCCGAGCGCTTTGTGCGCATGTTTGTGGATTCTGTGATCTCTATCCAGTCCGCGGGCAACATCATTGTGATCAAAACCCTCTCTGGCAGTGCCAATGTGGCAGGCGAGGCCATTGACAGCATGCGCTGGCCTGAGGTACTGGGCACCCTGTCCGGTGACAACACCATCATGGTGGTTGTGCACAATGAAGAGGAAGCCCACCTTGTGATTGAAAAATTCCATAATATTTTAAGGTGACGAGCGCAGCTTCATATGCTTGAGCAACTTCTGATCCGCAATTTCGCGCTGTTTGAGGAAATCACAGTGGCGTTTTCCGCTGGTCTTTCCGTGTTGACAGGTGAAACCGGCGCAGGAAAATCCCTGGTGGTGGACGCCATGGCTTTTTTGTGCGGCGGCAAAGCGGATAAGGATTTGATCCGCCTGGGCAGTGACAAGGCCTATGTGGAGGGCGCGTTTCAGGTTGAGGGAAACGCGGAGGTTGCCGAGGTTCTGTCCGCCCTTGAGATAGAGGCGGAGGAAGGGCTGCTGGTGATATCCCGTGAGCTGAACCGCTCCGGCAGAAACATCTGCCGCATCAGCGGGCTCCCGGTGCCGCTGACCCTCTTAAGACAGGTGACTGAGGCTCTGGTCGATATCCACGGACAGCACGAGCACCAGTCCCTGCTTCAGGAAAACCGTCACCTTCATTACCTTGACAGCTTTGGCGGAGCGGAGCATCAGGACCTGATCCAAAGCGTCAGGGCTGATTATGAGATTTACCGCCAGCTGAACCGTGAATATCAGGATGCGCTGGCCAGCGCCCAGGCCCGGGAGGAGCAGCTGGCCCTGTTGAGGCTGAAGGACAAGGAGCTGGAAGCAGCGAAGCTGGAGCCGGGAGAGGATGCAGCGCTTGAGCAAAGCCGCGATCTGCTGCGCCATGCCGGGAAGATCAAGGGAGCCCTTGATGGCGCCCGCACGGCGCTATATGAGGGCGGGGCGGAAGGTGATTCCGCCTGGACCCTGACAAAACAGGCCCAGCAGCTCATGGAAAACATCGCCTCACTTGATCCCCGGTTTCAGGAGATTGCGGAGCGGGTGCGGTCGGCCTATTACGAGCTGGAAGAGCTGGGGCATGACCTGCACGCGCTGAGCGCTGGGATCGATACTGACGGCAGCCGCCTTGAGCAGGTGGAGGAGCGCCTGGATCTGCTGCGCAAGCTGGGCCGGAAATACGGCGCAACAGCCGATGAGATGCTGTCCACCTGGCAGGATATCAGGGAAAAGATCAAGCATCTTGAAACCCTGGAGGAGACGCTGGATGAGCTCACCCTCACCCTGGAGCAAAGAAAAGCCCAGTACCAAAGAAGCGCACAGGCGCTGAGTGTTTCCCGTAAAAGCCAGGCCAAGCGCCTTGAAAAGCTGATTGAGGCGCATCTCAAAGAGCTGAACATGGCCCGGTCTGCGTTTCAGGTGTCGGTGCAGCCCGATCCCAGGCGCTTCAGCATCACCGGGGTGGACGAAGTCCGCATGCTGATTGCGCCCAACCTGGGAGAGGATTTCAAACCCTTGGCCAAGATTGCCTCAGGCGGCGAACTGTCACGCCTGATGCTGGCGATGAAGGCCATCACAGCGCAGACCAACGCGGTGCCCACCATGGTGTTTGATGAGATAGACACCGGCATCTCAGGCATCACCGCACAGGTCATCGCCCGCAAGCTCTGGGACATCGCCCGTTTCCGCCAGGTGATCTGCGTGTCCCATCTGCATCAGATCGCTGCCATGGCTTCCACCCAGATGGAGGTGGAGAAAGTTGAGCATGCCGGCAGAACCCAAACCATCATCCACAACCTGGATGAAGCGGAACGGGTGGCTTCCCTGGCTGTGATGCTAGGCGGAGCCCAGGCACAGCAGCGCAGCGGCACGCAGCATGCCCAGGCGCTGCTTGATGAGGCTGCCAGCTACCGCGGCACACATCCTTTGGCATCAAATCAAGACGAATAAGAGCATAAACGGCGTTATCCCGCTGCTCGCCCTGTTGTAACACATTGGCGCGCAGAAGCCAGGTGTGCTACAATTCTGTGGCAACAGTCTCCCTTGCGGTGGCTGGGAAAGGACCTGTGATGCGCGAAACAATTGTCTTAAAACGCCTCATCTGTGCCCTGGCTGTCATGGTTCTGCTAGGAGGAATGACCCTGGCAGGCGCCGCCGACAATCCCCGCAGTGTCCGCATTCTGCTGAGCAACCTGGGGCTTTCAGATAGCCTGAAAATCGGTGTCTATGGCGGGTATTCCATTGATGGCCATCTGAGTTTTCAGCGAGGAACCGAGCTTCAAGCCCGTCTGACTCCCCAAGGCATCATCCTCTTTTACGAGGGCATGACCTACTTTCCGGGAAAGCACCTGGTGCTGAGGCGCCATCAGACAGATACCGGGCTGGAAAACGGCTTGCGCCTTCAGGATGGGCTGAACCTTTACACAGGGGATTTGCACCTGAGCGATGTGGGCGGTGCCCTGCAGGCGGTGCTGGCAGCCCCCATTGAGGAATACTTGATGGGGGTGGTGCCCTATGAGATGAGCGATGACTTTCCGCTTGAGGCGTTGAAAGCCCAGGCCATCGCCGCCAGGACCTACACATTGCGCAACTTGAAGCCTTCCAAAGCCTATGACATGACTGACACCACCAATGACCAGGTTTATTACGGGCTTAATCCGGAAAAAGTGAATGCGATCAATGCGGTCAATGAAACCAAGGGCATCGCCTGCTTCTACCAGGGCGCCCTTGCCCAGTGCTTCTACACCGCCAGCAATGGCGGCTACACCGAATCCGCGCTCAACGCCTGGGGGCGGGAGAGCATCCCGTACCTGGGCATTGTACAAGACCGATATGACCTGGATAACCCTGCCAGCGAGGTGAGAACCGCCACACTGCCAAGGGATATCCGTGATCAAGCTCAGTTGAACCCGGCGCTTTTGAAACTGCTGATGGATAAGCTCGCGCCACGAATGAAGGACATGGGCTACAGCCATGAAAGCGATGACATCCGCATTGACCGGGTGGAAGACATCGTGCCCCACACCACCCGCTTTGGCGGTGAAAACGGCGTGATGCGTTACCTGCGCTTTGACCTGAGAATCAGTGGCAGGTCTTATCAGGCCGCGGATCAGGAGGTCTCATTTGCTGGCGGCAGCGAAACGGCAGCGCCCAGCCCGGGTGCGGTGCCCCAACTGTCTGCCCTATTGCCGCTTGCGCAGAAGGTATCGGTTGACCTGGAGATATTCCCGGATCTTGAGGCGGCGCTGAATCTGTCCATCAACCGGAACTCCAATGAGCTGGTGCATGTGAAAAGCGCGCAGGACGCTTTCCGCATCAGCTTCACCCGCTATGGGCACGGGGTGGGCCTCAGCCAGCGGGGAGCCGAATGGATGGCGGCTACCTATGGCTGGGACTATGAAAAAATCCTTCGCTTCTATTACCCTGGGACAGAGCTTCAAAAGGTGGAGACTGTCTTCAGCTTGCCGGCCCCCCTGGGAACAGCCTATTTGACCACGCCAGGGCCTGTCCCCACCGCCACCCCCAGGCCCACGCTGATGCCGGTGGACCAAAGCAAGATAGCCGGCAGACAGGTGGTGCGGGTGACGAAGATCCCGGTCAATTCTTCGCTGAATCTGAGGGCAGAGGCGAGCCTGAACAGCGAGGTGATCATGCGCTTGTTCTTTGGCCAGGAACTGGTGGTGCTCAAGCAATCGGAGGACGGGTGGCTGCTGGTTGAAACCGATGTGATTCAGGGCTATGTGCGGGAGGAGTATGTGAGCTTTGACTAAACTGACCCAAGAAGACCTAGCCTTTCATTTCAAGCCGGATATGGTGGATTTCATGCTGAAAATCCGCTATAACAACAACAAGGCGTTCATGGACGCGAACCGGGCAGAGTACATCCAGAAGGTGCGGGCGCCATATTACGCCTTTATTGAAGCGCTGACCCCAATAGCCCTTGACATGGACCCAGGCATGGAGGTGCGGCCTTCAAAGGTTTTATCACGCATTTTCCGGGACACGCGCTTCTCCCGGGACAAATCCCCCTATCGCGACCACCACTGGATTGCCTTCAGACATCAGGGGGAACCGCGGGACAAGTCCCTTATGTTTTGGTTTGAGATCAGGGTTGACAGTGTGAGCTGGGGTCTGGGCTTCTGGGGGGAGAACAGGCCAGCACTGGACATCCTTCGGCGCCGCATGCTGGCCAATCCCGGCGAACTGCTTGCCTTATCCGAACTTTTGGATGGGCGCCAGTTCGCCTTAATGGGGGATTCCTTTAAGCGTATGAGCATACCTGAGGATCTGGATCAACGTCTGCTCCCATGGTACACTAAAAAAGAACTGCTGCTGATCCGCCAGGGAATCAGGCCACAATGGGTGTTTGAGCCCGGCATCGTCAAACGCCTGGCGGATGACATGCTGGCACTTAAGCCTGCCTATCAGCTTCTCAGGGGCTGCTACGAATTGGGTTTATAGAAAAACTTCGGTCTGCTTCTGGGTGCTGATACCAAAGTCTGGTGGCGCGAAACAAAAAGCGAGGCAACGATTTGCGTTGTCTCGCTTATCAAAGCGCCGGGGCATTACAAGTCCCGATAAACCGATATCACCTTGCCCAGGATGGTGAGCTCTTTAACGATGATGGGCTGCATGGCCGCGTTTTCAGGCTGGAGTCTGAAGTGCCCGTTTTCCTTATAGAAGCGCTTAACCGTGGCGTCATCCTCAATCAGCGCCACCACGATGTCCCCATTGTTGGCCACCTGCTGTTTTTTGACGATCAGGTAATCTCCGTTGAGGATGCCAGCGTCGATCATGCTCTCACCGCGAACGATGAGGGCGAAATAATCGCCATCCTGCTTCAAAAAATAATCAGGAACCGGGAGCGTTTCGCTGGCGTTTTCCTCGGCCAGGATGGGGCTGCCCGCTGCCACCGGGCCAAGCAGGGGAACCAGGCGCACGCCGGCCTTGTCCCGGGGCGCATCCTTCTGCAGCAGGGTCATGGCCCGGGGCTTCATGGAATCCCGCTGCAACAGCCCGGCTTTTTCCATGCGCTTTAAATGCCCGTGCACGGTGGAGGTGGATTTAAGCCCTGTGGCATCACAAATCTCCCGGACGGAGGGCGGAAAGCCGCGATCCTCAATCTGCTCCTGGATATACCTGAGAATGATGCCCTGGGTTTCCCCGTGCTTGCGCTTTTTATTGATCTGGGTCATGCTTACCTCCTAGAATGACACAACAGCATTATACCATGCAAACATATGTTTGCAATAGCCCTTTTGGTTATTTTTCTGTATTTTCTTCTGAATAGTAAATTCACAGAGTAACTT
>DHQX01000037.1 GCA_002411105.1 Christensenella sp. UBA5327 | reverse complement strand
GGGCACAGGCGGGGGCGTATAGGTGGCCTGCGCGGGGGTGGGGCTGGCGGTTACGATGGGGGTGGGGGTGATCAGCTGAGTGGGCATCGGGGTCAAGGCCGGCATCTGGGCCACCCCCGAAGTCAGCAAAACGGTCATATAGACCAACAGCGTTTTCAACAGATCCATCTTGTTCACTCCTTTTGCCAAGACTGTGTTCAGTCATCTAACGGATGAAGGGAAGGGATTCATGCATCAGGGTGGGACGGGCAGATCAGCTTAAGGAGATAAAACGCTCAAATTCCGGCAGGATGCCAATGCCATCCGGGTAGTGGGCGGCGAACTGAGGCACCGCGTGGCTGGGGAAGGAGTTGCCCTCGATGAATTCGGGGCCCTCCGGCGTGATGGCCACATCCCATGCCACAAAGCGCAGCTGGGGGATCACCCGCATCGCCTCCAGGCAGGCCTGCTTGGCCTGTTCAAAGCAGGGCAGCTGAAAACCGGTGATGGGGGCGTCCGTCAGCGGGTGCCGGGCATACTCATGCCCCTTCTTGTCAGCCGCCACGGTGTTGATCAGGCCGGTTTCCAGATCCACCCGGGCGGCCATGCCACCGCAGTCCACGTTGTCCATCACCCGGCCGTTGCCGATGCGCAGGAAGGCATAGACGATGCCCTCTTCCTTGTCGCCAATCAGGGTGGCGATGCGCAGGGTGTTGACGCTACCGGGGTAGATCCGCGCCAAGGCGGGGTGCTGCACCAAGGCTTCCTCCAGGATGCAGTCTCCCTTCTCCCGCAGGCGCTTCAGCAGCGCAGCCTCGTCCTGGCAATCCTCCGGCTCAAGCCTTTCAACGCCCACCCCGCTTGACCCTTCCAGGGGCTTGGCAAAAAGCGCGCCCTTCCCCTGGCAAAAGGCCGCCAGATCCTCGGGCCGGGTGCTGGCGTCCACCCGCATCCAGCCCCGCTTCACCCAGCGGGCGAAGGTGGCGTTGAAGAGGGTTTTATCGTCAAAATAGCGCCAGTATTCCTTGTCATTCATGCGCCTGACGATCGTGTTACTGATCCCCCGGGTGATGACGGTTCTGCGCTGGGCGTGGTTCAAGCGGTCCATCCGGGCGATCATATAATCCATATACCCGGCGTTATAGCGGATGCCGCAGATGAACAGATCTGCCAACAGCCAGGGCGTGCTGCGCCCGGTCTGGCTGCGGATCATCTCCAGAGTCTCCCTGAAACGCCTGGTATCAAGCTTTGCCAGGCGCTTTAAGAAAAAACCAATCCTGCCCATGGCCTTACACGTTGAAGCGGATCAGCGTCACATCGCCGTCCTGCATCACATAATCTTTTCCTTCGCTGCGCACCAGGCCCTTTTCCTTGCAGGCGGCCATGCTGCCATGGGCTTTGAGCGCGTCAAAGGGCACCACCTCAGCGCGGATAAAGCCGCGCTCCAGATCGGTGTGGATTTTCCCTGCAGCCTGGGGCGCCTTGGTGCCCCGGGTGATGGTCCAGGCCCGGCACTCGTCCTCGCCCGCCGTCAGGAAGGAGATCAGCCCCAGCAGGCGGTAGCTGGCCTTCACCAGCCGGTCCAGCCCGCTTTCGCCAATGCCCAGCTCCTCAATAAACAGCGCCTTCTCCTCCTTGGGCAGGTCGGCGATCTCCGCCTCAATCCGGGCGCTGATCACCATGGCCTCGGCATTTTCGCTGGCTGCCTGATCCAGGGTTTGCTTCAGCATCGGCACGGTTTCCGGGTCTTTGCCCAGGTCGCTCTCTGCGACGTTGGCGGCATAGATCACCGGCTTATCAGTCAGCAAGAACCAGGTTTTGGTGATGGCGCGCTCCTCATCAGTCAGCGGGCACAGCCGGGCCGGCTGGCCCTCATCCAGGGTTTTCATCACTTTTTCGGCCAGCTGCGCCTCTTCCTGATACCTTTTCTCCCCGGTTTTGAACATCTTCTGGGCCTTCTCGCCGCGCTTCTGCACGGTTTCCATGTCGGCGAAGATCAGCTCCAGGTTGAGCGTCTCCATGTCCCTGAGGGGGTCCACCGAGCCCTCCACATGCATCACGTTGTCATCCTCAAACAGGCGCACCACATGAATGAGGGCATCCACCTCGCGGATGCTGGACAAAAAGCGGTTGCCCAGCCCCTCGCCCCGGCTGGCACCCCGCACCAAGCCGGCGATGTCCACAAACTCAATGGCCGCGTGGGTGATCTTCCGCGGCTTGTATATCTTTGCCAGCTCCTCCACCCGCAGATCCGGCACGCTCACCATGCCGGTGTTGGATTCCTTGGTGCTGAAAGGGTAGTTGGTCGCCTGGGCGCCTGCGCTGGTGAGGGCGTTGAACAGCGCGCTCTTGCCCACATTGGGTAGCCCCACAATGCCAAGTTTCATTCTCAGTATCTCCTCTCGATCAACAGATCCATTATACTGTGCAAAGGAAGCACTTGCAATAAAGCGGGGCAGCCTGCCCCACACAAAAAGCCGCCCCATCTATCCGGGGCGGCTTTCGCGCGAAAACCGGCGTCAGGCCTGATTGTCCGCACGCATCCTGGGCATGGCGCGCTGCACGTTGCCGCTTCTGAGGCAACGGGTGCACACGTTCAGCCGCATCGGGCGGCCTTCCTTGACCACGCGGATGTTCTGGACGTTGGGCGCCCAGGTGCGGTTGCTCTTGCGGTTGGAGTGGCTGACCTTATGCCCGCTCATCAGGCCCTTTTCGCAAACTTGACAGAATTTTCCCATCTTTTATCCCTCCCTGCAGGGTCAATCTCCCGCGGCCTGCCTGCCGCGGTATGATGACAGCCTAAGTAATATACCATAGAGAAGAAATTAAGGCAAGCGCGAAATGAGGAAGATTTATGGTTTTTCCGGTTTTGCCGGACGCGCCAGGCAGGAAGCGCAAATATGTTTAAAAAGGGTATATATGATAATAATACCTGTTCTGACGATGGACAATTCCTTCCCCCGAAAGTATAGTCCAACCTGGGGGATTAAAGGGCCTGGTTGAGCATGAAAGAGGAGGCGTGGAAAGCATGGGCAGGATTCATAATTTCAGCGCGGGGCCAGCCTGTCTGCCGGAGGCGGTTTTGCGTGAGGCAGCCGCGGAGATGCTGGATTACCGCTCAAGCGGCATGTCGGTGATGGAGATGAGCCACCGCGGCGCGGTGTTTGAGGGGATCATCCAGGAGGCTGAAAAGGATCTCAGAGATCTGGCGGGCATCCCGGAGGACTATGCGGTGCTGTTTCTCCAGGGCGGGGCCAGCCTGCAGTTTTCAATGGTTCCCATGAACCTGTCAAAAAACGGCAAGGCGGATTTTATCAATACTGGCGTTTGGGCAGCCAAGGCGGCGGAGGAAGCGGCCAAGTACCTGGACGTGCGGGTCGCCGCCACGGGGGAGGGGGAGCACTTCAGCCGGATTCCCAGTCTGGCGGGGCTTGCGCTGCGGCCGGACGCTGACTATGTGCACCTGTGCCAGAACAACACCATCTATGGCACCCGTTTTGAAGCGCTGCCTGACACCGGGGATATTCCCCTGGTGAGCGATATGTCCTCCTGCATTCTCTCGGAGCCCCTGGACGTCAGGCGCTTTGGCCTGATCTATGCAGGCGCTCAAAAAAACATGGGGATCGCGGGGCTGACCATGGTGATCGTCCGAAAAGACCTGATAAGGGAGCATTTGCCGGGCTTTGTGCCCCTGATGATGCGCTATGACACCCACCTCAAGGCGCATTCCCTCTACAATACCCCGCCCAGCTACGCCATCTATATCTTTGGCAAGGTATTGAAATGGCTCAAAGGCCTGGGCGGGCTTGAGGCAATGGCGCAGATCAACCGGCGCAAGGCCGGGATTTTGTATGACTACCTGGATCAGAGCGCCTTGTTCAAAGCCACCGCAGCCCCCGGCAGCCGGTCTTTGATGAACATCACCTTTGTCACCGGCGATAAGGCCCTTGACACGGAATTTGTCAAGGGGGCTGAGGCGGCGGGGCTATCGGGGCTCAAGGGCCACCGCCTGGTGGGCGGGATGCGGGCCAGCCTGTATAACGCCATGACCATTGAGGGCGTGGAGGCGCTGGTTGACTACATGGCGTCGTTTGAGAGGGCAAGGACATGATGAAGCAGCGGAATGTAGCGACCCTGAATAACATTTCCCCCAAGGGGCTGGCTGAGTTGACGACCAACTTCACCCAGGTGTCAGACCCCATGGCCTGCGACCTGTGGCTGGTGCGCTCAGCCGATCTTCACGCGATGGCGCTGCCCCCGCGGCTGCGCGCCATCGCCCGGGCGGGGGCAGGGGTGAACAACATCCCGCTGGAGCGCTGCACCAACCAGGGCATCGTGGTGTTCAACACCCCGGGGGCCAATGCCAACGCAGTGGCGGAGCTGGTGGTGGCGGGCATGCTTATGGCGGCCCGGGATGTGGTGGGCGGCATCAACTGGGTGCGCGGCCAGCCGGCGGACAGCCAGATCTCGTCCCGCGTTGAGGCAGGCAAAAAGGCCTTTTCCGGCACCGAAATCAAGGGGCGCAGGCTTGGGGTGATCGGCCTTGGCGCGGTGGGGCACCTGGTGGCCAACGCCGCCATCAGCATGGGCATGGAGGTGATGGGGTTTGACCCCTACATCTCCATCGAATACGCGCTGAAGCTGTCCCGATCGGTGCACCACGTGACCCAGCTGACAGAGCTGCTGGAGGAGTGCGATTACATCACCATCCACATCCCGCTGATGGAAGGCACCCGGGGTTATCTGGGGGCTGAGCAGATCGGGCGCATGAAGCCGGGGGTGGTGTTGCTGAATTTCGCCCGGGACCAGCTGGTGGACGAGCGGGCGGTGGAGGCCGCATTGAACAGCGGGCAGATACGCCGTTATGTGACCGACTTTGCCAACGAAGAGGTGATGCAGTTTCCCAACACCCTGGTGATTCCCCACCTGGGCGCCGCGACAGAGGAGGCGGAGGAGAACTGCGCTGTCATGGCCGCGCGCCAGGCGGCGGACTACCTGAACAACGGCAACATCACGAACTCCGTGAACTTTCCCGCCATCTCCCTGGGCAAGGCCATCTACCCCACCCGGGTGATGGTGCTGCACCGCAATGTGCCGGGCATTCTCAGCAAGATCACCACCCTGTTTGGCGAGGCGAACATCAACATCGACCAGATGGTGTCCGCCAGCCGGGGGGGCGTGGCCTGTGCGCTGTTTGACGTGCCGGTGAATGTGCTGCGGGATTTTGCGATGCAGCTGTCCTCCCAGCCTGACATCCTCAAGGTGCGGGTGATTTACGGCCGGGAGGAACCCCTATAGACCATGTTTGAGGAGGAGAAGGCATGACGGACTGGCACAGGCTTGGCATTCGGCCGGGGGAGATCCTGCTGCCGCGGGCTCAATACCTGAACCGCTTCTGGCCAGTGGTGGCGCTTGACCAATACACCTCCCAGCCGGAGGTGTGGCTGGCGGCGGAAAGGGAGATTGGCGACCATCCCTCCACCCTGCGGCTGATTGTGCCGGAGGCTTTCCTGAAGCAGACCGAGGCCCGCAGCCGTCAGGTGCACCAGACCATGTCCTCGTATCTGGAGAGGGACATGTTCACCCCCCTTCAGGACAGTTTTGTGCTGGTGGAGCGCCAAACCCAGTCAGGCAAGCGCGTGGGGCTTGTGGTCATGGTTGATCTGGAGGAGTATGACTATCAGCCGGGCAGCCGCTCCCTGATCCGGGCCACGGAAGAAACTGTGCTTGACCGTATCCCGCCGCGCCTTGCGGTGCGGGAGCAATCCGCCCTGGAGCTGTCCCACGTGATGCTGCTGATTGATGACCCGGAGGACCGCCTCCTGGGTCCGCTGTATGAAAGACGCCAGGCCCTGCCAAGCGTGTATGACATAGCGCTCATGATGCAGGGCGGACATATCAAAGGTTGGCAGGTGTCTGACTCCCGTGACCAGGCACAGCTGGCACAGACTCTGACTGAGCTGAAGGGGCAGCTGGCGCCCGGCGGCTTGCTGTTGGCGGTGGGGGATGGCAATCACTCCCTGGCCGCGGCCAAGGCTTCCTGGGAGAAGCAAAAGAAAAAGCTAACCTTGCACCAGCAGCAGCACCACCCCGCCCGCTTCGCGCTGGTGGAAATGGTGAACCTGCACAGCCCCGCCCTGCTGTTTGAGCCCATCCACCGGATGGCATTTGGCGTGAACCGGCAGCGTCTGCTGGAGGTGCTGACACCCCTCCACCCCCTCGGGGATCAAAAGACGCCTGACATCGTGCTCATCGGCGGGGAGGAAGACCTGCCCCTTGCGCTTGACCCCCCGGCGGGCAGCCTGGTCACCGATGCCGTGCAAAAACTGCTGGATGAGGCGGGCCTGTCCCTGGACTATGTGCACGGAACCGAAGCGCTGCGGGAGATCGCCGCGGCACAGGGCGGCACCGGCATCCTAATGCCGGATTTCCCCAAGGATCGGCTGTTCCCCACCGTGCAGCAGGCCGGCCGCCTGCCCCGCAAGACCTTCTCCATGGGGGAGGCCAACGAAAAGCGCTTCTATCTGGAAGCCCGGCGCATCGGCCCAGGCTAATAGCCGTTTTGCAAAGAAACTCAAGAAAAAAGCCCCATGTCAAAGCGTTTTGACGGCGTTGTCCGGGGCTTTTTCCCTTGATGTCAAAGCCTTTGGATGGACGAAAGCCGCCATCCATGGGAACATGAGGATGATCAGCAAGAAGGAGGCCTCCCATGCAGATCGGAGCGAAACTAAAAGCAGCCCGCGCCCAGGCGGGGCTCACGCAGGAACAGGTGGCAGAGAAGATTCTGGTTTCCCGGCAGTCAATATCCAACTGGGAGAATGAACGAAACTTCCCTGACATCATCAGCGTCATCCGGCTGGGCGAACTCTATGGCGTCAGCCTGGATACGCTGCTGAAAGGAGACGAAGCCATGATCAGGCACCTGGACGAAAGCACCAACGTGGTGAAAAGCAACAAGAAGCTCTTGATCGCCGTGCTCATCAATCTGCTGTTGATGGCAGCCTTGTTTGTGATGATGACGGCGTCATCGGTGAATGAGATATTGCTCTTCGTGGTGTTGACGCTGGTTTTGATCAGCACGGGGATTGTGTTTTATCAGATCATCAGGAAAATTTAGGAGGGGAAACATGACGTGGTATGCGATTGCGCTGCTGGTTATCATCTTTGGGCTGGCGGGGATGCTGTGGTATCAGGTATATGGGATGGTGAAGCTGGACGCTAAAAGCCGGGGCTTGAAGCGGCCGAGGCTGTGGGGTTATTTTGCCTCAAGTGCAGACAGCGGGCTGCTGCTCTACCTGCTGGGCCGGCGTAATTATGTGTCTACGATGAATGAAGCCGACCAGGCGGAGATGGAAGGAAGGAAGAAGCAGGCGCTGTGGCTTGTGGTGCTGCTGGTGGCGGCAACGGTGCTGCTGCTGGCTGCGATGATGTTATAGCACTGCCAGCGCCTGACGGACCAGGAGGGGGCTGCTGTACAGGCAGTCCCCTCCTGGCTTTGGCGGAAGATGTGGAAAGGTTTCGATAAACATCATGGCCCCTTGATTTTCCGGGCGCTGCTTTGTTATCATGAACGCGTGAAATGAAGCGATGGCTCCCCTTTTCCAGCCGCCTGGGGCGGCCTGATTTGTATGAGAAAAAGGAGAGACATCGCCATGAAAGATGTGAAAATTGATTGTGTCAGGGAACCGGCACGCAGGGCAGAGATTGCGGAGAAAATCCTGCTGGCGCTGCCGGATTGGTTTGGATTGCCGGACAGCACAAAGGAATACATTGAGCAAAGCCGCAGCCTGCCCTTCTGGGCCGCGTATTCAGGTGAGGAGGTTCTGGGCTTTGTGAGCCTGAAAACCACCAGCGTTTCTGCTGCAGAGGTGCACTGCATGGGCATCCTGCCCCATTTGCACCGCCAGGGCATCGGGCGCATGCTGATGGCGGCGCTGGAAGCCTACGCCAAGGAAGCAGGCTTCCGCCTCCTCCAGGTGAAAACCGTGGATGAAGGCCATTACCCGGAATATGACCGCACCATCGCCTTTTATGAAGGGATGGGCTTTCTGCGGCTGGAGGTGTTCCCTACATTATGGGATGAATGGAACCCCTGCCTGGTGCTGGTGAAGGCGCTATAACTTGGCGTAAAAACATGGCCCTGTGCTGATCCAGCCAGGGCCATGTGTTTTTAGCTATCCTTTAAATACCGCCACAAAAGCGCCAGGGTGTTCCACAGCCCCTCCTCATGCACCCGCTCATAGCCGTGGCTGGCGGAGACCCCGGGGCCAATCAGGGCGTGGCGGTAATCATGCCCGGCGGAGAGGGCGGCGTCGGTGTCAGAGCCGTAAAAGGGATAGATGTCAACCGCATAGCTCAGCGCATGCTTGATGGCGGTGTCAATCAAGGAGCCCGTCAGCGCCCGGTTATAGGGCCCCCTTGAATCCTTGGCGCAAATGGACACCTTCAGCTCATCGGTTGTCAGGTCATCGCCCACCACGCCCATGTCCACCGCGATCATATCGGCGATGCCTGCCGGGTGCCCGGCGCTGGCACCGTGGCCCACCTCTTCATAATTGGTAAACAGGATAAAGACAGGGCGGCGGCAGGTGGCCTCGCCCTTTATAAAGGCCCGGGCCAGGGTGACCAGCACCGCGGCTGAGGCCTTGTCATCCATGTGGCGGCTTTTGATGAAGCCATCCCCGCTTTTTACAAAGCGTGGGTCCAGGCTGATATAATCCCCGGCAGAAATGCCCAGGGCCTCCGTCTCCTCCTTGTTGGAAACCCGCATATCCAGCACCACTTCCATGCTTTCGTCACTGCGCTTGGCTTCATTCAGCTCCCGGTTGGCGTGGACGGCCGGCTGGTTCATGCGCAGCGTGCCGGGGATGATTTTTCCGGCGCGGGTAAAGACCTGGACATTTTCCTGCTCGGCATATTGCAGGGGATAACCGCCCAGCTGGGTGATGCGCAGGCGGCCGTTGCCCTTGATGGCCCGCACCATCAGCCCCAGGGTGTCGATGTGGGCGGAGAGCAGGATGCCCTCTCCTTCCCCTTCGTTTAGCTTTGCCAGCACGGCTCCCTTTTTGGTCTGCCAGGGGGCGTGGCCAAGGCCCTTGAGGGTTTCCATCAACAGGGCTTCAATCTGCCCGGTCATCCCGGTGGGAGAAGGGGTGGTGGCCAGGGTCTCCAGGGTATCAAGCAAAAATGGCAGGTGAGCGTTTCTGTCCATGGGCTTCTCCTCTGTTTGTGATGGACAGTATTCTAACATATCCAGGTGAAAAAAACAGCGAGATAGCGTATGATAAGGGGGCAAGTGCAGGCAATGTGCTTTGCAGAAGGAGGCTCCCAATGCGCTTTGACCTGATGCACCCTGCCGATCAGCTGGTGATGATCATGCAGCGGATCTATGAATACGGGATGACCACCACCTCGGGGGGCAACCTGTCTATCCGGGATGAGAACGGCGACGTGTGGATCACACCCTCTGGCATTGACAAGGGCTCCCTCACCCGCTCTGACATGATCCAGATCAAACCTGACGGGGAGAAGATTGGCATGCACCGCCCCTCGGTGGAGTTGCCTCTGCACCTGCAAATCTATCAGATCAGGCCGGATTTGAAGGCTGTGCTCCATGCCCATCCCCCCACCATGATCGCCTTTAGCCTGGTGCGCCAGGTGCCCAACACCCGCCTGGTGCCCGATGTGCTCAAAATCTGCGGCGAGGTGGGCGTGGCGGAGTATGCCGTGCCCGGCAGCGACCTTTTGGGCCAGAACATCGCCCGCCGCTTCCAGGAGGGCTATAACACGGTGCTCATGGAAAATCATGGCTGCGTCATCGGGGCTAAGGACCTGTTCACTGCCTTTGCTGCCTTTGAAACCCTTGATTTTTCTGGCAGGCTTGAGATTGATGCGCTGAAGCTGGGGAAGCCCCGCTCCCTCACCCAGGCGCAGCTGGATGCCTATGCCGCCCCCCGCAACCTGGCCATGGACGCCTTCATCCCCAAGTATGCCACCAGCGCTGAGCGGGCCGCCCGGCGGGACATGTGCCGCTTCATCCACCGCTCGTATGATCAGCGGCTGTTCACCGCCACCCAGGGCACCTATTCCCAGCGCCTGGGAGAGGACACCTTTCTCATCACGCCCTATGACAAGGACCGCAAATACCTCCAGCCCGAAGACCTAGTGCTGATCAAAAACGGCATGTGCGAAGCCGGGAAAACACCCAGCCGCTCAGTGGCCCTGCACCGGGCAATCTATGAGGCCCATCCGGATGTGGGCAGCGTGCTGATTGCCCATGCCCCTTCCATCATGGCCTTTGCGGTCACCGATACCCCCTTTGATTCCCGCCTGATTCCGGAAAGCTATATCAGCCTCCGGCAGGTGAGCAAAATGCCCTTCCTCAGCTCCACCACGGACATTTCAGGGGTTGCCGGGGCCTTCTCCGCCAAGCACCCCGTGCTGATCATCGAAAACCAGTGCGTCATCTGCACCGGAAAAGACCTGCTCAATGCCTTTGACCGCCTGGAGGTGCTGGAGTTCTCCGCCAAGGCCGTCATCGCCGCCAAGGAGATTGGCCCGGTGGTGCAGATCAACGACCAGCAGGTGAAGGAGATAGAGGTGGCGTTTAAGCTGAGCTGAATCAGGGCTTAAGGCTTGTTTGGAAGCTTTCTGTTGGGAAGCTTCCAAACCGTTTATGAAGGCAAGGTGAGCAGCATGGCAAACCCACAGCCATATCGTGGCAAGACGGCTTTGGTGACAGGCGCTGCCAAGGGGCTGGGCCGGGCGCTGTGCCTGCAACTAATGGCCCAGGGTGCCCGGGTTTACGCGCTGGATGTGGATGAGGCGGCGCTGGCGGCCTTGCAGGAGGAAGCGGCGGGGAAGCCGCTTTACCCGATGAAGGTTGATATCTCCCAGCGCCAGCCGCTTGAGGAGGCCTTTGGGCAGATGATCGCTGAAAGCGGCCGCCTGGACTATGTGTTTAACAACGCGGGCATCGTCACCGGCGGGCAAACCCAGCACATGACCTGGGAAGCCTGGGAACGTATATTGGCCATCAACCTAAAGGGCGTCATCTGGGGTACCCAGTTGGCCTACAACCACATGCTGGAAAAGGGCCAGGGCCACATCATCAACACCGCCAGCCTCGCAGGCCTTGTGCCGGTGCCAGAGTCTGCTGCCTACACCGCCACCAAGCACGGCGTGGTGGGGCTTAGTCTGGCTTTGGCCCAGGAGGCGCAGGCCCATGGCATCCGGGTATCTGTGCTGATCCCCGGTGCTCTGAAAACAGCGATATATGACAGCGCCACCAACCTGGCGGGTTATGACTATGCCCGGAAAATGACCGCCAGCCCCGTCCGCCCCATGGCCCCGGAGCTGGCGGCACGCCAGGTGCTGCACCAGGTGGCAAAGGGCAAGCGGCAGATTGTTTTTCCGCGCGGCCTGTGGCTGCTGGTGGGGCTGTACAGGGTTTTTCCCGGCCTCACCCAGCGCTTGATGGCGCGGGTGATGCGGACCTGATAAAAGGAGATACAACATGGCATACATCAACAAATCCATTGTGCTCACGGCCTTGGTACCCCAGGCCCGGGAGGATGAAGCGGTGTTCCTGCAGGCCATCGACCGACTTGCGTGCCTAGGTGTCACGACCATCGAATACGCCTCACCTTTGGATGCTGCGCCAAGCCGCGGTCAGCTGCTTGCCCATCGGGGCCTCAAGGGTATTTTTCTGGCTGCCACTTTTCAGAAGGAGCAGCAGCAGAACCTGGCCAGCCCCGTGAAGGAAATCCGCAGCCGGGCGGTCAATGCGTGCAAGGGATATGTGGATGCCGCTGTCCAGTCCGGCTGCGACGGGGTGCTGATCACCAGCGGATGCTACCCGGGCGACCCTGCCCTGGCCCCTGACGCCTGGCAGGCGCTGGAGGAAAGTTTGCACACCCTACTGGATGTGGCCCGGGGCGATATCCGGCTGCTGCTGGAGCCGGGTGACCGACAGGTGGACTCCATGCAGCTGGCGGGGCCCACGGATGAGGTGCTTGTGCTCATGGGGCGGATGAACCAGCCGATTTCTGCCTTTGCCCTCACCATGGATGTGAGCCACATCGCCCAGCTGGGCGAGAAGCT
The DNA here is from genome assembly GCA_002411105.1 of Christensenella sp. UBA5327. Lineage (GTDB taxonomy): Bacteria > Bacillota > Clostridia > Christensenellales > Aristaeellaceae > UBA6115. The sequence continues at coordinate 26,757 of DHQX01000037.1, read as the reverse complement.
TTATCCAGCGCTGGAAAAAACCAGCCCCTACTGTGATCATGTGCATTTGGCCAATTGTGTGCTCACCCCGGGCGCCCCCCTCTATGGGGACAAGCACCCGCTCTTCACCCATTCAGGGGCTTACTATAAATGCCGGGAGATCAGAGAGGTCGCGGCTTATCTTGAGAAAAATGCTGCTCATGACCCTGTGACCGTGGCTCTGGAGGTCATTTCACGGGAGAAAGAGCCCTTCCAGACCCTTGAAAGGGTGATAGAGGAAGAGGCTTGGTTCTTCACCTGATGAGGCGATAGCGCCGCCCCCTTTTGTTTTCATTGCACATGGACCGTACATGGCGCCCCTGAAAGCACAATGGAAAAGCGCATAGCATATAAGGGAAAAACGCGGGGAGCCTGTGATCAGGCTCCCCGCAAGGTGTTGTTCTCTGATTGATTGTTTGGCTCAGGCTTTCTTCGCCATTTTCTCGTTGATGGCGGCGTGGGCTGCGGCCAGGCGCGCGATCGGCACGCGGAAGGGAGAGCAGCTCACATAGTCAAGCCCCACGTTGTGGAAGAACTCCACGCTGGAGGGATCGCCGCCATGCTCGCCGCAGATGCCCAGCTTCAGGTCCTTGCGGCCCTGACGGCCCAGTTTCACGGCCATCTCCACCAGTTTGCCGATGCCCTCCTGGTCAAGCCGGGCAAAGGGATCGGCCTCCAGGATGCGGGTCTCGTAGTAGGAATCCAGGAACTTGCCGGCGTCATCGCGGCTGAAGCCAAAGCCCATCTGGGTGAGGTCATTGGTGCCGAAGCTGAAGAAGTCGGCGTCCTTGGCGATTTCATCCGCCACCACGCAGGCGCGGGGAATCTCGATCATGGTGCCCACCTGGAAGTCCATGCGGTCGCCCTGCTCGGCAAAGACCTTCTCAGCCGTATCCAGCACGATCTTTTTCACAAAGGCCAGTTCCTTGCGGGTGCCCACCAGGGGGATCATGATCTCGGGCTTCACATTGAGCCCGGTTTCCTTGCGCACCTTCAGCGCCGCCTGGATGACCGCGCGGGTCTGCATCTCGGCGATCTCCGGGTAGGTGACCGTGAGGCGGCAGCCGCGGTGGCCCATCATGGGGTTGAACTCGTGGAGCGCTTCGATCTTGGCGATGATTTTGTCGCTGGTGGTGTTCAGCTGCTTGGCCAGCGCATCGATCTCAGCGGTCATGTTCTTCTGGGGCAGGAACTCATGCAGCGGCGGGTCCAGGTATCTGACGGTCATGGGGCGCTCTTCCAGCGCCTTGTACATGCCCTCGAAGTCCGCCTGCTGCATGGGCAGGATGCGGTCAAGGGCGGCCTTGCGCTGTTCCTGGGTATCGGCCAGGATCATCTCGCGAACCGCCGCGATGCGGCTGGCCTCAAAGAACATGTGCTCCGTGCGGCAAAGGCCGATGCCTTCGGCGCCAAACTCCACGCCCTGGCGGGTGTCCTTGGGGGTGTCAGCATTGGTGCGCACCTTGAGCCTGCGGGCCTTATCCGCCCAGGCCATGAGGGTGGCGAAGTCGCCGGTGACCTTGGCTTCCACCGTGGGCACCAGGCCCTTGTACACCTTGCCGGTGCCGCCGTCCAGGCTGATGGGGTCCCCTTCGTGGAACACCTGCCCCTTGTTGGTGGTCATCAGCTTTTTCTCTTCGTCGATGAAGATGTCGTGGCAGCCCACCACCGCCGGCCGGCCCATGCCGCGGGCGACTACGGCAGCGTGGCTGGTCATGCCGCCCCGGGCGGTGAGGATGGCGCGGGACAGATCCATGCCCTCGATGTCCTCGGGGGTGGTCTCCTCACGCACCAGGATGACGTTCTTGCCGTCCTTGGCGGCCTTGGCGGCCTCATGGGCGGTGAAATACACCTGGCCGGCCCCGGCGCCCGGTGAGGCGGGGAGGCCTGCGGCGATCACCTCGGCTTTTTTGAGCGCGGCTTCGTCAAAGTTGGGGTGCAGCAGAGTGTCAAGCTGGCGGGGGTCAACCTTAAGCACCGCTTCTTCTTCTGTCAGCTTGCCTTCAGCCACCAGGTCAACGGCGATTTTGAGCGCCGCCGCTGCGGTGCGTTTGCCGTTTCTGGTCTGCAGCATATACAGCTTGCCCCGCTCAATGGTGAACTCCATATCCTGCATATCGCGGTAGTGGTCTTCCAGGGTGTCGGCATACTTCAGGAACAGGTCGTACACCGCCGGCATGCTGTCGTTCATGGTGGAGATGGGGTTGGGGGTGCGGATGCCCGCCACCACATCCTCGCCCTGGGCGTTCATCAGGTATTCGCCATAGAGCTTCTTTTCGCCGGTAGCGGGGTCACGGGTGAAGGCCACGCCGGTGCCGGAGTCATCGCCCATGTTGCCAAAGACCATGGCCTGCACGTTGACTGCGGTGCCCCAGTCGCCGGGGATGTCGTTCATGCGGCGGTAATAGACTGCGCGGGGGTTGTTCCAGGAGCGGAACACGGCCTTGATGGATTCCATCAGCTGGGTTTTGGGGTCCTGGGGGAAGTCGTTACCCATGTGCTTTTTGTATACTTCTTTAAAGCGGCGCACCACTTCCTTCATATCATTGGCATCAAGATCGGTGTCGCCGGTGACGCCCTTTTCCTTTTTCACCGCGTCCAGCTCACTGGCAAAATGCTTGCGCTCCACTTCCATCACAACGCCGGCGAACATCTCAATAAAGCGGCGGTAGGAGTCGTAGGCGAAGCGCTGGTTGCCGGTGAGTTTGGCCAGGCCTTCAACAGCCACATCGTTAAGGCCCAGGTTGAGGATGGTGTCCATCATGCCCGGCATGGAGGCGCGGGAGCCTGAACGCACGGAAACCAGGAAAGGATCGTTGATGTCGCCAAATTTCTTGCCGGCGGTCTCCTCGGCTTTATGCAGCGCGTCCAGGATCTGCGCCTCGATTTCGGGGGCGATCTTCTGGCCGTCCTCATAGTAGCGGGTGCAGGCCTCCGTCGTCACGGTGAAGCCCTGGGGCACCGGCAGGCCGATATTGGTCATCTCCGCCAGGTTGGCACCTTTGCCGCCCAGCAGATTGCGCATGCCGGCGTTGCCCTCTTTAAACAAGTATACGTATTTTGCCATGTTCCATCCTCCTTCAAAGGTCATTCTCTATCTGCACAAGGGAATTTACCCTGATTGCGCACCAACAGATATCATACTATAAGCTACCCCCTTTTTCAACGCCGAAACGCTATGCAAAAGGGGTATTTATGCGTTTTTGAGGGTGTTATGGCCGGATTCAGTCAAAAACAGACAAGATTTCGCCAATGTCATTGCACAGGGCATCAGGCTGGATGTCTGAGCCCGCCACCATCGAGACCTTAGTCTCTCCGCTAAGGACCAGGATGCCGCCTGCGCCTGCCGCCTTGGCGCAGGCGATGTCCGTATAGATGCGGTCGCCGATGAGGAGGGTGTCCGCCGGCTGGCAGCCCTTCAGGGCCATCGCCATCAGCGCGATATCCGGCTTTGGCTTGCCCAGGACATGGGGGAGGCGGCCTGTGGCATGCTCCAGCATCTGGGCCATGGCGCCGCAGTCGGGCAGATAGCCTGTGGCGGTGGGGCAGACCCAGTCGGGGTTGGTGGCCAGATAGGGCAGCCCTTGGGTGATCAGCTGGCAGGCATCCGCGAGTTTCTGATAGGTCAGCTCCGTGTCATAGCCCATCAGCAGGCAGCCGATGCCAGGCTCGAGCCGGTGGGTGAGGGGGATGCCCGCCTGCGCCAGCTGCGCGCTGAAGGAGGCGGTGCCCAGGGCATAGACCAGCTGACCCGGATGGTGTTTTTTGAGGTATGCGATGGCGGCGTGGGTGGAGGTGAAAAAGTCATCGGCTTTGCAGGGGATGCCAAGCCTGGTCAGCTTATCCACATAGTCCTGGGTGCCCCGGGAGGAGTTGTTGGTGAGGAACAGGTAATCCGCGCCGCGGCGTCTGATGGCCTCCAGAAAGGGGAGGGTATGGGGAAACAGCCGGTCACCCAGGTAAAGGGTACCGTCCATATCCAGCAAAAACAACTTGGCCCGCCGCACCAGTTGAACCAACCCCGCGCTCATCCTTGCCTCCCGGTGGTGTTTTCCGACATCTTAGGAAATGCCTGGTTTTCTGTCAATACGAAATCTGAAGAATCCTTAAAAAACCCGTCAGTCCTTGCAATTATGTCTCATTCCGTCTACAATATCCATGGTCTTGCCGGTATGGCAACAATCTGCGAGGGAGGGACAACATGGTCAAAGATTACGTGCTCATGAGCGACAGTGACAGCGATCTGTATTTTGAGACCGCTCGGGATAAAAACATCCCGATCGTGAAGATGCCCTACACGCTGGATGACGTGGAATACTATGACGACAACGGCGCAAGCGGTGCTGAGAAAAAGCTGTTTGACCGCATGCGCGCAGGCTCCAAACCCTTCACCAGCCTTCTGCCCACCCCCGTTTACATCGACTATTTCGAACCCATCCTGAAGGAAAAAGATTTGCTGTTCCTGGCTTTTTCCTCCCAGATGTCAACCACCTTCCAGAATGTGCTGGCCGCTCAGGAGGAGCTTTTGCAAAAGTACCCGGGGCGCAAATTCATCGTGGTGGATACCCTGTCCATTTCCATGCCCCAGGCGCTTTTGATCCTGGGTGCTCACGCGCTGTATGAGAAGGGCGCCCCCATGGAGGAGGTGGCCCAGTGGGTGCTGGACAACCGCCTGAAGTCCCACGCCTGGTTCACGGTGGGGGATCTGGTCTACCTGAGAAGGGGAGGGCGCATCTCGCCCACCAGCGCCATTGTGGGCACCATGCTCGACATCAAGCCCATCCTCACCCTCACCAAAGCTGGCAAGCTGGAGGCCCATTCCAAGGTGCAAGGCCGCAAAAAGGCCATGAAGGCCCTGGCGGAGAAGGTGGCGGACTTCATTGAGAACCCCCAGGACCAGACCGTAATCGTCTTCCATGGCGACAGCCATGACGAGGCGGAAATCCTCAAAACACAGATCAAAAACCGGGTGCCCGATATCAAAGAGATCAAGCTGCAGATGATCGGCCCGGTGATCGGCGCCCATGCCGGGCCGGGGACGCTGGCCGTCTGCTTCATGGGCAGAGAACGGCCCATGTGACATAACGGAGTGGACACCGCAAGACAAAAAACCATCCTCATCGTTCAAGACATCTCCTGCGTGGGGCGCTGCTCCATGCAGGTTGTTTTGCCTGTGCTCTCAGCCGCCGGGCTCAACTGCGCGATGCTGCCCACAGCCCTCCTGAGCACCCACACCGGCGGCTTTGGCACAGTGTACCGCCGGGACCTGAAGGAGGACATGACCGGCATCCTCAGCCACTGGCGGCGCCTTGACCTGCGCTTTGACGCGGTGTACACAGGCTATCTGGGCGGGGCAGCACAGGCGGACATGATCCTCTCCTCCCTTGACCGGCTGATGGCGCCAGGCGCTCGGCTTTTTGTGGACCCGGTGATGGCGGACCATGGCAAGCCCTATGCCTTCTGCGGGGAAGAGATGGTCGCTGGCTTCCGCGCGCTGTGTGGAAGGGCAGACGTGATCTTCCCCAACCGCACGGAGGCGGCGATGCTGCTGGGCTTGCCCATCAGCCCCGGGACAGAGCCTGAGGTGCCGGAGAAGGAGGCGGTTCTTTCCCTGGGCGCGCCTCATGTGGTGCTCAGCGGGGTATCATCCCAGGAGGGGCAAATCGGCGTCACCGCCTATTCATCGGGGAAGGCACCCCATACCCTGGAGCGTCAGCATCATCCGGGCAGCTATCCCGGCACCGGGGACATGCTGGCGGCAGGCGTCATCGCGGGCCTCATGCGGGGGCTGGCGCTGGATACCGCCTGTGGCCTGGCGCTTGATGTGATCGAGGACGCTTTTGAAGCGGCCCTGCGCCATCCCCGCCCCTCACGCTTTGGTTTGCCCTTTGAGCAGGCGCTGCCCGGCTTTATCCGGGCACTGGGCCTTTGATCTGATAGAAAGGGACTGCCCCTGTGCTTGACTTCCAGACGATCCTGATCGCCTTTCTCCTGACGATGGTTGCCGGGCTTTCCACCGGCATCGGGGGGATGATGGTATTTTTCACCAGGAAGACCGATGTGCGCTTCCTGGCGGTGATGCTCGGCTTTTCGGCGGGGGTCATGATCTATGTGTCGCTGGCGGAGATATTTGTCGAGGCCCAGGCGCTGCTCACCGCCGTCTATGGCGAGAAGACCGGCATGCTCTATACCATCCTGGCCTTCTTTGGCGGGATGCTCATCATCGCCATCATCGATAAGCTCATCCCCTGTGAGCATAACCCCCATGAGTTCTCCTGCCCTGCCGGTGCAAACCCGCAGCACGCCGCCAGGCTCAAGCGCACCGGTGTGATGACTGCACTGGTGATCGCCCTGCACAACCTGCCCGAGGGCATCGCCACCTTCGTGTCGGCCACCCAGTCGGTGCAGCTGGCCATCCCCATCGTGATTGCGATTGCCATCCACAACATCCCGGAGGGCATCTCGGTGGCCATGCCCATCTACTATGCCACCGGCAGCCGGAAGATCGCCCTGCGCTATTCCATGCTCTCGGGGCTGGCGGAGCCGGTGGGGGCGCTTTTGGCCTACCTCATCCTCATGCCCTTTATGGATGACACCATGTTTGGCATCATCTTTGCGGGGGTGGCGGGCATCATGGTGTTTATCTCCCTGGATGAGCTATTGCCCAGCGCTGAAACCTATGGCGAACACCACCTGAACATGTATGGCCTGGTGGCCGGCATGGCGGTGATGGCGCTGAGCCTGTGGCTGTTCGCCTGAGCGCGTGTTTGAACGCCCCCTGCGGGCGAAAGGAGTTGTAAGTTGTCCCTTGGGGATGAGAAGGATCAGGCCTTAGTCAGGCAACAATTGCTCGAAGCTGCCCAAGGCCCGCTGCCGGAGAGCAGCGGGCTTATTTTGCTGCCTGTATTGGTTCACAAGGAAGGCGTTTGGACGCTGAAGCTGAAGACCGGGCAGAACAAGCTCTACACCGTGCGGGACATTCCGGGCCTTCTGCTGGCGGTGAAGTGGGGGCGCAACCTCACCCTGGGAAAACAGTTCACCTACTCACCCGCCTGGATGCGATACCCGGCCGATGCCCAGGCGCTGCTCACCCTGCTGTCCGCCTTTGTGCTGGGGCCGGAGGCGGGGGAGGGCCGCCCGGCGGCCACCAACCAGATCCCCCTGAATGATGCCCTGCTGCGTCTGGTGCTGGAGAAATTGGGCGACCTCACCTTCCAGGTGGAAACCGAGGCGGGCGCTTTCAAGCAGGCCGGCATCCGGGAGGGTGGCCTTCCGCTGCTGTTCAGTCTGGGCTATGACATCAGGGGCGCTGTGCTCACCGGCATCTGGCAGGGGGCATGCAGGCCTTTGACTGAGGACGGCAGCTTTGCGCTGGTGGATGGCCGGGTGGTGGCCCAGCCCCGGGAGGATCGGGGCCTGGCCAGGGCGCTGCTGGGCAGCGCGGGGGAAGAGCGATTCACCCACCGCTTCAGCCGGGAGGAGAGCGAGCGCGTGTTCGCGGACCTTTTGCCCGCCCTCCAGCGGCGCTATGCGCTGACCATCGAGGAGGAGATGAGCCGGCGCCTGATCCGGTTTCCCCTGAAGCCCGAGGTGTACCTGGACCGGGCTGGGGAGGAGGTGCAGGCCCGGGTGGTGTTCCGCTATGGGGACCACGAGGTGGACCCCTTCTTGCGCACCAGTGAAACGCCCCTCTACCTCTTCCGGGATGCCCAGGGGGAGCGGGAAGTGATGGATCTGCTGGCCCACAGCGGCTTTCGCGTGCGCAAGGGACAGGTCTATTTGGCAGAGGATGAGCTGATCTTTGAGTTCCTCATGACAGGCGTCAGGGAGCTGCACCGGGTGGCCAAGGTGTTCCTAAGCCAGGCCTTCAGGCAGCTGACCCCGCGCGCGCCCTCCTTTTCAGGGCACATGGGCATCAAGGCCGGGAAACTACGCCTCAGCCTTACCGATGAGGGGCGGACGGTGGAGGAGCTGCTGCCCCTCATGCAGGCCCTCAGCCAGCGCAAGCCCTATTTCCGGTATCGGGACGGCACCTTCATCACCCTGGGGGACGCGGAGAACTGGCGGGAGCTGGCCGCCGCCTGGCAGGAGCGGGTGGCAGAGGCCCCCGATACCCGGGATCTTGAGGCCATGCACGCCCACTACCTGTCCGCCCTGGCACAAAAGGATGGCCTCAGCCTGTCCCTTGATGGCGGGGTGGAGATGGCGGTGACCATGAACCCGGAGCAACTTCAAAGCCCCGTGGAAGGGCTGTATGACTATCAGCTGCGCGGCTTCCGCTGGATCTGCAGCCTGCACATGCTGGGCATGGGCGGCATCCTGGCCGATGAGATGGGCCTGGGCAAGACCGCCCAGATGATTGCCGCTATCCTGCACTTCAAGGAAGCAGACCCGGTGCTTATACCCAGCCTGATTGTGGCGCCAACGACACTCATGCACAACTGGCTCAGCGAAATCAAACGCTTTGCCCCCTCGCTTTCAGCCCAGGTGATTTCAGGCGGCAAGGCCCTCAGGGAGCGCCAGCTGCGCGCCATCGCCCAGGGGGAGGAGGAAGCGCCTGATGTGATCATCACCAGCTACCCCCTCCTGCGCCAGGACATCGGCGAGATCGCGGGCATTCGCTTCCGCTTCGCGGTGCTGGACGAGGCACAGCACATTAAAAACGTGGCCAGCCTGGCGGCCAGGGCGGCCAAGCGTATTGATGCCATGACCCGCCTGGCGCTCACCGGCACGCCCATGGAAAACAACGTGAGCGAGCTGTGGAGCCTGTTTGACTTTTGTTTGCCTGGCTATCTCCCGCCGCTTCGCCAGTTCCTCCAGCGCTATGATGAGGGACGGGGGGCCGCGGACCTGCGGCTGCGCATCCGCCCCTTCCTGATGCGGCGGCTTAAAAAGGACGTGATGGCCGAGCTGCCCGACAAGATGGAGACCACCCTCTATGCCCAGATGTATCCCGAGCAGCGACGGGTGTATGACGCGGCGCTGATGCAAAGCCGCGCCAGGGTGCACGAACTGCTGGCTGAAAAGGGGCTTTCCGGCAGCCGGATAGAGGTCCTGGCAGCCATTACGCTGCTGAGACAGATCTGCTGCCATCCGAAGCTGGCGCTTGAGGAATATGCGGGGGAATCGGCTAAGATCGACCTGCTCATGGAGGTGCTGCCCGAGGCTCTGGCCAACGGCCACCGGATGCTGATCTTTTCCCAGTTCACCTCCCTCTTGAAGCTGATCAGGCCGCGCCTGAACAAAGCGGGCATCCCCAGCCTCTATCTTGACGGGGAAACCCCGGCGGCTGAGCGGCTGCAACTGGCAGAGCAGTTTAATGAGGGGGCGTCCCCGGTCTTTCTGATCTCGCTTAAGGCGGGTGGCACCGGGCTTAACCTGACCGGGGCGGATACGGTCATCCACCTGGATCCCTGGTGGAACCCCACCGCTGAGGAGCAGGCCAATGACCGCGCCCACAGGCTGGGACAGGAGAAGGATGTGCAGATCATCCACCTGATCACGCCGGAATCCATCGAGGAGGCGGTGGTGGCCATGGGGGTCAGAAAACGCCGGCTGTTTGACCGGCTGATTACCCCGGGTGAATCCATGCCCCAGAAGCTCAGCCAGGAAGAAATTCTGCGGTTGTTTGAGAAATAGCCGGGAACCTTTTCCGCCCTCCTGCGTCTTAATAGGCAAAGGAGGGTTTTTACATGAAAGTGACATTTTTTAAACCTTGGATCAAGATGCTGGCGCTGGTGATGGCATTGACAGTGTTTGCAGGATTGGCTTTGCCCGCCCTGGCGGAGGGCTTTGAACGGGAGCTGAAGGAAGGGGACAGCGGAGAGGCGGTGCAGGCGCTGCAGGAGCGGCTGACTGCCCTGGGCTATTATTCAGGCCCCATTAATGGACAGTTCGGGCCTGATACCACCAAGGCCCTCATGGCTTTCCAACAGCAGCACGGGCTGCTGGCCAGCGGGATGCTGGACAGGATCACCCACCAGCTGCTGTACTCTCAAAAGGCCATGCCCATGAACCTCCCGCAGGAGAAGACCTCCGGACAGATCTTTGACATGACGCGGGCTGCTGTGCCGGGAAGCTTTGAGATGGGGCCCATGCCCTATCTGAGGCCCTTCAACACCAACGAATACAGTTTCTTCCAGGAAAACCGTTTCCTTTCTACCCGTACACAGCCCCTGTCCACCTTTGCGGCGGATGTGGACACCGCCTCCTATGCCCAGCTGCGCGCCAGGATTTTAAGGGGCGAGCAGGTGCCGGTGGACAGCGTGCGCATTGAGGAGATGCTCAACTACTTCGGTTATGACTATCAGCTGCCCCAGGGCGGCCAGCCCTTTGGCGTCACCATGGAGCTGGCCAAAACCCCCTGGAATGCGCAGACCTGGCTGCTGCTCATCGGCCTTCAAGCGGCTGAGATCCCAAAAGAAGAGCGCCCCGGCCAGAACCTGGTGTTTCTCATTGACGTATCCGGCTCCATGGACATGCCGGGCAAACTGCCCCTGGTGAAGCGCGCCTTCTTGATGCTGCTGGAGGAGCTGGCGCCGACTGATACCATCTCCATCGTCACCTACGCCTCCTGGGATGAGGTGGTGCTGGATGGGGTCCGGGCCAGCGAAAAGACCCGCATCATGGAGGCGATTGACAGCCTCACAGCGGGCGGATCAACCGCGGGTGCGGCGGGCATCCAGACCGCCTATGAGCTGGCCAACAAGCACTTCATCAAGGGCGGCAACAACCGGGTGCTGCTGGCCACCGACGGCGACCTGAACGTGGGCGTGAGCGATGAGGGCAGCCTGGCCCGGATGGTGGAAGAGAAGAAACAGGGCGGCATCTTTCTAAGCGTGCTGGGCTTTGGCGATGGCAACTACAAGGACAACAAGCTGGAAGCTCTGGCCGACCACGGGGACGGCAACTATGCCTACATCGACACCATCTATGAAGCCAGGCGCGCCCTGGTGACCGAAATCGGCGCCACCTTCTTCACCGTGGCCAAGGACGTGAAATTACAGGTGGACTTCAACCCCGCCCATATCAAGGGCTACCGGCTGATTGGCTATGAAAACCGCGTGATGGCGGCTGAGGACTTCGCCGATGACGCCAAGGACGGGGGAGAGCTGGGCAGCGGACACCGGCTGACGGTGATGTATGAGCTGGTGCCGGTGGGAAGCGATTTTGATATCGGCGAGGCCCAGAGCAAATACCAGGAGCCCCAGGAGGCCAAAAGCGCCTCAGACGAGATGCTGACCCTGTCCATCCGCGCGAAGGCCCCTGATGGGGATGAGAGCAAGCTCTACGCCTATCCCCTCAAGCAGGCTGAGCCTGGCGAAATGACCGACAACCTGCGTTTTGCCGCCGCCGTGGCCCAGGTGGGCATGCTGCTGCGGGACAGTGAATGGAAGGGCAGCGCCAGCTATGCCGATGCCCTGGAACTGCTCCGGGGGAGCGCAAGCCTGACCGGCGACACCTACAAGGAGGAGTTCCTCTACCTGGTGACCTTGCTGGACAGGGCGGAAAAGTAAAAACCCGGGCAAGACACCCGCCCCGCGCCGGCAAACGGCGCGGGTTTTCCTTTATGTCCGATTAATTGCCCGATAAAAACTTGTAATTCCCTGCGGAAATGGCATAATGTCATGTGGGCGGTCTATGCGTGGTGACAAAGCGCGCAGGCCCCTGACCCGTCGCGTTGTTCAGGCATTGGGGATGAAGGAGGAAAAGGAATGGAACTCGTGATTTGCATCGGCAGCTCCTGCCATTTGAAGGGGTCCCGGCAGGTGGTGGAACGGCTGAGGCAGTTGATTGAAGAGGCCAATCTCATGGACAAGGTGGCGCTCAGCGGCACCTTTTGCATGGGCAACTGCCAAAAAGGCATCAGCGTCACCCTGGATGGCAAGCTCTTCTCCCTGTCACCGGAAAATGTGGATGGTTTTTTTGAGGATGAGGTGCTTGCGCGCGGATGATGCGCCAGCGGCGAAAGGAAAACAATGGCTGACTTTTTGAAACTGAAGAAATCCAACTGCAAAAACTGCTATAAATGCATCCGGGAATGCCCGGTCAAATCCATCCGCTTTTCAGGCGGCCAGGCGCACATCATCGGCAACGAGTGCATCTATTGCGGGCACTGCTTTGTGGCCTGTCCCCAGGATGCCAAGGAAATTGCCAGCAGCGTGGAAGCGGTGAAGGTGATGCTGATGTCAGGCGAAAAGGTCATCGCCAGCGTCGCCCCCTCCTTTGTGGCCAATTATGACGGCATGGGGATCGGAGCGCTGCGCAAGGCGCTTAAGAAGCTGGGCTTTTTTGATGTGGAGGAGACAGCCGTGGGCGCCACCATCGTGAAAAAAGAGTATGAGCGGATGCTCAGGGAGGACAAGCGGGATATTCTGATTTCTTCCTGCTGCCACGCTGTCAACCTGCTGATCCAGAAGTATTTCCCGGGGGAACTGAAATACCTGGCCGATATCCTCTCGCCCATGCAGGCCCACTGCGTTGATATCAAACAGCGTTACCCTGGCAGCAAGACGGTGTTCATCGGCCCCTGCGTGGCCAAGAAGGACGAGGCGGAGCACTACCAGGGCATCACAGACGCGGTGCTCACCTTTGAGGAACTCAGCCAGTGGCTCAAGGGGGAGAACATTACCCTTGAAAGTGAGACCGACAGCCTGGAGGAAAGCCGCGCCAGGTTTTTCCCCACCACCGGCGGCATCCTCAAAACCATGGTCTGCGATCAGGAGGAATACGCCTATTTCGCCATCGATGGGGTGGCCAACTGCATTGAAGCGCTCAAGGACATTCAACATGGCGGGCTGCACAACTGCTTTATTGAGATGTCTGCCTGTTTTGGCAGCTGCGTGGGGGGGCCTGTGATGGACAAGTATCACCGCTCACCGGTCAGGGATTACAAGCATGTGGCGGCCTACGCGGGGAAGAAGGACTTTGTGACGGGCAGCCTGCCCGCTGTGGAGATGCTCAAGCCCATGAGCCCCATCGACCGCAGGCTCAAACAGCCCAGCGAGGAAGAGATCACTGAAAAACTGCGCCTGATGGGCAAGTATTACCCCCAGGACGAGCTCAACTGCGGCTCCTGCGGCTACAACACCTGCCGGGAGAAGGCCATCGCGGTATGCCATGGCAAGGCGGACATCACCATGTGCATGCCCTTTTTGATGGGCAAGGCGGAGAGCTTTTCGGACAATGTCATCAGCAACGCCTCAAACGCCATCGTCGTGCTCAATGAAGCCTTTGAGGTGCAGCAGATCAACCGGGCGGCCCTGCAGCTGATGAACATCCGCGCCGCAAACGATGTGCTGGGGGAGCCGGTGGTGCGCATCCTCGACCCGGCGGACTTCATCACCGTCCAGCAAACCGGGGTCAGCATCCAGAACAAGCGGGTCTACCTGGCAGAATACAAGAAGTATGTCCGTGAGACCATTGTCTTTGACAAGCACTACCGCATCTATATCTGCTTTATGCGGGACACCACCAAGGAGGAGACCGAGCGGGCCAAGAAGGAGTCCATCAGCAAGCAGACCATTGAGACCACCGACAAGGTGGTGGACAAACAGATGCGCATCGTGCAGGAGATCGCCTTCCTGCTGGGCGAGACGGCGGCTGAGACCAAAATCGCGCTCACCAAGCTCAAGGAGTCCATCAGCGATGAATAACCTGTGCGCGGACATCGGCTACCGCAGCATCAACAAGCATGGCGAGCAGCTGTGCGGTGACCATGTGGAGGTCATTGAGGGCGAAAACAACGACATCATCATGGTGCTGGCGGATGGCCTGGGCAGCGGCGTGAAAGCCAATATCCTGTCCACCCTGACGGCCAAAATCATCTCCACCATGATGTCAAAAGGCCTGACGGTTGAGGATTGCGTAGCCACGGTGGCTGCCACCCTGCCGGTCTGTTCAGTCCGGGAGGTGGCCTATTCCACCTTTACCATCATCTGCATCCGCAACAACCAGCAGGCGGAGATCATCCAGTATGACAACCCTCCGGTCATTTTGCTGCGGGATGGACACAATGTGGAGATCCCCTTTACCGAGATGATGATCGACGGCAAGAAGATCACGCGCTCCCGCATCGACCTGCGCGAAAACGATACCTTCATCGCCATGAGCGACGGCTGCATCTATGCGGGGCTGGGCCGGGATATGAACTTTGGCTGGGAGCGCAAAGACATTATCTCCTACATGGAGGTATTTTTTGAAGTGGGGTTTACCGCCAAAACCCTCAACACCATCCTGCTTGACGAGTGCATGAAGCTCTATGGCGGCCAGCCCGGGGATGACACCACCGCCTGCACCATCCGCATCCGCGCCCGGGAGCCCATGAACATGCTGCTGGGGCCGCCGGCCAACCGGGATGACGACAACCGGATGATGGCGCTGTTTTTTTCAAAGGAGGGCAAGCACATCGTGTGCGGCGGCACCACCTCCACCCTGGCCGCGCGCTATCTGGGCAAGCCCCTGGTGCCCCTGCTGGAGTTCCCGGATCCGGACATCCCGCCGATTGCGAAGCTGGAGGGGGTGGACCTGGTGACTGAAGGGGTGGTCACCATCAACAAGGTGCTGGTTTACGCCAGGGATTATCTGGCCGGCAACGAATCCTATGTGGAGTGGAGCTATAAGCAGGATGGTGCCTCCCGGATCGCCAGGCTGCTGTTTGAAGAGGCCACGGACATCAACTTCTATGTGGGCAAGGCCGTGAACCCGGCGCATCAAAACCCGGATTTGCCCATCAACTTCAACATCAAAATGCGCCTGGTATCGGAGCTGTCCGAATGCCTGACCAAGATGGGGAAACGCATCAAAGTCAGCTATTTTTAGGAGATGAGCATGCGAAAATTTGACACAAAAGTGCAATACCTGCAGTACAAGGTGCTAAGAGAGGTGGCCCGGGCCGCGTGGCAGGGGACGCTGGCGGAGGGGGTGCTGGATATCCCCCGGCGCATTGTGCCGGGCAAGGTGCCCACCATGCGCTGCTGTGTGTATAAGGAGCGGGCCATTCTGACCGAGCGGGTGAAGCTGGCCCTGGGCGGTGATAAGAACAACCCCAACGTCATTGAGGTGATTGACATCGCCTGTGACGAGTGCCCGGTGGGAGGCTATGAGGTATCCCCCGCCTGCCGGGGCTGCCTGGCGCACCGCTGTGAGGATGTGTGCCGCAAGGACGCGATTGTGTTTGACATCCATCAAAAGGCGCACATCGACAAGTCCAAGTGTGTGGAGTGCGGCGCCTGCGCCAATGTCTGCCCTTACAGCGCCATCAGCAACCATAAAAGGCCCTGTGAAAACGCCTGCAAGGTGAAGGCCATCTCCATGGATGACAACAAGGCGGCCCGCATCGACAACCAGGCCTGCATTGCCTGCGGGGCCTGCGTATACCAATGCCCCTTTGGCGCGATCATGGACAAGTCCTTTATCGCGGATACAATCAGAATCCTCAAGGAGAGCGAGGGCAGCAGCCGATACCGGGTGTACGCGGTGGTGGCGCCCTCCATATCCAGCCAGTTTCGCTATGCCAAATTGGGCCAGGTGATCTCCGGCATCAAGGCCCTGGGCTTCCACACGGTGGTGGAGGCCGCGCTGGGGGCTGACATGGTGGCGTTTGCTGAGGCCAAAGAGCTGGTTGAAAAGGGCCTCCTGACCAGCTCCTGCTGCCCGGCGTTTGTGGATTATGTCCACAAGCAATTCCCTCAGCTTACAAGCTATATTTCCCACAACCTCTCGCCCATGGCCGCCATCGCGCAGTATATCAAGGAGGGGGAGCCGGAGGCCCGGGTGGTGTTCATTGGGCCCTGCACCGCGAAAAAAATGGAGTTCCAGCGTGAGGAGGTGGCGCCGCATATTGACAGCGTCCTCACCTTTGAGGAATTGCAGGCTCTGTTTGACAGCAAAGAGGTGGACATCACCACCCTGGAGGAGGACGTGCTGGACAACGCCTCCTACTATGGCCGCATTTTTGCCCGCAGCGGCGGGCTGTCCGATGCCATTGTCCAGGGCATCAAGGAGATTGGCGCTGAGGGCTTTGAGGCACGCCCTGTCATCTGTGATGGCATCGAGGAGTGCCGCAAAGCGCTTCTGCGGCTGTCCAAAAACGCCCTCAATGGAAACTTTGTCGAGGGGATGGCCTGCCTTGGCGGCTGCATCAACGGCGCCGGCTGCCTGACCCATGGGGACAAGAACAAGGCGGAGGTGGACAAATACGGCCTGGAAGCCTATGAGAAAACCATCTCAGAGGCGGTCTCCCTGCTTCAGTGAAGGGCTTGTCTTCGTTGACGAATCCAGCCTGATTTGTTATAATTCCACCATATTTCCGGCATTCATCGCCGCTGCCGGATACTCAGCAACAAAGGAGGGGCAAACATGTCATTCTGGATTGTGACCGACGTGGGCTCTGATATGTCTTTAGATTTTTACAAGCGCTATGACAAGCTGCGCGTGCTGCCCATGATTTACTGCATGGACGGGCAGGAAAAGAAATATTATGTGGAGGATGAGCCGATCCTGAAGGATTTCTACCGCAAGCTGCGGGATGGCCGCCAGGCCTCCACGGCCGCGGTTCCGGTGGACAGCGCGGCGGGAGCCTTCGAGGAAATTGTGAAGCAGGGTGGGCAGGTGCTGTATATCACGCTGTCAAGCGGTATCTCCGCCTCCATCCAGTCCGGGGAACTGGCGGCTGAAATGGTGCTGGAAAAGCACCCTGATGCCAAAATCAGCGTGGTGGACTCCCTCCTGGCCTCAGGCGGGCAGCTGCTGATGGTCTATTACGCGTTGAAATTACGGGAGGAAGGCAAGACCCTGGAGGAAGTGGTGACCTGGCTTACAGACAACCGCCAGCGCTTCAACTCCTGGTTCACGGTGGATGACTTGAACCACCTGTTCCGCGGCGGGCGCGTGAGCCGCAGCTCAGCGCTGATTGGCAGCATGCTGCGCATCAAGCCGGTGATGCATGTCAATCATGAGGGCAAGCTGATCCCCATGTCCAAAACCCAGGGGCGCAAGCGTTCTCTCAAGGAGCTCGCCGAAAAAGTGATCGAAATGGCCAACCCCAAAGAGGGGCAGCCCATCTTCCTCTCCCATGGCGACTGCATGGAAGACGCCCAGTACCTGGCTGACCTGGTCAGGGACGGCCTGCCGGGGAATGCCGGTTTTGAGTTTGTCACCCTGGGCACCATCATCGGCGCCCATGCCGGGCCAGGCACCGTTGCCATCTTCTTCCTGGGCGACCACCGCTAAGACACGCCCTTGCCGTACAAAAACACCCAGGGCATCGTGCTCTCCCGCACCGATTACCGGGAGAACGACAGGATGATTACCCTGCTCTCCCCTGATTTTGGCCGGGTGGATGCCCTGTGCCGCGGCTGCCGCAAGCCCAAAAGCCCGCTGATGACAGCGGGCGAATTGTTTTGTATGGGGGAGTATGTGCTGTTTTCTGCCGCCAGCCGGGAGACGGTCACCGCCTGCACGGTGATCGAGGCCTTTTATCCCCTCAGGCTGAACTATGCAAGGCTCTCCTATGGCGCCATGATGCTGTCCGCGTCCCAGAAAATGGCCCAGCCGGGGGAAGCCGCACCCCACCTGTTCATCCTGCTGGCCCGGTCCCTGAAGCGGCTGAGCTATGAGGAAACCCCGGCCGATCAGGTGGGCAGCGCCTTTCTGCTGCACCTGGCAGCCATCAGCGGCTTTAAACCGCGGCTTAACCACTGCGTGCGCTGCGCCAGGCGCATGGGGGAGGAGGAGGGCGGCTTCCTGCTGGCCCAGGAGGGGGGCATCTGCTGCTCCGCCTGCGGCAGCCGGCTGCCCCTGCGGCTGATGCTGCCCGCCGCCACCCTCGCCTGGCTGCGCCAGGTGCTGGCGATCGGGATTGACAAGGCCGAGACCGCGCCCAAAGAAGTGCCTTATGCCATCCTGGCAGATTATGTGGAATACCACATCGACAGCAAGCTCCCGGCCGTAACAGACGAAGACTCATAGTTTTGCGGGAGGGGGCTAAGGGGGAGGCGCTTTCTTCAAAAAGCGCCTCCTCCTGGCAACTCTACATCCGCTTGGCCGCGTCCAGGGCAAGGGCTGAGCGCTCGCACTCATCCGGCAGCATGGTGAGCTGCACGCAAAGCGGGCTCCCCCGCATGCGGTCAGCGGCATAGGACAGGCCGTTTGTGCGGGCGTCCAGCATGGGGTGGTCAATTTGCTCGGGATCCCCCAGCAGGATCACCTTGGTGCCCTCGCCCACCCGGGTGATGATGCCCTTCACCTGGCGGGGGCTTAAGTTCTGCGCTTCATCAATGACCAGGTAGGTGTTCTTGATGGACCTTCCGCGCATGAAGTTCATGGCCTCGGCCACGATGACACCGGTGTCAAAAAGGTAATCGATGCGGCCTTTCAGGTCGTTCTCGGCGGTCTTTTTGTCCTTGCGGTCTTTTTTTATGTCTTCCTCCCGCTCAAAGAGGATCTCCAGGTTATCGATGATGGGACGCAGCAGGGGGGAGATTTTCTCCTGCTCAGAGCCCGGGAGAAAGCCGATGTCCTCATCAAACTGGGCATTGGGACGGCAGACCAGGATTTTGCGGTAGGCACTTTGCTCCAGCACCATCTCAAGGCCGGCAGCCATGGCGTAGAAGGTCTTGGCAGTGCCGGCGGTGCCCTTCACCAGCACCAGGGGCGCGCTGGCCGCGTCCAGCAGCAAGGCCTCCTGCAGGAAGCGCTGGCCGGCGTTGCGGGCTTTGACGCCAAAGGGTTTGTCATTAAGCGTCGTTAGGGCGTGGATTTTGCCCTGGCGGTAGCGGCCCAGCAGGGTTTTTCTCTCAGAGGTGTCGCTGCGCAGGGTGAAGAACTGGTTTTCAACGGCCTCAACGGGCAGCTTTTCGTGGCCCGGCCCCAGTTGGTACAGCTCTTCCAGCTTGATGCCGCTTTTTCTGAAGGCGGCCATGCGGGCATCGGGCACATAGGCCTCCCCCCGGCCGGTGTATTGCAGGGCCTTTTCCTCGGCCTGGTCGGTGGTGAAGTCCTCCGCCGGGATGCCCATCATCTGCGCTTTGATGCGCACCACGATGTCCATGGTGACCAGCACCACGTGGATGCCCCGATCGGTTAGCCCCTTGCAGACTTTCAGCACCCGGCTGTCAGCACTGTGGGGGTTCATGCCGCTGGGCAATTCCACCTCAGCGTGGTTGACCTCAAGCCGCAGGTGCCCGCCCTCTGGCAGCTCAATTCCCTGGGCCAGGTCGCCTGAGAGGCGGAGGGTCTCCAGCGTGCGGATGGCCTGGCGGGCATTGCGGCCGCGCTCGCCATCGGCGTTTTTCAGGCTATCCAATTCTTCCAAAACAGCCAGGGGCAGGATGACCGTGTTGTCTTCAAAAGAGAGAAGGGCATGGGGGGCCTGGATGAGCACATTGGTGTCCAACACAAAGGTCTTGATCATCGGTTTCACCTCGTCGTCAGTGTAGCATGCGCCGCGGCCCGGATTGTGTGCCTGGTGTAAAATCGGTGACGGGTCAGTGGGGCAGAAGCGATGAAAAGAAGCATGCCTGCGGGCGGTGGCTCGCAGGCATGGGGCCTGTGTAAAGTCTGTGTGAATTTTGCTGCAGTGGAGGCATCAGTAGATTCTCAGCTGGGCTGGGCAGCGTTCCGCCAGAAGGAAGTCCTTATAGCCCCGGCGCATGGTGAAGGCGTATGCTTCTTCGGGGCGCCCGTTCTGGCGGTGGGTCTGGTAGCGGGTGAGCTTGTAGGCGCCGCGCCGGGTGAACAGAGGAAAATCATGGGCGATGAGCTCGGCAAAGAGCCTGGTCATGGCGTCGTTGCGCTTGCTGTTGCCGTTTTGCTTGAAGGGAAAGGTGAGCAGCGTATGGGCAGGGCAGACCGAGGTGACGGTGACGCCGGTGGCCTCGATGCGGATCTGGTCGATGTCAAAGCGGCTCAGCGTGGTCAGCTTCTGGTAGAGATCCGCATACAGCGGGCTCTGTCGAAGCCGAAGCAGCCGCTCTGCCTCATCCCTGCCGGCCTTGCCGCTGTACAGCAGCATGATGGCCGCGGATAGCACACAAGACATGCACCCAACAACAGCCAAAGAATTCATGGCCATCCCTGCCTCTCGATACAATATATAGTGGAGTATATCAGACATCGCCACAAGGTTCAAGGGTTTTCCACATATTTAGCGAAAGAATTTTCAGCCAAAAGAAAAATACCCAACTTATCCACAAAAGCCTGTGGATAAGTTGGGCCTGTGGGCTGAAAACGGTGCACCTCAGCCATTAAACCCCAAGGGCTTCCCCGGCTATTGGCAAAATGGATAAAAATGAGCAAACTGCGGACCTGCCCTTGACAAGGCGCGACTGGCTAATTAAGATGAAACCAACAGCGGGAATCCCGCGAAGGAAGACAAATTCTATACAGGAGGTATGCTATGAAACGCTTTGTGACCTTGCTAGTTGCCGCCGTGCTGCTGATGGCTTTTGCTGTCCCGGCCCTGGCGGAGGACAAAACCACCGTGACCTTTGCCCTGTGGGATGAGAACCAGAAACCGGTGTTTGATGAGATCATCGCGAAATTCCAGGAGCACAACCCCAACATCAGCGTGGAGGTTCAGCTGACCCCCTGGAGCCAGTACTGGACAAAGCTGGATGCCGCCATGGGGGCCGAGAAAGCGGCTGACGTGTTCTGGATGAACACCTACCTGCCCAAGTATGCCGCTGCCAGGGTGCTGGAGCCTCTGGATGCCTACATCGCAAAAGACAAGCTGGACATGGAGGCCTATGTGGCGGTGGTCCGGGATGCCTATATCATTGATGGGGCCACCTATGCCC
This sequence comes from Christensenella sp. UBA5327, assembly GCA_002411105.1. GTDB lineage: Bacteria > Bacillota > Clostridia > Christensenellales > Aristaeellaceae > UBA6115. The sequence goes on along the minus strand of DHQX01000037.1, from coordinate 5,941 downwards.
TGCCCAAGGGCATGGACACGGTGCAGGTGTTCTTCAACAAGGCCATCTTTGAGAAACATGGCGTAGAGCTGCCCAAGGAAGGCTGGACCTGGGATGATATGGTGACCCTCGCCACACAGCTGAAGGAAAAAACCACAGTCGGCGAATACCCCATCGTGATGGAGTTGGATCCCCAGCCCTCTTACTTCAACTTCATCCCCCAGGATGGCGGCTTCATCATCAATGAGGACGGCACCAAGGCGGGCTTTGACCAGCCCGGCACAATCAACTCCTACAAAAAAGTGCTCAAACTGATGGAAGACGGCGTGATGCCCGACTACAAGGTGCTGTCTGACACCAAGGGCACTGACCTCTTCCTGTCCCAGAAAGCGGCCATCCTGTTCATGGGCTCCTGGAAGGCCATGTTGCTGGATGAGGCTTCTTTTGCCAAGGACATTGGCCTGATCCCCATGCCCGCCATGGACGCCAGCAACGTGTCGGTGCTGGGCGGCCTGGGGTTTGCCATGAACGCCAAGGCCCAAAACAAGGACGCTGCCTGGGAGCTGATCAAGTATCTGGCAGGTGAGGAATCAAACAAAATGCAGGCCGAGGGCAAGATCGACATGCCCGCCCTCATCTCAGCCCAGCAGTACTACGCCCCCAACTTCAAAAACCTGGATGCCTCTGTCTTCTTCAAGGTGGCGGAAACCGGCTACTTCTTCCCCACCAGCCAGAAGGTGGCCGAGTGGCTGCCCGTGGTGATGGATGTGTCCAGCCAGATTCTCTCGGGTAGCGTATCGCCTGAGGATGGCTGCCAGATGATTCAGGAGCAGATGCAGCCAATTCTGGATTCAGAGCAGAAGTAATGATGACGCCGGGAAGGGGGCTCAATGTTGGGCTCCCTTCCCAATAACAACCAAAGGAAAAGCCATGCGTAAACGCCCTGAAAACCGCCTGAGGCAGGGGGAGGCCCTGGCAGGCTATGCCATGATCGCCCCGCTGTTCATTGGGCTGATTGTCTTTTATATTTTCGCCTTCGGGCAGAACATCTATGACAGCCTCACCAACAAGTCCAGCTTTGGCGTGCCTGATTTTGTGGGTTTCGCCAACTATGTGAAGCTGCTGCGCGCGCCGTATTTCTATCAGGCGCTGCAGAACACGCTCCTGTATGTGGCCATCTGTGTGCCCTTGGTGGTGGTGTTCTCCGTGCTGGTGGCGGTGTTATTAAACGTGGGGGTCAGAGGAACAGGGATTTACCGGACGCTGGCCTTTTTGCCGGCGGTGACGCTGCCAGCGGCCATCGCGCTGATGTGGAAGTGGCTGCTGAACTATGAGTTTGGCTTGATCAACGCCGGGTTAAACGCCCTGGGCATAGGCTCGGTTGCCTGGCTGTCTGACCCCAAGGTGGTGCTGTTCGCGGTGTCCATGGTGTTTGTATGGGGCGGCGTGTCCTATCAGGTGATCGTGCTGCTGGCGGGGCTGCAGGGCATTTCCCGCAGTTACTATGAGGCGGCCAGGATTGACGGGGCGAACAGCCTGAAGCAGTTCCGCTATATCACCCTGCCGCTGCTCTCGCCCTCCATCTTTTTTGTGATGGTGACCTCCATCATCAATGTTTTTCAGATCTTTGACATCATCTACCTGATCATCCCCCAGTATTCCAGCGGCACCGCGGCCTCGCGCTCCCTGGCCACCTTCTTTTTTGAGGAGGCCTTCATCAAGTTCCAGAAGGGCTATGGCGCGGCCATCGCCGTGGCGATGTTTGTGCTGATCCTGCTGGTGACGCTGCTTCAGCTGAGGCTTCAGAAAAGGTGGGTGCACTATGATGAGTAAAGCGGAACGCCTTCGCAGCCGCACCTGGCCCACCCATCTGGCGCTGGTCATCCTGTCGCTGGTGACGTTGGCGCCCTTTGTGTGGATGCTGCTCACCTCGTTTAAAACCTTTGAGGAAAGCGTGCGCATGCCGCCCGCCATTCTGCCTGAGGCCTGGCAACTGGAGAACTACCGCATTGTGCTGGGCAAGTTCCCCTTCCACATGTTCTACTGGAACACCTTTGCCATGATGGGGATGACGGTGCTGGGGCAGTTGATCGTATGCTCCATGGCGGGCTATGCTTTTGCCCGGCTTCAGTTTCCGGCCAAGGAGTTTTTGTTCACGCTGTGCTTGGCGCTGCTGATGGTGCCTGGACAGATCTTCCTGGTGCCCCACTATGACATCATGGTGAGGCTGAAGCTCAATGACACCATCACGGCGCTATGGCTGCCTAAGATCTTCAGCGCCTTTGGCACCTTCATGCTGCGCCAGTTTTTCCAGGGGCTGCCCCGGAGCCTGGATGAGGCGGCGATGATTGACGGAAGCGGATACTTTGGCATCTATGCCCGGATTCTGCTGCCGCTGGTGAAGCCCGCCCTGGTGTCCCTGGCCATCCTCACGGCGCTCGCCGCCTTTAAGGATCTGATGTGGCCGTTGATTGTGAACAACGCCATGGACAAGATGACGCTGTCCGCCGGGCTGGCGATGCTCATTGGGGAACACACCACCATCTACCCCCAGGTGATGGCAGGCAGTGCGCTGGCGGTGTGGCCGATGATCCTGCTGTTTTTGATGTTCCAGAAGCATTTTATCGAGGGCATTGCCCTGACCGGCATCAAGTGATTTTAAGGAGAGCGTATGGTTGATCTGCTGGCTGTGTGCGCCCACCCGGATGATCTGGAGGTGTGCGCGGGGGGCATTTTTATCAAGGCGAAGCGTGAGGGCTTAACAACCGGACTCATCATCCTGACCGACGGCGCGGCCAGCGGACAGGCGGAGCTGGAGGAGCGCCAGCATGAGGCGGCGGAAGGGGCAAAGCGCCTGGGGCTGGACTATTTCGTCCAGATGGGTTTCCCGGACGCGGCGCTGGCTTTCACCCAGCAGGCGGTGCAGGCGCTGATTCCGCATCTGAGAAAAGCTGCGCCCCGGCTGATCTTTACCCTGCACCAGGCGGACTATCACCCCGACCATGTAGCAGCCAGCAAAATCACCGAGGCTGCTGCCTTTGCGGCGCAGCTTAAGAAGCATGCGCAAGGCGGCGGTGAGTGGCATTATGAAGCTATCCTCTACTTCAGCGCCGATATGCGCACCAACCCCCAGCGTCCGCAGCTGCTTTTTGACATAAGCGATGTGATTGAGGAGAAACGGCAGGCCTGTGATGCGCACGCCTCTCAGGAAGTGACGGAGTTTGCGCTGGGCTATTCCCAGAGTTTGGGACGTATGGCAGGGGTTCCCTATGCCGAGGGCCTGTATCTGGGCCAGGTGCTGGTGATGGATGAGGTGAAGGGATTGCTTCGCACATAAACACGAGGTAATCAGAATCTGGATAAGACGTTCTTGGAAACTGATGGCAGACAGCACCCAGTGCTTATCTGACACATATTCAATCACAAAGCAGTTTCGCTGTTTTTGCAGGGACTCCGCCTTGTTGAACCCTTGACAGCCGTCTGCGTATTAATTATTATTTATCTAAACAAATGTATTCATGCCTAAAAGACAGCAAGTTTTGGCACTTCGTTGGAGGAGTCCCATGATGAGTTCTGATAGCCCTATCCTAAGGATGTCGGGTGTTTCAAAGGCCTTTGGAGGAACGCAGGCCTTGGACGATGTATCTTTTGAGGTTAGACGTGGGGAAGTGCATGCGTTGCTGGGTGAAAACGGCGCAGGCAAGTCCACTCTCATGAAAATAATCATCGGTCTTTATAGGGCGGATGCGGGCAAGATGACCTTTGATGGCAAGGATATTGAAGTGAGAAGCCCGGCCGAAGCACTTTCAGTGGGCATTTCTATGATTCATCAGGAATTGAATCCAGAGCCCTATCTAACGGTAGCGGAGAACATTTTCCTGAAGCGGGAGCATACATATGGCAAGTCTCCTTTTCTGAACAAGAACCTGACCAATCAACACACACAAGAAATATTGGATTCTTTTGATTTTAAGGTCAATCCAAAGTCTGAGATGCATACTTTGACTGTTGCACAAATGCAGATGATTGAAATAATCCGTGCTGTCAGTTGTAACGCCCGGTTAATTATCATGGACGAACCAACCTCTTCGCTAGATGTTGAGGAAACCAATCGGCTGTTTAGAACCATTAAGGACCTGAAGGCCAAAGGAGTCTCCATCATCTATATTTCCCATCGTATGGAGGAGATATTTCAGATTTGTGATCGTGTTAGTGTATTTAGGGATGGCCGGTACATAGCAACCCGGGATATTGACGACGTTACCAGAGATGACTTGATACTTTTGATGGTTGGCCGTCAGTTGACAAATATATACCCAAAGGTGACTGTACCTATCGGAGATGAGATATTCAGGGTACAAGGCTTATGCGGAAAAGGCTTTCAAGACATTAGCTTTAGTGTCAGAGCAGGAGAAATCCTGGGCTTTTCCGGCTTGGTTGGATCAGGCCGGAGTGAGACCATGCGCGCAGTTTTCGGCTTGGATAAATATACCTCCGGAAAAATCTATTTCAAGGGCAAAGAGCTGAAGAAAATGAAACCCAGGAATGCCATTAAAATGGGCATGTCAATGGTTACCGAAGACAGGAAGCTTTATGGGTTAATGCTCAACAGACCCATCTTTGAAAATATTTCGCTTGCCAGTCTTCCTGAGCGGGAACCGGGGGTTCTGATCAACAGGAAACGGGAGCAACGTGTGGTTGAAGAGGTTTCAAAAAACCTCACGGTCAAGGCATCCAATCTGGAGGCAGATGCTTTTTCTCTTTCAGGGGGAAACCAGCAGAAGGTGGTTTTGTGCAAATGGATTCTGACAGAGCCAAGGTTGCTGATTCTGGATGAACCCACACGGGGAGTTGATGTGGGGGCGAAGGCGGAAATACACCGCCTTATGTGTGAATTTGCAGAAAAGGGAATGGCGATATTGCTTATTTCCTCAGAGCTGCCTGAAGTGATGGGCATGTCTGACCGGATCCTTGTATATCATGAAGGCAGAATCAACCACGAGCTCACACGGAACGACATTCTCTCAGGCAAAGAAACGCAGGAAACAATTCTTAACTATGCTTTTGGCGAAGTCAAAACAGCTTGACAGGAGGGAGAACCTATGCCCGGATTGCCCAGCCGCTTGTTGAAGAGAGATAATTCGGCCTTCATGCGGAAGTATGGGGTTGGTTTTGTGCTTCTTCTGATGATTGTTATGATGTTGATTGCTTCGCCCGTTTTTCGAACCTGGTCCAACACCCTCAGCGTCCTTCTACAAGTTGCCATCAACGGGATTCTCGCTTTGGGCATGGTTTTTGTCATTACAGCGGGAGGCATCGATTTGTCAATTGGATCAATGCTTGCCCTTGCAGGATCCATTGTCGGAGTTGTGCTCACCGAAAACCCTGACAATGTTGCTTTCGCGAGTATTCTGGCGATTGCAGCCTGCACTTTTTTCGGTTTGGTCAACGGCCTTCTAGTGGCGCGTTTCAACATGTTTCCCTTTGTGGTGACACTATCAACGCAGTTGGTGATCCGCGGTTTTGCCTATATCATCACAGGAGGGTATTCGCTGACGTTGGCAAGCAAGCCTTTCAGGGTGATCGGCGGAGGTCGTTTTTTGGACGCCATTCCATACCCGGTTATTATTTTTACGTTTCTTGCGGTTATTGCCTATGTCCTGCTTCATAAAACCCGGTTTGGGCGCTATATATATGCGGTAGGAGGCAATATGCCGGCGGCTTCTGCTTCAGGGGTGAATGTATTCTGGACACGGACATTGTCTTTTGTGATCATGGGATTTTGCGCTGGAGTTGCTGGGGTCATCATGGCAAGCCGGATATCCGCCGGACAGCCGAATATTGGTTTGGGGTATGAGACTGACGCCATTGCTGCCTGTGTAATCGGCGGGACAAGTTTTTCAGGAGGCATCTCCACAATCCCGGGCACGGCTATTGGCGTGCTGATTATCGGCGTTATTTA